>CANHGW010000003.1 GCA_947460175.1 Bacteroidota bacterium | reverse complement strand
TATGATAATATTGATCAATGTCCACAGGATTCGGGACTGGTCAGATACAAAGGTTGTCCGATTCCTGATAGAGACAATGATGGATTTAATGATGAAATTGATGCATGTCCTGATGAAACATTTGAAGCAAATAATGGTTGTCCTTTTATTAAAAAAGAAATTAGACAGAAAGTGGATTTGGCTGCCAAAGGGATTTATTTCAAATCGAATAGTGCTATTATAGATTCGACCTCGTTTAAAAATCTTGATGAAATTGCTGCTATTATGCTTAGTCAAGAACCCTTTATACTTGATATTGAAGGGCATACGGACAATAAAGGGAGTGAAAAATTAAACCTTGAACTTTCTCAAAAAAGAGCTGATGCTTGTCGTGATTATTTAGTCCAAAAAGGAATCAGTTCTTCAAGGATTGAAAGTATAGGCTATGGTGATATAAAACCTATTGCTGATAATGAAACAGAAGAAGGTCGAGCAAAAAACAGACGTACTGAGTTTGTATTAAAATGGACAGAATAGTATAATAGATATTAAAAAGCAACTAGAAGCCTAATTCTTCTTCTTGATCGTTTTCTTCAGGTTTTGGTTTGAACTCATCTTCTTCTTCAGGATTATATTCGTCAAATTTTGCAGAACGAACACTTACACTTGTATCAATCGATAATTTTGGTCCATCGCCATAGGATCCTTTAATTCCTGCTTTAGGATCTTCTATAGGTTGAATTGGTACTCCGAAGTCATTCATTTCTGGCATGTCTTCAAATTTCTGAAATGCAAGCACTGCTTTTACTTTTACTACATCGGTTTTTCCATTACGATGTTTCGCAATGTTTATCCAAGTTTCACCTTCTACGGGTTGACCTTCAGGATTTTTATCAAGTCCATAATATTCAGGACGGTATAAGAACATAACCATATCCGCATCTTGCTCAATGGCCCCCGATTCACGAAGATCGCTTAACTGAGGCATTTTTGCCCCATCTTTTCTACTTTCTACAGAACGATTCAATTGGGATAAGGCTATAATAGGTATTTCAAGTTCTTTCGCAAGTCCTTTAAGATCGCGCGATATTTTTGAAATTTCTTGTTCACGATTTCCACCTTTTTCTACCGAGCCTTGCATCAATTGTAGATAATCGATGATTACCAAACCAATATCGTGTTTTTGTTTTAATCGTCTACATTTAGCTCTTAATTCAAATATATTCAAGGCAGCTTGATCATCTATAAAAATAGAGGCTGATGCTAGTTTTGACATTCGTTGGTGTATTTGTACCAACTCATGTGGGTCAAGTTGTCCTTTCGTAATTTTACTCAAAGGCACTTCTGTTACAGCCGATAGCATACGTTTTACGAGTTGACCTGCACTCATCTCCAATGAGAAAAAGGCCACACCTTTGGGTTGTGTTTTACTAAGTGCAGAATTCATAACCAAGTTCAAGGCGAAGGCTGTTTTACCTACCGCCGGACGTGCTGCTAATATAATAAGATCCGTTTTTTGCCAACCAGATGTGATTTTATCCAAATCACGGAATCCAGATGGAACACCCGTTAAGTCATCTTTTTTATTTGCTTGTGCTTCTATCTCATGGATTGTTTTAGCAAGAATAGAGTTGATGCCTAAAAAGTTTTTTCTAAGATGTTTATCTGTAATTTCATAAAGATTTGTTTCAGCTTTGTCGAGCAAGTCAAATACATCTGTTGTATCTTCATACGCATCACTAATTACTGTACCACTCATACGAATCAACTCACGCATGATATACTTTTGCATCACAATACGAGCATGTTCTTCAATGTGAGCACTACTCACTACATCACGTGTAAGACTTGTAACATAGTAGCTACCGCCAACCATTTCTAGTTCACTGTTTTTTCTTAAATCTTCACATACTGTCATGAAGTCAATACGAGATCCTTTGTCAAATAAACGACGAATAGAACCATAAATTCGCTGATTGGCATCGGAATAAAAACATTCTTCAGATTGAATAATTTCAAGTACTTCAGCCAACTTTTGAGGTTCCAACATGATCGCACCGAGTATGGCACTTTCAAGATCAGGTGCCTGAGGTGGCATTTTGCCATATAGAAGAGGAGATAGATCAGGTTTTTTACTACGTGTATTCAGTTTATTCGAAACGGCCATTTTATACTAAAGTTATTATATTATTATTTTTGGAAATCGAACGAATGTAAAGTGATTTTTACTACTCTCAATTGCTCGTTGATAAAAATACTTATTCAACGGTATTCAGTCGATACTAACAAAGTTATTAACACTTTTGCTACCCGCCAAACTAGGATATACACATTATTTAAATCTTATGCATACAAAAGTTGAGTAATGCACAGGTTTTGTGTAGAAATAAATACTTAATTGCAATTGCAAAAAAAACAAAAAAAACAATTGGCTAAAATGCACTTTTTTATCTGATAAGCCAATTTTTGTATGAATAAAATCTAATTTTTGCCAATGAGTAGACTCAAATTATATGGCTTATATTTGCAGACTTAAAAAATGATGGCATGACGATATCGTATAATTGGTTGAGTGAATATTTACCAGAAGTGATTGAACCAAATCAGCTTTCTACAATTTTGACTTCCGTAGGACTTGAAGTTGAAAGTATGGAAAAGTATGAAGCTGTAAAAGGTGGATTAGAAGGAATACTCATTGGTAAAGTAATAGAGTGTATTAAACATCCTGATTCTGATCACATGAGCTTGACAAAAATAAACGTAGGAGGCGATCAATTATTAAATATAGTTTGCGGAGCTCCCAATGTTGCTGCCGGTCAAACTGTGATAGTGGCGCCCATTGGATCAACGATTTATCCATCCTCTGGTGAATCTATTACAATGAAAAAAGCCAAAATACGTGGTCAAGAAAGTGAAGGTATGATTTGTGCTGAAGATGAACTAGGACTTGGAGCAAGTCATGATGGTATCATGCTATTGCCCGATCATTTAAATGCGGGGATGCAAGCCAAAGACTATTTTCAAATACCTGCCTCGGACATTATCTATGAAATTGGATTAACACCTAATCGAATGGATGCCATGAGCCATATGGGTGTAGCTAAAGATGTATGTGCTTATCTCAGTAATGCCAATCAGAAAAATTATATTTTAAAGTTGCCAACTGAAGCAAATCAAACGAATGTATCTAATTCGACGAATATAGATGTCGTTATAGAAGACGGTACACGATGTGCTCGCTATGCTGGTGTGTGTATTCAAAATATTGAGGTGAAAGATTCACCTGAGTGGCTTCAAACTAAATTGAAAGCAATCGGGTTGAGACCCATCAATAATATTGTAGATGTCACCAATTTTGTAATGCATGAATGTGGTCAGCCATTGCATGCGTTTGATTTAAATGAAATTAAAGGCAATAAGATTATTGTAAAAACAGTAAGCGATAAAACTAAATTTACTGCTCTCGATGGCAAAGAAATTGAATTAAGTTCAGAAGACTTAATGATATGTAATAATGATAATGAAATTTGTATTGCAGGTGTTTATGGTGGTTTGCAATCAGGCGTTAAAAGTCAAACAACTTCACTTTTTTTAGAAAGTGCATGGTTTCAACCTGAAAGCATTCGTAAAAGTTCTATGCGACACGGGTTGCGAACTGATGCTGCAACTCGATTTGAAAAAGGGTCTGATATTAGTCAAGTTATCTATGCGCTTAAACGAGCCGCATCGCTTATTTGCGAAATCGCAGGAGGACAATTATCGTCTGATATCATAGATGTATATCCAAATCCTATGGAAGCTACAGAGATTAATTTGGATTATAATCGTATACGATCATTGGCAGGTAAGCAATATAGTGATGAACAAATTCAATCGATACTAACTAGTTTATGTTTTGGGATTAAAGAAAAAACGACGAATGGTGCAGTCATCAAGGTTCCTTTCTCAAAACCCGATATCACCATGCAAGCAGATATAGTAGAGGAAATTATGCGAATCGATGGCTTAGACAATATACCTTTTACCGGTAGAATTGAATATAAAATGCCAGCACAAACAGGGTACAAACTCGATGTGAAAAAACATATTGCTTCACAGTTAGTAGCAAAAGGTTGTTACGAATTGTTTACTAATTCAATCACAAATGCAGCTTATTACCCCGCACAATCACAGTTGGTAAAAATGATGAATAGCCTTTCGGCTAATTTGGATGCAATGCGTTATTCAATGCTTGAAACAGGTCTTGAAGCCATTTCTTATAACTTGAATCGTAAAAATAATCAATTAAAGTTTTATGAATTTGGTCGTGTATACAAACAAATAGATAATGCATTTGTAGAAACAGATAAACTCGCATTGTATTTCAGTGGAAATTACAATGATGCCCATTGGAGTGAAAAAAGCAAATCTATTGATGTCTTTTATGTAAAGGGAATCTTAGACGGATTATTTAATGCAATGAAGTTGGAGTATGTTCAAGAAGGAAGTGAACTCATTATTTCCTTTAGAAAACAAGCCATTGGAAAATTGATGTCTGTTTCTTCAGATAAATTGAAAGAATTTGATATAAAGCAACCCGTATGGTATGTTGACCTCGATTGGAATACGATAAAAGATTTTTATGAAAATAGAAAAGTAGTTTATAAAGTCGTACCTAAGTTTCCATTAATGAAGCGTGATTTAGCTTTGATATTAGATAAAAATGTCGAGTTCAATGATATTCAAAAAGCTGTTAAACAAGCAAAAAGTAAACTATTGCAGGATGTAGATTTATTTGATGTATTTGAAAGCGAAAAAATTGGATTAGATAAAAAATCGTATGCAATCAATCTTTCTTTTTATCATAATGATCGCACACTTACTGATGCTGAAGTAGAAAGCGAAATGAAAATGATAATAACATCATTGGAAAGCAAGGTAGGGGCCATCATAAGAGGTAATTAATATATAATTGTTATTCATTCGGTAGAATCAATCTTTAATGGATTGAATCGCTACTTTTGCACCTCAAAAAAAGTGTGCCTTATAGGCATGTACAACAATTCATCATGAAAAAAATCCTAGATTATCGCAAGTTATTCAATGCAACAAAATCAACTGAATTAAAAGAATTAAAATCGACTTATCGAAATTTAATGAAAGAGTGGCATCCTGATAAGTTTCAAGGAAATGATGAAGCAAGTTTAAATGCAGAAGAAAGAAGCAAATCGATCATCGAAGCCTATCATTATCTTGTTAGTATTGCACCTGAAACAATTGAAGCGCAATTACCTGAGTATACATCGACTACTACCACATCAGCAATTGTAGATTATGAATACAAAGGACAAACATTGAAAATCATTTTCCTTAACGGAAGTAGTTACGAATACTTTGCAGTGCCTAAACCAATTTATGTAAAGCTAGTAAATTCTGATACGCCCGTTCGTTTTGCAAAACGACATATTTATAATTCATTTTCATATCGTAAGTTGACTAATAGTGAGATGACTGTTTAATCTTATTGATTCAATCTGAATTTTTATAAGTATAATTTTCATTGTACTTTTGTTCACTTTAAAAATAGTTTTATAAGTATAAAGCCTATTGCTTTTTTCTATAATCCTATATCAACTAACAACTACATAGAACATGTCATTATCTGAACAAGAACTTATTAGAAGAGAAAAGCTCGCACATTTACAACGTATTGGTATAGATCCTTATCCAGCACCTTTGTATCCAGTATCACATTATAGCGAAGATGCAAGAAAACAGTATGCTGATAGTAATAATGAATCGTTTGACGTAATCGTTGCAGGACGTATCATGAGCATCAATGATAAAGGCAAAGTATTTTTTATCAAAATTCAAGATGCCAAAGGCATTATACAATGCTATGTAAAACGTGATGATATTTGCCCTGAAGAAGATAAAACACTTTTTGATGAAGTCGTTAAAAAGGCTGACTTAGGAGATATCATTGGTGTAAAGGGTTATATGTTTACAACGAAAACAGGCGAAATTAGTATTCATTCAAAAGAAGTTACTTTATTAGCAAAAAGTTTGAAACCATTGCCTGTAGTGAAACGAGATGAAGAAGGTAATGTGTTTGATGAAGTAACTGATCCGGAATTTAGGTACCGTCAGCGATATGCCGATTTAATTATCAATCCTCATGTACGTGAGACATTTGCAAAGCGTACCAAAATGATGAATTGTATTCGTGAGTTTTTGAATGAGATGGGAGCATTAGAAGTTGATACACCTGTACTGCAAAGTATTCCTGGTGGCGCTGCTGCTCGGCCATTTATGACTCATCACAATGCACTTGATATTCCATTGTACTTGCGTATTGCAAATGAACTTTACTTAAAAAGACTTGTGGTTGGAGGTTTTGATTTTGTATATGAATTCAGTCGCAATTTCCGCAATGAAGGCATGGATCGTACGCACAATCCTGAGTTCACAGTGTTGGAGTTTTATGTTGCTTACAAAGATTATATATGGATGATGGAGACGACAGAACAACTTCTTGAAAAAGTAGCTTTGGCATCCAATGGTAAAACTTTATTGAAAGTAGGAGAAAATGAAATTGAATTTAAAGCTCCTTACAAGCGTATCAGTATTTATGATGCTATTCAAGAACATACTGGATTTGATGTAAGTAATTTAGATGAAAATGGATTAAGAGATGTATGCCGGCAATTGAATATTCCTGTCGATAATTCAATGGGGAAAGGAAAGTTGATTGATGAATTGTTTGGTGAAAAATGCGAACACCATTACATACAACCAACCTTTATTATCGATTATCCGGTAGAGATGAGTCCATTGACTAAAAAGCATCGAAGTAAAGAAGGCTTGGTTGAGCGATTTGAATTGATGGTGAATGGTAAAGAAATAGCCAATGCTTATACTGAGTTGAATGATCCAATTGATCAACGTGCTCGATTTGAAGAACAAAGTAAATTGATGGAACGTGGCGACGATGAAGCCATGTTTATCGATTACGATTTCTTACGTGCCTTGGAATACGGTATGCCACCTACATCAGGGATAGGATTTGGCATCGATCGTTTAGCGATGTTGATGACCAATGAATCGAGTATTCAGGATGTATTGTTTTTCCCTCAAATGAGGCCAGAGAAAATGGATTAATATCTATTTAGAAGTTATATCCTATATTGATTCCTATAAATCGAGCGCCTATTGAATAGCGCTTGTTGATTGAATTGATACCACTTGCATTCCAATTAACTGCATAGTTGTAATACACAGGTTCCATATTAGATGCTATGATTGCCTTGTCGAAAGCATTGATATTTGTTGTATTTATTTTTGAAACAAGGGTGCTTTTTGTTTGGCCAAACCAAGGACCAAGAAACCAAAAATCTATTGCTAATTTTTTTCTTGATAGAATTTGCAATCCAAATAATATTCCAACGCCAACAGAATTATCTTTTATGATAGCATTGCCAGTTTTCTGAACGTTGGGATTTACATTGCTTTCATAATAGTTGAATTTAAAGGGCGTCACTTCGCGTTGATACCTAAAGAAGGGCGACAGGTATAAACCTTTCGGTGTGTTTTTTTTGAAATAGTATCTTACCTCTGGTGTAATGCTCAATCGTCCCATTTTGGCTGTGCCATACATTTGAGCTGTTTCAGTGCTAAAGCCTGTATTAGCAGTATTTTGCGAAAGAACATCGTAATATAAAAATCCAGATGTAGGACGATAAATGAAACCCAAAGCTGCACTAATGTGTTGACCAATTTTACGTTCATATTGTACCCCAACACTTTTAAATAATAGCCCTGAAAGATTTAATTTTATCACATTGGAAGGGTAGATGTATTCTTTCGGTTTTTTATTACTTTTTGCCTTTTCTTTTGTTTGTGCATTTGTAAAAATCACACCGAAACAAAGAATGATACATATTGTAAATCGTTTCATGAATTAAATTTAGAATGTAAAGATACTTCAACACGGGAAATAGTATGATTGTAAATGAAAAAAGCTCCTATAAAAGGAGCTTTTGTTTAATAATATGAGTAGGTTAATTAAACTCTGAAGTGAGCAAATGCTTTGTTAGCCTCAGCCATACGATGTGTATCGTCTTTCTTCTTTACGGCGTTTCCTTCCCCTTTTGCTGCTGCAATAATTTCATTTGATAATTTGTCAGCCATAGTACGACCATTTCTATCACGAGAATATTTAATCATCCATTTTACGGTCAACGAAATTTTACGATCAGGACGGATTTCAGTAGGGATTTGGAAGGTAGCACCACCAATACGACGGCTCTTAACCTCTACACCAGGAGCTACATTGGCCATTGCACGTTTCCATACATCATAACCAGGTTCTCCAGCATTTTTTTCTACTTTATCCAATGCATCATAAAATATTTTTAATGCAATACTTTTTTTACCTCCCCACATCATACAGTTTACAAAACGTGTAACTAATGCATCTCCAAATTTAGGATCTGGAGCTAAAGGGATTTTTTTTGGTTGTTGTTTTCTCATTGTTTGTAATTTTTATAGAATAGAGAAGCTATGCAGATTGTCTTCAAGTATTACCACTTTACTCTGTCAGCAACTCGGTTTTATGAATTATTTTTTAGCTTTTTCGCGTTTAGTACCATATTTACTACGGCTTTGCTTACGATCTTTCACACCAGCTGTATCTAAGCTACCACGTACGATATGATAACGCACACCCGGTAAATCTTTCACACGACCACCACGAATCAATACGATTGAGTGCTCTTGTAAGTTATGACCTTCTCCAGGGATGTAGGCGATAACCTCAATTTTATTGGTCAAACGAACTTTCGCTACTTTACGTAACGCTGAGTTTGGTTTTTTAGGGGTTGTAGTGTACACACGAGTACAAACACCACGACGTTGTGGACAAGCGTCCAAAGCACGTGATTTAGATTTTGCACGAATAATTGTTCTTCCTTTTCTTACGAGTTGTTGTATTGTAGGCATATTTTACCTTTAAATTTTGGGACTGCAAAAGTAATTGTTTTTTTATGATAAACAAGATTTTTTTAATAAAAAAACTGTCTTTTTTGCATTAATTTGTTTGGAAATGAGTTTTTTATATAAAAGTCGACTGAATTAAGTCCATTTTGCACCTTTTAGCATTAATAATTTCTTTTTAAACGATAGCAAAAACTGAATGTTGCATTAAGATGAGGATAATAGCCTGTCCAAGCCTCACCAAAATAACTAGGGAAAAAGGAACGATTATTAGTAACCAAAGCAGGTGTGGTAGTCATGTATTTGTATTTTACTCCAAATGCAATATTGAAATCAAAACCAATTCGTTTGGGATGTCGTTGCATTCCGAATACAATGGCTGCTGTAGCCACATTTTTTTTCAATAATGCGGATGTTTGTTTCTCGTAATTGCTGTGTCGTTCCCATTCAATGGCATCTCGCGTTACATGTTTGTATCCCAATTGAATCCCAATGTATTTATGTAATTGATGTGCCGTGTGAGTTGTATTATATAGCCTTATTTCGGGTAGAATACGAAATCCTCTTGTATTGTATGCATTTCGATGTGATGCTAGAAACGCAGTATTGAAGATATAGCCTAACCCTAATTGGATTCCAACATTATCCGTTGGTCTATATTCTGATGAAAGAGCTACTTGTTGGTCGGGTTCTATAAGGTGAAGTGGAGAGAATTTAAGACTCCAACGTGCATAATTGATTTCTGTATTGTAATCCTTGATTCGCTGTGCAAAACCGCTCGTATAATAAGCTCCCAATAGGAGGATAATTAATAGCCGTTTCATTAATTTTTTACAGTTCCTAATTTAATGATTTGATTGGGATTGGTCACATTGTAATATGCAACACCATTGGTAAGCATGCATATCATATAAGTTTCCATAGTAGGTGTATCCATTAATATGACATCTATGAAATTTTCACCAGTCAGTGTTGATTTTAAAATGGGATTATAAGGATCTATAATATCATACACTTTTAATCCAGTACCATTGTCACACACGTATAATGTATTATTTTTCATGCCTAAGCCCATTGGGTTTGTCAAATTGATAGATTGTACTAATTGAGGATAATTAATATTTTTAATATCATACACTTGTAATTGATTGATCGTGGAGCCACATCGATTGCCACCATGTATGGTTAAGTAGGCTACACTATCATTGGCTACTACTGGGTCGCATCCAGTAAGATGTTGTACTTGGCTTTCTTGCGATGGTGAAGAAGGATTGGCAATTGAATAGATATACATGGCAGAGTTGGAAGCAATGAATAATTTGTCCTTGAATGGAAATACAGCTTCAATATTAAATCCAATCTGAATTTTATTTTTAAACATTGGTGTAGCGGTATTGGATATATCAAAAACAGAAAGATATTCACCATCTACCGTATACAAATGGTTATTGACAATCGTAAAACGAGCCATAGAGCCACCTTGGCCAATTGAGCTGCTTGAATTTGACACGCTTGAATTTTTAGAACAAGATGTGATCAATGCAATGGCTAAAAGAAATAAGATATAGTTTTTCATTATCGTTTGCATTTTGGGTTAGTTAATAATTTTTCTGTCCAGCCAATTACGATTCCTTTAGAAGCATCTGTACATTCAAAATAGACTCCTGCTACTGGAGGGTATTCTTGATTCATACCCGGAAACACCTTTTCGAGTCGTGAAGAAATTGAAATGTTATTGAGATCTGCAATGTTGATACCTACTAAATCCTGATAATTATCGGTAAATAACATATTGTTTTTGATAGAAATTTCACTACAACCTTTTACTTTTATAAAACATACTTTTTGAGGATTGGAAAGGTCGCTGCTATTAATAACATGAATGCCTTCTCCATTTTCAATTTGAAATGTATAAATGCCATATTGATATATTTTTCCAGCATTTACGATAGGCTTAGGTGCTTCGCGTTGTATGACTTTCAAATCATTTAAGTTGCCGTATACAGGCGCATAGCCTGTTACTTCAAAGTCTTGTGTTTTCACACAGGCTATCATTCCAAAAAGTAGAAGTACAGTCGAGGCTGTGAGCACGACAATTCTAGTCATCGTTTTTTGTTTCATGTATTATAAAATTTAGATTATAAATAAAATCACTCCTACTGAGACGAAGCGTGGTAAAACTTTGTTAGCTGATGCGTTATTTTTCTTATCGAAAAATAATTTGCAGTCTAGTGTTGTTATTTTCGTTGAATAATTGAATCAACTCATCCTTAAATTCAATATCATGTTGTAATAAAAGAATGCTACGATGTATAATTAAAAGAACATGCGATTGCTCAATCCAATCCAACTCATGAAGTAGTTCATCTAATGCATCTAAGTTTTTTCCAAAATAGTCAGGGAGTTGGAGAGCTTTTTCCAACGCTGTATAAACTTGTTCTTTATCCTGCAAATATTTTCCATCTAGAAAAGCGATGTAGACATTCGCTTCAGCGGATACATAAAAAGGAGTTGTATTTTGAATGATAGCCATAGGGGATTATTCTTTTAGTTCCGAAAATGTTTGATAATGATCATCTGTATACCATGCACGTTCATAGCCTTCGCTTACTAGGCGCTCTGCGCCACGATTCTGACCATTTATTTTTGGATTTACATCCCACTCTTTATATTGGATTCGTTTACCTTCTGTATTTTTTAAGGGTAATTTTTTCTCACGATTTTGAAATTCTCGTCCGCCTACATACCCTTCGGGAGCTTCATGATGGGCTTGTATATAATGCCATGTTTCATAGGCTTTTTGAGGAATCGTTCCTTGTTGTGGCTTGCTTTTAGTTGTCTTGTAGGATGATGTTGTATTTCGTTCGGGTGATTCCGAATTGCTTGATTGGCTTGTAGAACTTGTAGTTGGTTTATTGTTTTTTTGTAAGTATTTGCGAGCAAAATATCCTGCTACCAAAATGCAGAGTAAAATCAAAATGGATTTAATATTAATCTTCATATTGATTTGTTTAGACTAATTTATAATCATCTAATTTGTCGAGTTCCAATACAGTTGTTTTTTGATCGTCACTTTGTCTAAACATTTGGCTGAACTTTGCCCCATGTATTATTTCATCATACCAATAAGATGTTCGCTGTTGAACTACATTGGAGAAATGTTCATCAAATGCTTTCACGAATACCATGATTTCTGTTTGATTAATTTCAAAGTCTTCTTTGCACATGCCATATAAGGGGCTGTCTTCATCAATAAAATGAACGATTGTCCAATTCAAAGCCATGGAACTTATTTTTCCTATTTCAGGAGTTAAGGACAAAAATTTATTGACAATTTTATCATTTTGATAAATTCTAAATGAAACATTAATCAAAACCTCCGCTTCAGTAAGATTATTGTTTTTGTATGGTGCCATTCTGAACATTAATGCATGGCCATTTTTATGGGGGGTAATCAAGGCATTTTTACTAAACAATAAATAGGCCTTGGGCTTTGCAAATCGTCCATATATTAAACCTGTTAAAACAGCGAAAGCAATCCATCCAAACAAGGCTTCGAAAGAAGCAAGAAAGTTACAAAATGGGGTAGAAGGACTGATTAATCCATATCCTACTGTCGTAATGGTTTGGGTACTAAAGAAAAAACAATGTAAAAAACGATCGGCCTCAGAACTTATAGGAGGCATATGCAATGCATTGGGGCCAAGGATGAAATAGATGAATGCAAATCCTATATTCAATAAAATGAAAATGAAATTTACAAGCATTATAAATTGAAACGTAGGTAACTCAATCAAGGTATGAAACATACTAATACGTTTGAAATATGTTAAGCCAGATTTGATTACATTACTAGTGCCATCTTTATTGAGTACCCTGCCAGAAGAATTTCCGGTTGAGTTATCAAAGCCTGTGTCATTGACCGATCTAGTTTGTAATATATCGTCTAAGTTCATTTAATCTTGAAATGAGAATTGAAGTATGAATACAAAGATACTTTCCAAAAGCATAATTCCATCGACGAAAAATAAATAATACAATTGAGTTTTTTTGAATCGTAAAAAGTAAATACTAATGATTAATAAGATTACACTCATAAGTATAAACAATAAGCCCTGTTCGATAGCAATCGAATAGGCATAATAAATGCTATTGATGAGTTGAAGAAACAAAGTGCAGTATAAGCTAATGCGTAAACTGTTTTTGGGAAATTTCGATTCTTCATCTTTTATAAAAAACAACATGCTCAGATTCCAAATCAATAAAAAACGATTGATATAAAAAAGATAAAAAGGAAGGTCAAATTCATAATATGTGATTGGTAATAAAATGGTGGTATTCGTCCATACAAACACGAGTATTAGTAGCTTAAACAGCAAATAGTATTTGCTCCCTTTGAAGCCCATATAGCCTGGTAAAATATAAAGGGCCGATAAGAAGGAAATAAAGATTAAATCGAATGTGATAGTAAGATTGGATAGATAAAAAAAACTACAACTTAAGACAAAGCCAATGATTGAAAATAGGAGTGCAAAAGGATGAGATTTATCTTTTAAATAATATAAATTATACGAAAATAGGGTAGTACTAAAAATGAATCCATAGAATGAAAAATCTCGAAAAGGGACATTCAATAGGATAGTTGTATTCAAGCACATGCCCACTGCACAGAGTGCAATGAAAATATTATTCATCAATAAAAACGATAAGAAGCCTTTAATGCGTTGATTCATTTCAAACATAAAGGTATTTCAATGATATCAATTCGACTGCAATTACAATGGGATATTGCCATGTTTTTTGCGAGGCATATTGCATACTTTGTTTTGCAACATCGTAAATGCTTTTATAAGCTTCATGCGTGTATCTGCAGGATTGATTACTTCGTCTATAAAGCCACGAGCAGCGGCACCATATGGATTGGCAAACTTTGCTGCATATTCAGCATCTTTTTCTTGAAGCTTCGCTATTGGATCCTCTGCACTATCAATTTCTTTTTTGAAAATAATTTCTGCGGCACCTTTCGATCCCATAACGGCAATTTCAGAATTAGGAAATGCAAAGTTGAAATCTGCACCAATATGTTTTGAATTCATTACATCATATGCACCGCCATAGGCTTTACGTGTGATGACTGTAATCTTAGGTACTGTAGCTTCGCAAAATGCGTACAACAATTTAGCGCCATTGGTAATAATGCCATTCCATTCCTGATCAGTTCCTGGCAAGAAGCCAGGCACATCTACCAATACTAACAATGGAATATTAAAGGCATCACAAAAACGTACAAAGCGAGCCCCTTTTTTACTAGAGTTGATATCCAATACACCAGCCATAGATGCAGGCTGATTAGCTACTACACCGATACTACGACCACCAATGCGAGCAAATCCTACCAATATATTTTCAGCATAGTTTTTATGTACTTCTAAGAAACTTTCCTCATCACATACTTCTGCTATGATTTCACGCATATCGTATGGTTGATTCGAATTTTCTGGTATAAGTTTATTCAAGTTTTCTCTTAACTCGTTGCCAGCTTCATATGGATAGATAGGTGCTTCATCTTCACAGTTTTGAGGCATATAGCTCAAGAGCTTTTTCAAATGATCGATGCATTCTACTTCATTGGCACATGCAAAATGAGTCACACCCGATTTGCTTGCATGTGTATCTGCTCCTCCGAGTTCTTCACTACTCACTTCTTCGTGAGTGACTGTTTTTACTACATTGGGGCCAGTTACAAACATATAACTTGTATGCTCCACCATCAATATAAAATCGGTAATAGCAGGGCTATATACGGCGCCACCTGCACATGGTCCCATGATGGCTGATAGTTGAGGTATGACTCCCGAAGCACGAGTATTGCGATAAAAAATATCGGCATACCCACCTAGACTTACCACACCTTCTTGTATACGAGCGCCTCCACTATCGTTGAGTCCAATCACGGGTGCTCCATTCTCAATAGCAAGATCCATGAGTTTGCAAATTTTTTCTGCATGCGTTTCACTCAAGCTTCCGCCAAATACGGTGAAGTCTTGCGAAAAAACATAGACCAAACGGCCATTCACAGTGCCATAGCCTGTTACCACACCATCACCCAAATATTGTTCTTTCTCCATGCCAAAATCCGTACTGCGATGGGTTACAAACATGCCTATTTCTTCAAATGAGCCTGGATCAAGTAAAATGTCAATACGTTCACGTGCTGTGAGTTTACCTTTCTTATGTTGGGATTCTATTCGTTTAAGGCCACCGCCTTGTTTTGCTTCGTCTATTTTATGCTGAAGGGTTTCCAATTTTGTCATGTCACAAAAATAAAGCCGAAAATTGAAACTTCGTGTTTAATGTAACGTAAAGTTGTACCGATATTAAATATGAAGGATCATACGTTAAAGCAGACCAAGTAAAAAGCCTTTGTGTTTACTTTTTGCCTTGACGCAAAAAGTAACAAAAAAGTCAAGACTGTTTTAAAAAAGCTAAAATGAACTGCAATCGGCTTAAAATTTCTTAACTCGTCCCCACGCACAAAGCCTCTGCATACTCAGACAGAAGAAATTTTTAAAGCCTCTTTTGTTCATTTCTTAACGCCTTTTTAAAAAGGTCGTTCTGCAAAATTAGGGGCGTCATTACAAATTTAACATCCGAATAAACTCCCGTATGCTTTGGGATAAGATTTAATTTTCCATGCCAATTACATGGGTATTTGTATGATTAGGAAAGTAGCTTTTGAAGACTTGCATTGATAGTTGCAACCACTTGATCATCGCTTACATGCTGTTTTACAAAAGGCTTCCCTGTTATTTTTTCATATAATTCAATATAGCGGTCCGAAACTAGTTGTACAAAATCATCCGTCATTTCAGGTACTTGTTGTCCTTCCTTACCCATAAAATCATGAGCAATCAACCATTCTCGTACAAATTCTTTCGATAGTTGCTTCTGTGCTTCACCATTTGCTTGACGCTCCTTGTAGCCATCGGCATAAAAGTAACGAGAACTATCAGGCGTATGTATTTCATCGATTAGGTAAATCGTATCACCGATTTTGCCAAATTCATACTTTGTATCTACGAGTATGAGACCTCGCTCTGCGGCCATAGCCTTACCTCTTGCAAACAAGGCATGCGTAATGCGTTCCACTTCCAAGTAATCCGACTCCGATACCAAACCCTTGGCTATGATGTCTTCACGCGAGATATCCTCATCATGTCCTTCATGCGCTTTGGTAGATGGGGTGATGATAGGCGAGGGGAAATAATCGTTTTCCTGCATGCCATCTGGTAGTGAAACTCCACAAAGCTTACGCAAACCACTTTTATAAGTGCGCCATGCATGACCCGTCAAGTTGCCACGTATCACCATTTCTATAGGGAGGGTTTCGCATTTGCGACCTATCGTTACATGAGGTAAAGGCACATCCAATACCCAATTTGGTACTATATCCTTGGTAGCTTCCAAAAAGATAGACGCAATCTGATTCAACACTTGTCCTTTGAATGGGATAGGGCGAGGGAGTATTACATCAAAAGCCGAAATACGATCACTTGCTACCATTACCAGTAGTTTGTCTTGTATGGTATGTACATTTCTTACTTTGCCACTATAGAATGCTGTTTGTCCTTCAAATATCATAACCGATTTGTGTTTTAAGGACGCAAATATACGTGAGAGAAATGAGATGTGAGAAATGAGATGCAAGAAATGAAATGTAGAATAAATATATAAATTGGAGCTCAGCTTCTACTGGCGAGGAATAAAGTGAAGGCATTAGCGTTGGCTTCCTATGTTTGTCTATGGTACTCTCTAAACAGAGCATTTTGCATTTTTCTAGAGGTATACCTTGTTGAGGTTTCAGGTAGGTATAAAATTACTATTTTACTCTTTGCTTTTCTATTGGTTTTATCTATCTTCGAATGACGCAGTCGATTGAGTTTTTTCAAAGACTAATGTTAGCTGATATATTATGAGACACTTAGTAACAATATTATTCATTTTGACTTTTGGACAATTATTTGGACAAAAGAAACAGTGTTTTTGTGACAAAGATACTTTAATGAACAATGCAACAATAAACTGCAAGACAACATTTTTAAAGAACAAATCAAAACTTTATTGGCAATACAATTGCAACAGAATTTGGTTGACTCTTGAAAATTAAATGGGCAAAAAAAAGTAATTAATGAAGTTGATGTAGAACTTTTTGGTTATACATACAGACTTGGGTATCATTTAGTGAAAGAGTTTGACAAGACAATTTTATTTAGAAGTGGTTGCCCAGCAAATGGTCCATGTGTCTATACTTTGATAGATAAATCAACAGGTAAATAAGTTGATGAATTTGGATAACTTATTTGTATTGACTCCGATATTAGAGAAGATAAAAAGTATCAATTTGATTTTGTAGTATATTTTTCTGAAAACTACGACAAACTAAAAATTTATTATGTGAACTCTAAAAAGACCTTGACAATACCTTTTAACTCAAAACGAAATAATTTGAGTGCTGTAATACCTGAACATCAATTCGAAACAATGAAACTAGTCGGAAATATTTTGACAATCTACTATACGACAACTGAAAATAAAGAATTAGAATTGAAAATAAATTTGATGAACAAAAAATACGGCAGCTAAAATTTGTAACTGATACGCAACTCCTTTTCCAAATTCAAGAATATCCAATTATCGTATATGGTTGATAACAGAATAGAGAAAAATAAAAATTCAGTTAGTGGTGAAAGAATCTATACAGCATCTTAAAATAGAAGAATTAATATTGAAAATAGTTCACATTTCTTTTCACTTCGATTGGTTTTATTTATCTTCGATTGACGCAGTCGATTGAGTTTTTTCATACTTTTTACTCCTCAAGCGTGAGACTGCCCTTAGCTGTAATGACTTAACCCTCTCTCCGAAGGCTATTGCCTTCGTGAGGCTTATGTTCTCGGTTGGCTTTGCCAATTAAATATTAAATTATCAATCATCATAATTGAAGTACACCTTGTTGATGTTCATGGTAGATATAAAATTAATCCATAGCTCTTTGCTTTTCGATTGGTTTTATCTATCTTCGATTAACGCAGTCGATTGAGTTTTTTCATACTTGTCACGCCTCAAGCGTGAGACTGACGTTAACAGAAACCCTAAAAAGACAATCATTCCAGTCAACAATCTTAACATATGGACAGACGACATTTTATAAAACAAACAACTTTACTCTCAATTGCTGGACTTTTAATTCCTTCAACATTTCTTTCTGCTTGCAGAAAAGAAACCTTATTTGAGGACATAAAGTATGATGGAAAAGTTTTTATTATTGGTGCTGGTGCAGCAGGGTTATATGCAGCCTATATTTTAAAATCAAAAGGAATAGATTTTCAGATTTTAGAAGCTTCCGCAAATTATGGTGGACGACTTGGTAAGCTAACAGGCTTTGCCAATTTCCCTATTGACACGGGTGCTCAATGGTTGCATGGGAAAAATAGTATTTTGGGCGATTTAATTACAAAATCAAACACTAAAATTACTTTAGACAATAGTGAAACGAAATATTGGTTTAATGGTCAGTTAGTAAATTCCTTACCACAAGAAACAGCTATTTTTGAAGGCGATGGGTTGCCTGATATTTCATATAAAGATTATGCTATCCAAAAAGGACTAGGTAACGAATATAAATACATTGTTGAAAATATTGCAGGCGACCAAGGCGCTGCTGCTTCACGACTATCTGTATTTGGAAATAATGTAGACGAACAAAATTGGAGTTCTGGAGACGATGATTTTAAATTTCAAGAGACTTACTTTGACTTAATTGATACCCAAATTGCAAGTCAAGTAAAAAATAAAATTTTACTTAACACTATTGTTACTAAAATTGATTATTCTCAATCAACAATTCAAATAACTGACAGTAATAACAATACATACAACGCAGATAAAGTAATTATTACTGTTCCAATTCCCATTCTAAAATCGGCCGACATTCAATTTATTCCAACACTACCTATTGAAAAAATAACTGCATTTTCAAAAATAGGCATGGATGCAGGAATGAAAGTTTTTTTAAAATTTAGCAATAAATTCTTTGACCAAAATATAATCGGTGGGTCAATTTGTGCGGCTTATGTAGATGATAGCATAGGCAAAGCACAAAATGACAATATATTGCTTGCCTTTATTATGGGTGTTCAAGCCGAACACTTAACTTCATTAGGAAGTGACACGGCTATTACTACGGCGTTACTTCAAGAGTTAGACACAATGTATAACGGACAGGCAACTGCGTCATTTATTGCATCGCACGTTCAAAACTGGACAATTAATCCATTCGTTAAAGGAGCATACTCTTATAGCACTATTGGCATGGGAGATGCAAGAAAAGTTGCAACAAAACCGATAAACAAAAAACTATATTTTGCCGGTGAAGCAATGAATACAAATGGACACCATCAAACTGTTCACGGTGCAATAGAAACTGGCTATAGAGAAGTTATTAATATTCTAAACGACATAAAAAAATGAGAGCAGTATTATTTGGCATTTTGTTTTTTACACTTAATAGCATAATGGCACAAGAGTTTAGAACCGATATTTCTTACAAATATATGTTTGCTAATAAGTGGGATAAAGCTATTCAAACCTACACTTTTAGCAGACCCTTTCTTAAAGAAAAACAGCCATTGCTCAGGCACGGACTAAATGCTTCAGTATCTTACATTTTTAAATCTTCTAAAAGTTTGAAACACGGAATAAATCTTTCGTATTCCTATTTTAAAAGTTCGGCTGATAATGAAAACTTGAACAACATCTTAAATCTGCATTTTTTAAACTTAGGGTACATAATTCATTATGAAAATATGGAAAAAACTAAAGGACTTTACACTGACCTAATTATATCGACATTATCAAGCGGGCTTTTTAGAAATGTAAATAGAAAACCTTTTGAATATGACGATACAAGAGCAAAAGCATTTGGTATTGGGTGCGACCTAAGTATCCGAGCAGGCTATTATTTAAACTTAAAAAACAAAATTTATCTATCTCCATTCGTTCTTATTGGTTACACTCCTTATATTTATTCACCCAATAGTGAAGCGTTAATTAACCAAACCAAAGGGCATGTAAATAATAATTGGTCAGGAATATTTACATCGCAAGTTGGCTTCACCTTTCACATTAGACAACTTTAAAATGACTGATTCAAAAACGACTATCCAAAGGGGCATGCGACTAAAATTAGTTCTGTCTCGGCAATGTCTCCACTACTTAAAGGTAATCTAACTTTGCAAATGATATTGTGGGATTTATGGTTAAGAAAACATGATTCGAAATTCGTTATATTAAATGCAGAGTGCCAAAGTGGACACAATGCTCACACAGAGTATAATAAAGACATTCTAGCAGCTTATAAGTAGCATATTCCGCTTTGCAGGCCATTTCATTTAATTAAGAAATCCTTAAGCTGTTGACATCATCCTCAAAATGTAATTTAATGAGTATGTCGTTTTAATTCGATGTGCCCACCAAAATAAGTGATAAGGATTTTCTCTAGCGATCTATCTCCCATAAATCTTTGCAAGAAATATAAACAACATTTAATATTTATATCAAAATATTCAAGAAGAATTTATTCTACTTTCGCATTAATAGCTTTTCTGTATGTTTTATTTCGGCACCCATTACAAACTGCATAATGTAAATCCCATCCGCTAAATTTTTAACCTCACATTCTTGATGGTTTAGTCCCTCTTGGACTTCTACTTCTTTTTGATAAACCAAACGACCTGCGGCATCAAACAAACGAATATTGGCAGTACCAATTTCATCAGAAATATATTGCAATACAAATGCATCGTTGATTGGATTTGGAAAAACTTTAAATTGTGGTTGACTCGGTTCATCACCCTTATCATCAGTATCGAATTCAGCTTTGTTGGCCACACTGCCCAACTTTACTGTAATCTTTACAGTGTCTTTACAAGACGCATTGACTGTCCCGATGATGTAATAAACTCCCACTGGTACAGATGTCGGAATAAAAATATTTCCCCAATTGCTTTTTCGATATGAATAAGAAGCTCCAGGAAAACTAACAATATTGGTTAAATTCCGAGTGGTGTTGGGTAAAATATACTTAATCTGATCATTACCTAAAAATTGAAACTTGGTAGTAATTGTATTACTATTTGCTGTAGGTGTGCTAGCACACTGAGCATTGCTTGTCATCACGCATCTAATAACATCTCCATAAACGGGTGTAACCGAGTAGGTGGAACTATTGGTGCCCACGTTTACATTATTTCGTTTCCATTGGTAGGTGGGAGTTACACCACCATTTTGCGGTACCGCTGTAAAAACATAAGGGCTTCCCGAACATGAAGTAATAGGATTGGATGTAATACTAACACTTGGTGTAAATACATTGTTGTTTATAGTAACTGATATCGTGTTGCTAAGATTAGCACAGTTTTTCTGAACCATACAATTATAATTGCCTAATGCGTTAGCTAAATAAGAACTATTGGTAGCTCCGTTTATATTCACATTATTAAAGCGCCACTGATAAGTAGTACCTACACCATTTGTTGTATCAGCTTTGAGTAATACAGCGCCTCCAGTACATATAGCCGGCGAACCGACTGATGTAATACTAGCTACAGGGGGAGTCGCACATAGATTAAACGTATCGGTAATGAATATACCCCACAAACCATTAGTATTTCTGTAGCGTATATTTAATGTATGGCTACCTGCTGACAACCCTGTAGTGTTTACATTCAAAACAAGACTCGCTGAGTCAGCACTAGGTGAAATATTTATAGGCGTAGCATTGCCAAATCCTGGATCTGTATCAATAAAGTATTCCGCTTTGTCAAGTTGATGAACTATAGGATTAACAGTAGGAATTATAAAAAAAGGAGAACTCTCATAAAGCCCCCACACGCCTGCTGTATTGCGATAGCGAATGAAAAGTGTATGAAACCCCGTTGTCAAGCCATTTGATGGTATGACCAAAGAAAGGTTTGCAGAGTCAGCAGCTGTAAAGTTAACAGCAGTACCATTACCAATGCCGGGGTCTGTATCTACAAAATACTCGGCTCTATTTATTTGTAATGGATTTAATGGGACCGTAGGCAATATATAAAAGGATGAACTTTCAAAAAGCCCCCAAACGCCTGCTGTATTGCGATAGCGAATAAAAAGTGTGTGAAAACCCGGTGTAAAGCCATTTGTTGGTATTACCAAAGAGAGGTTAGCAGAGTCTGCAGCAGTAAAGTTTACAACAGTTCCATTACCAATACCTGGGTCAGTATCTACAAAATACTCGGCTCTATTTATTTGCAATGCATTTAATGGAACAGTAGGCAATATAAAAAAAGGAACTTTTTCGAACAACCCCCACACACCATTGCTATAACGATATCGAAGGCACAAGGTATGAAAACCAACTGGCAAAGATGCAGTAGATGCAATAAAATTTGCAGTAGCACTATCGCCAGCGGCAACCACACTAACCGATGTTCCATTTCCAATACCAGGGTCTGTATCATAAAAATACTCTGCCCCATTGATATTTTGGGAAAAAGTATCTAGCATACTAAATAGAATACATGCAATAAAAAATATTTTTTTCATAGTTGTTTAATATTCGTTGAGACTAATCTCTTTTTTTTCCTTTAGAATTAACGTTCAAACTATTGTTTAGTGGAACCGCTGGATTCAGAATAATTAACTGAGTAACTTGTGGTAAAGCAGTAATACCTTGATCGTTTTTAAAAGGATAACCACCACCATATACACCTATATCAGTAGCGTCTGTACCCATGTTTTTACCAGGAGAAGCTGGCAACAATCTGAAATTATAACTAACAATTGAGTCCGAATTAAATGTCATTCCAAATGTAGGTGCATTCGTAAAAAGCGGATTTTGATTGTTGATGTTACCACTGCCATTATTGTTGTTGTTAAATAATGGCGGCAGATTATTGCTGATATAATAAGTAAGATTTTTTGTAAATGTATTATTAACATAGGTTGGACTATTAATGAGTATATCGACATTTTGCCCTGCCGTGTTCAAGTTATTAAATATGTTGTTGTAGTACTGAACATTTGAAGTTTGTAATATACCTGTTCCAGCTAATTGGAAAATAGAAGAAAAATTATTATTGTATACTCCATTTGGTCCAGGGTTGGCTCCATTTGAACTAATACAATTCCCTCCACTAGTAAAATGGTTGTTAGACATTAAATTACCAACCTTATCATAAATATAAATACTTCCATTTATGATATTGTTGAAAATCGACCAAGATGTAGAAAATGAATTTCCAGTACCTAGAGAAACATTAGACGCAAGCACGTTTCTAGCCAAAGTAATATGATGGCAACTATCATAGGTTGGGTTTATTGAACTTGTAATATATAGCCCAATAAAAGAAGAATAACTTGAAGAAGAAATAATCCCGTTGTATGAAAGACTAACACTCCCTATTTTAGCTACCTCATTACGTTGATAACTTCTGCCGTCATATCCAGGGCCCAGTAAGGTGAGCTTTTTGTTTATTACAATGCTACCATAATTAATCGTAGATGGATGAATATACAAGGTGTCTCCATAAGCAGAAGCATCGATAGCCGCTTGAAGATTTGAGTATTGAGCAGGATTAGTTAAAACATTGCTTACAGTGCGTTTGGCAGCAAATAAAAACGTGTTTGCCATCATAATGGCAAGAATAAGAGTTATTTTTTTCATTTTATTTTGTTTTGGATGTAATGAATTTATTGATTTTGAATTATTGATTATGTATTATTTTTTTAAGTTTGGTTTTAAATCTGATGGATTAGATAATTTTGTACCATCTGTTTCTTTATCAATTTTATGATTATAAATGCCACTAGAAGCAGGCTTTCCTTCAAGTTCAGGATATAAATACTTCCCTTTTTCGTTGTTATTTTTTTCTACTTCAGGTACTACACGATTGGCATTCGCCCATGCATCATTCCGAATGCCGGTAACCTGCCAACTCACTTTGGTATTTGGCTCAGAAGTTTGGATTGAAAACTGGTTATTGACAATCTCTTCATTTACAAATGCTCTAGCATCCTTTCCTATTACAGTGAGTTGGTAACGAAAATCTATATTCTCTGCTTCAAAATATGAAGGCAGTTTTACTAAAGCAACTCCATTGGCATCACTTATAATATTACCATCGTAGATATTTTTCATATCTGGACTTTCCACAAAACTATGAATGAGGTATTTGTTGGCAGGATCTTGTGGATGATCTATTTTAAACGTACCGCCACCTTTGGATAGGGTACCGAGCACACTCACGTCGCCATTAAAAAATCCTGCATAATTTGTACCGCCCCCGCCTGCACTTGCATAAATCCCGTAGGCTGAAGTACCAACTTGGGAATTTGCATTCGCATTTATTCCTGCATTGTTCAATCCGCCTTCGGCTAATCCTATTATACCTACGCGTTCTCCGGTTGGAGGAGATGCTACGTTGAGACTAGTGGCATATCCAAATACACCATAATGATCGCTATTTCCTAAGCCAGTAGCAATAAGGCCATAACTACTATTCTCATCTTTGTTAACACCATAAAAAAGCCCTCCCATATAACCACCATCTCCACGAATGCCTATACCATAAAATTGATTACTATCTGGTAGCGATTTTCCATAAATAGCGACATGGTCGCTCATGTCATTACCAAGATACTCGGTTCGTAATATACCATCTCCAGTATAATTATTACTTAAAGAAGAAAAGTAAGCTATGGTATCCTCAGTGCCAGAAACATCTAGTTTTGCTTTAGGGGTTAAGGAACTTAACCCAACACGACCAGCCGCGGTAATTGTCATTTTTACTGTGTTGTTAGTTCCGAAGGTCATGCTAGCATTTTCTCTATTATTAATGGATGCATTGTTGCCAGACATAGTAATGGTCATACCATCCGTTGCAGTATGTCCTGTAGTATTATTGGTCAAGCGAATATCCATATTTGTACCATCGGTATTGTTTAAATGTACACGTGAAACTGGCGCTGTATTACCTCCTATACCTACATTCTCTGTTGAATAATCTGCATGGAATTTCATTTTGCTCGTTCCACCTTTAAAAATGCTTATACCTATATTACCACCACTACTGATTAAAAATCTTCCGAGCCCATCATTGGCAGCTTTTCCATTATTCCCAAAGGCTAATAAATTGGCATAAGGATACAAGGTTGTAAGGCCAGGATAACCACCAACAAACGCTGTTCCATACTTGCTAAAGGTTGCATATGACAAGGTACTATCGTTGTACATTGTGAAGCGACCTGCACCAGTAGAACTTGCATTTTGCATACGTAAATGTTGTTGCACACCTGCTACGTTGGAATACATGTGTAAACGCGATGCGGGTGAGGTAGTACCTATACCGATATTGATTCCATTTTCGTACAACTGGGATTTGCCAATAATGTTGAGGCCAGTAAATTTGGTCAAATAATTGGCATCGCCTGCTACGTGGCCTGCATCAGAATTTACTGCACCTGTACGATCTCCTCCACTTGTGTTTTTTGCAATGCCAGCTTTATCTGCATAGATCGCATACGGAACAGATAGCAATTGATTAGTACCTGCATCCACAAAATCATTGCCACCTTTTGGATCAATGGCTACTTTGATATACTTGTTACCTGTATCCCATTTCACAGCTTTCATTTCGCCATTAACTGGTGTGCCATTTCCAATTTGAAGAGTATATAATCCAAATTCGTTGGTAATCACTGTTTGAATTTCTTCATACTCACCTGTAGTTGCATCCCCAGTAGGCAATACGGTCAATTTCAAGGTCATCATTTGTTGTGCCATTGGATTACCCTTTAAATCGCGTGCTATGCCTTGGTAATTAAATTTTTGGGGTACCTGTGCTAAGCAGTCAATGGATATACTTGCAAAAATAAAAAGGGTGAAAAAGAATAGATTTTTTTTCATAAGTCTCTAATTATAAATTTAAAATCAAATATAATAACATTATTTTTAATATTTTAATTTAATGATTATTACATGCAGATTTGATTAATTTTCATCATTTTAATTACCATTTTGTTCAAAAATTCTCTCCGAATGCTATTGCTTTCATGAGGCTTATGTTCATAGTTGGCTTTGCCAACACATGAGGATTCAGTTTCCGTAATGTCTCTAAGACTTAGAAGGAATCAAACTTAGCAAATGATTTTGTGGGACTTATGGTTTAGAAAACATAATTCGAAATTCGTTCTATAAATCAAAGGGTATTAAGGCGGTCACATTGCTGATAAAGAAACTATCAAATACTTGAATCTTATAAGGATTAACATTTGTTGTGTAAAGACTAAGGTTAACATTGAAGCTAGCTTTGCATTATATTAAATCATAAGCATTTAAAATGAAAAAGTTATTTCCTATCTATCCCATACTTATAACAACAATTGGATGTTTGGCAATGACTTCTTGTGAAAATAAAAATACAGAAGTAAAACCAACAACTAAACAATACATGGAAGCAACAACAAAAACAATTGAAAATATGCAAGTAGCATATAAAGGAGAGAAAACAGCAACAGCAAAATACGAAGCCTTCTCGAAAAAAGCGGAAGAAGAAGGTTATCATACGATTGCCTTGTTATACAATGCAGTTTCTGCTGCAGAAAACATACATGCCATGAATCACAAACTGGTTATCGAAGATGCTGGAGCAAGTGTTCCAATTATTACTCCAGTATTTTCTGTAAAAAGCACAAAGGAAAATTTATCGGATGACATTAATGGCGAAGCATATGAAGCGAATACAATGTATCCAGACTTTCTTAAAACAGCCGAATTAGCGGATAATCAAATCGCATTGCTAAGTTTAACCTATGCTATGAAAACAGAAGCAAAACATAAGAAATTTTTCGAGCAAGCCTTGAGCAATATCAATGGCAATACACTTAATAATTTAAGTGCTGAATATTCTGTATGTCCTGTTTGCGGAAATACTTTTTCAAATGCACCTAAACATTGCGACTTTTCATTAACTGACAGAGATAAATTTATTGTTTTTAAATAACCCATTACTGAATGTGATCTGCATCACACTCATCTCATAATCATGTAACTACCTTTAACCTAAATTACAATGGATCAAACACACATACATTTGCTCATTACCCACTTGCCGATTTTCGGTTCAATATTGGGTGGGTTGGTTTTATTACATGGTATTGGTGTCAGAAGCGATCAAACCAAAATAGCTGCCTATTATATTTTCATCTTATCTTCAATAGGTGCAGGTATTGCTTACTTGACTGGTGAAGGTGCAGAAGAAACCGTTGAAAATATTCAAGGTGTTATTGAAGCCACAATTAAAACACACGAAGAATTTGCATTGTTTGCATTGATATCATTAATCATATTGGGAGTAGCTTCTTTAGTAGGTTTGTTCTTGACATTCAGAAAATCGCCGTTGACTAGAACAGTAGCAATTATTATTTTATTTATCTCATTCATTAGTTTCGGACTGGTCGCAAGAACTGGATATTTAGGAGGGCAAATAAGACATGCTGAAATCAATTCTGTTAGTAATCCTAATGCGATAACGAACGAAAATGAAGACGACAATGATTAAATCAAATTTATGTAACTTCCTATATTCATAAAACAAGAGTTGTCCCCATTACTAACATAGTTTGTCAACGAATCTCACTTAATCCCTTAACCTTAAAATCTCATACCTCTCATTCGACCTCTTTATAAAACCTTTGCTTCCTCTGCGAACTCTCTGCGCTCTCTGCGGTTATTTGTCTCATTTATATTCATCTATAGTCAACTAACTTGTAATTTAACAAAAAATAATTTTCAAAGTTTTGTTCAAAAAAAAACTCTGTAATACAGAGTTTTAATAATAGGAGTTGAAAAAACAATTATTCAACTTTAATACAACCATCTTTAATGGTAATTTTCGCATCGTTTTTTACTTTTACCCATCCACAAGCCGTTTTGATTTCAACTTCAGATGCACTTGTTTGAATTGATGTTGCGCCTGAAGTAGAACTGTTGAATTCAACTTTTTGGGTTGACCCATTCGATTTTACTTCCATGGTATAATTTTTAGAATCCTTATTGTAATATTTGATAGTGAATGCACTTGCAATATTGGCAATAAACAAAAATGCTAATGAGGATAAAATGATTTTAATTTTCATGATAAATTTATTTTTTAGTTTTGAATGAAATCAAATCTACACTTGATTATTTAATATAATTAAAAAGGAAGGTTTTGTTTTTTGGGTGAATCAATATTTTTTTTAGCTGAATGAAATATCTTCTACTTATATTTTATACATTATATTTGGAATCTTAATATCAACTATGCTAGAAAACGAATTATATCCGTATACATTTAAATTTAACATTGCAACTTTTCACAATGATTTTGTAATGAAAGACATTACAGGCCAAACAAAAGCTTATGTGAAACAAAAGCTGTTTAAATTGAAAGAACACGTTCGTGTTTTTACAGATGAAACAGAAAGTCAAATTGCATATGAAATCAAAGCAGATAAATGGCTTGACTTTAATACATCCTATTCTTTTCTTAAACAAGATGGAAGTAGTATTGGTCGATTAGCACGCAAGGGTTGGAAGTCTCTTTGGAAAGCTCAATATGAATTATATGATGAAAATGATCATCAGGATTTAATCATACAAGAAAAAAATGCTTGGGTTAAAGTGGCTGATGGTTTATTAAGCGAAATACCTGTATTGGGTTTATTAACTGGCTATTTGTTCAATCCTTCCTATACTGTTAAAAGACCCGATGGGACCTTGGTATGTATGTTTAAAAAGATGCCTTCTTTAATGGGGCGCACATTCCAATTGACCAAAGAAGCCGAATTTGAATCGGGTGAAGAAGACCGTATCAAATTGGGATTGATGATGATGTCATTGCTTGAGCGTAGAAGAGGGTAGTTGTTCTAATCGGTTCTCAACCAGCCTGTAATACTCATTCTGGTTTTGTTGGTTAGTAATACTTCATGTTCTATATCACTACTTTTAAAGAAAATTCCTTTACCATTTTTGGGGGAAATTAATTGTAGGTGATCTGTATGATGAATGCATAATTCTCCACCATCACCATCTTGCCAATTTTCATTCAAATACATAATCATGGTGTATGCTCTTTTTTTGTTATGATGAAACTGGTCAACATGCTTCTTGTAAAAGCTTCCTTTTTCATACATTGCATAATGGAATTCATAGCCAGTAATGCCGGTGTAGCATGTTGCATTCAAATGAGCAATGAATAAATCAATTACATCGAAAAAAGTGTTTTCACTTGCGTTGTTATGAATTCGATCGAGCCAATGGATTTTATCACTTCTGAATAATTGATTGAATACGGCCACTGATTGATTCCCAGTGCCTGCTTGTGTCATTGTATTTGTTGAATATAGATGTACAATGTTTTCGATTAGGAGGGTTGATAATTCTTTAGAAAGAAATTGCTCACTTTCTCCAATAGTCGTTTCAATGTAACTATCAATTAGTGTGTCGAAATTTGTATGCATTTGGTGGATGTTTATATTGGAGCCACCAATAGTTCTGCAAGGTATGCTTAATTTCGATTGGAGTTGATTTATATTATTCTATAATAATTTTGCTTTTGCTGTCAATCGATATACGCTTGTCAAAAACAAAGTCAACGTATTTCGCTTCACCTTGTTGCCCATTTACCAATTGAGTAATACGTCCATATTCTTCATCTGTATTTGAAAATAATTTCACAGTAAGTGGTTGTTCTAATGTAGCATCAAAAATCAAATAGATACTTAAAATATTGTTGCTTGAACTATCTGTGCCTATAATTTCCACCTTTCCTTTTTTCAAGCCTTTTTCGATTAGCTTTTCAGAAAGTGTAATGTCATTTTGAAACGTTTTATGAACTCCCTTACTTACACCATCTACAAATTCAGATCCAGTTTCGGCTACTATTTCACCTGTTTTGTTTACAGTGTTTTTAGCTTTTTCTTTAGCCCAATTGCATGATAGTGTGAAAAAAGGAATGAAAAGAATTAAATATTTCATTAGAATTTGTTTGATAAAATGATGATTATATGTTGTTCAAAGTTACCATTTTATTTTAGAAATTGTCATCACATATTATTAAATTATGTTATGAATAGGGTCGTTGGTAATATTAGGTTAACCATTTGGTAATATATTCAGTCCTTTGAAACGCTTGTTATCATTACATTATTTAATTTTCGTAACATTATGGTAATATTAAAGTAACATATGCATAATATCAATTAGTCGCTGTACCTAAAGGGTCATTTTACCTTTGCAACCTATAAAAAGATAGAATGAAAAAGGTATTATTTACATTGTTACTATTCGTAATTTCTGTTGCAACTTTCGCAGCAGGCGGTCAAATTTCCGGTAAGGTAATAGACGATAAGGGTGAAACACTCATTGGTGCTACTGTAATGATTGAAGGAACTACCAATGGTGTAAAAACTGATTTAGATGGTAAGTTTACTTTACGAAATGTAGCAGACGGTAAATACAATTTGCTTTTTTCTTACATATCATTTGACAAAAAAACTGTTACAGATGTAGTCGTTAAAAATGGTATGTGTGATTACTTAACAATTACTATGAATAAATCTGGTAAAGGGTTAAAAGAAGTTGTAATCAAAACTCAAATGAAAAAAGAAAGTATCAATGCGTTGCAAATACAGCAAAAGAATTTGACAACCATTTCGGATGGTATTTCTGCAGAATTGATTAAAAAAACACCTGATCGTAATACAGGTGATGTATTGAAGCGAGTAAGTGGCGTAAGTATTGCAGATAATAAATTTGCAGTAATACGTGGATTGGCTGATCGTTACAATTTGGCCATGTTAAATGGTGACATGCTTCCTAGTTCTGAAGCTGATAGAAAAGCATTTTCGTTTGATATATTTCCATCGAATCTTTTAGAAAATATTGTTATTGTCAAGGCAGCAACTCCTGATCGTCCAGGTGAATTTGCAGGTGGCATCATTGACTTAACGACAAAAGATATTCCAACAGAAAATTTTCTTACTATTCAAATTGGAAGTGGTATGAATACGATCAGTACGTTTAAACCTTATCAAGATAGCAAAAACAGTAAAACTGATTGGTTAGGTTATGATAAATCGATGCGTGTAATTCCATCTGATTTTCCTTCTAAAGAAGTAATGTCACAATCGCTTTCGCAATTTACTTTGAATGATCGTATAGATGCATCTAAGAAATTTGAAAATACTTGGGGCGTAGAACGAAAGAATTCAATGGCACCTTTCCGAAACATGCAAATTGCAGGAGGCTTGATTAAAACGTTCAAACAACATAAAGAAATGAGCTTTGGTGTGTTGGGTGCAATATCTTACAGCCGAAATTTTAGAACAATTGCATTTGAACGTAATGAGGTAAATGGTACTACTGAAGCTTATAAATTCAAGGATACAACACATCGTGATAATGTATTAGTTGGTTCTATGTTGAATGTTGGTTTCAAAATCAATAACAACCATAAGATTACATTCAAAAATTCATTTACCATTAACTCAGATGATCAAACTGTTATACGTAATGGTGATTTTATTGATAACGAGTATTATGTAAAAGGTACCGCTCTTTGGTTTTCTAACAATCAGTTATTGTCAAATCAATTGAGTTCTGAACACATCATATCAAAACATAAAATTAAACTACAATTAGGAGTAGGTCGAAATAGCATTGCACGTACAATTCCTGATTTGCGTCGTTCTATCTATACACGTAATTACGATGCTACGGATAGTAACTATGTTGCCAATGTAACTACATTCCCAAATCCATTTTTCATGGGACGTTTTTTCTCCAAAACAAAAGAGTCTATTTATAGTGGAAACATTGATGTAACTGTTCCTTACAAATTATTTAATTCAAACCATTCACTCAAGGCAGGAGCGTATATGCAATCAAAAGAACGTTCTTATGATGCACGAGTGCTTGCTTATGTTAAAGCTAAGCAAGTTGGATTTGAGCAGGATTTATTGACATTGCCAATCGAACAAATGTTTTCGCAAGAGAACATCAAAACTACTGGATTTATATTGAGTGATGCATCTGTACCTCAAGATCAATATACCGCTAGTTCAAGCTTAAAAGCTTATTATATAATGAATGATAATTTGTTTGCTGAGAAATTTAGATTTGTATATGGTGTTCGTATAGAAGACTTCAAGCAAAATTTAGTTACAGGTAATTTAGTTCCAGGTGATTTGACTGTTGAAAAACAAAACACAGATATATTGCCTTCACTTAATTTTACTTATTTACTAAACAAAAAAACAAACATACGTTTGTGTGCTTCTAAAACATTATCAAGACCTGAATTTAGAGAGTTGTCTCCATCTGCATTCTACGACTATAATATGTCAGCAACCTTTACAGGTAATACTAATTTAGAGCAAACTCGTATCCAAAATTATGATTTACGTTACGAGTATTTTATGGGTAAAGGCGAAATGGTTTCTGGATCTTTATTTTACAAATATTTTGATAACCCTATAGAAACTACAGTACCTTTTGGTTTGGCTACAACTCAAAAAGTATTCAGCTATGTTAATGTACCAACAGCTCAAAGTTATGGTATTGAGTTGGAGTTTAGAAAATCCCTTTCATTTTTGACTAAAAATGAAAAATCACAACTTAATAATGTAATATTTTTTGGAAATTTTGCATACATAAAATCAGAAGTTGAAGTAACAACAACAAGTGCTGGAGGAGAAAAAAGTGTTTATAAAAGACAAATGCAAGGACAGTCACCTTATATTATAAATGGTGGTGTAAGTTACAATCACCCAACATCAAACATAGCTTCTACATTGGTTTTCAATAGAATTGGCGAGCGTATTTTTGCTGTTGGTAATGGAGAAATTCCTGAGATGTATGAAGCACCTCGAAATGTCTTAGATTTTAGTTTGAGCAAAAAGTTTTATAAAAAACTAGAAGTTAAGTTTACTATTTCAGATATCTTAAGTAATCCACAAGTATTGTATTATAACATTGATGAAAAATATGCTATTGTGAGAGATCAAAATCAGTATAATAAAAACAAAGATTATAATGTGATACGATCTCGTTTAGGTACAAATTTCGGTTTATCAGTTGCCTATCAATTTTAATAATCAAGTACTCTAATTTTATAAAATGCGACTCATTTGAGTCGCATTTTTCATGTCTATAAAGCATAACATTGAGGTAATGTACGGGTAACATTAAAGTAATATGCGTTAAGTATATTTGCTTTCAAATAAGAAAAAATATATGAAACGAATTATCTCTACATTCGCAATTTTAGTAGCTGCTATTTCTAGCAGTATGGCACAGGCACCTGTTAAGGCTGTGTCTGGAAATTTAGTTGGTACAGTAAACTGGAGTGCTGACACTATTTATAAATTAACTGGTAAAGTCTACGTAAAAGCTGGTGGTACCTTAAACATTGCTCCGGGTACTGTTATCAAAGGTGATAAAGCAGCTGCAGGTTCAGCGTTGATTGTTGTACGTGGTGCAAAAATATATGCGATAGGAACACCTACGAAGCCAATTGTATTTACATCAAGCGAAGCGCCTGGCAACAAAGCTATGGGTGATTGGGGTGGTGTTGTTATTGCAGGTAATGCACGTATCAATGTGCCTGGAGGTATTGGAACATTTGAGGGTGGCAATTTAGCTAACCCAGATGGAACACCTTCTGATGGTCAATATGGTGGTTTAAATGATTTGGACAATAGCGGTGAATTGAAATATGTTCGTATCGAATATGCTGGTTTTGCTTATGCACCAAATAATGAGTTGAACTCTTTGACAATGGGTGGTGTTGGTAGTGGAACAAAAATTTCATATGTACAATGTAGTTATGGTTTAGATGATGCATTTGAGTGGTTTGGTGGTACGGTAAGTGCTGATCATTTAATCGCATTCCGTGGTAATGATGATGATTTTGATACTGATTTTGGATTCAGTGGTAAAGTACAATTTGGTGTTTGCTTACGTGATACATTAGTAGCTGATGCTGTTTCTGGTGCTATGGCATTTGAAAGTGACAACGATGCTGCTGGTTCTGCAAACGGACCTAAAACTCAACCTGTGTTTTCTAATATGACATTGATCGGACCACGATTTACACCTACAACAACATACGATCCTAACTTCAGAAGAGGTGCACATATCCGTCGTAATTCTCAAATGAGTTTGTTTAATTCAATCGTAATGGGATGGCCTACAGGAATCAAAATTGATGGTGATAGCTGTCAAAATAATGCAAACAACAGCTTGTTGAAAGTTAAGAATACTGTAATTTCTGCTTCAAATTTAAATTTAGATTCAGCTGCTACAACCACTGCTTGGGGTATTTCTGCTTGGTATGGTACCACTGGTTGGGATAACATGGTTTATCCTGCTAATACAGATGTAATGTTGTCAAACCCATTTAACTATACAAATCCTAACTTTAGACCAAGTGCAGGTTCACCAATGTTGTCTGGTGCTTCATTTGCTGATGCTTTTTTAACGAGTGGCTTTACGACTGTAGCTTATCGTGGTGCATTTGGTGCTGATGATTGGACAGCTGATTGGTCTAACTTTAACCCAGATACTGCATCATATAACTATGGTTATATCTCTGTAGGCTTGAATGAAGTAAATCTTACTAAATTGGATGTAAATGTATATCCTAATCCTGCAACAAATGATGCTACTATTTCATTTACAATGAAGGAGAGTGCAATGTTGAATCTTGAAGTAGTTGATTTAAACGGGAACGTGATGTATGCTCAAAAACAACAAGTAAACAAAGGATTCAATGCAATCCATTTCTCAACTGAAAACTTTGCAAACGGATTCTATGTAATTAAATTAAGTGGTGGTAATTATACTGCTGCTGAGAAGTTATCTGTTTTACGTTAATCTTTTCATTCTGTATATAACAAAGGAGGCTGCTGTAAAGCGGCCTTTTTTTATACATTTCGGTGTTGTTTACTTTTTTAATAATGTTTTATAAATAACTGAAATGATTCTTTACATTTGTAATGCTGTTTGTCTAATTGACGCTAGCGATATTCATTATAATTATTAAATGACGAATGATGAATAACAATATGAAAATGTACAAAACAAATTAATTGTGATGTTTTATGATATCTGTGGCGAGAATGAAATCAACACATAACTTCAAAGATTAAATCTCCAACGTATGTATAAATGTAACAGAGTAATTACTTATTGTTAAGGTTGCTTAAGTTGAAATTTAAAGTCATGGGACAAACTCATAAATAGTCATATGCTTTTAAATAGTTTGTTTAACTTATAAAATGAATTGGGGATTAAATCAATTTGAAATAAATATTGATATAGTACAAGCCAGTCAAAATAAATACTACGCCGGCGACTATACGCATTACTTTTTCAATTTTAGTAATGGCTTTAAAATATAGTCCTAACTTTTGAATACTGTATGCAATCACAAACGCAAATAAGATAACTGGTAAGCCAGTGCCTATCGAATAGGCGATAGGCAAATGCAAGCCTGATTTGATTGTCATGGGCATCAACATGCCAAAGAATAATGCACCACTATAAGGGCAAAATGCCATTGCAAATAATGCACCTAAAAGGAATGAACCCAGAAGTCCTTTGTCTTTAAATTTTTCAGATAATTTTTCTGTTAAATTGCCGCCTTTTATAAAATTAAGTTTAATGACATCTAACATAATCAGACCTAAGATTACCATCAGAAATCCCAAGTATTTTTCGCCACTACCTTGGAATAGTTTAGCTACTTGAAATTTACTTGCACCAAAATATATAATAGATGCAATTACCGTATACGAAAACATTCTACCCATTGTATACAACAGGCCGCTCAGTAAGATTTTCTTTTTACTGTCAATAGTTTTAGCAATGTATGCTGTTGCAGTAATATTGGTAGCCAATGGACAAGGTGCGATAGCGGTTAATAATCCTAATAACAAAGCTGAAATAAAAGGTACATTGCTATTGTGCAACCATTGATATAGGATTTCGTTCATGCCTTACTTGGTTATAAATTATGAAGTTAAAAGTTTAATTAGGTCTTATTTTAGTTCGTTAATTTTACTTTTTAAATCTGCTATGAACAAGTCTTTGTTATTGGCTTTTTCAAATGCCATTTCGCTTAAGTCTACGATTTTTTCTTTATCATTTTTAATTTGCTGTATCATCAACGCTGTTCCTGTAGCTTCAAATTTCTTAGCTAATTTTTCGTTTTTTACATCATCTACATCTATGATTTGAAATACAATTTTTCCTGTTTTTAATTCTTCTGAAAAATAAGTATCTAAGGTTTCCTTGGTATTAGCTTTCATGTTTTTACAAGTCGTACATTGGTTTGTACCATGAAATGCATAAACATATACTTTATCGGCGTTGTTTATAACTGCTTTTGAATCAGTTTTGCATGTACCTTCGGGATTACAATCTTTACTAGTTGGATCTGCACAACACGCTTTCTTGTCGCCATTCGCTGATGTATTATTGCCTTTGGTAGGCAAGCCAGCTTCGCTCCATGCGTTCATGCCGCCTTCCATATTGGAAATGTTTGTAAAGCCATTTTTCTTTAATAGTTCGTAAGCATGACCACTTCTACTACCTGATTGACACACTATAACAACTTGTTTGTCTTTTGGTATCGAGCTCATGTTGGCTTCAATACTATCGAGTGGAATCGTCATTATTTTTTTAACATCATAAGCCTGTTCGGCTATTTCGTTGGCATTTCTAACGTCTAACAACATTACATTGTCTTTGAGCATGTCAGAAACTTCTTTGGTTGTTAAAGTTTGTTTCGAACTAGTAAAATTCGAATTGTTGCATGATGCTATTATCATAATAGCTAATGTTGCAATTGAAAAAATTAGTTTGTTCATTTTTAGAATATTTATTTGATTAAAATTAAGTTGCTATTTTCAATTGCAACAAGCCAATGTTTTACATTGGCTTCAATGTTTATGCAATCACCTTTATGCAAAGTTTCTTTTTGATTTTTTTTCATTTTCAAAAACTACTTCTCCATTGATACATATTAGCAAAGCAGGTACATTTGAAATGTGTTCTTTTAAAATGCTATCTTTTTCCATTTGTAAAGAAATTATCTTCCCTTCAATGGTATTAAAAATTACTTTTGTTTGCAATGGTTTTTCTTCTGTGTGATAAGCTTTTATATTCATTTTAATTTGTTCCATATTTATTGATGATTGCTAATTGTCCAGCATGATAGGCTGTGTGTGATACTATTCTACCAAAGGCTTCTGCTTTTGTTTTTGTTCCAAATTCTTTTGTTGTGATTTCCGTCGACCAATCGATATCTGTTTGTTTTTCAACTATATTTTTTAAAGATTCAAAAGAATAATTTACATATTCTTTGAGTTCAATCAAGTTTGTCCATTCCCCTGAATCTAGTTTTTCAATAACTGTTCTTGCAGTAACATGTATGTCAGTAGCGCCAAATACATTTTTTGCAAATAACAATTCTACATCTCCAATATGACGAATTAGAAAGCCAACAGAATTTTGTGATGGCAATAATTTCTTCTTTAAATCAACTTCCTTTAGGGTTTCCATTTGATTTGAAAATCGTGTGCGAGCTTCTATCCAAAGTGCTAATAATTGTTATGTTTGTGTTTTCATAAAATCCAATTAAATATATATCCTGAAATAATAATACAAAGTGTAACCACTCCGAAAAACAAGGCTAACATTTTAGTAGTCATAACTTTTTTTAAAAGCATTGCTTCAGGTATGGAAAGTCCTACTACAGCCATAGAAAAGGCTATTGCTGTACCCAAAGGTATACCTTTTTGAACCATAACTTGCATGATAGGCAATACACCAGCCGTGTTTGTTTACATCGGTACGCCTAATAAGACAGCGATAGGTACTGCAAATGGGTTGTCCTTGCTTATATATTGTTCGAAAAAGTTGGTTGGTATGAATCCATGCATTAAACCGCCTATAGCTACTCCAATGAGTATATAAATTGCTACACCTTTCACAATATTTATGGCTTCTTTAAATAGTTCTGGAAAACGATCTATGAGGCTTCTTTGGTCATGTTCTACAATATCTGTTGATTGTTGTTTGTTTTCAATTATTTTTTTAACCCAAGGTGTTAGCAAATTTTCAAGTTTCATTTTTCCCAAAATAGCACCAGCGACCATCGATAAAATAATACCACTGATGATGTATATTAATGTTGTTTTGATTCCAAACATACCCATAAACATTGCCACTGTAACGGCATCGACCAAAGGCGAAGAAATAAGAAAAGCTAATGTAACTCCCAGTGGTATGCCACCTTGTACAAAGCCTATAAATAATGGCACAGATGAGCATGAACAAAATGGTGTTACTGTACCGAAAAATGAGGCAAAGAAATAATCTAAGCCATACCATTTTCTTTTTTGCAATGCATAACGAACTTTATCAATCGGGAAATAGGAGTTGATAATGCCCATAAGAATGGTGATGAAAAATAAAAGAATGAATATTTTTATGGTATCAAAAATGAAAAAGTTTAACGCTGCTGCAAGATGATTTTCTTTGGACAGGCCCAATAATTGATATACTATCCAGTCGGCAAAATATTGAGCCCAAGTAAACATAATTTAAATAATTGATCGCATTACCCACCACATTTCTTGTGCTATTTCTAAGCTACGTTCTGCATATTTGGCTGACAGTAAATCGGTTCCATCAAATGTTTTTGGATCATCATATTTGATTGGAAATCGTGCTTCTGCGCCAATCACCAAAGGACAACCTTCATCTGCATTATTGCAAGTCATGATAGCACCAAAATTATTTTTTGGATTAAAATCATTGCTATACACTTTTGAAAAACAAATGACTGCATGTTCGTTCGCTGCAAATTTTACAGCATAAACAGGATTGTCGTTTTCTGAAAGTGCTTTTATTTGAAACCCTTGCTTAATCAATGTTTCTGCTACTTTAGGATACATAGCAGTTGCTTCAGTACCACCGGAATAACAATAAGTATTTCTTATATTAAAATGATAAGCCAAGGTTTGAGCCCATATTTGCGACAAGTGACTTCTACGCGAATTGTGTGTGCAAATGAAGTTCAAACGAATGATTTCGTTATTATTTTTTTTAGTTTGTATATAATTTACCAATGGTAGTAAAACATTTTTACGATCAGTAGAAATATTGTTTTCATTGAAATTTGATATGATATTATTAATTTCTTGATTCATAATTTTTACTTAAACTCGTAATTTTTATTGCGTATAATTTAATTTGTAGTAAAGTATTTTCCTTTTAAAAAATAGCTTGCTTTGACCAATAAGATTAATGCAGGTACTTCTACCAATGGTCCTATAACACCTGCAAATGCTTGCCCGCTATTAATGCCAAATACACTTATTGCAACAGCTATAGCCAACTCGAAATTATTTCCACTGGCTGTAAATGATAATGCTACAGTATCTCTATAGTTAGCACCGATTTTTTTACTAACAAAAAACATTAGAAAAAACATAATCGCAAAGAAAATACTTAATGGTAAAGCAATGCGTAATACATCCAATGGCAACTGCACCATCATGCTACCTTTTAGGCTAAACATAACCACAATTGTAAATAGCAAAGCAATTAATGTGATAGGGGATATTTTAGGGATAAATTTTGTATTGAACCATACCTCGCCTTTTTGATTAATAAGGAGTGTTCGGCTAATCATGGCAAGTATAAACGGAATACCCAGATACAAAAATACGGTCTCTAATATTTGCATAAATTCAATATCAATGGGCAATGCCTCAATGCCAAATAATGGCAACATTATTTCTAAATAAAAATAAGCATAAGCACTGAAAAACAATACTTGCAAAACACTATTTATTCCAACTAGTCCCGCAGTGAGTTCACGATTTCCACCGGCTAATTCGTTCCATACAATGACCATCGCTATACATGGTGCTAAACCAATAATGATGAGACCTGTCATGTAATCGGGATAATCTTTTAGAAAAATTGTAGCCAACGAAAACATTAAGAATGGTCCCACAATCCAAGTAATAAAAAAGGAAGCGCCAAGTAGTTTGGGTTGGTTAAACATTTGTGGCACCTTTTTGAAATCTACTTTAGTGAGAGGAGGATACATCATCAAGATCAAACCTATTGCCAATGGAATATTGGTAGTCCCACGATTAAACGAATTTATAAATTCTGGTGTTTCTGGTATGAAATATCCAATGGCAACGCCTATTGCCATGGCTAAAAAAATCCAAAGGGTAAGATATCGATCTAAAAATTTTAATTTCGGTTGCATGTTTATTCAATGATGAATTACAAATTACGAATAGGGGTTTAGGAATTTATATTTGACAATAGTTGCTTGATTTCATTCACATCAGCTACTCTTCCTTTAATTTTTATTTCTTCGTTGATCATCAAGACAGGCGTAGTCAATACATTGTATTTCATTATTTCTTCGATGTCTTCAATTTTTACTATGTTGGCTTCAATGGCTAGTTGTCTAACCGCTTCGAGGGCATTATTGTAGGTTGATTTGCATTTTGCGCAACCTGTGCCGAGTACTTTTATTTCTATCATAATGTAAATTTAACTGTAAACTTAATTGTTCGCAAATGTACGAATAGAAATTGTATTCGTATTATTACGAATAGTATTTTTATTGAATTACTTTTTGCAATCTTCCTCCAAGGCCACTTCGTCAAACATTCTTACGAATAATTCTTTAGCCTTTGCCCAATTTTCTTTGTTGATACAATACTTTACTGTGGGCGGTGTAATATTACCTTGAATCAGTCCTGCATCTTTGAGTTCATTGAGATGCTGAGATAAGGTTGATTTAGCTATAGGCAATTCTTCAGCCATATCACCATGATAGCAACATGCTTTCGAACTCAATAATTGCAAAATGGTAATACGTACAGGATGTGCCATTGCTTTTGCAAAACGAGCCAATTGTTCTTGTTCGGAACTGAAATAGTCTGACTTAGTCATAGTAGTTCGCAAATATACGAATAAAAATGAAAAGACATTGATTCGATTATTGAATAAAGTGACGAAGACTTTCTTTTAAGTTTTTACTGAATAAAAAAAAAGAAAGCAAAAGCAATAAAGTAATTTCAAAAAAATTTATCAAGTCATTACCAATTAACTGGAATGAAAAAAAAGTAGTTTTTAAGGTCTTCTATTGATTAAACAATCTTTTCAAATAAAATGTACCAAAAGGAACTAATGAAAGGAGAAAAGCCAACATACTTTGTTTAAAGCCAAATGCTTTCTTACTAAACAACACTACTATAGTAAATATAAAGCCTACAAATAAAACACCATGCAACATGCCAGTAACACGAACTGCTTGTGGTAAGTCGAAAAAGTATTTCAAAGGCATCGCTATAAAAAGAAGAATTAAATAACTGTAGCCTTCTAGCTTGCCTACTAATAGAAAATTCTTTACATCTCGATCTTCAAATCGATTGGGTGTATTCATAAAGTTGAAATAAATAAATTAAACTTTTAAATGGATTAATCCCATTTATGTTCTTTATACCAAAATTCGATTTTCTCGCGATTGTATATTCGGTATTTCAATGAAAGATAAATGCCATAGAACGTATTTGATGTAGGATCGCGTTTTGCATTTACATCTACTGGTCCACGATATTTGATATTCATATTATAAGGCTGGAAAGGAATCGTAGAAGGTGGGTTTGTCTCGAAATTAATATTCATTTTATTTCGATTTTCTACTTGGCTTAAGCCATAATCAAATCGACCACTTATACCGAAAACTAAGTTTCTTGTTAACATTACATCGATACCCAATGATCCGAAAACAGTTAAATCAGTTTTGTTATACAGAGGTGCAGTTAATGTACCTTTCGTTTTTACAGTGTCATACCATTCAACATCATTGTTTTTAATATCAAAAACAAAACGGTCGTTATTGTAACGAATCAATTCGTAACGCTCTTGATAGCCAGTAAGTAAGCCATAAGTAGCACCACCTGCAAATGTAAAAGCAACGAGCCTACGTGGGTTTGAGCCAAAATGAATAGCAAGTCCTGGTCTGATATAATTCAACCGACTATAGGCATAATATTCAGTGCTATCTTGGTACTTGCCATAATAATTTTGACCTAAACGATTAGCAGCCAATTGGACACTAATACCCATAGGCAATGTTTTAAATAAAGTAAAATGATAGCCAGCATCTACTCCAATAGTAGGTTTGTAGGTAGGTACATAGTCTCCAAAGGCAGCATCTTTTGCATTGCTAAGTATGGTTTTATTTACTCCTGTAAAGAAACCTATTCGGCCTTCATTTTGCGCAAATACTTGTCCGGTGATTATACTCAGCAAAAGGATGTTGATGATTCGTTTCATGTTTCGTTCGTTCTGTTCAGATTTATTGACGGAAGTATTTTCTTATGGATAAAAAAGCACCGACTGAGAAGTTTTTTGTGGCAGGTCTGTTGGATTGGAAACCTGCTAAATTATCAAGAGCATTTGGTGAATTGAATTTTGCATAAAGCCCTTCCCAAGGATTTCCAAAATCAACTTCTGATACAGCTCCATCATATTTTATTTTTCTACTTCTTTTGTCTTCCACATCTGAAATGCCTACATCAGTTCGAATATGAAGTGCAACAGTAGTGCGTTTCCATAATCTTATTTCACCGCCAACACCAAATACAAATCCAAGATCAAAAGGCTTGTAAATATTGCCATTTAATTTCCCTTTTACTCCATTTGATTCGTACGAAGTACCATTGATACCACTCGTAGATTTGAAATTAGGGTCATCATCTTTCGTTAAGGTTACATCATCAGAAAAAGAATTTAATAAAGCAACATATGGTCCAAACATAGCGCTAAATCTAGTTCTGCGATTAGGATAATATCGATTAAATGACTTGAAGTGAAACAATAAGGGTAGTTTCAAGTAAGTGAATTTTGTGGTTGCACTAAGATTGATTTTACTTGGATTAGCTATAAATGTATCTGTACCAGTATATTTTGCTCCGCCATTCCAATAGAGTAATTGTCCACCAAAACCTACCGTTTTTTGAAACCAATAAATTCCTTCTACACCTGCCGTATAATTGAAATTCATCATTTGAGGATTCAAACGCCCATCAGCATTAATATCATCACGATTGGTAAGCATGGTAGTCATGCCACCACCAGTTAATCCCCATTGCATACCTAGTAAAGGGGCATCATTTCGTCCATTGGGAGCATAATCGAACTGAGCCGATGCTGTATAGCAAGCAAAGAGGGACAGCAAAGCGAGTATATGTTTTTTCATTTACTTTTATTGATTTCTTACTCACAAATATATAAAAATAGATGATATTTTACACTATTCTTTAAAAACTTCATAGATTCCTGGAAAAAGATATTTTTTTCCTGACTTTATTTCAGTGCATTCGTAACGAGTTCTTCGTTTTGTTAGCATTTTAAAAACACCGCCTTTTGTAGTTCTAAACAATTCGCCTGGGCGTATATTTTCAACTAATGTCATACCCATGTTTTCGTCATATTTAAGCAAAGCTCTATACAATACAGGGTCGCTACAGGTACTTGCGGATAAATTATGGATTGATTGTTGTATGGCTTCTTCAATATCAGGGGGGAATATTTTTTTTGTTGTAAATCGATTAAGCAATGTTGCAAAGACTGTTTTCCATTCTCTGCCATGGGGATTTACGTTTCGTTGATGGTTTAAATAGTTTACTAAGTGTGCTAATTCATGAATAAATGTAATGAGAAAATGATATTTATTTAATGTGCCATTGACTGAAATAGTGTGTGGTTTCCCATTATGTGCAGGTCGATAGTCACCTAACACTGTTGTTCGATCTTTTTTTACTTTCAAGTGAATTTTATAGCTATGCAAAAAATCGACTACATCTTGAACTGCATCGGCAGGTACAAAATGATACAACGCATTTAATTCATGATCAACCAATGCCATCGTTTATTACAAAATTGCTTGTCTAACTCTAATTAATTTTTCCATCAAGGATTGAATCTCGCTGAGAGGTAGCATATTTGCTCCATCACTTAATGCATTGGAAGGGTCGGGGTGCGTTTCTATAAAAAGCCCATCAGCACCTGCTGCTATTGCACATTTAGCTATCGTTTCAATGAGTTCGGGCTTTCCTCCAGTTACACCCGATGCTTGATTAGGTTGTTGCAACGCATGTGTACAATCCATTATGACTGGTTTGCCAAATTGTTTCATAATGGGGATTCCTCTGTAATCAACAATTAAATCTTGATATCCAAAGGTAGTGCCTCGTTCAGTAAGCATTACTTTTTCATTACCAGTGGATTGGACTTTTTGTTGTGCAAATTGCATCGCTTCTGGAGAGAGAAATTGCCCTTTTTTAATATTGACTACTTTCCCAGTTTTAGCTGCAGCAATTAACAAACTTGTTTGCCGGCACAAAAAGGCGGGGATTTGCAATACATCTACATATTGTGCCGCCAATTCAGCATCGGCTTCTGTATGAATATCAGTAACTAATGGTATATTGAATTGTGTTTTAACTTCGGCTAATAATTCAAGCGCTTGCTGATTGCCAATTCCCGTAAAAGAATTTACACTACTTCGGTTCGCTTTTGTATATGAGGATTTAAATACAAGAGGAATTTTTAATTTTTCAGAAATTTCAACTAGTTTTTCTGCTGTGCGAAACAGTATATCGCGATTTTCAACTACACAAGGGCCTGCTAACAAGAAGAAATTGGTTGCTGAATAATTTTCTTTAAATAATTCTTTTAAAAAGTCCATGACGCAAGTTACAAACACTTTTGTATTTTCACAGAAATTTAGAAAAATCTAAAATTCTTATGTATAAAGTTGGTATTACTGGGGGTATAGGAAGTGGAAAAACCACCGTTTGTAAAATATTTGAAGTATTGGGTGTGCCAGTTTATTATGCTGATGTTGAAGCTAAGAAACTATATGATAATGATTATGAATTGAAGGATTTGATAATACATCATTTTGGGAAAGAAGTTTATTCTAATAATAAATTTGATCGCCTTAGAATGCGTGAAATCATATACAACAATGATGATAAACTAGCTTTATTAAATAGTTTGGTCCATCCTCGTGTGATTCTACATGCCAATGAATGGATGAAACAGCAAACACACAGTTATGCAATTAAAGAGGCCGCTTTGATGATTGAATCTGGTTCTAGCAAAGAATTAGACAAATTGATTCTGGTAAGTTGCCCAGTCGATATACGAATAGAGCGTGTTTCATCAAGAGATCTATTAGCTCCTGAAGAGGTCATGGTGAGAATTGAAAAACAATTGCCTGAGGAAATAATGCGTGAGCATGCTGATTTTGAAATCGTCAATGATGAATCTTTATTGTTGATACCGCAGGTTGAAGCTATTCATTCACAACTGCTAATGTTAGCAAATCAACAACGACAACAACACTAAAAATAAGTGAATCTTTGCAAAAGTATAAAAAGAATAAAATGAAAAATAGTATTCTCATCTTGATTAGTATGTTTTTTATAATGTCTTGTGGAAGTCAGCCTGAGTCTGATCAGGTTCTTTTTGGGGCCCAAAATTTTCAATATAATTACACATTGAATCAACTGTATTCAGCAGATACCATAGTTGATAAATTTAATGCTACATTGTATATAAATTCTAATCAACTTGGTCGTACGCAGTTTATAGTAAAATTAGAGGGTACTCAGCCTGGTAAAACCTATCAAGTAGGGATTTACGACAAAGATTCTTCCTTCTCGAGTAATATAAAAGATAGTGCAAGGGTTAATTTCGCTTTAATCAATGCAATAGATACTTTAGAAATGACAAACTCACCGTTAGTTGAATGGTATTTAGATTCAATAATCAATAATTACAAAGGCTATTTAACAGTTGTTTCTAGTGATCATGATTCTCTTTTGGATAAGAATTTTCTTATCAAAGGTCAAATAGGGAAATAGTACAGTCTTATTTCCGAGCTATTTTTGAAAGGAAAAGTGCTTCACCTAATGTGAAAACTAAATAAAAGCCCATTAATATATATAAGTCGGGTTTATGGAATGATTTTCTAAGTGTAAGTAACATAATTGCCACTCCAACTATACACAAGAAAAATTTCAACATCGTCATGCCCATTACCATTCTTACAAATTTATTGGGATTTTCGTCGTTGACTGTGCGTTCAGAAAATGTATAAGTAGTGAGGGTAAGTGCGGCCAAAAATAATATGCCAAGAATGACAACGTTAGGTGTAAATGTAGGTAATCCTATTAGGTATATTATACTTACAAGACTTATTGTTGTAATGGTTAAAAATGAATAGAATGGTTTTTTTATCATATATTACTCGAGTCTTTATATATTTTATAAAACAGCGAAATTAAAGCGATTAATGGAAGGGTGATGGTTAATAAAGGAAATTTCCAATGGAAATAATTATCAGATTTGAACCCAATAAAAATAGCCACGCCTAGCGTGGCTATTAATTGTGTAGCCAATCCGGCATATTTTAATAAATCATTATTTCGCATTCAAATCTACAGTAGTTGTAGGTTTTGGAGGAGCTGGAATAGATGCAGCAGCTTGTTGAGTAGGAGCACCCATCGTACAACTACCATTGAATTTAACTCCATTTTCTATTACAAGTTTGCCCGTATTGATATCGCCATCTACTAGTGCATTTGCTTTTAAAATAAGTACATCTGCAACTTTTAGTTTTCCAGTTACATGGCCAGATATTTCAGCGTTTTGACAAATAATATCGCCTTCTACTTTTCCGGATTTCCCCATCATTACTTTTCCTTTTGAAGTAACAGAACCTTTGATTTGACCATCGATTTTTATATCACCTTCGATTTTGATTTGGCCATCAACTATGGCACCTTCAGATATATTTGTGATGGATGCTGTTGTTGTAGAGGATGAATAAGAAGGTGTAGGCGTTGTAGCAACTGGAGTTGGATTTGATACTGGTGGTACATAGCCAGGGTTAGGATTTGATTCTTTTTCTCTATTGCTTGAAAAAATTGACATATTTGAGGTGTTTTTTAGTGTTAATCGCCAAAATTAACTGATTTATTAGCTAATTAGTCTGTTATAGACTATCTTTTTTATGAACCGACTTATCCACATTTGTATCCGGTTTTTGATTTTTCAAGTAATCGTATCGACTCGCTCGATCTATCTGATTTGTATTTTGTATCATCGCTTGATTTATTTCTCGTTGATTCAATAGGTTGGTATCTCTCAAAAAAGAGGAATTCCCTTTTGTAATTTGAAGTAGATTGTAAATATATTTTTCTTGCAAACTATTCAACTTGGTCACAGAATCTGACAATTGTTGCAGTTGTATCAATGTTTTTCTTGATACTTCTTTGTTGTTGTTACCTGGCACATAGTATTTTAATGGGGTGAAAAATATCAAAATTGAGAATAATAAGAACATCGAAATAAACATACTTGATAAGACAATAAATACACTTTTTTTTGTCAAATGCAATGTCAATGCCTCTTGCATAGTCTCTTCATTGATAATATTGACCCTATATACTGAGTTGATTTGCTTAAAAATACGTTTCAAGCTTTTTAATAGGCTGCCTCCTGTAATTTTTAACATCTAAAATTAAAAGTAGTATAAAAACGAATTTAGCAAAAGGTTTTTTCATTAAAGTAAAATAATTTTCTTTATTTTGAGTTTATAAACTCGTGAATAAAAGACCTTATATATATATATTCATTTTTGTATTAGGATTTCTTTTTTGTACTTCTGTATCAAAAGGGCAAACTAAATATGCCCCCAATAATGTAGATACAGCAGCTATACAAAAACGAATTAATAATGAATATGCTCGAAGAGATAGTATCATAGCTGCTGCCAAGCAGAAAAGAATTGATGATAGTATAGCCAGAGTTATTCAGAAACAAAAAATACAAGAATATAGGGATAGCTTAGTAAATGCTCGAAATGCTAAACGAGCTGCGGATAGTATTGCACGTGTGCAAGCCAAATTGAAATTAGAAAATGATAAGCGTATTAAAGATAGCACCGATGCCGCCCTTAAAAAGAGAACGCAAGACAGCTTAGCCATTCAGCTTGCAAAGCAAGATAGTATACGGAATGAACAAAAAAGAATTTCTGATAGCATTGCATTTGAACGAAAACGTGTTGCAGACAGCACAATGCTTGCACGCAAAGTATATGATGATAGTATAAAACTTGTACGTCAAAATGAACAGCGTAAGAAAGCAGAGCTTGTTAAATATCAAAATAGCAAACATTATAAAGATAGTGTAGATGCTAGAAAGGCATTTGTAAAAGATAGCATCAAGAATGCGCGTGATGCCCAATTGAATTTAGTAAAAACTGAACGACAACGTGTCAATGATAGTCTTAAAAATGCTCGTCAACTTTACAATGATAGTTTAACCGCAGTAAGAACTAAATACAACGATAGTGTTTCAACTGCTCAAAAAAACCTAATTGAAAAAAATAAATCGGAAAGGCAACGCTTGAATGATAGTTTACTAGCTGTAAGAACTCAACGTAAGGATAGTCTAGATGCGGTAAGAAAGAAAAATCAAAAAGAAACTGCTACTACCAAAGAGAAAACAAACGCAGAAAAACAAAAGTCTCTTGCTATTAAAGTACATGAAAAGAAAAAGGAAGAATGGAGTAACGATAAATTACTGAAACGCAAATGGAATATGCCTCGACGCATTTATCAAAATACTGTCACAAGGTATAATTACTACTATAATGCAAAACGAAAGTATGATGAGGCGATTAGAACAATCACCAAAAACCATAAAGAAGATTTTGATAAAGTAATCAACATAGATCCCTACGATATTCAAAAACAGGGTGGTTCGATCGCTTCGTTTATGGATACTGTGATTAAAAAAGCTTCGTTTAGTACACAAATTCATGATCCACGTTCTAAGTGGTTTGACAATTTGTTTTTCTTAATGGGGAAAGCCTCTTTTGCCAAAAATGATTTTGATGGTGCTATTACTACTTTTCAGTTTATAGCCAATGAGTATAAAGATGCCCCTAAAAAAACAGATAAGAAATTTGCAGAAAAAGACGAGGTCAGCATTGCTACTCTAGAAAATAGAAAAGGAATCAAACGATTTCGTCACCATCCAATTCGAAATGATGCATTGATATGGTTAGCCAAATCATATATACAAGCTGAGCAATATAGCGAGGCTCAGTCATTGTTAGGAACCTTGGCAAAAGATAAAAATTTTCCTGATCGTAAAAAGTCTGAATTATTTTTAACAAAGGCTTCTTTAGAAATGCAACAAGGAAATAAAGCTGATGTAATCGAGTCGCTTACTCAAGCACTTAAACAAGAGTTGCCTTCAAAACAAAAAACGAGAATTGAATTTTTATTAGGACAGCTTTATGCAGAAAATGGCGAATATGCAAAATCCTCTGAGCATTTTAAAAAATCAATCAGTAAAAAAGCGAGTCCTGAAATGGATTTCTTTACCAAATTGAGTATAGCAGAAAATGCAGCAAAGGGTGGTGGGGACAAAGCGTATGCTGTAGCTCAATTAGAAAAAATTATTAGCGACCCTAAATATGCTAAAAATAAAAGTCAGGCATTGAATACCTTGGCTGCGATCGAAGAAGAACAAAATACAACTCGTTCAATAGAATTACTTCGTAAAAGTATTGATAATCCTGAAAATAAGGATACGAAACAAAAAGCAATCGCTTTTGCCCAATTAGGCAATATTTACTACAAATCTTCTAATTACGAAGGCGCTAAAGTATCATATGATAGTGCTTCTTTTTACGGTACTACACCACCTATTGAGAATATCAATGAGATAAATATACGTAAAACAGTATTAGGTGAAATTGTATCTAATATCAGAATAATTCGAATGCAGGATAGTATGCTCGTATTAGCTAAAAAAAGTGAAAAGGAACAAAAGGCAGCAGCAAAACGAGAATTAGATAAAATAAAAAAAGAACAAGCTACTTCACTAGCATCAAATAATAATACACAAGTCGTAGCATTACAACCTAATAATGCAACTAAATCCAATTGGTATTTTTACAATTCTACGTTAATTCAAAAAGGCTCAACTGAATTCAAACAGAAATGGGGTAATCGAAAATTAGAAGATAACTGGAGAAGAGTTGCTGCAACTAATTCATCGTTTGTATCAGGTGACAAACAGGAAGGTGAAGAGGAAGGCAGTGAAGAACAAACCGACAAAATGAATGTTGGTGGAAATACTGTTGCTTCATTGATTTCTAAATTACCCAAAACACCCGCTGAAATAGATATTGCGACTAACAAAATTATGGATGCCTATTATAATCTTGGACTAACCTATTTTTCTCAGTTACAAGATTACAAACATTCAATCGATATGTTTGATACACTGTTATACAGATTCCCAAATACATCATACAAAAAGCAATGTTATTATGGTCTATATATCAATCATGATAAATTAGGGAATTCAGTTCAAGCAACTAAATACAAGAAATTGCTCAATGATGAATATGCAAATACCGAATTTGCAAAACTTGCCAGTGATCCTAATTACAAAAAGGAGCAGGAAAAAGTAGCAAACTCGATTTTTGAACATTATGATATTACTTACTCAACATACAAAGAAGGTAAATTTCAAGAAGCAATTGATCGTACCGCGTATGCACATTCAACCTATCAATCCAATCCTATACTTGCAAAATACGATATCGTAGAAGCTATCTCGTATGCAGGTATTCGTCAGAATGAGAAATGTAAAACCCTTTTGCAACAAGTTGTTCAAAATTACCCCAATACAGCCGAACAAATGCATGCCCAAAATATTTTGAGTTATATGTCTCAAATGGTTGCTGGAGATACAGCGAACGCAAGTAATAATAATTTAAACGATTTGCTATCAGTAAATGCGGGCAATAATAAATACCAGGATAGTTTAGAAGCTAGTAATATATTCAAAGAGTTACGTGCAGTAGATGGGAAAGGTCTCTATATTTTAGATTTAGAATCAGATCACAAAGTAATGGTATTTGTAAAAAATGTAGATGGTAGAACCATGGGTTTGAAATCTGCTTTAAGTGATTACAATTTACTCAAACACAATGTAAAAGAATATACAACAGGGATGAATTTACTTACTTCTCAACAAGCTTTGATTACTATAGAGAAATTTTCAAATGCAATTTTTGCTAAAAAGTATGCTCAAGATATGAGTAATGAAAAATTATTGTTTAGTCAACTAAAGAAAAATGAATTCGAAATTGCAATTATTTCATTTGTAAATTATATCGAGTTGATTAAAACACGCGACATTCTAGGTTATATTCGGTTCTATAAAAAGAATTACAAATAATCAAGCAATTAGGCATTTTTCTCAAAAAAGAGATATTTTACTGCAATACCTATCATCACCACGGCAAATACTTTTTTAATCACTACAGGTGATATATTTACGGCTACTTTACTACCAAAGTAACCACCAATGACAAATCCTATACAAAGAATCATAGCCACTCGCCAATCGACCATTCCCTTTTTATAATAAGTCATGGCAGCCACCAAGCTTACAGGAAACGAAAGCATGGCAAGGGTAGTACCTTGAGCGGTATGCTGGCTTAGACCTAGTAAAAGTACTAGTGAAGGTACAATTACAATTCCACCACCTATGCCCACCATGCTACTTAAAATGCCCGCACATATACCTATGAGAATAATGCCAATAATAGATCCGATAGTCATTTTATAGTTGTTTTAACACAACAAAATAAACCATTCGTCGTTATATATTAAATGTTAATTACTTTTTTTTTCAAAACTTGTTTTTATCAATGATAAATCTATCTTTGTATCTCTTAAAATTAAAATAACAAATACCTAAATTACAAAATTTAAAAAACAGAATTTATGGCAGACGTAAAATCAACTGTATCAAACACAGTAAACACAGAAAAAAAAGGTGGTAATTCAATGCTACTGAATCTAATTATCGTAGTAGTATGTATTGCGGTAGCCCATTTAATTTTCTACACAGTATTTGCAAGCACGGGCAACTTTAACGATGGTGCAGCAAGACATCAACCTAAAAACTTAATGGGTACCATGTATCTTGGTGGTTGGGTTGTACCTATTTTGATTTCTACCTTTTTGGTTCTGATTTCATTTGTAATCGAAAGAGCCTTAACTATTTTCAAAGCTCGTGGTAAAATGTCAAATGCTGAGTTTATCAAAAAAGTACAATATCACTTGTCTTCTAAAAATGTAGACGCTGCTATCGCTGAATGCGATAAGCAATCAGGAAGTGTTGGTAATGTGATGAAAGCTGGTTTGAAAAAATACAAACAAATGATTTCTTCAACTGAATTCGACGCAGATCAAAAAATCGAACAAATTAAAAAAGAAGTAGAAGAAACAACTGCATTGGAATTGCCAATGTTAGAGAAAAATTTAGTTTTCTTATCTACTATTACATCAGCTGCTACCTTATTAGGTCTTTTCGGTACGGTAATGGGAATGATTCGTGCGTTTGCGGCTATGGCAAATGCAGGTGCTCCTGATGCGAATGCGTTAGCTGCTGGTATCTCTGAGGCACTTGTTAATACCGCTCTTGGTATCGGTACTTCATTTATTGCGATGCTTGCTTACAACTTCTTTACTACAATTATCGACAACGTTACCTTTGGTATCGACGAGAGTGGATTTACATTAGAGCAAAGCTTCAAAGCAAACTACAAATAATTTATTATTTTCTCTAACATATTGATTAAACCATTTTAATCATCTTAAAAAAATAATAAACAATGTCAAAACATAAACTGCCAAGAAAAAGTACTCACATCGACATGACTGCGATGTGTGACGTAGCGTTCCTGCTACTAACCTTTTTCATGTTGGCAACAAAATTTAAACCCGACGAACCAGTCGTTGTAAAAACACCTAGTTCCATTTCTTCAATTCCTCAACCTGAAAACTCAATATTGCTTACAGTAGATCCTCAAGGTAAAGTATACTTTGACTACGATAATAAAAAAGCAAAAAGATTATTGATTGACAAGGTTAATGAAACGAAGCAATTGAATTTGACAGAGGAAGAAAAATCTTCATTTGTAAATGGTGCTTCTTTCGGATTACCATTCAGTCAAATGAAACAATATCTTGCCATTCCTCCTATGGAGCAAAAGCAATTTACATTTACAGGAATTCCTATTGATACATCCTACATGGCAGCTACCAATGAGTTAGGCTATTGGGTTGAATCTGCTCGATATGCAGGTCAAGAAGAAGGACATCCTCCTCGTATTTGTATTAAATGTGATGCTGCTACGGCATATCCTAAAGTGAAAGATGTAATTAAAACACTAACCAAAAATAATATTGATCGTTTTAATTTACTGACTTCATTGGAAGCAATACCAGAAGGAACTCAAGCATGGGAAGATAGTAGAAAAAACTAATTTTATAATTTATTAAACAGTATTAACAATGGCTGAAATTGCAGAATCGGGTGGTAGTAAGAAAGGTGGACCTGGGGTCAAAAAGCCCAAAAAACTGTCGACAAGAATTGATCTTACGCCGATGGTTGATTTGGGATTCTTACTGATTACCTTTTTTATATTTACAACTACTATGAGTAAACCGAAGACCATGGAAATTAACATGCCTTCGGAGAAAAAAACAGATAAACCCAATGAGGTAAAGGATTATACTGCGATGACTATTTTATTAAGTAAAGAGCATCGTGTATATTATTATTTAGGCATGGCTAATGACCCATTGAAGCCACCAAAAGTAGAAGTTACCTATTTCCAAAACAAAAACGGTATACGAGATGCCATCATCAATTTAAAGAAAAATGTGTATGCTGAACGTAACAATGGTATGCCAGGTCACAAAGCAGATGATGAACCAGTTATCATTATTAAACCAGATACAACTAGTCAATACGAAGACATGGTTAACATTTTAGATGAAATGCAAGTAAATGGAATTAATATTTATGCAATGGTTGACATCTCTGATGTAGATCGTGAATTTATTAAATTGACTGAACAAGCTAATGGAAATTAATTTTATGGAATTAATGGTCCAATTGCATCATACTATTAAACAACATTAAAATGGATAGTAAAGACATATTAAAATCGGATGTTCTGGATATCATTTTTGAAGGAAGGAACAAACAATACGGAGCTTACGAGTTGCGTAAAAACTATCGTGTGAGAGCTCGTAAAGCACTTATCATAGCATTAGTTGCCGCTGGTACTTTGGCATCAATACCTGTAATTGCAAGTTTGATGAACAAATCCAAAAAGGTTGTAAAGCCTATGACAAAAGTGACTGAGTTGAAGGCACCTCCTCCAATGGATGAGAAAAAACCACCACCACCACCTCCGCCTCCGCCACCACCACCTGTAAAACCTCAAGTGAAGTTTACACCACCGGTGATTAAAGAAGCAGAAAAGGTAAGTGAAGAAGAAAAGCCACCACCAAAGGAAAAATTGGAAAAAGCAACAGCTAGCACAGTCAATGTTGAAGGTGATGAGAATGCCAAATTGGATGCGCCAGTTGTAGAAAAAACACCTGTAGCAGTTGAAGCTCCAAAAGTAGAAGCACCTAAGGCTGAAATTTTTGAATTCGTAGAGCAAATGCCTGATTTTCCAGGTGGTGAAGATGCATTGGCAGCTTACCTTGGAAAAAATATCAAGTATCCTAAACAAGCGAATGAAGCAGGAATACAAGGACGTGTTGTGTTGAACTTTGTCGTAAATGAAGATGGAGACATCTCTGATATCAAGGTAGCACGTGGGATAGGGTATGGTTGCGATCAAGAAGCCATGCGTGTAGTTAATTCTATGCCTAAGTGGAAACCAGGGAAACAAAATGGTAAAGCTGTGAAAGTTTCTTTCAGTTTACCTATTATGTTCCAATTGGAAGAGTAGAAGCTTTAAAATCAACAATAGAAAAGGGTTGTCTGCAAGGACAACCTTTTTTAGTTAGTTTCATTTTTATTCAATATGGTTAGTTGCATCAATACTTTAAAAATTGTTAACTTTACATTTCTCTCATTATGAAAATTAGAATATACATTACTTGTTTCTTTTTGATTTTTTTGATTTCATGCAAAGAAGAAAAACCAAAAAATTCCAAACCCATTACGTTAGGTGATCCAACTACGATTGTCACAGAAAATGATTCTGCTTATTTGGTTAATTATACCAAAGATATATCACCTGTAAAAAAGCAATCCTCTGAACGACAAATAACCCAAATGATGGTTCAAGTCGATAGCCTCAAAGCTTCACAAAAATTAGAAAATACTGGAAATAAAATGCCAGAAAAAATTCAAGGGTTTACAATTAATTTCAATGAATGCAGTGTAATATTAAATGGCATGATCGCACATGCATTGAACAATACACAAGACGAGCGTAAACTGAATAGCGTTTCTTATTTAAAAGATGGAGGACAGTTTCTTGATACTAAAATTCAAATAGATGGGTTGACTGAAGTGCGTATTGAGCAACGAATATTTACAAAGCTTTTTGTAGAACAAAATAACGAAACCTACGAATTAAATGATCTTGGGAAATTTACTTCCCAATGGTTTAATCTTGCAGGAAAAGACAATCAGTTTATTTCAACAAGTAGTAATAGTATTGGATTTAATTCAGTTGACCATCCCAAAATAAAAAATGCATTGGATCGTGAGTTGCGTAAAAAGAAAATGGATCGAAAACAAATAGAGACATGGATGAAATTGATTGATAAAACACAAAGCTATACTGATGCACCATGTGTTGTAAAAATTGTATCGTCGCAATGGCGGATTTTCGGAATGAAGAATGGTAAAAAAGTTCAGAAGCTTATTCAATTTGATGAGAAAGGGATGTAGTATTAAACATTAATACCTAATAGAAACCTCTTTTTGAATTTTCCGAAAAATAATCTCATTTTTGTTGAATTGAACAATCAGTTGTTCGGACTACAATAGCAAATCAATTTATGAATAAGTATATAGACGTTATAGGTGCACGTGAACACAATCTAAAAAATATCGACGTTTCTATACCTAAAAATAAACTCACCGTTATTACTGGGATTAGTGGAAGTGGTAAATCATCTTTAGCATTTGATACCATTCATGCAGAAGGTCAACGACGCTATATGGAAAGCTTTTCAGCCTATGCAAGGCAATTTGTAGGTAGTATGGAACGGCCTGATGTTGATAAAATAGATGGATTGTCACCTGTAGTTGCTATTGAACAAAAAACGACCAATAAAAGTCCACGTTCCACTGTAGGTACCGTTACTGAAATTTATGATTTTCTTCGATTGTTATTTGCTAGAGCAGGAGAAGCATATAGTTATAATACCGGAAAGAAAATGGTTCGCTATTCTGAGGATGAAATGGTTGAACATATACTTGAAAATTTTTTAAATAAAAAAATAGTATTACTTGCCCCTATCATTAAAGGTCGTAAAGGACATTACCGAGAATTGTTTGATCAATTGCGAAAACAGGGTTATGTAAGAGTAAGAATTGATGGGGAGATTCAAGAGTTGAAAGAAAAGATGCAAGTAGATCGATACAAGATTCATGATATCGAAACAGTCATAGATCGATTTACTGTAACGAAAGATGGTCGCCAACGATTAAATGAAAGTTTACAACTTGCCTTGAAGCAAGGGAATGATCAAGTATTGATTGCCAATCATGATCAACCAGACAAAGTACAATTACTCTCTAAACAATTGATGTGCGCAGAAACAGGTATTTCCTACGATGAGCCATCTCCCAATTCATTTTCTTTTAATTCGCCATATGGCTCATGCCCACAATGCAAAGGATTGGGAACTGTATATCAAATTGATTTAGAGTCTGTAATTCCTGATAAAAACATAAGTATAGCCGATGGCGGAATTGCGCCCTTAGGGCAAGCACGCGATGCGTATTTATTTCAACAAGTAAAAGCATTGGCAACTAAGTATAAGTTCGATGTGAATAAACCAATATCAACCATTTCTGAAAAAGGAATGAATGTATTGCTATATGGAAGTGAAGATGCAAAATTGTCAATCGAAATTAATTTCGATGAAGTCCCAAAAGTTTACGAAACTCAGTTTGAAGGTATCGTAAATATGGTGATTCGATGGTTCAATGACACAGGAAGTGATTATGTAAAACAATGGGCCGAAAAATTTATGATTATCAATGCTTGCCCTAGTTGCAATGGTGCTCGATTGAAAAAAGAAAGTCTATGGTTTAAAGTGGATGAAAAAAATATTGCTGAACTCGGTGAGATGAATTTGAATGAACTACGACGATGGTTTACGGGTATCAATAAACGACTTTCTAAAAAACAAAATACAATAGGTGTAGAAGTTATAAAAGAAATCAATGAACGATTGGATTTCTTATTGGAGGTAGGACTAGAATACTTAACATTGAATAGAAGTTCTCGCAGCTTGAGCGGAGGGGAAAGCCAACGGATTCGATTGGCAACTCAAATAGGTTCTAAGCTGAAAGGGATTACATACATATTAGATGAACCTAGTATTGGATTGCATCAACGCGATAATCAACGATTAATCACAGCGCTTAAAACCCTACGTGATGTAGGAAATACTGTTATTGTGGTAGAACACGACAAAGATATCATGCTCTGTGCTGATCACTTGATTGATATAGGTCCAGGTGCCGGAAGGCTAGGAGGAAACATTGTAAGTGAAGGAGTCCCATCAACATTTTTAAAACAGAATACACCCACCGCAAATTTTCTAAAGGGAACCAAGAAAATTGAAATTCCAGTTGAACGAAGAAAAGGAAATGGGAATACAATTGAATTGAAAGGCGCTCAAGGGAATAATCTCAACGATGTCAATGTGAAATTTCCTTTAGGTAAATTAATTTGTGTAACGGGAGTTTCTGGTAGCGGCAAGTCAACGTTAATTACTGAAACATTTTATCCTATTCTCTCTCAGTTTGTATATAAAAGCAAAACACAGCCTTTGCCTTATAAATCGGTTAAGGGATTGGAATTTATTGATAAAGTCATAGAAATTGATCAGTCACCTATTGGACGAACTCCACGAAGTAATCCTGCTACTTATTGTAATTTCTTCAACGATGTACGACAGTTATTTGCCATCATTCCTGAGGCTAAAATAAGAGGATACAAACCAGGACGATTTTCGTTTAATGTAAAAGGCGGACGATGTGAAGAGTGTGAAGGAGCTGGGATTAAAACTATCGTAATGAACTTTTTGCCCGATGTGCATGTGCATTGTGAACGTTGCAATGGACGCCGATTCAATCGTGAAACACTTGAAATAAAATACAAGGGTAAATCAATATCTGATGTATTGGATATGACTGTTGCTGAAGCAACTGATTTCTTCAAACATATTCCTTCTTTGTATCGTAAAGTAAAAACACTTGAAGAAGTGGGATTGGGGTATATTACCTTAGGGCAAAGTGCAGTAACCTTAAGTGGTGGAGAAGCTCAGCGTGTAAAACTGGCCACCGAGTTAGCCAAAAAAGATACTGGAAAAACATTTTATATTTTGGATGAACCTACTACTGGTTTGCATTTTCAGGATATAGAAATGCTATTGCACGTATTGCAAAAACTAGTAGACCGTGGTAATACCGTATTGGTGATTGAACATAATATGGATGTAATCAAAATGGCTGACCATATAATTGATATGGGCCCAGAAGGTGGGAGTGGAGGAGGAAAAGTGGTAGCGACTGGTACTCCAGAAGAAGTGATAAAAATAAAAGAAAGTATCACGGGGCAATTTTTAAAATTAGAATTGTAGATCAAAAAATGTACATTAATTTCGGCGAATATGAAATCAATTAATCAATTTATTTTAAACAATATAAAGCAAGTAGAACTATTAGGTGTTATTATGCGTATAGTAAGTTTTTCCTTAGTTAGTTGGATGGGTGAGAATAGTCCGTTTTTGTTTGTTTGGATTTTTAATACAATAGACGCATTAATACTCTCATGGTGTGCATTGTTAAAAAAAGATAGGGCCTATACATTGCTCAATGTGTTTTGGATATTTGTTGGATTAGTAGGTATATTTAGAGCCTTAGGTTGGATTTAATAATTAAAATAAATGATTAAGAAATGAAAAATGTTTTCGATTTAAATGATGTGAATGAGTTAATTCAAAGAGTGAATCAATTGTCCGCTAGTTCAATTCCTCAATGGGGGAAAATGAATGTTGCTCAAATGTTGGCACATTGCAATGTAACTTATGAAATGGCTTTTGAAAATAAACACCCAAAACCGAATGCATTTGTAAAATTAATGTTGAAACTGTTTGTAAAAAATAAAGTCGTGACCGATGCACCTTATGGTCAAAATGGGCAGACAGCACCTCAATTCATAATTAAAGATGATAAAGATTTTGAAACTGAAAAAAAACGCTTGATTGCATATATTACTAAAACAAAACAATTAGGTGCTAGTCATTTCGAAGGTAAAGAATCTCATTCTTTTGGACCTTTAAATCAAACCGAATGGAATAATATGTTTTACAAACATCTTGATCATCATTTCCGTCAATTTGGGGTTTAATATTGAATGAAGGATTTTCCTTATTGCTTGATTATTTTTTCGCTAAACAATAAATGACCATTGTCATCTTTCATTTGAAAGAAATACATCCCATTGCTAATATTATTTAATTCAATTTTTTCTTGATGTTTTCCTTTGGAGTATTGTTTGATAGCTGTAGACAAAACGACTGACCCTTTTGAGTTTATCAGTTGGTATACTAAAGAGGCTTCTTTTTCGATATTAATTAAAATTGTCAATACTTCATGACATGGGTTTGGTGATATTCTAACTTGATATTGATTCTTTTTTAAATCACTTAAGCCACTCGGATGATCAATAGGGTTTATTGATAGTTTGAATAATTCTTCTCCTGATGTAGTATCATTAAAGGCATTAAAGTAAAGTGCGTTATTATATAATGTAAAAAAGCGGGCATTACTACCAGGTGCTCCTGGATTTACATCCCATACCATCGAAGGAGCTGCAATGCCATTGGTGTGCCATATTTCTATACCACTGATTGTGTCTGTGCTAGAAAAGAATAATTTATTGTCGTACAAAGTAAAATATCGTGGGATGCAACTATGAATTGCACCTGCGCAATAAATGATAGAAACTGTATTTGTCGTTAAATCATATTTGCCAAGGTTAATGAGATTGTTTGATTCGTTGGCAGCAAAATAAATACAACCATTAAAATAAGTTGGACATGATTGGTCGCTTGTATATACACCTTGTCCTGTACCTGGATTGACATCAGTGAGTCGTGTAATTTGAGTTCCGTCGTATTTGTATAATTCTTTGCCATAAATTGGATCTGTTGCAACAAAAAACAACTCATTATTTACGACACTTAACATAGTTGGATTTGATCCGATATTGCCAGGATAAATGTCGGTAATTTGTATAGTTGTATTTGTAGCAATATCATAACAATATAATTCAATGCCAGTATGTCCTGGAATAGTATCATTCCCATTGGAGGCAGAGAAATAGAGTTTATTGTTCAATAATATAATATTAGCAACTGTGCTAGAATTTGGTCCTACATTGATATCGGTTAAATTAGTAGTGGTATTTGCAATAGGATCATGTACCCAGAGTTCTGTGCCTGTAGTAGGAGATGTGGCTTGAAAGTAAAGTTTATTATTATGAGTTACAAAAAAGCGTGGATTTCCACTTCCATTACCAGGATTGATATCCATAACAATTGTCGGTATCGATACAGCATCGTATGAATATAATTCTCTACCAATTGGATTCCCAAGAATAGGTATGTATAATTTGTTGTTTACAATTCCCATTTTATCATTTGTACTTACTGTGCCATCTCCAAATACAGCATTACCAGTTACATTGTTACACATTACAGGTAGGCTAGTAGGTGTTAAAGAATATATTTTATGTATATCGATTCCGTCATTCGCAAAAAAGTACAATGCTCCATTCCATTCTGTAAACCATCGAGGATTACTTCCTGTGTTGTTATTTAAATTTTTAACTAGTTCAACTGTGTAGTTCTGAGCGAGAATGCAATTTGAAAATAGAAGGAAAAATAATGAAAATAAAAATGGTTTCATTGGTATGTTTAATTCTAATGATGATTTAATAAAAAGACGTTCATTATAAATTATTTGTTGGAAAGCATTTGAATAATTAATAGAATTTAAAATTTAAATTTACGGAATGGAGTTGAATACTCAACGATTATTGCTTAAAATAGTAGAATTGAAAGACCTAGATGATATTCATAGGTTGAATTCAATTCCAGAAACGGATCAATATAACACTTTAGGCTTGCCTGATTCTATTGACACAACTCGATTATATTTAATGGATTGGATTAACTGTTGCGAAGAGACTCCACCCTCGAAATATATATTTTCGGTTTTTTTGCATGACCTTACTTTCATTGGAATGCTTGGAATAAATATCGGAAAACAAAAATATAAAAGTGCCGAGCTTTGGTATAAGTTAAATTTAAACTTTTGGAATCAAGGTTACGCTACTGAATTGGTATTTGCATCATTGGATTTTTGTTTTTATACTTTATGTATGCATAGAGTAGAAGCAGGATGCGCTACTGAAAATGTTGCTTCTCGACGAGTACTTGAAAAAGTAGGGATGAAATTGGAAGGAACCATGAGAGCAAAATTACCTATTCGAGGGGAATGGAAAGATGGATACTTTTTTGCAATATTAGAAAATGAATACAAGAAAAAATAAATAGTAATTAAATGAGTTGAATAGCTAATCTATTCGCAAATTTCATTATTGTCATACTTGTAATGCTTTCGTAGAAAGTTAGGAACTTTCAATTTGCTAATTCGAATTGATAGTTTAACATTCATTGAATAATAATAATCTCGATAGGATGGATTTCCTCTTTGTTGACCAGCGTTGTATGGGTTGTCTGGATCAATTAAATTCGATTTATTATTTAAAATAGTTGCAAGTTCTAAGGTTTCGCCTGTAAAATAAGATGAATAATTTTTAGGGTCAATATAATTTGTACTTACATCATCTAGATAATCAGTAAAAAGATGACGACCTATAAACTCAAACGATAAACTTGTTTTATTTCCAATTTCATATCTAAATCCTGCTCCAAATGGGATATTGAATTGTGTCAATTCATATGGTTTTCGTGTAGGGTATTCTTTCATACCTTGACCTTCAGTACGAAGGGGTTTTAGATCGACCCAAACATAATCATCAGCTATTTCATCAAAATAACTTCCTTGTGGATTGAAACTAAATAATCCTATTCCACCAATTAAATAAGGCTGAAAATTCCATTGATGAATTGATTTATGATAATTTATAAATTTAAAAGGAAATAGTTCAATCATCAAACTACCTTCATTGATTTTGGATCTGAAATCAAGATTTCGTTTGTATCGGGTATAGGCATTGTCATTTTTTGTTTTAAATTCTACATCCCGATCACTGCCAGCTATTTGCCCTGTATTATAACTCAGACGAAGTCCTAAAGCTTCTCTTCTAAGATAGGAAAGTGATATGCCATAAAAAAATGTACGCTTCTTGAAATTATTATCATAAATAAATTTCCGACCTGTTCCTTCGTTGCCACCTAAATCTCCTAAATAATTTGAAGGGCCAAAATTGAAAGATAAATAAGTTGATTTTTTCAACGGTGGATTACGAACAATTTCTTCGATGTAATACGTATTGCCATCATAAAATCCCTTTATCTGCGCATGCAATACATGTGCAGTTAGCATAAGAAAGAATAATATGAACCCGCTTTTTTTCAAATGATTGAATTTGATAATTAAAATTAATTGTTTTCGACTGTATTGCCAAGCATCAAGTAAGCTTTGATAAAACCATCTAATTCGCCATCCATTACTGGACCCACATTGCCTACTTCATAATCAGTGCGATGATCCTTGATCATTTTATATGGATGAAATACATACGATCTGATTTGTGACCCCCATTCGATTTTTTTCTTACTTGAATTGGATTTGTTTTTCAATTCTTCTTGTCGTTGCAATTCTTTTTCATATAACTGCGATTTAAGCATTTTTATTGCCTTCTCCCTGTTTTCGCCTTGTGTACGTGCTTGCTGACATTCAAGTATGATGCCACTTGGAATATGTTTAAGCCGAACAGCTGTTTCAACTTTATTTACATTTTGACCACCCTTACCGCCCGCTCTGAAAAATTCCCATTCAATATCTGCGGGATTTACTTCGATTTCAATCGTATCATCTACTAGTGGATATACGAATACAGAGGCAAACGATGTATGACGACGTGCATTGCTATCGAATGGAGAAATACGTACAAGACGATGTACGCCATTTTCAGATTTGAGTAGTCCATAGGCAAATGGGCCTTCGATCTCAATAGTAGCTTGTTTGATACCAGCGCCATCACCCCATTGTATATCTATTTCACTTACTTTGAATCCATTTTTTTCGCCATACATTCGATACATTCGTAAAAGCATTTCTGCCCAATCCTGACTTTCAGTTCCACCAGCTCCTGAATTAATTGTCATTACAGCCGGCATTTCATCTTCAGGTTGATTCAGGGTACTTTTAAATTCTAAATCATCAATTGAAGTATTTAGTAATTCAAAAGCTTGTTTAGCATCTTCTTCGTTCGCTTCTCCTGCCTTCCAAAATTCAAACATGACGATAAAATCTTCAAGGTGTTGATTGACCTTTTCATACATGTCTACCCAATAGGAGTTAGTTTTTATTTCTTTTAAGATAGCAGTGGCTCGCACATTATCATCCCAAAATCCTGCAGACAAACTCAGTTGTTTATCATTCTCAATTTTATTTTTCTTTTCATCAATAGCAAGGAAGGAATGTAAGGCCATTACACGCTCTCTTTTTTCCTTGATTTGTTCTATTGTCATAAGGACAAATGTAAGAAGGTTTCACGAATTTTGTTTTGATCAATCCAAATACTTCAAGTACTCCTTTCGTGAAATCATTTCGGCTCCCAAACTTTCTAAGTGATGAGTATGAACTTGACAATCGATTAATTGTATAGAACGTGTTTTAAGATAGTTGACAAAATGAATGAATGCAAATTTGCTGCAATTAGGAGAGAGACTGAACATGCTTTCGCCACAAAATACCTTTTCGAGCATGATGCCATATAATCCACCTTTGAGCTCTCCATCTAGCCAGCATTCAGCACTATGTGCAATACCTTTTTGATGTAATTCGATATAAGCTTGTTCCATTTCATCAGTAATCCAAGTTCCATCTTGATTTTTTCGTTGATTCGTTTTACAATGATGTATGACTTGTTCAAATGATATATTCATCTTGAATTCTAGATTGCTTTTTTGTAGAAATTGTTTCATACTCTTGCTAACCTTCAAGTTGGAAGGAAATAATACAAATCGAGGATCGGGGCTATACCATAAGATGGGTTCATCCTCACTATACCATGGGAAAATGCCATGTTTATAGGCAGTCAGTAATCGCTCTAAGGATAAGTCGCCACCTATAGCAAGTAGACCATCGGATTCTGCAAGAAATGGAGACGGAAATTGAATGGATTGATTGAGTTCAAATACAGGCATGATTTATGAAGCCAATTCTTCTACAGTGGCATTGATGCCCCTGTCTGTTATAGCTACACACATTGGTTTGAGTGTGTCGTAATCGCCATGCTTTACTGCATATTTTCCTTGAAAATGAATAAACATAGCACATTGTTCAGCTTGATCTTTATCATGATTGCATATTTCCATGAGGGCTTTTATGACCCAGTCAAATGTATTTACATCATCATTCCATACAATGAGTGTAAACATATCACCCGTCATTTCTAAAACATCCGTTTCAAAAGATTCTTCCGAACTATATTCTTCCTTAGTATTCATTTCAATGCAAAGTTATTAATTTTATCCTTTCAAAAATACATCAAGATGGATACAGTTGAATTAATTATGCTAGAACTTGAAAAAATGGGTACTGAACAAACTCGTAAAACATTTATGCGGCATGGAGCGCCTTCAAACATGTTTGGAGTGAAAGTGGGGGATTTGAAAACGATTGTGAAACGAGTGAAAAAGAATCATACATTGGCAAAAGGGCTCTATGATACTGGTAATTCAGATGCTATGTACCTAGCAGGTTTAATAGGAGATGAAACCAAGATGACCAAAGCAGACTTAAACAAATGGGCAAAAAACAGCACATGGCATATGATTAGCGAATATACAGTTCCATTTGTAGCAGCCGAGAGCCCTTATGCCATGGAGTTAGCCTTGGAATGGATTGCTTCCTCAAAAGAAAATATTGCATCTGCAGGATGGGCTACTCTTAGTTTGTTCATAAGTATAACGCCCAATGAAACTATTGACAAAAAACAAATCAAGGGTCTGATGTCTCACGTAGCAAAAGAAATACACAATGCTCACAACCGTGTGAGATACACTATGAATGGTTTCATACTTTCTGTTGGTGCCTACATACCTGATATGACCGAAGATGCTAAAAAAATAGCATCTAAGATTGGGGATGTGTATGTCAATATGGGCGATACAGCATGCAAAGTGCCAGAAGTAATCCCTTATCTTGAAAAAATGGAGAAAATGAATAAAATTGGTCAAAAACGAAAGACAGCGCGTTGTTAAAAGCTTTCTTTCTCCAATCAATTTACCTATTTTTGCATTTAAAACAAATTCATCATGCCATCATTTGATATAGCTAGCAAAGTAGATTTACAAACGCTTGATAATGCAATTAATACTGTGAAAAAAGAAATTACGAATCGGTTTGATTTTAAAGGTTCACATGTAGTCATAGAGCTTAATAAAAAAGATTATAAACTCAATCTTGAAGCTGATAGTGACATGCAAATGGAACAAATTCTTGATGTATTAGTTTCTAGATCTATGCGTCAAGGCTTAGATGCCAATTGTTACGATTTGAGTAAAGAAGCTTTCCCATCAGGTAAAATAGTAAAAAAGGAAATTAAAGTCAAAAATGGATTGGCGCAAGACGATGCCAAAAAGATAGTAAAATTGGTAAAAGACTCAGGATTGAAGGTTCAAGCAGCTATTATGGATGATATTATTCGCGTTACAGCCAAGAAAATTGATGACCTGCAAGATGTCATACAATTGTGTAAAACCACTGATTTGAAGCTTCCTTTGCAGTTTATAAATATGAAAAGCTAGTTTTTAAGCTTTTTTAGCAAAAAAAATTGTTCAAATTAATAATAATGTCTACCTTTGCATTCCTTTTAAAACGAAGCATGGTTAGTATCATGCACTAAAATAAATAACAAATGAAACAAGGTATACACCCAGAGAACTACAGAATGGTCATATTTAAAGATATGAGTAATGAATCAGCTTTTTTATCACGTTCAACTGCCAAATCAAGTGATACGATGGTTTGGGAAGATGGTAATGAGTATCCAGTAATCAAATTGGAGGTTTCTAATACATCTCATCCATTTTATACAGGTAAAAATATCTTGTTGGATACAGCAGGTCGTATCGACAAATTCAACAAACGTTACGCTAAGAAAAAATAATTTTTTAAACTGTTTTATATCAAAGGAGTTCCGATAAGGGACTCCTTTTTATTTTTGACAAAACCCAATCATAGCCTATATTTGAATTTAATGGGTATTCTCGAAGTCAATCAGGAAAAGCTACAGATTTACATCTATTCTAATATTTTTTTATATGGTAATGCTATTGGAGAAGAAATACGAAGAAATATGGAGGAGGAAATCAATGATATGTGGAATCAACCACGAGGATTGGTTTGGATGAATCAACTTCCTTATTTAGTCAATTTTGTCTCAAGTGTATATCTGTTTCCAGATTTAAAACCATTCGATATAGTAGCCAATACAAATCCACGAAATAATTATTTTCGAATTGAAGATTTTGCACTTGGCAACATATCCTACGTCGATGGATTGGGATGTAATACAGGCTATTTTTTGCTCGATAATTTATACAAGGGAAGTACAACAGCGGCTCATGAATATGGCCATACACTTGGCTTACCTCATCCTGATGATTTAGATATACGTGGTAAAGGCATTCCTGGTATTATGTTTCCTCGAGGTACATTGGTAGATGCCGAATATCAATACGACCCAATGGTAGCCGCTGGCGAAAAAGGTGGAACCATTTATCCTATACATCGTAGGGTATTACAATCTGATATTGATGATTTAAACCTAGCAGGTTTACTAAAATCGAATAAAAAGGTCATAGGCAGTTTTAGTTCCAAGTATCACGAAGCGCAAGAGAAAATATAGATTCTATAAGTTAGAGAAATAGAATTCTATTTCTCACGCTTATCTTTTTTAGGAACACAAAGTGGGGTAGGTTCAAATAAGCCACAAGCATCTCGTATAACCCACGATGCCATATTTAATCCAAACAAAGCAGGTATATAGGATATGGTTCCGTAAAACGATTTTTTGTAATTACTGCCATCTGTTTCTTTGATGGATGCTCTATTGGCAACTTCTTCTGAGAAAACCGCCATCACACCTGAGTATACGCCTTCCTTGCGTAATCGCTTACGTATGTAAAATGCGAATGGACACATATGTGTTTTAGAAATATCGGCATATTTAATTTTCATAGAATCTACCTTGCCACCTGCACCCATACTACTTATTATTTTACAACCTTTTTCTTTGGCTGCTTTTATTAGGTGAAGTTTTGGTGTAATAGAATCGATACAGTCTAATACATAATCATAGTCCTGACTATTGACTACAGTCGTAGTTTCGTCAGGGTTAAGAAATTGATTGATAGTGGTGAGATCAATATTCGGATTTATATCCATTAATCGATCACGCATTAACTCAGCTTTGCTTACTTTCACGGTGGAATGTAATGCAGGTAGTTGCCGATTGATATTGGTAATATCTACCACATCGCCATCCACGATTGTCATTTTGCCAACACCTGCACGTGCTATAAATTCAGCGGCAAAACTTCCCACACCACCAAGTCCTACTATAAGCACATTGGTATTGGATAGTTTTTCTAATTGTTCATTTCCGACTAGTAATTCGGTGCGTTCAAGCCAAATAGGTGTAGAAAACATAAAATGAAATTAATGAGGTGTCTAGTTATTATCCTAGTTCTTCCAATGCTTTTTTTATTCTTGTTACAGCTTCTTTTAGCTTGTCGAGTGAGGTAGCATACGAAATGCGTATGCAATGTGGATCGCCAAACGCTTCACCTGTTACACAACTTACTTGCGCTTTGTCTAATAAGTACATACATAATTCTTCGGCAGTATGAATATCTTTTTTGCCGAAATAATCACTTACATCGGGGAATACATAAAATGCACCGGGTGGGTTATTTACTTTGAGACCTTTTATTTCACGTAAGGCATGTACAAGATAATCTCTACGTTCTTTGAATGCTTTTTGCATGTCATAGGTAGGTTGCATATCGCCATTGAGTGCTGTGATTGCAGCTCGCTGTGTGATAGAATTTGGACCTGAAGTAAATTGGCTTTGAATTTTTTCGCAAGCTTGTATCACATCCTTTGGACCGGCCATATAGCCTAATCGCCAACCAGTCATTGCGTAGCCTTTGGATAAGCCGTTTACTATGATTACCTGATTTTTAAGTTCAGGAAATTGTGCAATACTTTCATGCGTACCTTCAAAATTGATGTATTCATATATCTCATCCGAAATAATAAATATTGATGGATGTTGAATAAATACATCGGCCAATTCTTTTAATTCTTCTCGTGAGTAAATGGATCCTGTAGGATTACAAGGTGAAGAGAAAATAAAAAGTTTTGTTTTGGGTGTGATGGCATTTTGCAATTGTTGTGCTGTGATTTTAAAATCATTGTCAAATTTACCATTCACTTGCACGACCGTTCCATCGGCTAGTTTTACCAAATCGGCATAAGTAACCCAAAATGGTGCTGGAACTATCACTTCGTCTCCATCGTTCACAATGCTCAACATAGCATTGGCAATACATTGTTTAGCGCCCGTGCTCACCATGACTTGATCTGGGGCATATTCGAGATGATTATCTCGATTGAATTTGTCAGAAATAGCTTGTCTTAATTCCGGGAAACCTGCAACGGGGGGATATTTAGTGTATCCATCTTTCATGGCTTGCACTGCAGCGGCTACAATATGATCAGGGGTTTTAAAGTCGGGTTCTCCAAGGCTAAGATCAATGATGTCTTTACCTTGTGCTCTTAATTCGCGGCTCAGTTTTGCCATACGAATTGTTTGTGGTTCATCTATTTTAGAGAGACGTGATGCTAAAATCATATATCAAAGATAATGTGGTTATTTGAGAAATACTATAGTTGAATTGAGATTTGTAGAGTTATAATTGAGCTATTACAATTTGTAAAAGGCCGATTAAAAAGCCTAATACACCACCAATAATTTCAACAAATTTGAATTCTTTTTTCATGATTGAAACCAATATTTCTTCCAATTTGTCGGATGAAAAATTACTTACTTTATCAACTACAATTTTTTCAACATCTAAATCTTGTTTCATATTGGCTGTCATTTGACCAATCATTGCAGGAAACATCGTTTCAACTTCATTTACGATACCCTTTTTAATATTATCCAATGTTTTATCTTTTATAAACATTGATAAGAGTGGAAGTTCTTCGGTTAGTTTGGTTTTAATAAAATGATCCACTCGTTCTTCTACTATGGGAATTATTTTTTGAATGGTATCAGGTGAATTTATTTTAGATGAGATATCATCAAAAGAAATAAGTTCATTAGCAACTAACACTCCTAGTTTTTCTGCAAATTGTTTCTGCCTTTTTGGGAAAATTCCATGTAATGTAATTCCCAATATATTGATAGGTTCCTTTGGATGGAATAGCATTTTAATAGCGATCCAATTGGTAAACCAACCAATAAATGCTGAAATAATAGGGAGAAAATAGAGTGTCATGTTTTTTAAATTGAATGTTCAATATTGAACACTATTCTACGTTTGTTTTTTCGTACTCAGCCTCGCTCATTTCAAGATATTTACGTTCAGCTACTTTGTATTGATCGCCTTTTGCCATAAAATGCACAATAATATTTTCAACCGAAATTGGACTGCCGTCTGCTAAGTCAGCAATATTTGTATGTCGAATATTATGACCATCTATAATAATAATCATACCCGACCCTATAGCTTCCATATCATTTCCATCCTTAATCAATAAGCCAGTATCCTCACCAAGCCCTATACCAATACAAGAAGGATTACATGATACTGCTTGAGCTAATCGACCAAAACGACCGCGTTTGTCAAAATGAGAATCGAATATTACATTACCCATAAAGGCTAAGCCTGTCGTAACTTTAACAGCGCCTTTTAAATGAGCGTTAGCAGCATTTCCTTCATATATCATGGTATTGCTCATAGCCATAGCGCCAGCACTTGTTCCTGCTATTAGAAACCCTTCTTCGTTTAAATAACGATTTTGAAGGATATCCAAAATTTCAGTTCCTCCGAAACAAGTAGTCAATCGCATCTGATTACCTCCACTAAACATGACTGCATCAGCATCTTTAATACGTCGTATATATTCCTCTTTGAGACAATCTTCACGATTTCGAATATTCATGACTTGCACATTAGGGCAAGATAATTTCGAAAATGCTGACAAGTAATTTTCACCAACTTCTATCGGTATAGTAGAGGCAGTTGTAATCACTTCTATTTTACTGAGCTGTTTGTGATGGGTTTCATCTACAATTCTTCTTAGAATACCTTGTTCGAAAAATATAAGATTATTACGTTGTATTAATCCTTTTTCCAAATCAGTGCCTTTATCTTCGGCTCCACCTACAGGTATTAGTTTTCCTTTTGGTATAATCATGATAAATTATGAGGGTGCAAATATATAGATATGCTTCATATATATTGCATTCAGGGATGCTAAATGCAAGTTGTAACCGTTAAAGTTTACCACTAAATGTGAATAACCTTACATTTGTTTATTCGATTTATCTATTCAGTAACCAGGGATTTATAGAGTTTTTCGTACATAGGTACGATATTGTCGATATTGAATTTTTGAGCCTGCTGCCATGCATTTTGTTTAAACTGAGCTAGTTTTACTTCATTGGTAAGTAATTCAAGGCTGTAGTTGGCCATGGCCTCTACATCACCTACTTCTGTTAAAAAGCCTGTTACACCATGAATATTAATTTCGGGAATACCGCCAGCATTGCTAGATATTACCGGTACTTGACATCCCATAGCTTCTAAGGCTGCAAGACCAAAACTTTCATATGCACTTGGCAGCAAAAACAAATCTGTGATAGATAATATTTCTTCTAATTTTTCTTGCTTTCCTAAAAAACGAACATCATCACACGTGCCTAACTCTCTGCACAATTGTTCCATCGATTGTCGTTCTGGGCCATCACCAATCATAAGTAGTTTACAAGGTAATTCTTTATGAATTTTGTGAAACGTACGAATAACATCTTCTACACGTTTTACTTTCCTGAAATTGGAAACATGGGCTAGTATTTTTTCACCATTGGGAGCAAGCATTTTTTTGAAATGCTCCTTGTTGCTTTGTGAAAAACGTTTAATATCTACAAAATTGGGTATTACATGGATTTCTTTTTCAATTACAAACGAACGAAGCGTTTCATCCTTGAGATCTTCAGATACGGCTGTAATAGCATCAGACTCGTTGATAGAGAATGTAACCACCGACTCATACATTTTATCTTTGCCTACTAAGGTAATATCGGTGCCATGTAAAGTAGTGATAAAAGGAATGTTTTTGCCAGTCTTACGTAAAATTTGATTAGCTAAATAGGCCGAAGAGGCATGAGGAATGGCATAGTGTACATGTAATAAATCAAGTCCTTCATTTGAAATTACATCAACTAAGGTAGAAGATAATGCTGATTCGTAAGGCGGGAAGTCAAATAGGGGGTATGTAGGTACCGTAACTTCGTGATAAAATATATTGGGATGAAATGAATCGAGACGAACCGGTTGCTGATAAGTAATAAAATGGACAATATAGCCTTTATCGGCCAAGGCTTTTCCAAGTTCAGTTGCTAGCACTCCGCTTCCTCCAAATGTTGGGTAACAAACAATTCCTATTTTCATTCACACAATTTTGTGCAAATGTAAATGAATAGTTGAATACAAATTATCAAGAATTGCATTGTAGTATTGAAATTAAGAATAACTTCATTTTGCAACTATTCAGCGTTCATTGTAAGGTGTTAAATATGAAAATATTGAAATTTTTTGTAAAAATGTCGCAAGTATCCCTTTTTTTAAGATAGAAAAAAATGGTAAATCCGAAAAAAGAAGTACATTTGCACCCCTGTAAATTAATAGTGGGTATGAAACAAAGTCGGGAATTTGAAATTGCCTTTGTAGGGCTAAAACCTGATATTCATGTTTTTAACTATACTATTGATGACAGTTTCTTTGAAAAATTTGAAAAACCTGAGTTTCACAACGCACAAGTTGATGTAAAACTAACCTTTGATAAAAAACAAGGTTTGTTTTTATTGCAATTTGATATCAATGGTAAGGTAACAATACCTTGCGATCGATGTGGTGACGATTATGAATTGCCCCTTTGGGATGAATTCAAAATTGTAGTGAAACAAATAGATGATGAACTAGTGGCTGACAAAGTGGACGAAGATGCAGAAATTGCATATATCGGTCGTTCTGAAAGTATATTAGATGTGTCATCCTGGATTTACGAATTCATTGTATTGAGTGTGCCTATGCAGCATATTCATCCCGATGACAAAGATGGAAATAGTACATGTAATGCGCAAGTATTGCAGTATTTAAATAGTATTAAAGAAACCTCAACAAATCCATTGTGGGATCAGTTGAAAAAAAATATAAACGATAAAAATTAAAAATTAGAGCGATATGCCAAATCCTAAAAGAAGACACTCGCAACAAAGAAGTGCAAAACGTCGTACTCACTACAAGGCTACAATTGATACATTAAGCACCGATAAAACTACCGGTGAAATGCATATGCGTCACCGTGCACATTGGGTTGAAAACAAAATGTTTTACCGCGGACGTGTAGTAATGGAAAAGCCCGTGAAAGACGAAGCGCCTGCTGAAGAAAACGAAGCTTAAACAAACTTAACCCCACACATTATGCGCATAGCCATTGATATGATGGGCGGAGATTATGCACCCAAAGAATCAATTTTGGGTGTTTTGTCATTTCTGCAAAAACACAACGACTGTGAGTTAATCCTCCTTGGTGATGAACAACAATTACGCGAAGGCATGGGAGATACATCTTTTTTGCCTGTAACATTTGTACACACAAGTGATGAAATCAGTATGAAAGAACATCCCATAAAAGCCATGAAAGAAAAACCCAATTCTGCTTTAGTGATGGGGTTTGGAATGCTGGCAAAAGGGATGGTGGATGCTTTTACGAGCGCTGGCAACACAGGCGTGATGTTGGTAGGTGCTACACATGTATTGAAATTGGCCGAAGGTGTTCTTCGTCCTACGATTCCCACACCAGTTCCTCAAATTGATGGAGGATATAGTATAATGCTTGATGTGGGCATCAATGCTGACTGTAAACCTGAGAATCTTAACCAATTTGCAATAGTTGGGAATGTATATGCCAAGGAAATACTTGGTTTAGACAATCCTACTGTAGCACTTTTAAATATTGGTGAAGAAGAATCAAAAGGTAATCTATTGGCGCAAACATCCTATCAATTGATGAAAGAAAACAAATCGATCAATTTCATTGGGAATATAGAAGGAAGAGATGTAGTTGATAATAAAGCCGATATTATAGTTACGGATGGTTTTACAGGTAATATTATATTAAAATTTGCTGAATCTCTGTATGATGTGATAAAAGTAAAACGCAATATTCAAGACGAATTTTTAGATAAATTTAATCATCGTCTGTATGCTGGTGTACCAGTTTTAGGTTGTACTAAACCTGTTGTAGTAGGACATGGAGTATCTGATAAGGTGTCATTTGCAGGTATGTGCGAACTAGCTCGCAAAATGATAATGACTGATATGTGTAACAAAATCAAAGATTCATTGGTAGCAATCTAAAAAGAATTCAAATAATAAATATTAAAAGGTATGAAGATTTCATACCTTTTTTTATAGTTCGAGTATACATCTTAGGAGAAAAAAATGAATTATTTGAGCGGTTTGATTTAAATGCTTTTATGATTTTAATTAAATTGACTATTTAATAAAATATTGTAATATGCTATTATTCAATTAGTTATTCAATTTGTATTTTAATTTATAATAATTTAAATTGAATGCTTTGGCTATTTCTTTATTGTTAATTTGATTCGTTCATTCTGTTATAAGTTGATGAATAATTGAACATGCACAATTGCATATAAATTAAACATAATATTTAATTTATATGCAATTAGCCCACTGATGCTAAATCCTTTATCAAAAGAGGGAGTTGACTTTTCCTAAGAATGTACCGATGTGAATATCTTATAGGACTCTTCGGCTTGAATCACTAACATGTCATAACCGTTTTTAATATGAGCGCCTTCGGCTTCGCAAAATTCAAGAAATTTTGTTTTAACAGGGTTGTATATTAAGTCGTAGACATAGTGAGTTTCATTGATCCATTTATACGGGATGCGGATACAGTCGTCAATATTGGGGTAGGTGCCAACGGGAGTTGTATTGATAATTAATTGATGTGATTCTATAATAAACCTGTCTAAGTCGTTGTAAGTGATGGAGTTAAGAGTTTCATTTCTACTGACCAATTGTACATTGAAGTTATTTTTTGAGAGTACATAGCTTATTGCTTTACTTGCACCGCCAGTTCCAAATACAAGTGTATTTACCGGCTTGTCAATAAAAGACAACAACGATTCTTTAAATCCAATCACATCGGTATTAAACCCTATTAATTTGCAATTTCGAATTTTAATACAATTTACAGCACCTACTTCTTTTGCAATAGGATCTATTTCATCCAGATATGGAATGACTTTCTCTTTAAATGGAATAGTAACATTCAGTCCATCAAGTTTTTCCTGCATCAATAAGTTGGGAAGTTCCTCAATATCTTGGATAGCATAATTGTTATACTGAGCATCAATTTGCTCATTTTCAAATTTTTGCTTGAAATAGTTAGCCGAAAAGGAATGTTCCAATGGGTAACCAATAAGTCCGTATTTTTTCACAAGTTGGAATTATTTATCCAAATAAAACATAAAAGTATCTCCTCGTAATCCTATACGTGTAGCTTCTAATGGAATAACTTCATTTGGAGCAATATTGCCTAAATTTACGTTGCAGCCACATAATTCAAGAAAATAGACTTGTTGTGCTTTTTGAGGAGCCTCCCAAATGATTTTTTCCATTGGGATTTGGGTTAAAATCTCTTGAACTAATCCTTCACGTACTTCGCCACTGCTTCTATAAATACCTACATTACCAGCTTCACGTGCTTCAGCAATTACATATTGACTACCAGATTCTAATTCTGCTTTCATCAATTCGATCCATTTATAGGGAGGAATGATATGTGCTGCATCTTTACTACCCACTTCACTAAATACAGTCACATGTTTTGCAAGTTTTTCGATGTATCCACATTTTTCACTATGTGGTATACTGATAGACCCATCTGAAACTTCAACATGATTTAAACCAAAATCTTTGATCATAGTAAGATATTCGTCAAAACAATTTCGGATAAGAAATGCTTCGAATAATGTTCCACCAAGGTATACTGGGATATCATTTTTTGCATAAATGGCTAGTTTTTCTTTAAGGTTGGGGGTAACCATAGATGTTCCAAAACCAAGCTTTACAATATCAACATAGGGGCCAGCAACAGATAAGAAGTTTTCGACTTCACCATTGCTTAGTCCTTTATCCATTACCATGGTATAACCATCTTTTCGAGGTTTACTTGTTCTTTTTGGTATCTGAGGAAGATTGAATTTCATGGTGCAAATGTAATCTAAACATGCAAAATAATTCTGCATTCTATTTTGTTAAAAATTTTAAATTGTAATTTATTTTAGCTAACTATGCGTAAATAATAAAAACCATGAAAAAACTATTACTCATTGTTCTCCTTTTTGTAGGCCAATTTGCAAGAGCACAAACTACTATTGCAACCAATTACGTTTCCAATTCACCTTATTATTTTAATGCAGGTGCAGGTTATCAGACCTTCAGTATTCAAAATACGAATGCATATCCGGTTTTATTAACAGGCATTGAAATTTTTCAGTTACCAGTTTATTCAAATAATAGTTATAAAGTTTCCTATTCAAGCACTTCATTGTCAGGACCTCCAGGATTAATTGCATCACCCACTTGGACTTTAGTAGCTGATTCTTCAAAACCAATTACTACATCTACACAAACCAATGTTAGTCCTTTTAAATGTATTAATTTTCCAATTCCGGCAAATACAACTTATCGATTTGTAGTAGAAGCTACAAGTGGATTTATGTTCAGATCGAATACAGCACCTTATTCTACCACGCCCAATATATTTTCGGCATCTGGTGTCAATTTATTATTAGGAGATTATCTCAATGGAGGAGTACCGGTTGGAAGGGCTGGGATAACCAATTTAGGTTTGATCTATACAAATCCTAGTTTTTTCTTTGGAAGTATTACAATAGCACCGGCTAATACTTATACTGATTTGTATATTTCAAATGTAACCAAACCTGGAACTATTTGTGGTCAAACCAATAGTTTAATGACGGCAACTTTGTGTAATCGATCTACACAAGCCATCGATTTTTCTGTTAATAATACCACTGTAAATTTCACATTAAATGGTCCTAATGGCCCGCAAAATCAATCATTTCTTATAAATACAGGTACTTTAGCGCCCTGTAATTGTAGTAGCCCCACTGTAATTGGTATGAATTATAGTGCGGCAGGTACATATACATTAACAGCCACTGCATCTATCAGTGGTGCTACCGATGTGAATCTTGCAGATAATACATATACCGACTCTATATCAAATTTTAAAATAACACCTAACAAAACAATTGACAGTATTTGTCAAAATTCACCTCCAGTGTTTTTTAATCCATTTTTAGGATCAGGTTGTTTACCTAAAACAGGAAAAGTAGTTATTAATCTTACGACTAATAATATAGTGCCCGTAGATGGAAGCAGTGATGCAACGTGTGGACTAAACTTTGCAAATGGCACATTACCCACATTACCCAATGGTGCCGTAATAACAGGTGGAAAGTTTTTAATTAAAAATCTAAGAAATACCTCGCCTTCAAAAGCCAATGAACCTCGCTTTACAATTTATGGTGCAAGCCCTAATGGTCCATCTTCTCCTTTTGTACCTGGGGTTTCTGGAAACCAAAATGCGTTTACATTTTTTCGATTTGATTATGAAACCGATTTAATGGCTTCGCAATTAAATGCAATGTATGCTGCTTTAGGTTCAGGTGGTTCATTTCAAGTTGGATATTGGGAAAGTTTGGATGATTTGGTAGGTACTGCAGATATTCAATTGAATGCTCAGTTATATGCAACAGCGACACAGCTTACTATTGATTATACAATCATGCCTGAATCCAGGTGGTATTCTAATCCGACAGGTGGTCCATTGTTAGCAACAGGGTCTTCATTTAATCCATTTTTTGTTACAGGGGGCATTGCCAATACTGCCACACCTGGTACTACAACTTTTTATGCAGCATGTAGCGGTGATACAGTCTGCAGAGTACCCGTTTCGGTTTTAATTAAGCCGTCTCCTACAGTCATTCAAGATTCAATATATGCATGCGAATTGATTTCAAGTACTGGGAATAGCATTTTTGATTTAACGACTGTAGATGCCAATGTTTCAAATAATTTACCTGGAGCGTCTGTTAATTACTTTTTAGACAATACATTGACATCACCTGTACCTACTCCAACTCAGTTTAATACTAGCTCAACAGTTGTTTATTCAAAGGTGGAAGTACCAGGTGGTTGTGCTTCGTCAGATAGTGTATTATTGTTTGTAAATCCTAAACCAGATTTTACAACCCAAGTATTTACAGGATTTTCATGTGCGCCCGGTAGCATAGATGTATCATCCTTATTGAATCCATTTAGTACCATTCCTCCTGGTACAGATACATTTTACTTTAGTGATCCATTAATGACAATTCCATATCCTAACCCATTTTCAGTAAATATTGCTGATACAATCTATATGTTATTTTCAACTAATACAAGTCCTGCATGTGCTGATACGGCTGAAGCTTATATTAATATTGTACCATTGAGTGGATACATTGCAAGCCAGGATATCGGATTTAATGTATCCATAGCAGGAAATGTAGGCTGTAATAATATTTTTTACACAGATGGAATGGTTGATACGATTAAAACCAGTTCTGATTGTAGACGAATTGCAACTATTACCGACGTTTCAAATTTGACAAGTTTAGGAAATGTTTCAGCATGTGAAGATATCGCTTCTAGTACTCCTTATCATAATTTACAACCATATGTAAATCGGACGTATCAAATCACAGCTGCTATTAGTGATACAGCAAATGTATGTTTATACTACTTGAATGATGACTTTGAGCAATACAATGCTGATGCTGTATTTAATGGATGGCCTTTGTTGCCTACTGCAGCAACAATGCCAGCGAATATGGGTAATATTGCTATAACAAAAGTAGATAATGGAGATTTAAATGCGCCTGGTCATATTGCAACTGCTATTCCAAGTGGATCTATTTCGGCTAATTATAATCCATCAACTACAGTATGGGAAATATGTTTTCCAGTAAGTGGATTTTCATATTTTTACTTACATACAATTAATCCAGGAAATGTTCCATTGCCTGTTAGCTTACTTTCTTTTACCGGAAAATCAATAGAGGGCAAGTCTAATTTACAATGGAGTACTTCTACAGAGCAGAATAATAGTCATTTTATAGTTGAACGTAGCCGAGATGGATTATCATTTAATTCCATTTCATCGAATATTGCATCAAAAGCTATGAATGGAAATAGTCAAGAAAAACTTGATTATGCATATGTAGATAACACGCCATTCCCAGGTCACAATTATTACAAATTGAGACAAGTTGATATTGATGGAAGAATTAGTTATAGTCAGCTAGTGGATGTTTACTTTGGAAATGAAACATTGGTTACTTTTTACCCTAATCCTGTTACAAGCAATTTGAATATAGATGTAAATACTCCTAATGCAACTCATTCTCAAGTAAAAATAACTGATGCAACTGGACGAATTGTAAAAATCATTGAAGTACAATTGCAATCCGGAAATAATACAATACAAGTTGACATGCAACATCTTGCGGATGGAATGTATATGGTTCAAATTACCAATAACAAAGGGTTGAATTATACACAACCAATTCGAAAAAACTAATTTTTTATAGCCAACACACTTTAAACGCTGTCAATGTTGACAGCGTTTTTTTATAATCATCTTAACGAATGGTATTATAATTTTGATTAAAAGAACAAAATGAAAAAAGTAATTGGAGTTACATTAGTCTTGATCATACTTGGGATTGTAGTTCCTAAAATAATGGTCATTGGTAAAATCAAAAAACATATTTCCAAAACTGAATATCATGATAGCGATATTATTTTCCAAGCATCCAATAGTCGGCAATGTGAAGCTGTAAAAATGGCAACACATTCAGATATTAGCCATTGCGGTTTATTGTTTCAAGAAGAGGGTAGATGGTATGTGTTAGAAGCGGTAGAGCCGGTACAAGTAATTTCATTGTCTGAATTTATAAGGCGTGGTACAGGACAGCATTATAAAATAAAACGATTGAAAGATTCGTATCCTTTATCCAATGATGTAAAAAAGGCTATGACAACACTAGGTAAAAAATGGATCGGCAAGCATTATGATATTTATTTCAATTGGAGTGGAGAAGAGTTATACTGTTCTGAATTGGTATGGAAGCTCTATAGTCAAATAGCACATATTGATTTATGTGCATTACGTCCATTAAAAGAATATGACTTAAAAGATAATTTAGTAGGAGAAATGATGCATGAGCGATATGGATCTAAAATTCCTTATAATGAAAAAATGGTTGCCCCCTCTGATATTTTTGCATCAGATAAATTAGAATTAGTTGATGAAAAATAATTATAAAAAGTGATTGTTTGATTAAAATAAATTATTCTTTAATTAATTTTTGAACGAAGTTATAGTTAGGTGTTTGAATATTAATAATATAAATACCACTTGCCAAATTGGAAATGTTAAAAGTAGTTTTAGGCTGTGTAAGAAGTGAATGTGATACAAATTCTCCAGTGATTGTTCGAATTTGAAGTTCACCTAAATCTTCAGATAGTATTGTAAATGATTGACTTGCAGGATTTGGATATACTTGAATATTGTTCGATTTGTTTTCAATAGTTGGATTGGATAAAGGGGCATCGCACATACTTGATTTTCGTCTTAAATCATGTTGAAACATAAGCCAATCAGGGCCGTTGCCATTGCCAGCTGTTACCATATATGCACGACCATAATTGGTTTGGAAATTTGGATAATCTGTATTTCCACCAACAATGAAAATGTCAATTTTGCCATCTTGATCAAAATCAGCAATCAACGGAGCATGATTAATATCAAATGTTTTACCAATATGCGCTGCTAAATCTAAATTCCATATCAATGTACCATTGTTGCCATTGAGAACAATTAGATTTCCTTTTCCTGTGCCAAAAGCAATATCCAATGAATTGTCGCCATTAATATCTCCAACTGCAACACCACGAAATGCATTCGCATTGTTAGGTATCGTATAATACCACATCAATGAACCTGTGTTTGATAATACCCCAACACCGAATCCATCACAAAATATTATATCACATTTGCCATCTTTGTTTACATCAGCAATTGTGATAGGAGCACCAACATACACGCTTGCTTGATATTGCCAAAGGAGGCTTCCATTTTCGCCATTGAGGGCATATATTTTACCATTGTAGTCACCAATTACCAATTCAGGTTTGCCATCGTTATCAAAATCTGCAACAGCTGTTCCATGATATGTATAATCAGATACTGCCTTTGACCACAACAATGTTTGGTTGTTGCCAGAGTAAGCGTAAATTCTACTTGTATCTGGACTGAATGCCCATGTCCCAACAACAAAATCAAGTTGACCATCATTGTTAAGATCTACAATAGTTGGAGCAGTTTGAACCCAACTATTGGAAAAAACATTTTTATCCCAAGCGATACTACCATTTTCACTATTAATACAAAGTACATGTCCATCAAATCCACCATGTAAAATCTCAGCTTTACCATCATTGTCTATATCTGCAATTGTAGGAGGGGAGTCGCTACCGGCAGTGTTGGTTTGCCATTGAACTACACCAGTTTTACCTTTTAAGCAAAATGTTTTTGGATTGCATGAGCTCGGAACAATGACTTCCAATGTGTCATCATTGTCAACATCATAAAGAGCGACAGCTACATCATTGCAACCTTCTGCATTAGGCACATGTGCATTGTAGCGCCAAAGCAACGTCCCGTTTTCAGCGTTTAAGGCGTATATGCTGCTATCGTTTCTATAACAGCCAAATACGATTTCTAAACGCCCGTCTTTATCTATATCTCCTGCAGCAGACTGACCAAAGGCTGAGTCATATACATCATACCACCATTTTATTTGAGGAACTTGTGCCTTCGTTTGTAAGCATATGAAACTTAATAATCCTAAACAATAGAATATCTTTTTCATGGTATATATTTTAATAAAGGTAAACAACAATTTTTTCAATATTGAATTACTATAGACGAAACTATTATTTTGTAAGTTCAAGTAGCTTTTTTAACTTATTTATAGAATGAAGGTTTTAGTTTTTGGGATTTTTTTCAAGAATTGATGTAGTATCCCGAAAAAAATAAACCGCCTCATTTGAGGCGGTTTTTAAAGGTTGATTGAGTAGGGGTTATTTAACGATGACTAGTTTTACGCCATAATTATGTGTGCCACTATTCAAATGAATCATATAAGTTCCCGAGGCAAGATTGTTTAAATCCATTTCCAAGGTTGGTAGTTTGTAATCTACCAATTTGACATGATATACAACGGCACCATTCATATTGATTACATTCAATGCGGCATTTGAGTTCATATAAGCGCTTGTAAGTGAAACCGTTACTTTTCCAGAGCTCGGGTTTGGATAAATATTTACAAGTTCTGAATTGTCACTAAAATTAAGCACTCTTACTGGCGTATAGATGTATTTACCATCCTTATCCAGTTGTTTGAGTCTATAGTAATTTTGACCTTGTGCAGGATTTTCATCAGTGAAATTATATTTAATTTCAGTCTGTGAATTGCCTGTTGCTTTTACTTCGCCTATTTTAGTAAAACTTACTGCATCCAAGCTTCGTTCTACTTCATAGCGGTCTGCATTTAGTTCCGATGCTACATTCCATTGGAGCAATGCATCTGTGTCGAAGTTCGTTTTATTCGCAATAAAACTTATGAAAACAACTGGCAAAGGACCTGAAGGTTGATAGGTTGAAGCCCAACCATCACCAATACCACCTTTTCTTACATCATCATATGGCGAATTATAGTTGCCTACATTCCATCCATCACTTGTGCCTCCTTTTCGTACTTCATCATATTGAGAATTGTAGTTGCCCACATTCCAACCATCGCTGGTACCACCACTAAATATATTGGTTGTAGCAGATGAATAGAGTTGAGAATTCCAACCATCACTTGTACCGCCTTTGAATATTGAATTTCCAGTTTGTTCGAAGCTGGCCTTGTTCCAGCCATCATTTGTACCTCCAATGAAAATGGCATTATTCTGAGCTAATACGACTTGATGAAAAAGTATGAATAGCAGGCACCATCCTAGTTTTATTATTTTAGTATTCATATTGTTATTTTTTTTGGATGGTTAACAATATTATTCTGCAGTACGAGCTAAACGAATACCGGTGTATAAATTTCTAGCACTAAAATCTGATGTACAATAGTATCTACCAGAAGTTTGTTGATACCCTGCACTTCCACCATATCCATATGGATTAGCGAATCCACCACCTCTTGCTGCTAAGCCAGTATTTAAATTTGCCCAAACTGTAATATCAGTATTGCCAGCTGCATTTAATGTTCCGTCCCCATGTGTAGCAGCTACAAAAGCTCTGCCAGAAGGGGATCCAACTCCTACAGTCATTTCCCATACATTGCCTCCCATATCCATTACACCATAGTAGCTGCCACCACTTGCCTCTCTATTAGACAATGGAGTTGCGAAAATGCCACAACGACGTGGCAAACCACTTGAGTAGTTTGAATTTCCAGAAGATGCAATCTCATTGTCTAGCCCATCATAATTGATAGTTCCAATATTATTGATTGTTGTATTTCCCCATGGATATTCGTTTGGAACAGGTGATATATTGGTTCCACGACAAGCTTTTTCAAATTCCATTTCAGTATATGGTCTCAAACATGACCAATCTGCAAATGCTGCTAAGTCAGGCCAGTTTACATTATTATATGCTCTTTCAGGTTGTGGTGCAATTAATCCTGGGTGGGTTCCAGTAAATGCAGGCGAAGATCCATTTCTAACTGTAGCTCGAGCTAAATCAAGATTGTTTATAAAGTCGCAATATTGTTGTTGACTTGCTTCATATTTCATAATCCAAAATGAATTAAATCCTTTTGGATAGTTAGCGGGAATAGGTCCCAATAAATCACCACCTGATTGCAAAAAAGTATTAAAACCAGTTGATGCTTGTCCATAATATAAATTACCTAAAGTTGGACCTACTTGAATGGCTGCATTAGAAACAACTTGATAAGGGTTTGTAGTTGGAGCTGCTGCACCATAGGCAACAAAGCAATTCCATTCACTACCACCACTGCCTAAAGTATAAGCTCCAGTAGGAACATTTACCATTTCTACTGCATAAACATTGATTTCAACGCTATCTGCATCTAATACACCGTCAACACCATAGTTCCAACGTAGTTGAGCACCACCGAAATATACATTTCCAATACCATCTGCATCGCGGTATATCCATGCTCCTTTTCCATCAGCTGATTGTTTTAAGGTAGAACCTGAAGGTTGAGTATGTCCACAAGCGGCAGGAGTACCTGGTGATACATAATTTAAGGTTGCATGCTTCCACAAAGATGTACCTTGTTTACGGAATTTTACAAAAATCCAAGCGCCATCATAGTTTGACTCATTGGTGCTAGTACGCCAACTGTTATCCCAGTTAATATCAAAATTCACTAGGGTGAAATTTGACGCTGCATTTTGTCCACTTAAGGATGTGTTAGAAATCTGAATGTTGTTTGCGAATGTTGTTACTGTTGCTACCAGCAATACAATAACGGATAAGAATAGTTTTTTCATAATAAATTTATTTTTGTTTAGAATACAAAACTACTTTTATATGAAACTGTATACAATACCCTGATTAGGGTATATTTTGAAATTTGGATTAAATGAGTTTTCTTTTTTTAGCAAAATCAATTAAACTAATTGCTGAGTGCATATTGGTTTTGCGAAATATATTTTTACGATGTGTTTCCACTGTTCGCTCACTGATAAAGAGCTTATCTGCAATTTGTTTGTTACTTAAGTCTTCAGCTATACACTTTATTATATCAATTTCACGTGAAGTAAGATGAATAGCTTCGTTTTCTTTTTTTATTTTTTGAAAAGAATGTAATTCTTCTAATATTTCTTTTGCAAAATATGTATCACCTTTACTAACTGATTCAAGTGCTGTAACTAATTCTTTTTTGTCGGTTGTTTTTAATAAATAGCCTGCTACATCTGCCTCTTCGATCATTTTATCAATTAACATGCCTTCTCCATTCATAGACAAGGCCAACACTTTTACATGTGGAAATTCTTTCTTAATCCTTAATGCTACTTCATATCCATCCATATCTGGCATCATAATGTCTGTGAGTACAATATCGACAGAGAGTTTTTCAAGTGCTTCTAATAAGTCAAATCCTTTGTTGTATTCAGCAACAATATTAAATTGAGGATGATCTGAAAGTAGAAGCTTAAGCCCGTCGATGACTATTTGATGATCGTCAAGTATTGCAATAGAAACTGCCATTTCAAATGATTTTTATCTTCCACAAAATAGGATTTTAAAATAATAATATTGATACTATTTTTGATTCGGTATAAAAAAGGCAATCAGGGTGCCTTTTCCTGGTTTAGAATCTATATCCAAGGTGCCTTTTAAAAATTCGATACGTGCTTTAATGTTTTTCATTCCTATGCCATTTTTTGTGACTAAATCAGATTTATTAAATCCAATGCCATTATCTTCAATGGTAACTCTTAATCCTTCTGGCTCGTTGATGATAGAAATATCGAGCTGACTGGCTTTTGAATGTTTTATTACATTGTTTACAGCTTCTTGTATCACTCGATATACAAATAACTCGGTATTTGATTCGTCGATTTCGTTTATACCAGTGGTATTTAAATTTATTCTTAATTTGTTGCTTTCGATTTTATCAATAAAATCTTTAAGGGCATTCCCTAATCCAGATTTTATAAGAGAATTGGGCATGATATTATGTGATACATTTCTTACCTCTTTGCAACTTTCGTCAACGAGCGAAAGAGCTTTTTGACAGATTAATTTATCTTCTTCTGTGTTAAGATTAAGTCTGCTTTTGAGTGCTTCCATATTTAATCGAGCTGCTGTAAGTAGTTGACCAATTCCATCATGTAAATCTGCAGCAATTCGTTGTCTTTCATGCTCTTCTGCTTCTATTACAGCTTTGGTAGAAAGGTCCTGCTGATGCATGATTTCAAATTGAAGTCGTTTGTCTTGTTTATGTCTATGATTTCGATATGCTGCAAAAGCTAAAAAACTACTCAATAGAAATACTGAAATACCGCCTATAATTAATATATTTTTTTTATTTAATTGAAGTTCTTGTAAATGAATAATGGATTCTTTTTTTTCAGTTTCATATTTAGCATTCATTTCGGCTATTGCCTTTTCAGAATTTTGTTGATAGGTTGAATCCTTGATGTCCGACATTTTTTTCAGTGCTATTGCCTGCAATTTATATTGCCCCGATTTCTCATAGTTTATAGATAGAGCCTCATAAGCCATAAATAATTTTCCTTTAAGATTATGATCATTGGCATATTGAATACATTCATTGGCAAGTTGTATTCCCTTGTCGGTCATTCCCATATTGGCATAATGGATAGCAATATTTGACATATCGGATACTATAAAAAAGGGATCTCCATATTTTTTATGTATTTCAAACCCTTTCAAAAAATATTCTTGAGCAGATTTATAATTATTTTCAACTATGTAAATATCGCCTTTTATGAAATAAGCATTTGCAATTGACAATAAATCATTGTTGAATTCTGCAGATTGAATGGCTTTTGTATTGTAATAATAGGCAGAATCAAATTTTCCTAAATTTCCAAAACAAGATGCTAAATTATTATAAACGGTACCTGCATTTTTTAAATAGTCCTCATTTTGGGTTGTTTGCAATGCTTTGTGAAACCACTGAATGGCATCATCCAATTGGAAAAGTTCCATATAGGCCCATCCAATACCATTTTTCGAAGCTACAATATACAAACTGTCATTGGTTTGTTCGGCTAGTTTCAAGACGTGTAATTGAGTGTTGATTGCTTCTTTAAATTGATTCTTTTTTATCAGATAGTATCCATAATGCAAATTATAACGAATTTCAAGAGCTATATTTGATTTGAGTTTTTCAATATTATTTGAATATATTTTTTCTACCGAATCTAAATCACCTCGTTTGTAGAAATAGACTAATCGATAATAATCTGATTTTAATTTGTCAGTGGAATTTGTATAATCAAAATTGGATAAGTTCGAAGTATAGAGTTGAAATGTATCAATAGGAAGCATTCTAGAGTTATCGCATAGTTCAAGTAGGATTAGTTTTTGTTGATCTTTATTGGTAGAGGAGTAGTATGCTTGCCTTAAACTATCAATAGCAATGGGTGTTGCAAATAATTTACTTGATATTGTAAATAGAATTGTAAGTATAATTTTGTAACGCATTTTAGCTGTAATATGGGTTAATAAAAAATTACCACAATGTACAGAGTCGGTACTTCGAATTAAATACCTTGATCAGGGTATATTTTCAACTGATTGGCTTGTCGTAAGTCTGTTGCTATAATAGCAGCAATTCCCAGGTAAAACAAACTTCCAATTTTATCAGTTTCAAGCAGTTCGCTAAAAAAATTGTTTACAAACAAAGCTGCAATCATGCATAGAGAAGACATTACAACTATTTTGTCAAATCGACCTTTACATTTTGCATATACCTTTTGACCATAATAAAATATCATAAAAATCAACAGCGCATACAATATCATAGCAGGATAGCCTTGTTCTACTAGCATAAATAAAAAATAGTTATGTGTTGTAGATCGCTCAGGATTTCGGCTTACCCATGTTTTAAATGAAGAAACTGTATAGGATTTGTAATAATCATAAAAGTTGTTTGGACCAACACCCGTGATAGGTCTATCATTACTCATTCGGATAGCTGCAATCCATCTGTAATAGCGCTCGGCCGATGAAATATCGGTGCCCTGTATTGTTGCCATAATATGATCTTCGAGAGATTCATGCATGATGGTTTTTTCAAATTTCGGTTTGAAATCTAAAAATTTATTGTGATTGGACATCCACATGACTGCTGTGAAAACGAGAATATAAAACAACAAAAAGGCATAGTGCATAATACGAAGCCTGATCATCACGAAGGTAGCGCCTGCAAACAATACGCCCATCCAAGCTGCACGTGAATAGGAAAAATATACAGCAAAAAGAAACAGTACAATACTTAAAAGTGCAAAAATCCATTGCAAACTTAATTTACGGCTTAACAAAAATGCACCAAACGTTATTGGTATTGCACATGATACCATAGAGCCATACATTACATGATTTTGAAAAAAGGGTTGAAGCGGGTCATGAACTTTTTCAAATCTAAAACCAACTGCACTGAAACGAACAACTACTATAGCAACGATAATAAAAAGGGTAGTAAGTAAAAGTTGAAATGATTTTTTTATACTTTTTTCATCGTTGAAAAGTAGAATTGGGAAAAAGAAAAATGGGATTAAAAACCATACTTTTTTCAGAATATATTTTATAGAAAGTAAAGATTTTTCAGAATGAAGTACAGAAACAAGTGTCCAGCAAAATGCAAGTAGAATAATTATAACAAGTGGATTTTTTAGTATTGATTTAAAATCAATTGATTTGCGATTAAACAAAACAAAAAACACAAAAAATAAGGTAAGTAACAACATCAATGGCTCGTCGGGAAAATCTAAATTTAATTTTGTGAGCTCTGATAAGTTAATTGAAAATGGTAATGAGAATATCAATAAAAAAAATGCACTGCGAATATCTCGTATAAAAAAGAATCCTACTAAAAGTATGGATGGAATAAAAATTAGAAGTTGAAATTGAAAATAAAATGAAAGTGCAACTGTAATCAAAAATGCTATGAACCCAGTTGTGAAGAGTAATTTTTCATTATGAAAAAAAGCCTTCATCATGCATTTAGTCGCTCTTTGTTAGACCCAAACAAATCAATTAAAATAGCTAATAGTAATCCGAATACTAAACTTGCAAAGAAAACCGTCAATACGCCTAATATTCTAAAAGGTCCAGCTTTGGGCCCATTGGGTGTAGCCCATTGAGTTACGTGTATCATAGGGAAACCTCCATAGGTCGATGTTTTAAACTCATTGGATAAAGACATGTATTTAGCTCTATCCATTGCTAGTTTATCTTTGATCTCTTCTATATTTTGAATGGCTTCTATACCCTTAGCATATTGAACACCACTCGAACGAGGTGTAAAGTTGACCATATTTTTTCTACCTGGTCCTATCAAATCATATATATTGTATTGTACTCGCAAGTTTACAAGCGAGTCGGTATACATATTTAATGATGTGCTGATAGAATCTAATCGATTATCGATGGCAGCAGCTAAATGAGTATTAACACTGATATATAATTTTCGTAATTGATCGTCGATACGGTTCATCGCTTCATTGACTACTTTGTATGCAAATTGATTGTCCTGATCTGTAAAAACAACCTCTATGTGTTTGAACCCTGATCGACTAATCGAAAAATTCTTCATGAATTTTTTATAAACCTTCTTAGCGCCATCGGGGTCATTTTTAGTGTCAATTTTATAATGATCCGATATTTTAAAAGTATCTATAAGGTAAGAAATGACATTGGCTGAGTTACCTACAACAGATGCACGATCTACCTCGTTTTCACCACCAAAAAAATCGATCCATTCTTGATTTGTTTCTCTGAATAGATTAATTCGGCCACTCATGACTGCCGAAGCAGGAAAAAATGATCCATAAGCTTGGTATGTATTTTTTTCAATAAAGTAATATATACTAGCTATCAATGAAGCAGCTATTGCTAATCCTAGTATGTATTTCTTCCATTTGATGCCGACTCGGATGACATCAAATAAATCAAATTTTAATTCCTTATTTTCCATATATATGAATAGACAGATAGCAAATATATAATATATCTACTAGTGTTTGGGTTATCTAGCCGATTTAAATTGGTTGATATAGGCTGATAGCGTTGTACGATCCCATAGTTTGATTCCATATACTAGTATTACAAACACTATAAAATTGATGATAATAGAAGGTATTAGACTGAGTCCGATGCTTTGTAACAAAAAATTGAGGACAAGCATAATACCAAAATGAAGAAAAAATTTCAAAATCCAACTTGAATGAAAGGATAGGCTTAATTTTTGCCTTGCATAATATATAAACGTAATAGCAAGGCACCATTCAACGATTAAACTTGCTAGAGCAGCTCCAGAGGCATGTAGCCATTTTATCAATAAAAAATTAAGAATTAAACTAGTAATACTTCCACCCAATGCTATTTTAATCAATAATTGAATATTGCCATTCGCTGTAAGTAGTGTAGCAAATATGTACATAATACTAAAGGCAGGAAAGCATGCTATTGTAATTTTATATAAATCGGTTAAATGAGTATAATAGTCTGGATAAAGTAATTTCATTATTTCTTGACTATAAAAAAAACTAAATGCAACTACTGAAAAGGCAATAGGAAGCAAAATATTACAACTTGTGTGTACAATTTCTTTTACGTCCAATTGTTTGGAAATTAATCGTGAAAACATAGGTAATAAGATACTTGCAAACAGAAAGCCTGACATATTTACAATATCTAATATTCTATATGTAGACGCGTAATAGCTATTTAGTTCAGGGCCTTCTAGCCGTTCAAGCATAAGACTGTCGCTTCGCATATAAACACCCATTAGTAATATTAGCAAAGCATAAGGGATACTTTGTTTGCAGATGTATATCATCTGAGTAAAAGAAAAATGATTGAAATTCATTTTGGAGTATCTGGTCAAAACAATCATCATCGCTAATAGAATTGCTATCACATAGCAGATGAGTTGGGTGTAAATAAACCATTCGATTACAAAAAGTGATTTGAATTGAGTACTGTAAAGTAAAATGCCACATATAGCAATCATGAGTATTTTGTCAATGACCGATAGTATGCTATCCGTTTTGAAATCCTGATGAGCCGATACATAACTTCTCAAATATTGTAAAAATGAATTTAAAAATTGAACACCTGCTAGCAAAAGCAATAGATAAAGAGCTCTGCTATTATAATTTAATAAAAGAGCAACAGAAAAAAGTATTGTGAAATAAATAATGGATAAAAAGCCTTTGGCAACCATCATATTGGGCAAGGAAAGGCTTATCTGACTTGTATCGGATGCTAGATTTTTATTGTTGAGATTTGTAATGCCCATATCCAACAAAATATTGAATATAATGGTGAGGCTTACCAATGCGCTATAAACCCCATATTCCTGATGACCAACGGTGAGTTGCACATTTCGATCAATAAAAAACACCCATATTGGCTTGACTAATATATTTAGAACAAGCATGATAAGTATATTGGATACAAAATAGCGTTTCAGCATAGAACTCTTACACTTGATGTGTTTTCATCTGTTGTAAATGTATAATAAAAACACAATTTGACTCTAATTTTTTCAAAGTAGCATCCAGAGAATAGTATCAAAAATCCTAGTTTTTACTAATAAATCCAAAAGATAGTAGCTAAATAGTAGAATATTCATTTGTATTTATACATTTGCTTAGGAGTATGAGAATAGCGGTCAATACACGATTTTTACTAAAAGGCAAATTAGAGGGCATTGGATGGTTTACCAATGAAATCATAAAACGCATGGTTGTTAATCATCCTGAACATCAATTTATTTTTTTGTTTGATAGACCTTTTGATCCTGAATTTATTTTTGCTGACAATGTAATACCAGTCGTGATTTCGCCACCTGCAAGGCATCCTATATTGTGGTATATTTGGTTTGAGTGGTCGGTAAAGAAAGCGCTGAAACGCACCAAAGCAGATGTTTTTATTTCAACAGATGGGTTTGTATCATTGAAATCTAAGGTGCCTGATTTATTGGTTATTCACGATTTAGCCTTTGAGCATTATCCCGAACATTTGCCATTCAAATTCAGGTATTATTTAAGGAAATACACCCCAAAGTTTATTCAAAAAGCTAAGCATATTATTACTGTTTCTAACTATTCTAAAAGTGATATTGTAGAAAAATATCATACATCGCCTGATAAAATAAGTGTTGTTTACAATGGTGCACATGAAATGTACAAGCCATTGAGTTTTGAACAAAAGCAAGAAGTTAAAGACAAATACGCACAAGGTGCTGAATATTTTGTGTTTGCAGGAGCGTTGCACCCGCGTAAAAATGTGGTCAACTTGCTCAAAGCTTTTGCATATTTCAAAAGTAAGCAACGTAGTAATATGAAACTGCTCATTGTAGGTCGATACGCATGGAATTATGAAGAAATAAAAAATACGTTAGATAATCATCCTTTTAAAAAGGATGTAATAATGTACGATTATATGCAAGTGAACGAATTGAGTAAAGTGATAGGGGCGGCTTATTGTCTTGCTTTTGTATCACTTTTCGAAGGTTTTGGCATTCCAATTTTAGAAGCTTTGCAGTGTGAAGTACCGGCAATTGTATCTAACACATCTTCAATGCCTGAGGTGGTGGGTGATGCTGGAATTCTTGTAGATCCAACCAATGTAGAAGAAATTGGTGAAGCTATGCGTCGAATTTATAAAGATGAATTATTAAGAGATAAGCTTAAAAAGGCCACACTACCGCAGGCTTCTAAGTTTACTTGGGATAAAAGTGCAGCTGAATTTTATAGTATTCTAGAAAAATATTTGTTTTAATATTACTTTCTATCAAACGAAGGCTTAAATTTGACCCTTCATGTCAGTCAATACACCATCATATACTATTAAAATCGACCAATTTGAAGGTCCTTTTGATCTTTTGTTGTTTTTTATAGAACGCGATGAGATTGATATTCAGAATATTCCCATTTTTTCAATCACCACTGATTTTCTTAATTATATCCATGCCTTGCAGGAATTGAATATCGAACAAGCGAGTGAATTTATCTTATTTGCTTCTACATTGATTCGTATCAAGGCTAAGATGTTGATACCTCGTAAAGAAATAGATGAATTTGGTAATGAGATTGACCCTCGTAAAGAGTTAGTTGATAAAATACTTGAATATAAGCGTTTCAAAGAAGCTGCTGAAGAAATGAAGTTGATGGAAGCTGAGCGTATGCTTCAATACAAACGAGGTAATGTGATGCAGGAGTTGGCGGTAATCGGTGAAGCTATGAGCGAAGGCACTGAAATACAGTCGGTTACGTTATTTAAACTTTTTCAAAGTTATGAGAAAGTATTAAAACGTATGAATGATCGTAACCTCAAGCCTGAGCATGTAGTAGTTAAATATAATTATTCCATGGAAGGTCAACGTGAATTTATCATGGACTGGACACTTCGTGAAAAGAAAATTGCATTTGAGCGTATTTTTCAATCCTGCGAAACGCGCATTCATGCTATTTTCAACTTTTTAGCACTCTTAGAATTGGTTCAGCAAAAGTATCTATCATTATTAGTAGGCGAGGGGCGTAATAATTTCATTTTGGAATGGAACGAAGAACGTGAAGAAGATGAACTAACTATGCTCACCGATCATTAATAAGTTTATTCAGTAGGAGGGAATTTCTTTGTCTTCTTTATTACCTCATCTTCCAATGATTTCTTATAAGCAATTATCTTTGTTTGAATGGATGTATCTGCACTTCCTAGTATTTGCATAGCTAAGATTCCAGCATTTTTACTTGCATTCAATGCCACCGTTGCAACGGGAACACCATTGGGCATTTGTAGTATAGATAATATAGAATCCCATCCGTCGATGGAATTGCTCGATTTGACAGGTACGCCTATCACAGGCAAAGGACTTAAACTTGCAACCATACCTGGTAAATGTGCTGCACCACCTGCGCCCGCTATAATGACTTTGATGCCACGTTGATGTGCCTTTGTAGCATATTCAAACATTCGTTTGGGTGTTCGATGAGCACTTACAATGGTGCATTCATGTTCAATTTGATGTTGTGTCAAAAAGTCTGAAGCGTCTTTCATTACCTTCCAGTCGCTATCACTACCCATGATTATGCCTACGAGTGGCTTTTTGCTTGTATTTGTTGTTTTGCCCATAATGCGTTGTTTTTTGCTTCTTCAATTGATAGGTTGGTTACAGTAATATGTCCCATTTTTCTAAATGGTTTTGTTTTCTTTTTCCCATATATATGAACGTAAATACCTTCTTTACTGATACATTCTTCTATTCCTTCGTAACATACATCACCATTATATCCTTCTGCACCCAATAAGTTAACCATGGCTGATGGGATTTTAATAGTGGTGCTCCCCAATGGAAGATTTAAAATTCCTCGAAGATGTTGTTCATATTGTGAGGTCATCGAACTTTCAATGGTTTGATGTCCACTATTATGAGGGCGAGGTGCTACTTCATTTATATATAATTCGTCATTTTGATCAATTAAAAATTCGACAGCCAACAATCCACAAATGTTGAATTCATTAATAAGCTGAATTGCAATTTCTTTTGCTTTAGATGAGATATAAGTATCTATTGGGGCAGGGTAAAGCAAGAGGTCCAATAAATTAGCATCTTCATGAAAATCCATGGATACAGGGTCATAACAAACTACTTGGCCATTGGAGTTTTTGGCGACAATTACCGCAATTTCAGTTTTAATATTGATGCAATCTTCTATAATACATGGCATCTCTATTAGTTTTTCTAAGTCCTGTTCAGATTTAATGATACTGACTCCTTTGCCATCATATCCTGCAGTTCTTGTTTTTTGCACAAAAGGATAATGAATTCTATTTTCTGCAATTGCATTTTTGATTTCAGCAACTGATTCGTATAAAGCAAAATCTGCAGTAGGCAGGTTCAATAATTTATAAAACATTTTTTGAACACCTTTATCTTGAATTTTGCTTAATGCTTCAGGATCTGGATGTACAATAACACCTTCTGATTTTAATTTTTTAAGTGCCTCTGTATTCACATGCTCTATCTCGATCGTAACAACTGTACAGTCTTTTCCAAAATTATAAACAGAATCAAAATCTTTTAAACTGCCATGTACAAATTCAGTACAAATTGATTTTGAAGGTGCTTCTGGATCAGGGTCCATTACCTTGGTCGTAATGTCCCATGTTTGAGTGCATTGTAATAGCATTTTACCCAATTGGCCTCCACCTAAAATGCCTAATTTATGTTTTGAAGAAAAGAAAGTTGGATTCATAATTGAACTACAAAGCTAATGCTAAATAAGTGATTTTTTAAATCTGAACGAGTAACTGTTTAGAAAAAAATACTATTTTAGATTACCACACGTTCAATAAGATTGCTACCATAGGCATAAGGTAAATAAGATATCCCATTGACAGGTTTTGTTATGATTAATCGCGCCTTTTTACCTCGTTTGATACTCCCCAAAATTGATGTCATTTCCATTGCAGCTGCTCCATTGATAGTGCATGCATTGATAGCTTCCTCAGGTGTCATTTTCATTTGAGTACAAGCCAATGAAAGAATGAAATTCATATTTCCGCTAGGGCAACTACCTGGGTTGAAATCGGTGGCTAAAGCAACTGGTAAACCAGCGTCTATTAACTTTCGAGCTGGCTGATAGTGCATAGCTAAGAAAAATGCAGCGCCAGGTAATAATGTAGGGATAGTGTTTGATTTAAGTAAACAGTTTACTTCTTCATTATCCATCGTTTCAAGATGATCTACACTAATAGCTTGATGTTTTACACCTATTTGTACACCACCACTATTGTAGAGTTGGTTAGCATGTATCTTAGGTTTTAAACCATATCGAGCACCTGCTTCCAATAGTCGATCGGTTTCGTCTACATTGAAAAAACCTATTTCACAAAATACATCCATATAATCGGCGAGACCTTCGCCTGTTATTCTTGGTAACATTTCATCAATTATTAATCGAATATAACCTTCATGATTTTCTTTGTATTCCAATGGATAAGTATGCGCTGCTAGAAAGCTAGCTTTAATATCTATTTTCGAACATTCTTTTAATCGTCTAATTACTCTCAACATTTTTATTTCGGCTTCGGTATTTAATCCATAGCCGCTTTTGATTTCGATCGCGCCTGTTCCTAAGGCTATGACTTCTTCGAGTCGTTGAAGTGATAAATCATATAATTCATCTTCAGAAACTTCCTGCATACGTTTTGCTGAATTGAGAATTCCACCACCACGTTTGGCAATTTCTTCATATGTAAGACCATGAATACGGTCTACAAACTCATGTTCACGACTATGTGAAAATACTAGATGAGTATGTGAATCACACCAAGTGGGAAGTACGAGTCGACCAGTCAAATCATACGTTTGATCAAATTGCAAATCGCTTGAAAGTGAATTCATTGAGCCAAAATCAACAATGATACCATTTTCGGTCAAAAGCCAAGCTTGGTCAATCGATGGAAGTATTGCCATCTCTTTGCCTTTAACTATTTTTTTTTCGTCCGTATTGTTTTCAATCTGAATTAATTGTTTGATATTTGAGTATAAAGTTCTCATGGCGTAAAGATAATCAGTGCTTTTGGAAAATAGACTGTTCAAAAAAAATCTTACTACCTCAATCGTTCAAATGAATTTTATAAAGAGAAAAAAATGAATTCATTAGGATCCTTATTTAAAGTTAGTTCGTTGGGCGAATCGCATGGTGATGTTGTAGGCTGTGTGATTGAAGGTTGTCCTGCAGGATTTTCATTAGATTTTGATAAAATTCAATTACAGGTAAATCGTCGTAAAACGGGTAAACAATCATTTTCTTCTGCACGACAGGAGGATGATCAAATAGAAATTGTTTCTGGAGTATTTGAAGGTAAAACACTTGGTTCTCCCATCTGTATTTTAATCAAAAATAAAGATTCCAAACCAACTGACTATGATCATTTGAAAGATGTGTATAGACCTGGCCATGCCGATTATTCCACGCAACAAAAATATGGATTCCGTGACTATAGAGGAGGTGGACGAAGTTCTATTCGTATTACAGCGCCTATGGTTGCCGCAGGTGAAATAGCATTACAATTAATACAACATTACTACCAAGTTAGCATTATAGCTTATGTATCACAAATTGGATCAGTACGCTGTGAAACCGATTATAATCATTTGAATTTTTCTCAAATAGATAACTCAATAGTAAGATGTCCTGACGAGGATACAAGTAATCGTATGATAGAACTGATTGACCAAGTACAACAAGAAGGAGATACGCTCGGAGGAAAGATATCTTGTGTCATACAACAATTACCAGTAGGAATAGGTGAGCCTATTTTTGGTAAACTACAAGCGCAGTTAGCACATGCTATGATGAGTATCAATACAGCAAAAGGTTTTGAATATGGTGATGGATTTGCTTCTGCATCTATGAAAGGGAGCGAATCGAATGATCTTTTTCACAAAACAACTAAGGGCATTGAAACAAGTTCAAACCATTGTGGAGGAATATTGGGTGGTATTAGTAATGGTATGGTTATTTATTTTAATATTGCATTTAAACCTATTTCGAGTATTCAACAGGAACAAACAACATTGAATACAAATCAAGATGAAGTTAAATTAAAAATCAAAGGCCGCCATGATGTATGCGCTGTACCAAGGGCTGTTCCCATTGTTGAAGCATACACTGCCATTGTATTAGCAGATCTTTTATTACAATCAAAAACAAATCAATTATGATAAAAAAAACATGTTTAATCGTAGGCTCTCTTTTATGTAGTTTAGGTCTATTTGCACAATCAAGTAGTCAATCAAGCAGTAAATCGAGCTCTTCAAGTATGAGTGAAACTGTGCGCAAGTCCAAAGAGCAAGAGGCTGCTATGAAACAATCACAACAAGTAAATCCGAATGAAAAGCCCCTCGCAAAAGTGGGCGCATCGCTACCTGCTTTCCATTTAGTAACGTCTGATGAAATTTCTTATTTTGATTCAGATATAGATAAGAAGAAGCCATTTGTACTTGTCATTTTTAATCCTGATTGTGGCCATTGTATTGATATGGGAAAGGCAATAAAAGATTCTATCTCGAAATTCAAAGGCTCTACAATTATTTTTATTACTGCTTTGAATCAATTAGGACAATTGAAATCATATGTAAAGGCTACAGGGTTGGAAAATATGGACAATGTAAAAATATGTGCAGATAATTCAGAAGTCTACAAATATCTTTTTGAGTATAATGGGATGCCACAAATTATGGTATACAATAAAAAACGTATTCTTCAACGTACGTTTTACAAATATGCAGCTATGGATAGTATTGCTTCTTATTTAAAAAAATAAAAAATCATTAGCATATGTTTTTTCCAATTGGAGATGTGAATTTGCAAAAAGGTGTAAAACCTATCTTTACTTATATCATAATTGCAATAAATGTATTAGTGTTTATTTGGCAATTTTCGATGGGGGCGCAAGAGCAAAATAATTTTGTATTTGAATATGGAAGTATACCCAATGAAATATTAAATGGGAAAGATTTATTTACGTTGGTTACTTGTATATTTCTTCATGGAGGATGGATGCATTTAATTGGAAACATGCTTTTCTTATGGGTATTTGGTGATAATATTGAAGCAACCTTAGGATATGCAAAATTCTTACTTTTTTATATAGGAGGTGGTGTTTTTGCATCAATTGCACATTGTGTATTATCGCCTGGCAGTATGGTGCCTTGTGTAGGTGCATCAGGAGCGATAGCAGCTTGCTTAGGTGCTTATATTATCATCTTTCCTAAGTCGCAAATTAAAGTATTGTTTTTATTATTATTTTCTACGTTCAGAGTGCCCGCAATTTTCTTTTTAGGTTTTTGGATAGTACAGCAATTTGTGGCTGGAGTAGGTGCACTCAGTGCTACTACAACCGATACTTCAGGCGTTGCCTATTGGGCTCACATCGGAGGTTTTGTATTTGGATTGGTTGCTGGCTTGATGTTTCGTAAGCAAGCTTATGCTTTGCAACATGAAGTGTAGAAAAAGAATATTTATTTTATGCCAAGTTTGCCTCCAAGGTATGCCATTGGCATATAAGCAACAATCAAATCTAGTAATGTAAACCACAATGGTGATGGAAGTATCATTACCATATAAATACCACCAAGTAAAAATAGGAATCCTAGACCTAATGCAAATTTCATTTTATTTGTTGCGCATAATTTAGCAATTACAAATGCACCTATCAACGTACCGAATGCATGTGCTAGGAATGGCATGATGAAATGACGAGGTTCAAATAAATGCATGGCAGCTTTTAATCCTTCTTCTGTGGTAAGATCGGCACCTGAAGGTGGAGGAATTATAGAGCCACTAATAGATATAATTCCTCCATTAACAAAACTACCTAAAATAATTCCTGCAATAACTGCTAGGCTATTTTTCAATATTGGATTCATATTATATGATTTAGTTTCATACAAAGATAAATTATCTTTTATTTATAAGTCGTGTGGCATTCATTTAAAATAGAATGTACAATTCCCAATATAAAAAAAGGCTGATTAATAAAATGTATGCTACTGAATTAAATGTAAATAGTACTGTTGGAAATCGCTTCCATTGATTGGATTGTATGATTTTAAAATTTGAAATGAATTGAATAATAAAGAATGGTAAGGTGAAAATTGGAATATATGAAGCTATATCTAACATAGAGAATTTATAATCTTTGTAAGGTGCTGCATAGTACACTATAGATGTGTGTCGGGAAAGTATATAAATATAATAGAACAAAATAATACTAAGGAATAGTAAAATCAGTTGATTCAGTTTAAAAGAAATAGGATTTCTTTTTTTTAGAACTAGAAATAAAAAATACAATAATGAAAACGAAAAAATTCCCAAGCAATACAGAAAAGCAAACCGAATATATAGATTATTATGTGGTAATTGATAATTGATGAATTTTTCAAACTCTTTATTAGGAGGAAATATTTTTTTTAGCTCATAATAATGATCACCCTTGCTTAGTTCATTTTTTAGGTCATATTGTATTAAGTGTTTGTAGTCGTGATAAAAGTAGAGTGAAATTAATCCATTTTTTAAATCCCAAATCGAAGATAGTAGAGTGCCGTCGCCCAGTTTCTCTCTGCATACATGCATGGTGTCGATGAGAGTAGTAGCAAATGCCAATGAAGTGTCTACATGCTGTTTGATGAGTTCAACTCCTTTGTGATACCGTTGAAGATTGTGAGCATAAGTAGATGTTGTAACTGAAGGGCAGAAATTAGAAAGTACATAATTAGAATCAGTGCCTTCTGTCAATGTATATGGTTCTACAACAAGATAATTGCCCGAAGGTTCAATGTAAATAAATACATCTTCCATAAAAGAACTATGGTCATGCTTTTCAATGTATTGTTTAACTTCTTTAATGGTAGCACAATTGTGTAGGATATCTTTTAAAAATAACGTAGGCTTAGTAATTTTAATTTTACTTGACATGTCTACTTGTCCAGATTCTGGGGTAGGGGCTGCTAATCTTGAAAATGATAAGCCTGCTTCATTCATGCCCGATTGTGGTGCAAATCCTTGGTCGCCATCAATACGTCCGCCACTAAATGCAGCCCCATACTTCATTGTAGAATTAGAAACTTCAAACCAAATACGAGGTGAGGTATAATATGCATCAAAGTTAGTACCGACTAATGTTTTAGAATGTAATGTTACTTTGTACATACTACACCCTAATGAATCAAGTATGCCAAGAACGCTTATGATACATGCCAATAGTATCCTTATTTCAAAACGGATTTTCATTTGTTAATTTTTAGATAGAACGCATAAGGGATTAAGAATATTGCTAAGGATATTTGGAAGTCTACTTTTATTAATCAATGGCTTCGCCAAAAGTCAATAAATTATGATCAGGATCCAACAGCGAAAATTCTTTTTGCCCCCAAGGCTTTAATTGTAAATGGCCATGAGAATGTATTTCTACTTTTCTATTAATAAATTCTTGATATAGTTTATCTATATTATCGGTGCGTATATAAACCTGCCCATAATTTTCATTTATTGATAGTTCGTTGAATTCAAAAAAATGAAGTTCAATAGAGTCTTTTTGAATCATTAAATACCCTTCATAATCTTCTCTGTCAATGTCTTTAAATTGCAACTGATGGATATAATAATCACGTGTGATTGATTTATTTCGCATGGGTAATTTGGGATGTATGGCGGTAAGCATAGATGGTTATATTAAATAGTAAATCTAATGAACCTTCAGTTGTAAAGCAATTATTATCTAGCACTTAATGATACAATTGTTTTCATTTATCGCATATATTGTTTCTATGTCTATCATTGAGTGTTTTTGCCTTATTTTTGAGTTCTAAATTACATTCTGTGAATAAATTAATGTTTACTCTTTCAACACTCAGTTTCTTATTTCTGATACAGATTAATTGTAAAGCTCAAAAACTAAACGACCTTCTAGAAGGTCGCATTAATTTAAATGAAATTAAATCTATTGCAGATCAATATTTTGCCGAAAAAGGGAAGGGAATGAATCCCAATTTGAAATACGAAGACAATGAGTATATCAAATACAATCGTATTTTATATAACCTTGAGCATAGAGTCATGCCCGATGGAAGTTTTCCTGATCTTACGAAGCAACATCAATTGTTCATGAAATTGCAATCTACAGGTCAAGCAAAAAAAACGCGTGCTGGTAATTGGCGAAATATTTCTCAAACAGTTTCCACTAGCGGTTACAATGGTATGGGACGATTGGCTGCAGTTGCATTTCATCCTACTGATACAAACATTATTTATGTAGGTGCCAACAAAGGAGGAATTTGGAAAACGACTACAGGCGGCAACAATTGGACCCCACTAGGAGATCAATTGCCTTATTGCAGTGTAGGAAGTATTGTTGTTGATAAAGTAAATCCTTCAATTTTATATATAACTGTTGGACTCAATGAAGGTTGGTGGCATTATGGATTAGGCGTATACAAATCCCTGAATGGTGGTTTAACTTGGACAGCTACCTCTCAATCGGGCTATTTTACCAATAATATTGTTTATTACAAATTGATCGCCCATCCTGATAGTAACCAAGTATTATACAGTGCCCAATCGGATGGACTTTGGAAAACGGCTGATGCGGGTGCAACTTGGAATAAAATTAGAAATGGTTTGTGTCGTGATATTGAATTTAAACCGTTTAATCCTGCTACTATGTATATCGCTGGTGCGAATGAATTATATCGTTCTACCAACAGAGGTTTAACCTGGGTTGCTAAAACCTCATTTGGAACTGCAACTGATATCGAATTGTCTGTTACTCCTGCCGATTCTAATTATGTTGCATTTGGAACAGGAACTGATGCTTTTTATCTTTCTACAGATGGAGCCAATACTGCTTTTGTTTTGAAAAATTCAGGTATAGATGATAATGCTATTATTCAGATTTCGCATTTAAATAAAGATCGAATGTATTGTGGATATGTAACGAATCATCGTACTACAAATGGAGGTTCTTCATGGACTAAAATAACGAATTGGTATAATGATGGTGTTTTACCACCTGTTCATGCCGATAATCATTTTTCAGATATCAATCCTTTAGTGCCAAAGTATTTATATGTATGCAATGATGGAGGATTGTATAAATTGAATGAACTTACAAATCAATGGACCGATTTATCAAATGGTTTAATCATCACTGAATTTTATAAAATAGCCTGCTCCAATCAAGATTCAACATTTATGATAGGAGGTACGCAAGATAATGGAGGTCGAAAGCGAATAGCGCCAGGTGTATGGGATGCAACCAATGGAGGCGATGGTATGGAAGTCGCTATTAATCAAGTGAATGATCAAACAATTTATACAACCTATGTCAATGGTAATCTTTATCGTTCCTATGATCAATGGGTAAATGATACTTATACAGATATTACTGCAGATACTAATTTAGGATCTTGGGTAACACCTTATGTGCTTGATCCCAACGATAATAATACATTGATAGCTGGCTATGCTGATGTATGGCGTTCAACTGATGAGGGCAATAACTGGTCTAAAATAAGTAACAATATCACTGGAAATGCAAGTAGTAAATTAAAAATATTAGATGTTGCTCCTAGTAATTCGAATGTAATCTATGCAGGTCGCAATGAATCCTTGTATTATACAAGCAACCTCGGAGCCAACTGGCAGTCTCTTTCTATCCCCGATTCGAGCGGGACCTTCGAGGATGCTACCATGGTGAAAGTTCATCCTAAACAATCGAATGTAATCTATGTAACAAAAGCTGGATACGGAGCAAATAGCAAAGTATACAAATCGATTAATAATGGAACTACATGGACCAATATTTCATTTAATATCCCAAATGTTCCTGCCAATTGTATAGTCATTGATCAGGAATCGGATAGTTTGAATATCGATATTTATGTTGGAACCGATGTAGGTGTATTTTATAAAAAAGACTCTGATATCACATGGCAATACTATGGAACAGGAATGCCCAATACGCAAGTGAGTGATCTTGAAATCTATTATCCTACTGGCAAATTGCGTGCAGGTACCTATGGAAGAGGAATATGGGAAAATGATATTGCTCGTCATATCACACCATTGAATGTTGGACATGTAAAGGTTGGTCTATCATCCATTCAATTAATTCAAAATCCTGTAAATGCAGAATTGCATTTACAACTTGAAATGTCAGATTCTCAAGATTTACTTTTTGAAATTTTTGATGCTGCTGGCCGAAAAATAAAATCTTATAATTCTTACGCTTCCAAAGGTCAATCAACTTTACACTTAGATGCTACTATGTTAAGTACAGGCAATTATATTATGAAAATAGTAAGCGAAAAAGGATTGATTCAGTCATTTAAATTTAGTAAACTTTAATGCGTCCTTATCAATATTTATTTTTTGATCTCGATCATACATTATGGGATTTTGAAACAAATTCTGTGAATACCCTTCGGGATTTATACAAGGTTTCTTTACTTTCACAAAAGGGGATACATGATTTTGATGATTTCAATATCGTTTACCATGAAATCAATGATAAACTCTGGGCTAGTTTTCGACAGGGAACATTGAGTCGACAGGACTTAAGATGGAAACGGATGTGGCAAACATTGTTGCATTATAAAATAAATGATGAGCCATTAGCAAAATTCATGAGTGAAAAATACTTGGAAATACTTCCAACAAAAAATGAGTTGTTTCCTTTTACAATAGATGTACTTGAATATTGTAAAGCCAAGGGGTATGAGATGCATCTTATAACCAATGGATTTGAATTGACACAACTACAAAAACTGAAAAACTCCAATATTGATTCCTACTTTGATAAAATGATAACTTCTGAAATGGCAATGAGTATGAAGCCTCATAAAGAGATATTTCATTTTGCTTTTTCAGAAACGGGTGCTCAACCACAAAATAGCATCATGATTGGAGATGCATTGGATATAGATGTATTGGGCGCTCGTAATGCTGGTATGCATCAAGTTTATTTTAATCCCAAGGAATTGTCTCATGAGGATGAACCAACTTTTGAAATAACTTGTCTATCTGAATTAAAAAATATATTTTAGTCTGTTATGGAATTGATAGCGACTAAATTGAAAGATTGTTTTATACTAAAGCCTAATGTTTTTACTGATGCTAGAGGTTATTTTTTTGAAAGTTATAATCGTCAGCAATTTGAATTGAAAACTGGTTTGGATGTAAATTTTGTTCAAGATAATCAAGCTAAATCGAATTATGGTATCGTGAGAGGTCTACATTTTCAAGTGGGAGAACATGCTCAAGCCAAATTGGTAAGAGTATTACAAGGTAAAGTGTTGGATGTAGTCGTTGATATGAGAATGGATTCGCCATCGTATCTTCAACATATAAGTGTTGAACTCAGTGCAGATAATAATTTGCAATTGTTCGTTCCTCGTGGATTTGCACATGGTTATTCTGTATTAGAAAATGATACTATCTTTTTTTACAAATGCGATAATTATTATCACAAGGAATCTGAAGGAGGGATTTCCTACAAAGATCCTTTCTTGAATATTAATTGGGGGATATCCGAAAAAGATATTTTGGTTTCTGATAAAGACCAGCTATTGCCTTCTTTGCAGTTATAATATTAATATAGTTTGCTTTTTACCAAGCCCCATTTATGCAAACGATGGATAATTGAAACTCTGAGTACACCTAAGCCATATTTCATACTTCGGCTAAAGTTAATGCTAGAGGCTTCTTCAAAATATTTTGTAGGGCATGTGACTTCTGCTATTTCAAAATCTTTCATGAAGATTTGAGAAAGCATTTCATTGTCAAAAATAAAATCATCGTTGTTGATGTTGAAATTAATCGATTCTAATACGGTTCTAGAAAATGCACGATATCCAGTATGGTATTCGCTCAGTTTTTGACTAATTAAAATATTTTCTGATAAGGTAAGAAAACGATTGAATACATATTTGTAATATGGCATGCCACCTCGTAATGCACCTTTGCCTAATATACGTGAGCCTAATACAACTGGATACAAATCTTGCGCAATGATATGACACATAGATGGTATTAACTTTGGAGTATATTGGTAATCGGGGTGCAACATAACTACTATGTCGGCACCTAGCTCGAGGGCTTTATTATAACAGCTTTTTTGATTTCCACCATATCCTTTATTAACATCATGACGAATGATATGTTGAATGCCTAACCTTCTAGCTACCTCTATTGTATCATCCTTGCTTAAATCATCTACAAGTACCGTCTCGTCTACGATATCAAAAGGAATTTCGTTATAAGTTCGTTCAAGTGTTTTGCTCGCATTGTATGCAGGCAACACCACCACTATTTTTTTGTTATTTAGCATTTCGATGCAAGATAATTATTTCATTAAGAATGATGAACTGTAAGGTTAAAAACTTCTTTGCCGGTATTGACCAAATTTGATTTGGCATGTGCTATGATATTATCATCTACGTCGTAAATATAACATTCGATATTCGCAATTTTTTTACCGCTACGCATTACATTGGCTTTTGCTATCACGGTACTTCCAATTGGTGCGCTATATAGGTAGTCGACTGTGAGATTTACAGTAGTGTAAAATGTTTTATAGCCTAAACTATAAAAAGCTAATCCACATAATTCATCCGAAATCATCGCAATCATGCCACCATGTAAGTTTTGTGAAGGATTTGTCATTTCTTTTCTAACCTCAATAGACGCTTCAATATAACCGGGCTTTACCATCAATAGCTTGTAATTTAACCATCTGCCAGCCATGGACTGAGAGTAAGTGAAAAATTCACCCTCTAATTTTTTCAATTGAACGTAAATCTGATTATCCATAGAAATAATTTATAATGTAAAATTATGAAAATTGATAATATTGACCTAACTTTATAAATAAAATTTATACAAAATGACGTTAACGCAAATTGAATACATCGTTGCAGTAGAGAGAAATGGCAGTTTTGTAACTGCTGCTGAAAAGTGTTTTGTAACTCAACCTACCTTGAGTATGCAAATTCAAAAATTGGAAGAAGAGCTAGGAATCAAAATATTTGATCGAAACCATCATCCAATCATAGCTACCGATATGGGTAAAAAAATATTGGACCAAGCTAAAAAGGTTCTTTTTGAACGTAATAAAATTGATGAATTAATTAGTTCGCAAAAAGATCAACTGATCGGGAGTTTAAATATTGGTATAATACCTACAGTTGCTCCTAGTATCGTTCCTTTTACGTTGAAATCGTTTGTAAAGAAACATCCACTTTTGGATATAATCATTACTGAAATGAATACAGAACAGATAGTTCAAAAAATAAAAGAGGGCGATCTGGATTTTGGTATTCTCAGTACACCTCTGTTCGAAAAGTCATTGAAGGAAAGTATTCTTTACCACGAACCGTATGTTGTTTATGCTGCAAAAGATCACAAATTACTTTCTAAAACCATGTTGACACCTGACGATTTAGATCCAAGTGAAATTTGGTCTTTGGGTGATGAGCATTGTATGCGTTTTCAGGTAATTAATTTATGTGGCAAACAGAAATTTTATGGTACTCAAAATCCGTTTACGTACAATTCAGGTTCTATCATGTCTCTAATTCGAATGGTAGATATCAATGGGGGGTATACTATTGTGCCCGAATTAAGTTTAAGTGGTTTTCACGAAGATATGCTAGCTCAAGTTCGTTATTTTAAAGATCCTGCACCTGTGCGTGAAATCAGTTTGGTTACAAATAAATATTTTACTAAAAATAAATTAGCCATCGCATTTACTGAAAGTGTATTATCTGGTGTTCCGAATGAAATGAAGGCGAAAAATAAAAAAAGAACAGTACTAGCAATCAACTAATTTTTACAGATATAAAAATAGTTTAGGTTGTGTTTGATAGGTTCTACATGATTAAATGTGGTTTTCAATCTATTCTCTACAATCAATTGTTCGTTGCTACTTGTAAAGGTTAGATTAAATAGTGCAATCCCTTGTGGCGTTAAGCGTTTTTTTATTTTTGAAACAAACTCACTTGATTTAACAAATAGTGGAACAGACATGTCAACGAATATGTCTATACCTATTAGGTCATATTGATCCAAATGTTGCTCTATATAAAACGATGCTTCCTGACAAACCCATTCGACATTTTGTTTGGCATTCAACTCCATTAGTTCTTTACTTAAATCTAACAAGGTTTGATTAAAGTCTACTAAAGTGCTTTTTGGATAGCATTGATAGTTTTCTTGTAAAATTTTAAGCGCACTTCCTAATCCGGTACCCAATAATAAAAAACTAGTTACGAATGGGATTTCCTTTTTTATTTTCTTTAGCGATTTAGTAAAAGGATAATAATTGACACCAAACGAATAGATAGCAGAAGAAGTTGAAAGCATCAGTTGATTTTGATACAATTCTATTTTATGTTCTTTGCCATAAAAATCATTTTTTTTTTCAAGTAATACCGGAAACAAAAAACTAATTATGCGTTTGTATAAAGGAATCGTCATTGAATATCTTAGTAACTCAAATGTAAAATAAAAATTATTAGGAACGGTTTCCAAATAAAAGACTTCCTATACGAATCATTGTGGCGCCTTCTTCCATAGCAATAGTATAGTCATCACTCATGCCCATTGATATTTCATTGAAATCATCACGATGAGGAAGGTAGCTATTCTTTACAAATTTAAATAATTCTGTTAGATGCTTAAATTCATTTCGTCGTATGCTCATATCATCTGTGTTGGTAGCCATACCCATGAGTCCTTTTATGCAAATATGATTGAGTGGTGAAGGGGAGGCCGTATAATACTCCAGAATTTCTATCAATTCTTTTTCATCTAGTCCAAATTTTGATTCTTCCGATGCTATATGAATTTGTAATAAAACGGAAACTGTTCTATTTACTTTTTCGGCTTGTTTTTCAATCTCAAATAAAAGTTTGAGACTATCGACAGAGTGAATTAAATGGATGAATGGTACTAAATATTTTACTTTATTCGTTTGCAAATGACCAATCATATGCCATTGAATATCGTTAGGGAGTTGCTCATGTTTGTCTAATAATTCCTGTACTTTATTTTCTCCAAATGCTCGTTGTCCTTGATTGTATAAATTTAAAATAGCTTCGTTAGGTTTTGTTTTTGACACAGCAATGAGTTGTGCGTGCTGAAGATTTACGGTTTTTACAATATCAGAATACAGTGAAGGCATATGGTTATTCTTTTGAAAACAATTTACGAATTACACCTTGATTTGTATTGAGAACTATAGTGTAATTACCATTTGGGATAGAAGAAATGGAAATGGTTTTATGTTCCAGCGTAGATGTTATAATTGTTCGTCCCAGTATATCATATACCTGATATTCGTGAATCTTTATTGATGAAGGATAGTTTAGATGTAAAATGTCATGTGTTGGTATTGGATAAACTTGAATTTGTTGAGCCCATTCTGGATTTGAAATACCAACTCCAGCACAATCCACTGCACCCCATATGCAATCTGCAAAAACAGGGTAGTCTATAAAAGGATTTCGATTGTTTTGGATTAAGTAAATAGCATTATTTCTATTGATTTCTTTTTGACTTACAGGATCGGCATGATGCCAAGCCATTAATAATGTAATTGCATCGGGTGTTAACTGCGCCCCATTTGCCATCGTCCAGTTGCTCCAACCTCCATCTTCACTTTCGTATCGGGTTGTCATATAAAAATAAATACGTGCAAGATCACCTTTGAATGAGTCAATGGGTTCAAATACTTTATCGGTATAGCCTGCATACGTATTCGAAAAACCTATTTTGGAATTATTTTGAGATATCCAAGATGAGGTTGTCGTTTCTCCATATGGAAGATTACTACGTTTATTATTGACAAATCCATCCGTTGGTAATACATGATGTAAATCTGTTCGCATTGGATAAGCATCATTGAAGAAAGTACTAGGCCATGTATGCTCATGATTGAAGCAATCGCCTTCTTGTGAATAAGTACCACATTGATTTACGCCATATGCTAAAGTATAAGGAGGTATTCCGCTCGGCACATCAGAATAGATGTCGTATACAATATTTGTTGACTTTGTATCAGTACTTGGAAAGTACGACCATAAGGGCCAACCTTGACTAGAATGATTTTTAATAATATTGTGCAAGGATGTTTTTAAGGCAGAACCATTAAGGCCAAAAGCAGGGGAGTAATAGCTTTGAGCCGTAAGACCCATACTTACGATACTTGATATAACCAATAAGGTTAATTGTTTAAATAATTTCATGTTGTTATTTTATTGAGATTACTCTACACTATGTTTCATCCCTTTTCCAGTCAATTCTTTGAATATACCAACAAATGAAATATAATTTAACGGAAACTCTACCATTACATGCATGAAGCTTAATAGGAATAACCATTTGAATCCAAGGCTATAATCAATTGCATAAAGTACTATTGAAATAGCCCATAAAATAATGATAAATATAGATCTAGATTTAGGTATTTCATGCCATTTGATCACTTTGGTTTTTGAAAACCAATTTAGATAATGATAGGTATAAGCAAAAGCAATAAATCGCATGATGGCAATTCCAATACTCGAATGATAAATTTGTTGTGCTATATCTCCATCACCTGCATGACTCGTATTTAATAAATTTAATATCACATTGTTTAAACCTTGAAATTCTTTGTATGCTGTTTTGCCATAATCTGTAACTGCAACAAATGGTTGATTTGGAAACGCATAAAACAAAATAAAAGGAATCAACATGTGTAATACAACGGACACATATCCTGGCTTCGATCTATTTTTCAAAGCGCCGTAAAACATGAAAAGCCAAGTAAATAAAAATACATGTATCAACGTTGGTAAGAATACAGAAAATACTAAAATAAGTCTATCTGAGATAGCTGATAGTAATATGGTAATAATAACACCAGCTATTTTTATTAAATTGTTTTTTATGAACGCAAAAAACAGAGAACTGGCAAAGGCTATAAAAATAATTCTATTTACATATTTGTATTCAACATTTAAATCATTCAAGCCTAGATAGTTTTTCATTGTTACTATCGTAAGAATCAAAGAAATAATCACTAGTAGAACAACGTCTCGTTTATCCGTTGAATAATAATTTTTGTCGTGTAACCACGATATCTCAGTAAGATAATGCAATGGTCCAAGAACACCATAAGCAAACAGAAATAGTTCAAAAGGCATAATAAATGCCATAATACACGAAACAATCAATAAGCCTATATTGACATAATCAATTCGGTTTACATTAAGAGAAGCTTGCATAGCTAGTACAATTTAGAATAGCTCAAATGTACTACGAAAACAAGAGAGCGAAAAATTAAATTACCTGATTAATGTCACATTTCCTGTAAAGGATTTCTTCATGTTATTTTTGAATACTACATCAATAGTATAAATATATACTCCCATTGGTTGAAGTACACCATTGTATTTTCCGTCCCAACCTCTACCATCAATTGATGTAGTGGTGAATATATTTTCTCCCCATCTATTGTAGATATTCATTTTGAAAATACTTACCCCGCTCGATAAAATTTCTCGAGGTAAAAAATAATCATTTAATCCATCACCATCTGGTGAAAAAACATTCGGAATATTGACATAGCAATCTCTATTTACCCATACACTATCAGTCGATGTACATTCGGGATTGTCAGATGATGCAATGGTAGCCCAATATAATGAAGGTTGTGTGACTGTAATACTTGGTCCTACTTCACCGGTACTCCAATTGATGCTTGCATTCGGATTGGATGAGTTAGATAGAATAATTGAACCAGTTATGCCCGGGCAAATAGAGGTATCAGGCCCTAAATTAATAGGAAGATAATCACCTACAATGACAGGCATTGAAACACTATCTTCAGGGCAAACAGCATAGGATCCTTTTAGCCATACTGTATATGGATTCAACGGATTGTCGTAGGTATGATAGGTATTTAAAATGTCTTTTTGAATACTTCCATCTCCAAATGACCAAGTATTTGAAAGTGTATTAGCTGATACCACTGCATTGAAATATACCGGCTCGCCTACACATACTTTATCATCAACAATGGTGAATGCAATTGAAGTTGAATCTTCAACATAAATAGGTAATGAAGAAGTATCAGTACAACCCAATGTATCGGTTACAGTGAGTGTAAGTGTATAGTTTCCAGGACTCGGATAAGTATATGATGTAGTAGGTAATAGGCCTAAATTTTGAATTGCACCATCTCCCCAATTCCAGCTATGAGTAACATTATTTAATGGAACTGATACGCTATATGCAATGATGGGTGAGCCAAGACAAACAGAGTCTTTTTTAATGGTATTTAAACTAAATACAGAGCCAATAGGATGATTCAAATTGACTACCTTTTGAATTGTATCATAACATGGGGGATTACTTGCAATCAACGTTATCGTATAAATGCCTTGTGGAGAGTAAACATGTGTGGGTGAAAATTGGGAAGAATTCACCCCATCACCAAAACTCCATGCAAATTGTGTAGAAGCTGCAGAAGAATTATTAATAATTATAACCGTATCATTGGTACATCCTAAACGGATATCAACATCGAAAGCAGCTATTACTGATGTATCCCAATTAACTATAATAGTATCACTAGCCGTGCATCCTTGGGGTGTGGTGACTGTAATATAAAAAGTTCCTGGTCCATTTACATTTCTTATTTGACCATTGGAATTGTCATCCCAAAGATAACTTGCATAATTTGCTCCTGCATCTAAGGTGATCGTAGAACCTGCACATATCAATTGATCAGGACCTAGATTTACGGTTGGTAATACAGGAGGAGGAGCTGGTACAAAATTATAATTTGTAACACCTGAATTTCCATCTCCTGCATTATATTGAGTATTATAACATGTGCTTAAAGGGTTAAGTGCAAATCCACCTAAACCACCTTGAGTAGCAACTGTAACACCAGCTGGTGTAGTCGCTCCTGAAAGCCATACTAATCCACCACCACCACCACCTCCTGGTCCATGGCAATTTTGTGGGAATAAAACATTGTTATTTGAGCCTCCGTTACCACCTATAGCACTGATAGTTAGTGGCGTAGTAAACGTTGGGCAATTTAAATATATGCTGCCTCCAGCACCCCCACCTGAGGCTCCTTCATCATTAATAAGTGGTGTAGTTTGGCCATTGGATTGTATTGCATTCCCATTACCAATGATTTCATTGGCAGTGATATATATAATGCCACCACCATTGCCACCATTGAATACAGCTTGAGCATTATCAGATTGTGGACCACCACCTCCACCGCCCATAATGAGTGCAGTGTTAACTTGATTAATAGGTTGTCCGCCATATGCAAAGCTGCCTATTACAAAGCATCCATTGAATTCAAAACCACCATCGCCCCCTTTGCCAACATTAGCACCTCCAGCTGCACCACCATTTCCTCCAAAGGCACCGCCACCACCATTTGCTAACTTTCCTCTTCCACATTCTTGACCTACAATATACTCTGCTACGCCTTCTCCTTTTTTGCCCTCAGGTCCAAAAAAGCCAGCAGGTGAAAAGAAATTTGTTGTTCCACATGAAAAGGTATTGCCCCATACATCACCACCTCTATAGCCTAAGTTACTTATGTTGATGTCGGCATTTAAGGTCAATGTATTCGGGGTTTCAAATATTAAAATACCTCCTGTAGCACCATCCCATCCTTGACAGCTAAGGTTAGCAGTTACTATAGGATTTGGAAAAATAGGAACTGTAACGACTTGTAAATATTGTGTGTTACTAAAAATATTGCAAAATGGACTAAGTGTTAGTGTAGTAGGAGTCAAAGCAATTACAGTCGAAAACGTATACTTGCCAGCTTCGCCAAGTGAAGTTGTATCACCATATTGTTGTGTATTTGCTTGGTTGATTAATGCCCCCTTCATTTTAATAATAAGCACTTTATCTCCAACATTAAAACCAGTTGTACTGTTGACTGTGAGTACATTCAAATTAATAGCATTGACTGATGCATATGAATTAATTACACCCGATATGGTTTGAGCATTGGTTTGGAAAATACAGACTATTAGGACAATTATTAGTAATATTCGTTTCATAATTTATTTCTACAGAGTAAATTTAGTTTATTTAGGTCTTTGTATGTACTTAAAAGACTACTTTTTTTTCGATTTGGTTGATTTCTTAACTCAATGCTTCGGTTTTTACGCTTGCAATACACTTGTCAATTAAATAAATATATTTATCTATTTCTTTTTGCAACGCTTTTTTCTCAGAAGGAATCGATTTACTCAATTGTGTAATTTTAAGTTCACTTTTTATTTTTTCAATTTCAGTTTTTTGCTTTTCCATTTTTTCGAGATAGTCAAAAACTGACTTTCTAAGTTCAGTATTTTCCTTTTCAAGTCGATCTACTCTTGTCAATAATCGTTTAGATTTTCGTTCTATTTCTGATATAATTTCATTTATTTCCATAGTCAACTTATAATATTTAGTAAAAATAATAAAACTCGATTGATGTAAACTACAATTTATTTACTTTCACACATTAAATCTACTAAATATGTCATTTGATCAAGAAATACAACAAGCTTATACATTCAAAGGTGAGAATATATTAATGGGTTCTGCAGTATTGGATGGTAAGCCAGTGGCTGGTGTACGCGTAAATTTACCATTGAAAACCATGAATCGCCACGGTTTAATAGCAGGTGCAACTGGTACAGGAAAAACAAAAACTTTACAACTCATAGCAGAAGGATTGAGTGACTCATGTGTACCTGTAATGATGATGGATATCAAAGGCGACTTGAGTGGTATAGGTGCGCAAGGTGTGTTAAATGATCGAATAGCCGAACGATGTACTCATATTGGAGTTGAATATAGCCCATCGGGTTTTCCAATTGAGTTTTTAACATTGAGTAACGAGCCTGGTACTCGATTAAGAGCTACTGTAACTGAGTTTGGACCAGTTTTATTTTCTAAAATACTTGGCTTGAATGATACACAAGAAGGTATCATGTCTATGATATATAAATATTGTGATGATCATCAATTGCCTTTACTTGATCTCAAAGATTTAGTAAAAGTGTTACAATACATGAACAATGAAGGGAAAGAAGAGGTAAAGGCTGAATATGGTAATATTTCTTCCCAATCTACTGGTACCATTTTACGTAAAATCATAGAATTACAACAACAAAAAGCAGATGTTTTTTTTGGTGAAAAATCGTTTGAAGTAGATGATTTAATGCGAATCAATGATGAAGGACGTGGTATAATCTCAATTGTTCGTGTAACTGATATTCAAGACAAACCTAAGTTGTTCTCAACATTTATGTTGCAATTATTGGCCGAATTGTATGCCTCTTTACCCGAGGCAGGTGATTTAGATAAGCCTAAACTAGTTTTGTTTTTAGATGAAGCCCATTTGATTTTTCAGGATGCAACATCAGCCTTATTACAACAATTAGAGACAGTAATAAAACTTATCCGTTCAAAAGGTGTTGGTATTTTCTTTATTACTCAAAACCCTAATGATATACCACAATCAATATTAGGACAGCTTGGTCTTAAAGTACAGCATGCATTACGTGCTTTTACTGCAAAAGATCGACAAGATATTAAAAAAGTTTCTGAAAATTATCCAGAAACAACGTACTATAAAACAGAGGACTTAATCACTCAATTAGGAATAGGAGAGGCTATTATTACTTTACTAAATGAAAAGGGTATACCAACACCATTGGTTCACACCATGCTTTGCCCTCCAAGATCTAGAATGGATGTTTTGAATGAAACAGAAATCAATCAAATTGTAAATACATCCAAAATAGCTAAAAAATATAATCAAGTTATAGATACAGTAAGTGCTTATGAATTGCTGAATGAAAAAATTACTGAAGCAGCTACTGATAAAGAGGCAAAAGAGGATGAAGAAGAAACCCCAAAAGCAAGTTCTAAGAAAGAAGAAAAAGGCACCTTGGAAACAATATTAAGTAATCCTGTAACAAAACAAGTAGGCCGAACTGCTGCTGGAATATTGACTCGTACACTACTTGGAGTATTGGGATTAGGTGGAACCACAACGCGTCGACGTAAAACCAAAAGTTGGTTTTAGTAGACTTAATTAAATGTTACATTGAAGAATCTATTAAATTAATTCTACTTTTTCGGTAAAGTTTTTACCTTTACCCCTATGAAAAAAGTAGTATTCCTTCTTGCAGTCGTATTTTCAGCATTCGTATCTGTTGCACAACAAACTGAAGCCTATGGTCCTTTTTATGGTTTAAATGTATATGGCTATAAATCCAATTTATTTAATTCAGACGACTTAAGAGCTGATAGTTTTCAAACCTATTCTATGACGATGTCCTTTGCTGGAAGTTTTGAGTATGGCTATTTATACGACAATGGGTTTGCTGTAAGCGGAGGTCTTCAATGGGGTACTTCTAACCAAAATTATAAAGGTGCTGATCAGGCATACTTATATAAGTTAACAGCCAATACAAAAACATCTTATTTGAAAATTCCATTAACCTTCAGCCATCAAACACGTAATGGTAAAAAATTCAAATTCATCTATTCTGTAGGATTCTTTTACTCATTGAATACAGGCTATTCAGATAAAATTGTACTAGATTATAATGACCCAAATGTTGCTGATTATGAAACAACTATTTCTAAAAATACTATTTCAACTAAGAATACAAAAGATACTTTTAAAACATCGTATGCATTAGATTACAAACCATATAAAACACATGGCTTAGGTGCTTTGGCAGGGTTAGGTTTTTCTTATCGACTTAAAGAGCGTATGGAATTTATCACTCAATTAAAAGGTGAATTTCAATTTACAGATGCTGAAAACAGCGATGAAATTTTATATACTCCTACGGGAAGTACACCCGGTAATCCTTTATTGCGTCGAACGTATGGTAATTATGCGAAGTATATGAGTAATAATCAAGCTTATAGACGTGCTGCTACGCATCCATTTAATCTAGGCTTATCATTAGGTCTTCGGTTTTATGTATTTTCATTTTAACGGGTTGACATTATCTTTTCCGCATCATCATGAGTGTGTGTAATGCTACGCTAAATGCTATAAGTGAAATGCCTATATAAAATCCCCATCCTAAATCTTTATTTTCGTGATAAATAAGTATAGCCAAAAGGATACCATATACAGGTTCTAGATTGACCATCAATACAGTAGTAAAAGAAGAAAGTTTCTTAAGCGCGCTCAATGCTAAGGATTGTCCCCAAACGGTACAGCATAAACTTAATACAAATAGCCACCACCAATCCATAGAAGAAGGAGTAAACGAAACAGTTGGGAAGTAATATAAATAGAGAGGTAGTAGTAAAGTGAGGAAAAGAAAGCCAGATCCAATTTCGTAAAAAGCAACCATTCGCGATGGGTAGTCGCCTATAATTTTTTTATTCATGATCGTGAAAATCGAACTAAGCAGTGAAGCTACTATACCTAGTATAATACCAGTGGCATAGCCAATTTCAAACTTATAAATACAATACATTCCAATAATGGCTATGAATCCTACCATTAATTCCTTGTAATTAAATTTGACTTTCAATACGATTGGTTCGAGCAAAGCAGTAAAAATACCTGCCGTAGATAAGCACGTAAGGGCTATGGAGGCATTGGCATATTTAATAGAACCATAAAATGCAACCCAGTGAATAGCAATAATTGACCCAATACGCATAAAACGGAATAATTCTGCTCGGCTTATTTTTTTGAATTCTTTGCGAAAAATGAGTATCATCAAAAAAATAATAGAGGTAATAAGCGTTCGATACCATACCAAAGGATACTCGGAAAGTTCGATAGCTCGACCTAAAACACCCGTAAATCCCCATAAAAATACAGCTAAGTGCATTTTTAATAGTGCATTTTTCATAATTTTGCACAAAATAGAAGAAATTACTTCCATATTTTAGTAATTTTCAATAATAAATAATTACCTTTGCACTCCTTAAAAAACAGACGTCATGCCAAAAATGAAAACCCACTCTCGTGCTAAGAAAACCTTCAAAATAACCGGAGGAGGAAAAGTAGTGAGATTTAAAGCAAATAAAAGTCACTTATTAAACAAAAAGGCTACAAAGCGTAAACGTCATTTACGTGGTAGTGTTTTAGTTAGTAAAACAAATCAAAAAATGGTTAACCGTTTACTTTGTATGGGTTAATCTACCTTGATAAAAAATTTCATTCATTCAAAAATTAAAAAAACTTAACATATGCCACGTTCAAAAAACGCTGTAGCAAGCAGAGCTAGAAAAAAGAAGATATTAAAACAGGCTAAAGGTTATTACGGTAAGCGTAAAAATGTATTTACCGTTGCTAAAAACGTCGTAGAAAAAGGTATGACTTACAAATTTGTAGGTCGTAAATTGAAAAAACGTGATTATCGTACATTATGGATTGCTCGTATCAATGCTGCTATTCGTGCAGAAGGTATGAACTATTCTACATTCATCAACAAATTAGCAAAAGCGAACGTTACGTTGAATCGTAAAGTATTAGCTGATATGGCTATGAATGAGCCTGCTACTTTCAAAGCAATTGTTGCTCACGTAAAATAGATTTCTCTAATTAATTTATACCAAAAAGGTTGCTTCTGATAGGAGCGACCTTTTTTTGTTTTTACAAATTTTATTAAACACAGATTACGCATTACAAATGCATAAAAGACAAAGAGATTGTATTTCATTACTTTTTTAAAAACAAGCTCTAAATCTCCGAATTGCGTGACAGGGGAGGTACTCCTAACTAATACGCTAGAATTTTATTCCTCAAATCCTATCGCCTAATTTGGGTTAAAAAAGAAATGAAAAAATAAAGCACCATGAAGTGAAAACAGCATGGCTTTTTTAATAGTGATGATAGAACGTACTAACTATAAAGAAATAGATTATTGAAGTAGACCCGATACTTAACTGTAAGTAATCGTAGGAACTCAATTGAATCTGAAAGAAGTACTATTTTTTAGGAGAGGCAGTTGTGTATACTGTGTCAAATACAAAAACATCTTCATTTTGTGCTTTCATGAAATATTTTTCGCGTGCATATTTCTCTACAGTCACTGTATCAGTTTTTAAGGCTACTTTTTCAGCATGTAATCGATCAACTTCTTTTTCAAGATATTCGATTTTGCTTTTCATTTCATTTAGTTCACTACGTTGTTGTCGCTGTGAAATGATATCATATTGAGCAAAAAATATTACCCAAACCAAAAAAATAACTGTTACCAGAAAGAATTTGTTTTTGAGTATATTGACGAAAAACATGATGCGCTTATTGAATTAAAAGTAAAAATTCTACGCTTTCGTTTCTGTATTTAATTTTTTACGAAGTGCCATGGTCATTTCCATTGATATTGAACTTTTTTCCATTTTTACAATCGTATTTCGATCTATTTCTACTGAAATAGTGCCATCTTCATTGTTTTTGATAAGCTTGCCATGGATGCCCGCAATAGTCACAATGGTTTCTCCTACATTGGTTGTATTTGAAAATTCTTTTTGTTCTTTAGCTTTTTTCATTTGAGGACGTATCATAAAAAAATACATAACGCCAATCATGCCAAGCATAAAAACCACATTCATCATTGGATTAGGCTTGCCACCTTCACCCATCATCAAAAGCAAATCAATTGTATTCATGAAATATTTAATATTATTTGGTCAAAAGTACTTTATAATTCGAATATTCGGACAAAAAAAAAGAGAGTTATTAGTAAACCTCTGCTAGTATCGTTAAATTAAGTATTGAAGGATTACCATTGGTGATTACCATCACTGTTTTTTCGTTGTAACCTATTTTACCTTGACTATTAAAAGTAACTTTAATAGAACGTTGTTCTCCTGGTTTTATAGGCTCTTTAGGATATTCAGGTACTGTACATCCGCAAGATCCTTTTGCTTCATTGATTAATAAATCTTTCTTTCCCTTATTTATAAAGCTGAATTCATACACTACCATTTCACCTTCTTTCATACGGCCAAAATCATGCAATGTATCCACAAAAGACATAGAAGCTATATCTTGAAGGTTTTCAATTCCAATGCTATCCATGCTTCTAGGATTAGTAACCAAGGAAGTAGATAGCTTTCCCTTCAACTCTTCATCTTGTTTAGGTGTTTCGTTACAGCTAATAAGACTAAGGCAAAATAGCAAAAGAAAAAAATAATAACTTGAAGACTTCATTATAAACTAGTTGATTGATGTTAAAGAAATAGAATGAACCATGGCATTAAAAAATTAAATTTATTTTCCTTTATGTTCGTTTTTGAAAATTTTATTATCGGCCATTAGCTCTTTACGAACATTATCTAATAATCCATTCACAAATTGCCCACTTTGTAAGGTGCTAAATGATTTAGCTAGATCGATATACTCATTGATAGTTACTTTTACAGGAATGCTAGGGAAATAAAGTAGTTCGCAAATTCCAAGATGTAATATTATCAAATCGAGGAGGGCAACACGATCTGCATCCCAGTTAACAAGTTTAGGTTCTATAAACGCAAAAATGGTGTCTTTTTTAGTGTAATAGCAATCAATCAGTTCGTGAGAAAATTCTAATTTTTCATTAGAAAGAATACGTTCAAAAGAGAAATTACCTGCTGAAATTAATATTTTATCCATCCAAGATTCAACCATTTCAAAATCACTATCCCAGTTAATAAAATGTTCTTCTAAAAAGGAAGTGGTATGCTCATTTTTGAAAATAAAATGATGAATGATGGTTTCCAATATCTTTTTCTCTTCTATCGAATTACGCTCAGGATTAACGATATAGGATTTGTATTCTGGTGAATCTAACAGAGAAATAAATATCTTTTTGATAAACTCATCGTCAAACAAATTGGCTAGTTTATTCTTTTTTATAATTAAAGAAAATGATTCGTTCTTTTTTAATTTTTGAATGATAATATTGCCTGCTAATTTTGTATTGACATTTAAATCATCAGCCGTAGGGATGTGTTTAGATGCTTTTTGGTTGGCATGTATTAATACGTATTCAGCTATAAGATAGAGAAGATGTGTAACTGCAGCTAATAAAGAAGTGGTGTCTTCTAATTTGGAATCAAAATATTTTTTTGCAATAGTAGCATTTGGTTGTTCATTTTGCTGTCCAAGTTCGTAAATTGTATGCAATACTTTGATTCTTAAATTTCTTCTACTAATCATAATTGAAAGAGCTTAATTGAATTTTTTTTGGGGTGGCAAATGTACAATTTATTTTCTACATTTATAAGGTAAATTCACAACTAGGTGATAATAGCCTTTTTACTTAAAGTCTACATTATGATACATTAACAAATAAAATATTAATTAATAAGATATATATATAACATTTATATAATTGAAAATCAAATGTTTATAAGTTGTAAATAAAAATATTTTCAAATCGTTGTTTTTTGTATTTAAAAATATTCTATATAATTTGTTTATATATATTTTTTCAGTTAGTTTCACATCGTTAACCTACAACTAACGCTATAAAATTCACTATTTTGTTTATAAATAATAATCTCAGAATCAAGATTGACAATGAATTTAAAATTCTTTGGGTTGGAATTGATTTGCAAGATAAACTTTGTTATTCAATGAATTTTCTAGATAATTTGACTCATGTAAAAGAGTTAATTGTCTATTTTATTAAGAAAGAAAATATAAAATATGTCGTTGCATATTCATTGAATAAAGGTGTCTGGAATCTTGGGGGTGATTTGGAGTATTTTGTTTCTTGTATTAAAAGCAAGAATAAAAATTCACTCAAAGACTATGCTTATAAATGCATCGATTTGGTCTACAACTATAATAGCAATTATGACATGGATGTCTTTTCAACTTGTGTAGTTCAAGGGAATGCATTCGGAGGAGGGTTTGAAAGTGCATTGTCTGGCAACTTTATCATTGCTGAAGAATCAGCAAAGTTTAGTTTCCCTGAAGTTATTTTTGGAACGTTTCCTGGTATGGGCGCCTATAGCTTTTTAACTAAAAAAGTAGGCTTCAATAAAGCAACAGAAATCATTAATTCCAATAAAACCTATTCAGCTAGAGATATTTTTAATCTTGGTATTATTAATGAAGTGTGTGAAGATGGCTTTGGTATCGAAAAAATGTCAACACTGATAAAAAGTGGAGAACTCGAAAAATATGTTTCAAATCCATTTATGAATATATGTAATAGAGTCTCTAAACAAGAGCTTATAGATGTAGTGAATGTATGGATAGAGAAAGCGTTTACATTGACAGACGATAACTTAAATAGAATGTTGAAATTAGCTAGTTTTCAAAAAAGAAAAGTAGAACAAACCAAAAATATTGAACCTTTGGTAGAAGAGGAAATGAAGATTGCCGAAATTAATACATTAATTAATGGGTCATTCCCAACGAAATAACCTTTTCATTCGTCTTATTTATGTAAAAGAGTTATTCATTAACATATGTTAATGTTTTGACCTTTTCAATTATTATTTTTAATTTTAAACTCTAAAACAATTTATTCCATGAAAAAACTTCTTTCGCTTACTCTAGTAGCTGCAATGGTTATTGGTTTTGCATCTTGCAAAAAAACAAATTCTCCTGATACAGGTAGTAACCCATTTTATACGGCACCTACTGTAACTGCTCCATCTGCACCAACATTACCTGTTGGATCAGTTCCTACCAAATTTACAAAAAAAGTAGTAATTGAAGAATTTACAGGGGAGTGGTGTGGTGCTTGTCCAGGTGGTGCTGCCAATCTGAAAGCAATCGTAGATGCACATCCCGATGTAGCTTATCCAGTTGCAATTCATAATGCCAATTCAGGTTCTGATCCTTATGAACCATCATTTTTCAATCAAATTAATACAATGTTAGGCTCTCACTCTTCATATCCTGGAGGTAATGTTGATCGTGGTGCAGTAATGGGTGCTTCAAGTTGGGCTGGTGAAGTTGATACTCGTTTACAAGTTAAAACAGATATTGGTGTAGCATTAGTATCTAAAACAACTGGAGATAATGTGAACCTAGATATTTATTTCGGTGTAACAAAACCTTTGACCAAAGACTTATACTATACTGTTTATTTATTAGAGAATGATCTTCCAACTTCAGCTCAAGGTCAAACATCTGGTGGACCTGGTTATAAGCATGAACATGTATTGATTGATTATTTAACTTCAGATTTAAGTGGAGATCAAATTGAGTGGGTTGGTAGTGAGAAGTATTTTAAAGTGCAATTAAAAAACAAAAACATTGGTGGAAAATATAAAAACATCAATAATTGTAATTTACTTGTAATAGTACATACTAAAGGAAATGTAGGAAGTGCGGGAGTAGAAATTATTACAGCACAAGAATGTTCAATGAACGAAATTAAAAAATGGGATTAATAACCATTATAGTTGTTTAATAAAATGCACTCCTCGGAGTGCATTTTTCATTTTATAGCAATTTTCACTTGCAAAAAAGTAGTATTTGACCTTATTTGGGGATAATTATGAAGATTAATGTTGCAACATTTAAATAAATAACATTATATTTGGGTATTAAAACTAACTTAAAATGAAAAAACTTTTTTCACTTACACTAGTAGCTGCAATGGTTATTGGTTTTGCATCTTGCAAAAAATCTCCTTCTGGTGATACTGGATTGAGTCCATTCAATACTTCTTCTAACAACACAACTACTCCAGTTGTAGATCCGTTAGCTCAAGTAGGTGCTGTACCAACTGACTTTACGCATAAAGTACTAGTTGAAGAATTTACTGGAGAATGGTGTGGATTTTGTCCTGATGGTGGATTAATTCTTGATGGTATAGTATCAGGTAGTGGAGGTAAAATATATGGTGCAGCAATACACGATAAAGATTGGTTAGTGATAGATCCATTCTATACCCAAATTCAAGCTTTAATGCCAAACACTTATGGTTTCCCTGGTGGAACTGCAAATCGTCGTCCATACAATAGTGAAAATATTTTCTCTAGAGGTGATTGGGGCACGGCTGCCAATAATATCTTAGCAGAGCCTGCAGAATGTGGACTTGCAATGGTTACTAAAGAAAAAAATGACATGCTTGATGTTCAAGTATTCATGGGGTATAACGCTAAAGTAAATAAAAGCACAAAAATTACTTTGTACTTAATTGAAGATGCTATCACTCCTATTAATCAAAGTAATGCACCTGCAGGTTATTTACATGAGCACGTTGTAAGAGCTTGTTTCACATCTACAGTTGGTGATGATGTAACATTGACAGATGCTAAAAAATACACGATTAAAGATTTTAAAGGTTTAGATATTGCAGGTCTTTACAAAGACAAAGCTAACTTACATGTACTTGCTTTTGTAAATGTAAATGGTGCTACTGAAATGAACCATGAAATTTTAAACGTTCAACAAGCAGGATTGAACGAAGTTAAAAAGTGGGACTAGTTTTAATAAATGATAATAAAGAAAAACGCTCAGGAATGAGCGTTTTTTTTTACCTTTAATTCTTAGAATATTTTAATGAAAAAATATATACTGTTTGGCTGTTTGTTTCTTTTCTTTTTTTCTTGCAAAAAAGATAAAAATACCAATACAGGAAATACAACACCTGCACCAATTCCAGTAGGAGAAGTGCCTACATCATTTACAAGAAAGGTGCTCATTGAAAATTTCAAAGGCGAATGGAATCCTAACTGCCCAGTGGGAGACGATTCGTTGAAGGCAATGCTTGCTTTGGATACGTTTAAAATTTTGGCAGCATCTATTCATCAAGGAGATTGGCTTGCTATTACACCTTTTTTTAATTCAATCAGTGCTCATTTAGGTGGAGTGAATGGATTTCCGAGAGCATCAATTAATCGTGTGCCAGCTACTTTAGGTACTCAAATAGATTCTACTGTTATAAGTATTTTCAATTGGCGTCAAAATCTTAATGCATTAATTTCTCAATCTGCAACCTGTGGTTTAGCATTAGTAAGTAAATTAGAGAATGATCAATTAAACGTAAAAGTATATGTAGGATACAACGATTCAATATTGGAAAATACAAGACTAACATTGTATTTAATTGAAGATAATATTGTGGCACAAAACCAACTCAACGCACCACAAGGTTATATCCATCACCACGTAGTACGTGATGTAATAACCTCTTATACAGGCGACTCTATTTCAATGAAATCGGGTAACTTAGTAGTAAAAGAATATACACGTTCGATTACAGGAAAATACAGCATAAAGAATCAATTGAAATTAGTAGCTCTAATACATGTTGTTGGTGTTGATTATAAAGAAAATGAAGTTCTTAATTGTCAAATTTCAACATTAGGTGAAACCAAGAAATGGGATTAAGTTATGCAATTAAGTTATACAGAAGAAAATTATTTAAAGTCTATTTATCATTTGTGTTTGACCAATCAACATTGTGAAACAGCCACCAATAGTATTGCAGATGCACTCGATATAAAGCCTGCTACAGTGACATCGATGTTGAAGAAATTGCGTGACAAGCAAATAATTTCTTATGAGCGTTATGGTAAAGTTTCTTTGACAGCATTAGGAAATGAATTGGCAATACAAATAGTAAGAAAACATCGATTATGGGAGGTTTTTTTAGTACAGAAATTAAATTTTACTTGGGACGAAGTGCATGAAATTGCTGAACAATTAGAGCATATTCAATCTCCAAAATTGATTGCAGAATTGGAAGCTTTTTTGAATTATCCTGAGTTTGATCCACATGGTGATCCAATTCCAAATGTAAAAGGTGAAATTAAATTTATATCTACAATGAAATTGGCAGAAGCCACAATCGGTAAAGATTATAAAGTTGTAGCTGTTGATGATTCTTCATCTGAATTTTTACAATATCTGATGCAAATAAAAATCACATTAGATACTTCTATAAAAGTGCTAAATCGGTTCGAATTTGATCAGTCAATGCTGATTTTAATTAACCATGATAAAGAAATTACAGTGTCGGAAAAATTTTCAAAAAATTTAATCATTCAATAATTTAATGAAAGAGTCAAGAAGAAAATATTTACAATTCCTAAATCCGTTGGAGCTTTTGCAGACTAAGAAAGTATTAAAGAATAATCCAACCATTATTTCCGAAAAGGTAAATACAACGGAATCAATTATATCACTTTATCAGTATGATTCGGAACACCTTGACTGTAAGCAATCATTGAAAACACAAGAAGTAACTTCATCATTATTTAAAAATGAACATTATTATTGGTTGAATCTTGATATTCTTAATAAACTAAGTGTAGAAACGATAGGTGATAATCTCAACATACATCCATTGATTATTGAAGATATATTAAGTATTCATCAACGACCGAAGGTCGATGAATTTGATGAATATTTCACATGTGTTTTACAAATGTTGTATTATAAAGAAGATCAGCATACGATTGAAAACGAACAAGTTAGTTTTGTACTAGGTAAAAATTATGTAATCAGTTTTCAAGACGATTCTCATCGCGATTTGTTTGATCCTATTCGTGAGCGAATCAGAATATCCTATTCTAAAATACGTACACAAGGATCTGACTATCTTCTATATGCTATGTTGGATAGTATAGTGGATCATTATTTTATAGTATTAGAAAAAGTAGGAGAACAAATTGAAAAACTTGAAGAAGAAATAACAAAGAATCAAGAGGATTCGTATACGATGAATCGTATCAATAATTTACGTAAAGAATTGATTTTTTTCAAACGAAATACATCGCCAGTACGAGAATTAATTGGTAATATTTTACGATCCGAATATGGTACATTCAATGAAAGAAATCGAAAATATTTTAAAGACATCTATGATCACATGGTTCAGATTATAGAGTTGACTGAAAACTATCGCGATGTATTATCCAATATAAGAGATTTGTATTTGAGTCAAACGAATTTGAAGTTGAACGAAATAATGAAATTTCTTGCAATTGTAACTACCTTGCTTGCGCCAGCAACTGTTATAGGAGGTATTTTCGGAATGAACTTTGATCGTATACCTTATTTACATCATCAAAATGGATTTTGGATTGCCACTTTTTTTATGATTGCTGTACCCGTTTTAATGTTGTTTTATTTTAATAGAAAAAAATGGTTTTAGCCATCTTGATTTTTTTATTCAAAAACTAAGAGTCTTTTATCTAAATACTTTTTACTTTATACTATTTGCCTTACATTTGCACCGGCAAGTCTTATACGACCAGCTCCTACTAATCCTCCAGGGTGGGAACGCAGCAAAGGTACGTGGTTGTAGCGGTGCGATATAAGTAACTTGCCATTTTTTTCCCCCTTTCATTTTTATACACATTTTCATTTAGTCATTTCTACTTTGACTATCGTTAATTACTTTTGCATTTAAACAAAAATAATAAACGATTCATATGAAATTTTTTATCGACACAGCCAACTTAGATCAAATTCGCGAAGCCAACGATCTTGGTATTTTAGATGGTGTAACTACCAATCCATCATTGATGGCTAAAGAAGGAATCAAAGGTCAAGATGCAATCTTGAAGCATTACAAAGATATTTGTGATATCGTAGGTGACAAGCCCGTAAGTGCTGAAGTGATTTCAACTGATTTTGAAGGTATGCTTGAAGAAGGTAAAAAATTGGCAGCTATTAATCCAAATATAGTCGTAAAAGTACCTATGATTAAAGAAGGTATCAAAGCTATCAAATGGTTTACAGATAATGGCATCAAAACCAATTGCACATTGGTATTTTCAGCTGGCCAAGCCATATTAGCTGCTAAAGCTGGTGCAACGTATGTATCTCCATTCATTGGTCGTATTGATGATGGTAATTGGGATGGGGTTGATTTGATTGGGCAAATAGCTCAAATCTACAGCATTCAAGGTTTTGAAACTGAAATTTTAGCGGCTTCAATCCGTACTTCATTGCATATAGTTCGTTGTGCCGAAGTAGGTGCCGATGTATGTACTTGTCCTTTGCCTTCTATTTTGGGTTTATTAAAGCATCCTTTAACGGATCTTGGATTAGCTCAGTTTTTAGCTGATGCAAAGAGCTTTCAATAATAGTTTTTAAAAAAGAAAGTTGCATGAAATCTCTTTTCATGCAACTTTCTTTTTTTTTAAGAATATAGGTTTTGTGTATAGCTTTTCAGTATAAAATTACTTTCAGTATTTTTAGTTTTCTTAAGTGTAAAATTAATTTTACACCGACTTCATGATTTCATACAATGTATAAACGTCTACAAAACTATTGTACATTGGTACAGGTGCAATACGTATTACATTGGGTTCGCGCCAGTCGGCAATCACACCTTTGCTTTGCAACTTATCAAATACCTCCTTACCTTTTGCTTTGAAAAGAAGAGAAAGTTGACAGCCACGTTCTAAGGGATTAGAAGGTGTGATGATTTCAAATTTTAGATTGCTTAATTGTTTTAATAAAAATTCAGTGTAGGCCGTTAAGTGTAAACTTTTTTCAGCCAATTTATCCATACCTACTTTATCAAACAAATCCAAAGAAGCACGATGAGCAGCCATATTCATGACTTGTGCATTGCTCATTTGCCAGCTCTCGGCAGTTTTCATTGGTTTAAATCCCTTCTTCATTTTGAAACGGGTTTTTTCATCATGTCCCCACCATCCGGCGAGTTTAAATGTTTTTGAATCTTTGGCATGCTTCTCATGAACGAAAATGCCACCTACTGCACCTGGTCCTGAATTTAAATATTTATACGAACACCAACATGCAAAATCAACATTCCATTCGTGTAAATGCAATACCTTATTGCCAGTTGCATGTGCTAAATCAAACCCAGCCAAAGCGCCAGCTTTATGAGCTAACTCAGTGATTTTTTTTATATCAAAAAATTGTCCGGTATAATAATTCACGCCACCAAAAACAACAAGGGCAAGATTTTTTTTATGTTTTTCAATAGTCTCTTCTATATCTTCAATTCGTATGGTGTGTTCACCTTTTCGAGGGCCTACTTCTATGACTGCTTTTTCTGGATCAAAACCATGCATAATTGCTTGCGTTTCCATGGCATACATATCCGAAGGGAATGCTCCCGCTTCCATGATGATTTTATAACGTTGCTTAGTAGGTCTATAAAAAGACAACATTAATAAATGTAAGTTAACCGTCAGCGTATTCATTGCGACCACTTCTTTTACATTTGCACCTACTAATTTGGCCAAGGATTCTGTAAAAAAAGTGTGATAAGCAAACCATGGTCGCTTAGCTTGAAAATGACCTTCCACGCCAAATTCTGCCCAATCGTTTAGTTCTTGATCTATTATTTCTCTAGCTGCTTTTGGTTGTAATCCCAATGAATTCCCACATAGATAGATGGCGTCACGTTTATTATGCTGTGGGAAATAAAATTGATTTCGAAATGTAGAAAGTTGATCGGCATCATCCATTTCTTGTGCAAATTGTCTAGAAGCTTTGTAAGCAGAGGAATTATTTATCATTGTAGAATCAAGAATTAATTGAATTGCAAAAATAGTCTTTTGTATATGTGTTTTATAAGAAAGTGAAGATAATAATTCTTCTATTGCTAACTACATTTTTAGTATAATTGTATCATTAAATTATCAAATCGAATGAAAAAAGTAATCATAATTTTAATTGCATGTTGTTCATTTTTGTATAGTAACGCACAAACAGATTCTCCCAAAGAAGTTACGCCTGAGTTATTGAAAAAAATAAAATCGGATGTGGACGTAGAATCAAGTGCATTGAAAGCGACGCTTGATACTAATACCTATTCCCTCAGTTTTATTGAATTTATAGCTGATACATTTAAGGTACAACAAGTAGCCTCTAAAATGATGGAGATAGATTATAGCACCTATGGTATTAATAATGCATTGGATGAAATGGTCAAAGGGTATGATGTTTTATTAAATAAATATTACAATAAATTACTTTCGAAATTGAAAGGTGAGGATAAGAATATATTAATTGAGTCGCAACGTAAATGGATTGCATTTCGTGATGCTGAGTTGCATTTATTGGGAGTGCTATCTAAGGAGGAATACTCAGGTGGTGGAACCATTCAGTCCAATATTTTAGGAGCATCATATTCTGATCGAATTATCAATCGAGTCATCGAATTGTTTTATATGTATGATAATATGCTTAAATGATTTAAAAAATAAACTCACATGAATATACTGCAATTCAAACCTACTACTGAGCAGTTATTACAAGCCTCACAATTTGCCAATGCATATAATCAGCATGGTTTTGGTAAAAACGTATTAGGTGTTTCATACGAAGAATATATTTCATTTATCCGAATTGGAAAACTATGTGAAATTATATTAGCCGATTTTCTTCGGCTTGAAAATATCGAGTTTGAAGCGCCTGAAATGCTAATACCACATCCTGGTAATCACAAGAAAGGAGCTGATTTATTACTCACTCATAGCGGTCAAGAAGTTGATATCAAAGCTGCCAATAAATCCTTTCATAAACGAATTTTAATACGTGAAGATCAATTTCAAGCGCATATTCATGATATTTATATAGGAGCTAAATATCATAATGATCAACTAGTAACGTATCATGGTTATATTACAGGAGATGAAATGAATAAAATTACGCCGCATGATTTCGGGTATGGACTTTGTAGATATATGCTATTGGATCAATTAAAACCAATGGAACAATTTGTAAAGCAATGTAAATTGAAAGAGAAAATTAGTTAGTCTTGGCAAATTGCTTCAAAGCTATTTCTATCATTGCATCATCTTGTACTAAGGTAGCATAGTATCCATTGTTATGAAATAATAATTTGCCAAATTCTGCTTTGATACTATGTTGCATTTTTGCAAAAGATTTTGAGTCATTAAACCCAATCGTATTGAGACCATAATTTTTATAATACAAGTCTAATTCTTTGTTCATTTCAGGTGAAAACGAAAAAGTGCTAACGAAATTTTCAACACTTGCATATTGTGAAAATTCTTTGTTATGTTTATAGAAATAAATTGAAGCGAAATCCGATGCAATTCTATTTTCATAAAAGGATCTTAATTTAGCATTGATCGTTGTATCAATTGCTACAAATACATCGGGTGTGATACCTTCATTGCTATAGACTATTTGTTTGTCAGCGGTATAGAATAGTTTCTTTATTGATTTATGCTGATTTGAATCTTGATGTATTAGTTCACCATGTGTGTATCGATTATAGATATCTTTTTTATACTCTTCTTTGCCATTTTCATATGACTTTTGAATACATCGTCCACTTGGTAAATAGTATCGAGCAACAGTAATACGAATAGCCGAATGATCGGGTAATTCGAATTGCTCTTGTACAAGACCTTTTCCATATGTACGTCGCCCAATAAGAGTGCCTCTATCCATATCTTGAATTACACCAGCTAATATTTCACTGGCCGATGCTGAGTTTTCATTTATCAATATTGCGACTTGTCCTGTTTCGAACATACCATTAATATGACTTGATAATTCTTCTTGTCTGTTTTTGCCTTTGGTTGATATTAATGTATGTTCTCCACCAATTAATTCATCTGCTATATTAGCAACTGCATCCATGTATCCACCAGGGTTATCTCTTACATCAATAATCAGGTTTTTAATCCCTTCATTTTTTAAATTGGTCAATGCTGTTTTAAATTCTTCATATGTGTTTTCACTAAACATACGAATGAGTATATAGCCTGTTTCTTTATTTATTTTAAATGAAGAAGTTACGCTTTTTATTGGGATTACACTTCGATTGATATTTAATGAATCTATTTGTTTATCTGGATGAATGATTGTTAACTTCACATCTGTATTGAGTGGACCTCGTATGAGTGAAATAATGCTATCATCTTCAATTTTTTTTCCGGCAATTAGTTGATTATCTATTTTGATGACCTTGTCTCCAGGTCGTAATCGTGTTTTTTCACTTGGACCACCTTGCATAATAGAGGATATGTGAAGTGTATCTTTCAGTATAAAAAATTCTACTCCAATTCCATAGAAACTTCCTTCCAATTCTTCATTCACGCGTGCGAGTTCTTCTTGTGGGATATAAACAGTATGTGGATCAAGGTTTGAAAGAATGCCATTTACACCATCTTTGTATAGATGATTTGCATCTAAGCTGTCTACATATTTATCTGTAATCAGTTGAATGAGGTCGTTGAGATTACGTTCACTTTGAGTAGATCTACGACGTTGTTTATTAATAGAATCGGACAATTTATAACCAATGAACATTCCCAAAATCAATACAATTGAAAATAGGATAGGGGTATTGAATTGTTGTTTGTTTTGTAAGTCCAAAACCAAATAATTCGGTGTACTAAGTCTCTATGGTTCTACAGTAAAGGTTTGTTTTGAATTGACTGTATCTGTAAATAGATAATCACCTACTGTCAATCGAACTTCAAATACGCCAGTCGCTTGTGCTTTATAATAGCTATTGCGTAATGTATCTGTTGCGCCATTTGGCATAGTCCATCGGCTTATTTTATATCCCTCAGAACAATTGAATAGAAAAATGGTATCATTTACCTTGACTACATTTTTTGAAAATGTAAAACAAGCCTTTTTTGATACGGTTTTTGTACAGGATGTAAATCCAATTATAGTCATGACTGATAATACCATCAATATACGAAACATATTCAATTGTTTAATTTTGCACTAAAAGTAAGTGTTTTTTCCAAATTCTAAAAACAAATTATAGAATTAAATGTTGTCGCTGTTGCAACTTATCCGAATTAATATCAAATATGTAAACAATGCCAGCCAATTTTTTCAATGTTTCATTAATAAGATCAATATATGGTGTTTGATACTGAATGCCTTTTATCAGCCATACAAAGTCAATATTTTTCATATCAGGAAGTAAAAAATGCGTTTTATTTCTGTTTGAATAGATATAATGTTCTATGTTTTTTTCTTCTTCTATATAGGAATAAACTGGAAAAAATAAATCTCCTACATGCACCTCATAGCCATGATTTCGTTCAAAGTTGAAATTGAAAGCTTGATTTATTTTCCAAATGAAATGATACGATTCGAGAGGGCATACTATTCCTGTCAATTTTACATCTTCAAAGAATTCTTCTTCGAGTGCAGCATTGTCAAGTATTAGTTTTTTACTTATTGGTTTCAAAGCCATAAAAGTGTTCTTTAAAATCAACTATTTTATCATCAATTATAGTAAGGCCTTCTGCTTCTAATAATTCTTGCATGAGAGTCGGGGTCGAAAAATGATGTTTACCTGAAAGCATCCCATTGCGATTGACTACACGATGTGCTGGTACTCTCGGTGTAGCTTGATGGCTTGCATTCATGGCCCAACCTACCATACGAGACGTAGTACGTGTTCCAACTTTTTCAGCCAATGTGCCATATGTTGTAACTTTTCCTTTGGGCACTTGTCTTACAAGTGTGTATATTTTTTCTATCCAAGTTATTTCTGTCATGCCTCGTCATGTTTATTATGAGATGTTGTTTCAGTGTTGTTTTTTCTATTTTCTATCAATTTTTTTTTCTTCTCAAGATTGATCACATTTTTATATTCAAACGGACAATGCATACAACCATTGCCACAGCAATAACCTCGCTTAAGTAAAAAATCGGCAGTAAAAACAAAGAGTCCACTATCGTTGATATAAAACTCCTCATCATCGTCAAAGAGAGGCTTCTTCTTCATTGAGTTTCTTTTTAGGAGGTATTTCTATTTTAGTTTGTGGTAATCTAAAACTTATATAACGAATCGTTCTATTATCTTTTAAATGCATGCCTTCGTAAAAAGTTTGAATATTCAAAGGAAATGCTGGAGTGCCATTTTTGTATACATCACCAATGTTTTGAATTACTTCACATGTATGATGTGCTACCATTTCTTGTGTAAATTCATATAACTCTACAGAATCTGTTTTGAGATGTATGATGCCATTGGGTTTTAATAATTGTTGATATAAGGCCAAAAATTTATGATGTGTTAATCTATTTTTTGCTTTGCCTTCTCTTAAAAACGGATCTGGAAATGTGATCCAAATTTCGGAGATGCTATGTGGATTAAAGTACTGAAGTATTTGCTCAATTCGAATGCGTAAAAAAGCGACATTGCTTATGTTTTCAGCTAATGCTCGTTTGGCACCAATAAACATTCGATTGCCTTTTACATCTACACCAATGAAATTTTTATCGGGAAATGCAAGTGCCATATTTACGCTGTATTCGCCTTTGCCACATGCCAATTCAAGTATGATAGGATGATCATTGTTGAAATGTGTTGACCATTTATCTTGCATGTTTTCAGGATATTCATACACATTGTCAAATGTTTTAATAGCCGCAAATCGTTTTAATTTTTTTCCTTGCATGGTGCAAATTTAGTTTAAAAGCATTTCAAAGGCGTATTTTGAGTTAAACGATATTCACAAGTTATAGGTGTGTGATAAAATTCTGAACATGAATTTGATCGGACCATTTTTTTTTAGAAGTATTAGTGTAAATTTGTGCCTCAAAATACGAATAATATGTTAGAAGGGGTAGAAGCAGTCATTCAAAGTACCAATGAGAATATGAGTAAAGCATTGACACATCTTGAAGCGGAAGTGCTTAAAATACGTGCAGGTAAAGCAACACCACAGATGTTAGATGGGCTTACAGTAGAGTATTATGGCTCACCAGCACCGATATCACAAGTTGCCAATATTACAGCGGTCGATGCTCGTACACTTACAATACAGCCTTGGGAAAAAAACATGCTTGCTCCTATAGAGCGCTCTATCATGGCAGGTAATATTGGTGTTACACCACAAAATGATGGTGTTATTATCAAATTATTTTTACCGCCATTGACCGAAGAGCGTAGAAAAGAATTTGTAAAAAAAGTAATGGCTGAGGGAGAACATGCTAAAATTGCCATTCGTAATATTCGCCGAGATGGTATGGAAGCTGTAAAAAAATTACAGAAAGAAGGATTAAGTGAAGATGGCGTGAAAGAAGCTGAAGGTCGTATTCAGGCTATTACAGATAAAAAGATTGTAGAGATTGATCATCATTGTGCTGCAAAGGAAAGAGAACTAATGACCGTATAATGGTTGAAGCCATACAAGTATACTTACAAGATAATTGGCTATTGGCCATATCTACACCTATCTATACTATTTTAATTTCGCTCGAAGTGCTGTTAAGTACTTATCAGAAACTTCATTATTATTCACTGAAAGAAACCCTGATTAATTTTTGGTTGAATATCGCCAATGCATTGTTAGGCTTGACTGTGAAGGCGACTGTGCTTATTATCATGGGTTGGTTTGTTCAGTTTCAACTAATACACGTCAGCCATCCTGTTTTTTATTGGATTATTTTATTTTTTGGCTTGGACTTTTTATTCTACCTCGAGCACAGAAGCGAGCATTATTGCCGCGTATTGTGGGCAGTACATGTAACACATCATTCCTCACAAGAGTATAATTTAACCACCGGATTTCGCTCCTCAGTGTTTAGGCCTTTCGTGTCATTTTGGTTTTTCATTCCGTTGGTTATATTTGGCTTCAATCCTCTTGATATTCTATTGATGGATGCTGTATGTCAGATTTATGGCATTATGGTACATACCCAATATATTAAAAAAATGCCAGCTTGGTTTGAGGTTTTCATGGTAAGTCCATCACATCATCGAGTACATCATGCAAGTAATATTACCTATCTCGACAAAAATATGGGCATGGTGCTCATCATTTGGGATAGATTATTGGGAACCTATCAAGATGAGTTAGTCGAAGAGCCAGTAGTTTACGGGCTTACAAAAAATCCAGATAAACCTTATCATCCTTTACATATTATATTTCATGAATGGAATAATTTATTAAAAGATATTACCAAAGTAGGTACTACTTTCAAAGATAAAATGAATTACATATTTAATGCTCCAGGGTGGAGTCATGATGGAAGTAGTAAGACTGCAAAGCAATTAAGAAAGGAGCCATAAAACTTCTTTTTATTTTTCGTTAGTTTAACAAAAACGATGATCAAAAAATGAGATAGGTCTCTATCTTTACAAAAAAATAGAAATAACATGAAAAAAGTCCTAACATCCTTTACAGCCTTATTGCTAGCTGTAACATTGCATTCATGTAATGAAGCAAAAATGGATCCTGCTGCTATTACTGCAAAAGTTGATTCTTTGGCTGCAAGCAAAATAGAAGCTGCGAATGCCGCTGCAATAACAGAATGTGAAACTCGTATGACCACTGAAGTGAAAGCAATGACCGATTCATTGGTGAATGCTGCTCAAATGGCGAATGCTGCACAATAATTATTTATCACATTTTAAAAAATTTAAAACAATGAAAAAAATACAATATATCATAGTACCAGCACTTGCATTATGTATGTTTGCTGCATGTAATACCGAAGTAAAAGGTCCATCACAAGCTGAATTGGATGCTCAAGTAGATGCGAAAGTAAAATCTGCAACGGATCAATTAAAGTCAGAGTGTGATAGTAGAATCATGACGGCTGCTCAATTGAAAAAAGATAGTATCCTAGTGAAATTGGGAAAACAAAAGCCAGCACCAGTTGCTGCTAAACCAGCACCTGCTCCAAAAGCACCTGTAAAAGCACCTGTAAAACCAACACCTCCTAAGGTTGAACCAGTGAAAGTTGATCCTAAAAAGGATAAAATGAGTGGTGGTAATGCAACTAAAGCTGAAAATCTTCAAGATAAAAAAGATAAAATGCAAGGTGTAGAAAAGAAAGCAGAAAACACTTTGCAAGAAAAGAAAAATAAAATGGGTGGAAAATAAAAACCTAATTCTATTATTTTTAATCCCGAGCATAATTTGTTCGGGATTTTTAATTTAATACAAATGATTAAAAATGACATTACATTGATATTAAATGTAAAGTTAATTTAACTCAAATTACACTACAGAACTTTAAGTAATAGATTAATATTATGTAAGCATAGTTTGTGCTGACCGTCCCGTAATAAGGCGAAATAGTCGTTGTTTTCAACCTTTATTAAACTCCTTATTTATAAACAGCATATCCAATGCTGATTCATATAAAATTCACTTTATAAATTATAAATCATTCTTGTCTTGTTTTATTAATGATTAAAAAGACTTTGAGAAATGAATTGAATATTAAAAACTGATTTGTTACAAATAAAAAAAATCCGCTATTAAGCGGATTTAAATTTGATAAAATTAATTAATTATTTTTTTACCCAAACAGAAGGAGAGCCGCTTGATAAACCGAAATCATCAGTTACAATTGGAGTTCCTGTTTCATCAGTTACTTTGTATTTAACTGTGATAGTTACAGGGTTTAAATTTGTATTAATTGTTCCGTTTCCTTCAACATAAAAACCATCATTGTCAGGTTGTTGTCTTGCGATAGTGATTTTATTTCCATCAACAGTTGCATTTACTGTAGCAGTAAAAGAATCCCAAACATTAGAGATATAAATTCCATTAGCAATAGTTGAATTAGCAGTAATATTAACTACATACGTTGCAGCAGATGAAGAAGTTCCATCTTCAGTTACTTGCCATCCAGCAGCATTAATAAATTTAGCATTGCTTTTTGTATCACAATTTGCGCCTTCATAACCTGAAGGACAGCTACAAGTACCATCTGTACAAGTACCACCATTGTTACATACTACATCTTTACAAGCATCAGGATTACAAGATGTCATAATTGTTGAAACGAAAGTTCCTACTGTTAAAAATCCAGCAAGCAAAATTGATTTTAAGTTTTTCATGTTTATTACTATTTTTTGTTTACGCAAATATGCAGTTATATTTTAGATAATAGAAAATTATGGATATGATTGACATTTTATTTACAGAATAACCAAGTAGTCTATTTCCAATGACTTGATACTTTATAGTTGCCAAATGAAGTTTCGACAAGATATACAAAATTGATTTCATTGGAAGTAATAGTACCAGTGCCTGAAATATAGTAAAAATCAGCATCGGGCGCTTGTCTTGCAATGGTAATGATATTGTTTGAGTAGGTGGCTTTGATGGAATTTAAAAAGAATGGTGATCCAAAGTTAAGTATAGATGCTATATTGTTTTGGATAGAAATTGAGGAAGCCATCGATGGATTTATACTACATTGATAGCTATAATTTTGATATTGTACTGACCCTATCGGTTGTTCAATAACAGAGTCAGTCACTATCCATGTTTTATATAAAAAAGTAATAGAATGAAATTCACAATTCGACCCCTCATAACCTTGTGGACATTGGCATTTGCCATTGTTACAAATGCCTTCATGTTGGCAAACAATATTTTTGCATTTATCTTTTTTACAAGAGTAAATTGTAATACATAAAAAAAGAAGTAGAATCGCACTGCTTGTATTGATTATATACTTGTAATGGTTCATCTGCTTTTTTCTTTTTATTAATTCTGATTATGAATTATTTTAATCATCTAATCTCAGTACAGCCAAGAAAGCCTCTTGTGGTACTTCTACATTCCCAATTTGACGCATTCGTTTTTTACCTTCTTTTTGTTTTTCTAATAATTTACGTTTACGACTAATATCACCACCATAGCATTTGGCTGTTACATCTTTACGCATTGCACTGATGGTTTCTCGTGCCACCACCTTGGCGCCGATAGCAGCTTGTATAGCTATTTGAAATTGTTGGCGTGGAAGTAATTCTCTTAATTTTTCACATAATTTGCGACCAAATTCATGTGCTCTTCCTCTATGTATTAAAGCACTCAAGGCATCTATTTTATCTCCATTGAGTAGGATGTCCATTTTTACAATATCACTTGGTCGCATATCAATGGGATGATAATCAAAAGAAGCATATCCTCTTGTTTGACTTTTAAGTTTATCATAAAAATCAAATACGATTTCAGTCAATGGTATTTCAAATGATAATTCAACACGGGTAGGAGTCAAATAACTTTGATTGGTAAGCAATCCTCGTTTGCCGATACACAATGACATGATATTGCCTATGTATTCTGGTTTAGTTATAATCTGAGCTTTAATAAATGGTTCTTTGATCATTTCCAATCGACTTGGATCGGGCATTTCTGTAGGATTGTTAACTATAATGAGTTCGCCTTTGGTAGTAGTAGCTTCAAAACTAACATTAGGTACGGTCGTTATTACAGTTTGGTTGAATTCACGTTCTAATCGTTCCTGTATGATTTCCATGTGTAATAATCCTAAGAATCCACATCTGAAACCAAAACCTAATGCTTGTGATGTTTCAAGTTCAAACGTAAGGGATGCGTCATTCAATTGAAGTTTTTCCATGCAATTACGCAATTCTTCAAATTGATCCGTTTCTACCGGATATATTCCAGCAAAAACCATCGGTTTTACATCCTCAAATCCTTTGATAGATTCTAGACATGGATTGGTAGTAGTAGTAATCGTATCACCCACTTTTACTTCTTTGGCTACTTTAATCCCGGTGATTACATAGCCTACATCACCTGTTCTTACTTCAGTTCTGGATTCCATACCTAGTTTGAGTATGCCTACTTCGTCAGCTTCATATTCTAATCCAGTATTCGAAAATTTAATTTTATCACCTTTTTTTATCACACCGCTAAATACACGATAGTATACTATAATACCTCTGAAACTATTGAAAACACTATCGAAAATCAATGCTTGCAAGGGAGCCTGAGTATCACCTTTGGGAGCTGGAATACGCTCGATAATGCCAGCTAATATCTCTTCGATACCTATACCACTTTTGCCACTAGCTAATAATATATCCTCATCTTTGCAACCTATCAATTCAATGATTTGATCTTTCACCTCGGGTATCATTGCACCTTCCATGTCAATTTTGTTGATGACAGGTATGATTTCTAAATCATTTTCTATAGCAAGATATAAATTAGATATCGTTTGTGCTTGTATTCCTTGTGAGGCATCTACAAGTAGGAGGGCGCCTTCGCAAGCTGCCAATGCACGACTTACTTCGTAACTAAAGTCAACATGTCCTGGTGTGTCAATTAAATTAAGGGTGTATATCTCTCCTTTGTGAGGATAATTTATTTGGATAGCATGGCTTTTGATTGTAATACCTTTTTCGCGTTCAAGATCCATGTCATCTAAGACTTGCGCTTGCATATCTCGCTCACCGATGGTGTGTGTAAATTCTAAAAGTCGATCGGCCAAAGTGCTTTTGCCATGATCAATATGGGCTATAATACAGAAGTTTCGAATATTTTTCATTGATACATTTTCTAACCTGTTCAAAAAGGTTGTTGCAAAAGTAACTTTAGTTGACGAGTAAAAAAAATCCTGATGAATTACATCAGGATATTAAATATTTAAAGAAGCTAAACTACCACTTGTCAACCTCTTCGGTTGGTGCCGCTGAGTTGAAATCATTGGTTGGCGTGAAGTTAGATTCTTCTTTGGTACCTTCATTCGGTATATAGTTATCCTGTTCTTCGTATTCGTGGTTAAATGCATCAAAATCAAAATCAGGCATTAATTCTGTTTTTACGTGATCAATCGTTTCTGTGAGGGCTTTTAAAAATTTATTAAAATCTTCTTTATATAGAAATATTTTGTGTCGATCGTATCCACTATCATTGAATCGTTTTTTACTTTCTGTAAGAGTGACAAAGAAGTCGTTCCCTCTAGTAGATTTTACATCAAAGAAATAGGTTCTTTTTTTTCCTGCTTTTAAACGTTTGGTGAAAAAGGTTTCATTATTACGTTCGTTTTGTTGGTCATTGTAATTCTCGTACGCCACTTGATAGAAGTTTTAAAAAATTGAAATTCAAAAAAATTGACTAACAAATATACTATTTAAAGGT
>CANHGW010000002.1 GCA_947460175.1 Bacteroidota bacterium | reverse complement strand
CTACAGCGGAAGCATTGCCTCGTTGTTTGCTGAGTTCTACAGCTCTAATTTTAAATTCTTGGTTGTACGTTTTTCGTATTGTTGTCATCTTGTAAAGTTCGCACTTATTCTCTTAACTAATTTGTCCACTCAAAGGTAGGAACTCCAATCTTTTATTTATACTAATAATTAACCAACTATCAATGATTAATATATAAATCAAGCCTTTCCTGTTTGTACATTTGCATTCAAATTTATTGTCCAATGCAATCTACACCTGAATCTATTTCTAATATACTTTCTCAACCAACTTTAAACCCCGCACTCAAAGCCATTGGCGAAAAGGTAATACGTCATGAACGAATTTCCAGTGAAGAGGCATTGGTTCTATTTGAGCAAGGCGAAATCGGTTTTTTAGGTGCTTTGGCTAATCATATTCGTGAAGAAAAATACGGCGATCATACATTCTTCAATCGCAATTTTCATATCGAACCTACCAATCTATGTGTATTCAGTTGCGCTTTCTGCTCGTATTCTAAGTTGTACAAACATCGTGAAGACGGATGGGAATTAACCTCCGAACAAATGATGCATATTGTCAAAAAATATGATGGCATACCTGTTACAGAAGTACACATCGTAGGTGGAGTACATCCCAAATTGAATCTAGAATTTTTCTGCGATTTATTACGTAAAATAAAAGCACATAGACCTGATTTACATCTCAAAGGATATACAGCAGTCGAGTTGGATTATATGTTCCGCAAAGCAAAAGTATCTACAGAGGAAGGTCTAAATATGCTCAAAGAAGCAGGTTTGCAATCCTTACCTGGAGGTGGCGCTGAAATATTTGCCCCTCATATTCGCACTCAAATATGTGAAGACAAAGTAGATGGTGAAGGATGGCTCGATATACATCGTACCGCACACAAACTAGGTATGCATAGCAATGCGACTATGCTTTATGGTCATATTGAATCCTATGCCGATCGTATCGATCATATGAATCAACTCCGCACTTTACAAGATGAAACAGGTGGTTTCAATTGTTTCATTCCACTCAAATTTCGCAATCAAGATAATGATATGAGTTATCTTCCTGAAGCCAGTGTGATCGAAGATATAAAACTCTATGCAGTTGCTCGCATCTTCATGGATAACTTTGCACATCTCAAAGCCTATTGGCCTATGCTTGGTAGAAACAATGCTCAACTCATGCTTAACTATGGTGTCGACGATTTGGATGGCACGATCGATGATAGTACTAAAATATATTCAATGGCAGGTAGCGAAGAGCAAACCCCTGCAATGTCGACCGATCAATTATGTGAGCTAATATACCAAGCTCATCGTGTACCTGTAGAACGCGATACTGTGTATAACGTGATAAAAGTGTATGAAAAAGAAGCTGTAGAAACTAATTAGGATAAACTTATTTTTTTACTACACGTTTCAAAAAATAATGTACACTCCCATCTTGCAGTATCATTTCTTCATTATCTGCTTTTACAATCGTGAGCGCTTTATAGATACCTTCTCCTTGTAGTATCATTTTACGTTGATTCAGTTGTATTTTCATTTCTGCCTTATAGGCTGTATCCATATTCTGAAAAGTAACATCAACATTCATACTATTAATTAACTGATCATAGATTTCTAATTGCTTTATATAAAATTTAGTGTTGTTAAATGATGGATCAGTTTTTTTGTAACAATTCCATTTCCCATTGAGTTGATTCAACTCGATTGATCCATTATCTGTTTCTACCCCAGGAATTACCTTGGTAACAGGGGCATCCTGAAATTCTTGTTGTTTTATAAAACGATGTGTTCGTTTATCTTGTTTTAATTTCAATATATCTTTACCAACCGTTTCAATCATGAATTTTTCTTTTTCAACAGAAATTTCATTGTCTATCAACGTTGCATCTCCTAGGGTAGTTGCTCCGATTGTGTGTCGTACCATCATAAATCCATCCTCACGTATTTCAATGTATAATGTATCTTTAAATGGAATGACCTCCTGATGTTTATCAGTGCGTGTTTGCTCAACCCATTTACCACTCAAATCTCTAAATGAGTATTGCGCCCATCCTAAAAAGGGAACAAACAGTATGCTAAAAAGGAATATTTTTTTCATTATTAGTTAGTTGAGATTTAAAATTACAACTCCAAATATGAAAATTAAAAACTATTCTCTAGATCTATACAATGTGTAACTTTTCTTCGGCAAATTCTTTATTCAATCGAGGTTGTAAAAACCATATCCAAAAAGATAATAAAGAAAGTAATAATATATTCATTCCGTAATCAGAGAATGACACCTCACGTCGCAATTCCAATACTGCAATAAGCTTTGCGCAATAGTAAAGAATATAAAAAAATGCATATACAAGATAAAAATACAATAAGGCTAAAGGCACTGACAAAAAGGGCGCTATATATGAAAATATTGAATTATTATCTTCGTTACTTCTTGGCAACAAGATTGCAATGGCCATAAAACCGAATAACACTATTAAGTTAATCTTCAACAAATTAAAATTCATTGGTTTTAATCCGTAGCTGATTAATTTTTCTTGACCAAGAAATGTTAGAGCATATATCCATAAAAAATAAAAAACGATGCCAATTAAATGAATCACTTCTTGCAATGGACTAGGCGATACCCAAACGGTTGGCACTACCATCAAAAGAAACAATTGCCAATGTTTCATTTGAAGTATTTTTCTCAGAATAGAAATATATGTTGTAGTTGTATTTTTGAAGAGTACTTATTTTATTTCAAATGTTTCAAGAAACTTCGTGGTGAAATTTCCATTACGGAAATCTTCATTTTGCATCAATTGTTGATGAAAAGGAATTGTAGTTTTAATACCTTCTATCACATATTCACTCAACGCACGACTCATCGTATCAATTGCTTCTTCACGAGTTTGAGCCACTGCTATGATTTTTGCAATCATTGAATCGTAATAAGGTGGTATTGTATATCCAGCATAAATATGTGAATCTACTCGTACCCCATGTCCACCAGGTGTATGTAACACGGTGATTTTACCAGGTGATGGTCTGAAATCGTTGTAAGGATCTTCAGCATTGATACGACATTCGATGGCATGCATTTTAGGTTCGTAATTCTTACCCGAAATAGGTACTCCACCAGCTATTTTTATTTGTTCTTTGATTAAATCAAAATTGATGACTTCTTCAGTTACGCAATGTTCTACTTGAATACGTGTATTCATTTCCATGAAATAGAAATTGCGGTGCTTATCCACCAAAAACTCGATTGTGCCAACACCTTCATAGTTGATTGCACTTGCAGCTTTAATTGCAGCATCACCCATTTTTTTACGCAACTCAGGTGTCATAAAGGGTGAAGGACTTTCTTCTACTAATTTCTGATGACGACGTTGGATAGAACAATCACGCTCACTCATATGGCATACTTTGCCAAATTGGTCACCAGCTACTTGTATTTCTATATGTCTTGGTTCTTCTACGAATTTCTCCATGTACAAACCATCATTCTTAAACGAAACAGCCGCTTCTGCTTTCGCATTTTCAAATGCTTTTTCTACCTCTGTTTCGTTCCATACAATACGCATACCTTTTCCTCCACCACCAGCAGTTGCTTTTATGATGACAGGATACCCCATCTTTTTAGCTTCTTTCTTGGCATGTGCTACACTTTCAAGTAAACCTTCACTTCCAGGTACTACAGGCACGCCAGCTTTGATCATGGTTTCTTTAGCAGTGATTTTGTCACCCATTTTATTGATCATTTCGGGTGTAGGGCCTATAAATTTAATTTTATATTGACCACATATCTCTGCAAACTTGGCATTTTCAGCTAAAAAACCATAACCAGGATGAATCGCATCCGCATTGGTAATTTCGGCTGCAGCCATGATGTGTGGAATATTGAGATAAGAATCTGATGAAGATGGCTTACCAATACAAACAGCTTCGTCGGCAAATCTTACGTGAAGGCTATCTTTATCAGCGGTTGAATAAACTGCTACTGTACGAATTCCCATTTCACGGCATGTACGAATAATTCTTAATGCGATTTCGCCACGATTTGCTATTAGTATTTTTTTAAACATTGTATTTAATTTGAAAATTTGATGATCTGAAAATTTGAGATTGAAAATACGTAATTATTATTTTCAAATTTTCTAATTTCCTAATTCGCTCATTAAAATTATGATGGTTGTACCAAAAATAATGGCATATCGTACTCAACTGGTGTTGCATCATCGGCCAATACCTTCACGATTCTACCACTTACTTCACTTTCGATTTCATTAAACAATTTCATTGCTTCTACGATACACAATACTTGTCCTACTTTAATTTCGTCACCTACGTTCACAAACAACGGCTTGCCAGGGCCTGAAGATCGATAGAATGTACCAATCATAGGCGATTTAATGGTAATTAAGTTATCAGATACACTTTCAGTTACAGGGGCTGTTGGTGCAGCTGCTGCAGGCGCTGGCGCAGCAACTGGTGCAGGTGCTGGCGCTGCTTGTTGTGTATACATGATGGGTGCTTGACTATGAGTAGCAGCCACGGTTGCAGCTCCTTGTCGAATGGTGATTTTGATATCACCTTTCTCAAGTTTCAATTCATTCACATTGGAATGATTGACTGCTTTCATCAATTCTGTTATTTCATCAATATTAAATATTGCTTTAGGCATTTGCTCAACTGGTTTTGCTGGAACTGAAACCTTAACAGGTTTTGCTGTTGATGCTTTTTTGGGTGCAATTGTTTTCTTTGCAGATGGTTTAATTGCTTTTTTTGCTGTTGCCATTTAAAGTGTATTTTATTTTGGTAATGTAAATATGAAAAATAGTTTTGAAATTAACTTTTCACTCTTTCCACATATTCTCCCGATTTTGTGTTAATACGAATTAATTCTCCTTCATTGATAAATAATGGAACATTAATAGTAGCACCTGTTTCAATAGTAGCAGGCTTCAATGTACGAGTGGCCGTATCACCTTTCATACCCGGTTCGCTATAGGTTACCAATACATCTATTTTTTCTGGCAACTCTACACCTATTGGCATATCAGTTTCTCCATTGATAAGGGCAATGACTTCTTGACCATCTTTTAAAAATTGTGGTGCATTTACCAAAGCTTCTGCAACTGTAATTTGCTCAAAGGTTTCATTGTCCATAAAGCTATATCCAGTCTCATCTTTATATAGATATTGATAAGGTTTTTTCTCTACTCTTACAGTATGAATTGTCTCACCACTATTCCAAGTTTGTTCTATCGTACGATTGTTATCGACGCCTTTTAATTTTGCCCAAACTTTTGCAGCTGCTCGAGCTGTTTTGTTTTGTCCAAACTCAACGACTGAGTATAGACTACCATCCAATTTAATGATAAGACCTGTCTTAATATCACCTGTATTTGCCATTGTGAAGTTAATTTTTTGTTTTAAGGGCGCAAATATAACACCTCAAAGTTAATAATATCTAAAAGAATTGGATATAAATAGTATTCAATTTTATTAAAAACTAATATCTAAGTATTTACATATTAATTTATTACATAATATAAATACATTTAATCCTAAAACCACCATTCTAGAATTCTGTCAGCTACCATAAACATAAAAATCCAACTATAAATTCATATACATTTACTTAAAGGGATAAATGATATGTAACCTACCTTTGTGCCACATGAAAAAACCTTTACATGAACTCAATTATATAGATGGAGAAACTCTTTTGATCGACAAACCTTACGGCTGGTCATCTTTTGCAGTTGTGGCTCAACTAAAAAAATGGACTAAAGCCAAAATCGGACATGCTGGAACACTTGATCCTTTAGCTACTGGATTAGTCATATGCTGTACAGGCAAATCGACTAAAAAACTGACCGCATTATTGGGATTAAAAAAAGAATATACAGGCATCATACATATAGGAGCAACTACGCCTACCTATGATCTTGAAAGCATGCCTACCGATGAGAAAGATTATACCCATGTTACACCTGAATTGATTGAAAAAACAAGGCTTCTTTTTCTAGGCGAAATAGAACAATTTCCCCCTATTCATTCTGCCATCAAACAAGAAGGCAAACCGGTATATGAACTCGCCCGACAAGGCAAAGAAGTGATAATGAAAAGTAGAAAAGTAACCATAGAGGAGTTTGAAATTACCAAAGTTTCTTTGCCAGAGATTCACTTTAGAATAGCATGTACTACAGGCACTTACATTCGATCTATAGCCAACGATTTTGGTACTCAATTAGGTTGCGGTGCTTTTTTACAAGCACTTCGTAGAACTGCAATCGGCGAACATCGTATTGATGATGCTTATTCCATTCCTGAAATGGGTGAGCATTATGGAAGTGTTATGAATGCGAAAATTATAGTACCGAAAATAATCTATTGAGAAAATTATTACTCAAGTATTCTTAGTTCTATTTTTCCATTGCTCAATTAATTTCTTAGAAGCTACTTCGTTGTATGCTTTTGAAATGGCATCTTTCAAAATTGTTTTTCTTACTTGACCTAATTCTATCAATGTCCAACCTTGCTTACCCCATTTATTATCTACAGGATATATAATGGATGAATCAATCATTGAAAATACATCCTGATCAATTGCAGATAGTTTAATACATGCTCTTTTCAATTTTGCATCATACGTTGCCATTATTTTTTTATCTACTTTGAAGGATACTTTTTCAAAATGGGGTTCTTCCTTCACCTCTGGAAAAGAAAGACATAGTTGCTTGAATATGTTGTACGAAACCATGATTATTAAACTATCTTCAATCAAAATTAATACAATTATTTTTAATGAGTTCTTTGTTGAAATAGTAAAATGCCAATTCACTTATTTATTATTTGTCGTTACATTTGCCCTCCTTAAATAAACTGAACCCGCATCATGCAACTGAAATATATACAATACATTGCTCAAAAATTATCAATCAAAACCAAACAAGTAGAAAGCATTCAAACCTTGCTAGAGCAAGGTTCTACCATCCCTTTCATAGCTCGGTACCGCAAAGAAGCAACCGAAAACTTGGATGAAGTAGTCATCGAAAACGTAAAAGAACAACTACAATATTTTGATGACTTAGAAAAACGAAAAGAAACTGTACTCAAATCCATCGAAGAACAAGGTAAGCTAACACCTGAACTAAGGAATAAAATTACAGCATGTATGGAAGCTACTATTTTAGAAGATATATACCTACCCTACAAACCCAAACGAAAAACACGTGCCTCGATGGCCATCGAAAAAGGATTGGAACCCTTGGCAACAAAAATTTTTGAGCAACCTATGCAACTCAATCCTACATTAGAAGCTGAAAAGTTTCTAACCGATCAAGTAGTAACAATCGATGATGCCTTGAAGGGGGCTAGAGATATCATGGCAGAGTGGATGAATGAAAATGCATTGGTTCGTGAAAAAATCAGGCATCTATTTTCGAGAAATGCAATCATCACTTGCAAAGTATTTAAAAGCAAACAAGAAGACGCAATCAAATACAAAGATTATTTTGATTGCTCAGAAGTACTCGCCAAATGTCCTTCGCACCGTATGTTGGCAATGCGCCGTGGCGAAAAAGAAGGATTCCTTTCACTCGACATTTCGATTGATGAAGCTATGGCATTGGATGCTATGGATCGAGTATTTTTAAAGAATGAAAGTGAATGTTCCAAGCAAGTACAACTTGCCATTGATGATTGTTACAAACGATTATTGAAGTCCTCCATAGAATTGGAATTTAGAATGTCGAGCAAACAAAAAGCTGATGAAGAAGCCATACAAGTATTTGCAACCAATACCCGACAATTATTGTTATCACCACCATTAGGACAAAAAAATATTTTATCGCTCGATCCGGGCTTTAGAACGGGTTGCAAATTAGTTGTACTCGATCAGCAAGGCAACTTAATTCATAACACTACTATCTATCCTCACCCTCCACAACAAGAACGCGAGGATGCCATCTATAAAATACAACAATTAGTAACTAAATATAATATTGAAGCAATTGCGATTGGCAATGGGACCGCAGGAAAAGAAACCGAACAACTCTGTAGAAGTATTCAATTTCAGCGACCAGTGCATATTTTTCTCATCAGCGAAGCAGGTGCTTCTATCTATTCGGCATCCGAAGTTGCACGTGAAGAATTTCCAGATTATGACCTTACAGTACGAGGTGCTATTTCCATCGGTCGAAGGCTCATGGATCCCTTGAGTGAATTGGTAAAAATAGATCCTAAATCAATCGGTGTGGGACAATACCAACATGATGTAAATCAATACAAACTAAAAGAATCGCTCGATAACGTAGTGGTAAGTTGTGTGAATGCTGTGGGTGTAGATGTGAATACGGCTTCCAAACATGTATTGGCATATATATCAGGCCTAGGCAATACCCTTGCTAAAAATATTGTAGAATACCGCAAAGAACATGGTGCCTTTCAATCACGCGATGAACTCAAAAAGGTGCCATTGATGGGGACAAAATCGTATCAGCAATCAGCAGGATTTTTGCGTATACAACATGGTAAACATATACTCGATAATTCGGCAGTGCATCCCGAAAGTTATGACGTAGTAAAACAAATGGCAAAAGACCTCAACTGTAGCATTGAAGATTTAATCAATGATACAAGCTTTCGAAAAAAAATAGATGTAAAAAAGTATATGACTGAAACAGTGGGCTTGTTTACGTTACAAGACATACTTCAAGAACTCGAAAAGCCTGCTCGTGATCCAAGGAGTACGTTACAACATTTTGAATACGCCGAAGGTGTCAATACCATCAACGATTTATTCATTGGTATGATACTACCGGGTATTGTAACCAATATTACCAACTTTGGAGCATTCGTTGATATAGGTGTAAAACAAGATGGACTTGTACACTTATCGCAACTAGCCAATAAATTTGTAAAAGACCCCAATGATGTAATCAAACTTAGTCAGCAAGTAACTGTAAAAGTTACTGATATTGATATAGCTCGTAAGCGAATACAATTGAGTATGAAAGACGTATCTTAAAATTAAGTTCTACATATTTCAAATATGGGATTTCGCATTACCTTTGCCTCGTGCAAGAAAATTCATCCATTCAGGTAAAGTTAGCAAAGTTTATATCTGTTTTATTTCATCCTGTGTTTATACCTGCAATGGTATTTGCATTTTTGGTTTATTATAGTCCCAATGTATTTTTTGGATTTCCCGAAACAATCAAAACATGGTGGCTCATCACAATCAGCTATATCACCATTACGTTTCCACTCATCACTGTTTTTCTTTTGTGGCGATTAAAATTTATAGATAGTATGCACATGCATGGTCTCAAAGAACGCTATGCACCACTGATGGCATCCATGCTGTTTTACTTTTGGGTTTTTTGGCTATTTCACAAGCAATTTCAAGCACCTCATCTTGTCCAAACCTTGTTACTCGGTACATTTCTAACAACTGTGTTTGTATTCATGTGTACTATATTTTTCAAAATAAGTATGCATACTGCCGCTTGGGGAAGTGTAATATCCTTTGCGTTATTGTGTAGTTTTCTCTATGTAGATCATTCCATTGTTTTATTAGTCATCGCTATACTGCTCGCTGGTGGTGTGGGCACGGCGCGTTTATATTTGAAAGAGCATATTGCATCTCAAATCTATATGGGCTATGGTGTAGGATTTATAGCCATGCCTATTGCCTATTTTTTTGTCAACTTAATTTCATAATTCATCATGTCGAAACCTAAAATAGAAACTTGCTTTTCGCCTTCTCTCTTGCATTTGTACGATATTTCGAATAGCATCGTTGTGATTATTGATGTATTTCGTGCTACATCTACCATAGCTGCTGTGATGCATCATGGTGCAAAGGCTATCATACCCGTATCTGCTGTGGATGAATGTATACGACTAGGTAGTGAAATTGAAAATTCGTTGACAGCTGGTGAGCGCGATGGAAAAGTAGCGCCTGGTTTACAACATGGTAATTCTCCATTGGAATATCCTCGTGAATTTATCGAAGGGAAAACATTGGTGTTAACCACGACCAACGGTACTCGACTGTTACATATGTGTAGCGAAGCCAATGAAATTATAACTGGTTCATTTTTAAATTTGGGTGCTGTATGCGATTATTTACTTGCTCAAAAGAAGGATGTACTTCTTGCTTGCGCATCTTGGAAGGATCGTTACAATCTGGAAGATTCATTATTTGCAGGAGCAGTTTATGATGCCATTGGCCAAGAGTTTGAAATGAATTGCGATAGTACAAGAGCGGCTACTCATCTTTACCGTCAAGCCAAGCATGACTTGTATGGCTTTATACAAGACAGTTCACATTTTCTTCGTTTATCCAAATTCGGATTACAATACGATATGGAATATTGCTGCAAAATCAATCAGCATAATGTATTGGTGAAACTCGAAGGTGATCAGCTTTTGGCTATAAACGACTAAAAGACCTAGAAGGTCTTTTAGCACATTGTTTTTTATTCCTAATGAAAATTAATTTTCTAATTTTTCACCAATTTGATTGATTTCATCTTGCATTCCTTTTGGATCTGGACCGTATTCATTTACACCTTTGGTACCATCTGTAGCAGCAAGAATAATGTTGTAAATTGGGATTAACAAAAACCATCCACTTTTACCTACATCATGCATACGTCTTACACCTACTGCAATAGAAGGAATCAAGGTAGCTAGGCTAAAAATCATACCAATAAATGAAGTACCCATTGATTGATCAATAAAACTCGTGATAACAGAGATTATAAGATTCCCTAAAAAGAAATACCAATACTCGCTTCTACGAGCACGACCATTAAATTCTGCATATTTTTTCAATGCAATCATATACCAGTTAATCATAATTGTTTTTGTTGTTTTTTTAGTTTTATAATTTGATTCTATAACAATGATAATAAAAAAATGAATATTTTAAAATAATTTCCCCTTTTAGTTTATCACATATTATTTTTCAATAATTCGTATGACTAATACAATTTAGATTTAAATTTTTGAAAAATCTTAAGACCAATCTTCAATAAGAATTGAATGAGTATTATAATTTTTTAAAAAAAAACTATACTTTCACGCTGAATAAAAACTACAAAATGAGTCTATTTATCAAAAAACCATTAAGCCATTTACTTCGTGAAGCTGATGATGCCGAAAAAGGAATGAAACGAACCCTCGGTGTTGGTGCCCTTATTTCATTGGGTGTTGGTGCAATTATAGGTGCTGGTTTATTTGTCCGTACAGCAGCAGCAGCAGCTGAACATGCAGGTCCTTCAGTTACATTTGGATTTATTATCGCAGCTTTGGGTTGTGCATTTGCAGGACTTTGTTATGCTGAACTTTCGTCGAGCATTCCAATTTCAGGAAGTGCATATACATATACATATGCTACAATGGGCGAATTTGTAGCATGGATTATAGGTTGGGACCTTGTATTGGAATATGCTGTAGGTGCTGCTACAGTTGGTATTGCTTGGAGCGAATATTTAAATAATCTTTTAGTCAATGTCTTACATGTAGGTGCTATTCCTTATGAGTGGTGTCATTCACCCTTTCAGGTAAGTGATTTGGGCACACGAGGCTTCATTAATATCCCAGCATTATTTATCATTATCGTTTTAAGTTTTTTATTAATCAAAGGAACACAAGAAAGTGCTTTGGTCAATAATATTATTGTTGTTACAAAAGTTGCTATTGTAATCTTAGTCATCGTACTTGGTTGGGGCTTCATCAGCGATGCGAATCATACACCTTATATACCTGAGGTAACTACTTATACAAATGAATCAGGCATCACCCATAAATTTGGAGGAATGTGGGGCATTGTAGGTGCTGCAGGTGTTGTATTCTTTGCATTTATTGGGTTTGATGCTGTTAGTACTGCTGCACAGGAAGCTAAAAATCCAAAACGTGATATGCCCATTGGTATATTAGGATCATTGGTATTGTGCACTGTATTGTACATTTTATTTGCACATGTATTAACAGGAATTGCCCCAGTTGAATTTTTCAGAACCAATGGTAAAGAAGCATCTGTGGCCGCAGCGATTAATACCTATATGACAGGCTATGGCTGGCTAGCCAAGTTTATTACGGTGGCTATATTAGCTGGTTTTTCATCGGTGATACTTGTTATGCTTCTAGGTCAAAGCCGTGTATTCTACAGTATGAGTCGCGATGGTTTGTTGCCTACTAAATACAGCACCTTACATCCAAAATATAAAACACCCTATAAGTCAAATTTATTTGTGATGCTAATCGTGGGCTTTTTTGCTGCCTTTATTCCTGGTGATGTGGTAGGCGATATGAGTAGTATCGGCACCTTGTTTGCGTTTATCCTTGTATGTGCAGGCGTAATTATCCTTCGCAAAACTGAACCTAACTTGAAGCGTCAATTTAAAACACCTCTAGTACCATTGGTACCTATATTAGGCATTATTTTTTGTACCGTAATGATTTTAGGACTAGGTTGGGCCAACTGGTTACGTTTAATAGTGTGGTTATTATTAGGTGTAATTATCTATTTTGGCTATAGCAAAAAACATAGTAAGCTCAGACAAATCGAAGAAACAGATTTAAAATTATAAATCATCCCCTTCGAGCAATTTTTTAGTTTCTTTGCATTGGTTTAAAATCAAATGCAAACAATTCATTCAATACTCAAACAATATTGGCATTATGATGCATTCCGGCCAATGCAGGAAAACATCATCAACCATGTATTGGCTGGCAACGACACCCTAGGTATTTTACCTACGGGAGGCGGCAAATCAATTTGCTATCAAGTACCTGCCATGGCTATGAAAGGAACTTGTATTGTCATTTCACCATTGATCGCATTGATGAAAGATCAAGCATTGGGTTTGTCCAAACGTGGTATTCCTACTTTGGTCGTATTTAGCGGCATGAGTAAAAAAGAAGTTGAAATTAACTATCAAAAAGTAGCAACAGGCCAATACAAATTTTTATTTGTTTCGCCCGAACGATTAAGGTCTTCATTGTTTCTTGATTACCTAAGTGATTGGGATATAAATCTTATAGCTGTAGATGAAGCTCATTGTATTTCACAATGGGGGTACGACTTTCGACCACCATACCTACAAATAGCTGAATTCAGAGAGTATTTACCTGACATTCCTATTCTTGCTTTAACTGCAAGTGCAACCCCATTTGTTCAAAAAGACATTATCGAAAAACTTCATTTCAAGCAATACCAAACTTACTTTACATCCTTTGCGCGTGAAAACATTTCGTTGAGTGCTTTTAAGGTTGAGAATAAAATAGTAAAAGCAATTGAAATTTTACAAAAGATACAAGGTACTGGTATTGTATATTGTCGCAATAGAAAACGAACAAAAGAAATTGCTGAAACATTGGCAGCTCAAGGATTTTCTGCCGATTATTATCATGCAGGTTTAGACCAAGAAATACGTAATAAAAAACAAGATGATTGGATACAAAATCGTACCAACATCATTGTATGTACCAATGCATTTGGAATGGGTATCGACAAGCCTGATGTACGCATCGTAATACATTATGACCTACCAGATACACCCGAAGCCTATTACCAAGAAGCTGGTAGAGCTGGGCGTGATGGACTCAAATCATATGCTGTACTTTTATATCAACCAAAAGATTTAGTGGATTTGCAAAATGGAATAGCCCTAAGATATCCATCGAATGTGATTATTCGAAAAACGTACAATGCACTTTGTCAATATTTACAAGTTGGTATTGGTAGCGGTACCGATGAAATTTTCGACTTTGAAATCACTGATTTTTGCAAAAAATTTGAACTCAATCTGATCGAAACAATGAGCAGTATCAAACTGCTCGAAATGTTAGCCTATTGGCAACTAAGTGAAAGTATCTTTTTACCATCAAGAGTGAGTGTGATTGCCAATAAATCACTGATCATTGAATTAGAAAAAAATCATCCTAAACTAGATGAAGTCTTAAAACACTTATTGAGAATGTATGGAGGCATTCTAAACCACTTTGTACCTATCAGTGAATTTCAGATTGCACAAAAAGCACAAGTAGCAAAAGATTACATTGAAATGATACTGGATCAATTGGAAAGTCATCATATAATTGAGTACAAGAAAGCGAAAGATAAACCTCAATTATTTTTTCAACATGACCGCGTTTCGGATAATGAGTTATATATCGATCGAAACATGATTGACATTTTAAAAAACAGGTATGAAGATCGGGTGCAATTCATGATTTCTTATACCGAAACAGCTACGGAATGCAGAGCAAAAAAACTGATAGGTTACTTTGGCGAAAATGTATCTTCCGATTGTGGTCAATGTGATAATTGTCTTCAATTGAAAAAAAATCGTAAGCCAACCGATTATGAAACTATTAAAAATACTATTTTGCATGAAATCACGTTAAATGGTTCTCTCAACATAGGATTATTTTGTAAAAAATATCCTACTTCAAGACAAGATGAATTATTGAAATTAATTAGGTTTATGGTGGATGAGCATCTTCTTGAACTGAATATGAATGGTGATTTAATAGATAAAAAATGAGTAAAATAAAATTTGCAGTCGTAGGCATAGGAAACATTGGAAAACGTCATGTGCAACATGTTCTTTCACATCCTGAAGCCGATTTAGTAGGACTGTGCGATATAAATTTAGATAAAATAGAATCCCATTTAAAAGAATCAACTCCTTGTTTCAACGATTTAAATCAAATGCTTTCTACTGTAAATGCTGATGTGATAAATGTGTGCACCCCTAACTATTTACATCAATTACACACTATCACATCTTTAAATGCTGGTACACATGTAGTGTGCGAAAAGCCGATGGCAATGAGTAGTATTGAATGTGATCATATGATACATGCTGCTAACGAATCAAGTAAAACCATTTTTGTAGTAAAACAAAATCGATACAATGAACCTGTACAGCAAGTAAAAAAACTAATGGAGGAACATATATTAGGGGATGTCTATTTTATCAATATCAATTGTTTTTGGAATAGAAATGAATACTATTACAATGAAAGTTCATGGCGAGGTAAAAAACATCTTGATGGTGGATGTCTTTTTACTCAATTCAGTCATTTTATTGATATTCTATATTATCTCTTTGGTGAAATCTCAACAGTACAAGGCCAAGTATTTAACTATAATCACGCTTATACAGAAGTCGAAGACACAGGTAGTTTTGTAATGAAAACAACATCTGGCGCTTTAGTCAATTTTAATTTTTCCACCTGTAGTTTTGAAAAAAACATGGAAGGAGCTTTTACAATTTTAGCTCAATATGGAACAGTGAAAATAGGAGGTCAATACCTTAATACAATTGAGTATCAACATATCAAAAACACTCAATTACCTGCTATCAATATCACAGCCAAATCAAACGATTATGGAAAATATCAAGGTAGCATGAGCAACCATGATCGTGTAATCGATAATGTAGTAAAAACATTACAAGGCAAAGAAAAAGTGATGACTAATGCCCTTGATGGCAAAAAAGTGGTAGAAATAATTGAACGGATGTATGCATCTATTTGACCGTAAAATCTAGTATTTACAACACTTATCAATTATAAAATATTTTATATATAATTTATTTTATATCTAATAGCTTGAATACTAATTATTTTGGCATACTCCTTGTTTATATATGTATATAATGTCCATAATATGAACAAAATAACTACTACTCTATGTTTTTTATTGATTAGTTTTCTAGGCCTTGCCCAAGTGCAATCACGCACTTGCTCTTCAATGGATCATTTGCATTCATTGGAACTTTCACATCCTGAAATTATTGCAAAAAGAAATTTAATTGAATCGCAAACACAGTCGTATATCAATAACCCTATTAAACCAAAGCAACGTGCTGTAATAACAATACCAGTTGTAGTTCATGTAGTGTATAATACCGCATCTCAAAATATTTCTGATGCACAAATTCAGTCTCAAATAAATGTATTGAATGCTGATTTCAGAAAATTAAATGCTGATATTATAAATGCACCTGCAGCTTTTCAAGCTGTTGCTGCTGATTGCGAAATTCAGTTTGTGTTAGCAAAAAGAAATCCAATGGGTGATTCTAGCAATGGAATTACTCGCACTCAAACAATTGTAACTTCATTTTCATACAATGATAATGTAAAGCATGCAGCAACAGGAGGAAAAGATGCATGGCCATCAACAGATTATTTAAATATTTGGGTTACCAAATTAAGCAGCGGTTTATTGGGCTATGCTCAATTTCCAGGTGGTCCAACTGCAACCGATGGTGTCGTAATTTCATTCAGAGCATTTGGCACAATGGGTTCAGTATTAGCACCATTTAACAAAGGCCGTACAACTACTCATGAAGTAGGCCATTGGATGAATTTGTATCATATTTGGGGAGACGACGGTGGATCTTGCAACGGTTCAGACCTTGTAAATGACACACCAAATCAAGGAGCTGAAAACTATGGCGTTCCAGTCTTTCCAAAAATATCATGTGCTAATACTCCAAACGGAGATATGTTTATGAATTACATGGACTATACTGATGATATCGGAATGAATATGTTCACTGCAGGTCAAAAAGTTAGAATGGAACCTTTATTCTTGTCAGGTGGTGCACGTTTTTCTATACTTAGTTCATTAGGCGGTACCTACCCTACACCTACTATTTCTTGTGGGACACCATCAAATATAAATTCTAACGGTATTACATCTACGTCAGCCACAGTCAATTGGGATGCTGTAGCCACAGGTTCTAGTTATACTGTACAAATTAGACCATCTGGAAGTAATACTTGGACTACCTATACATCTTCACTTACATATTACACTATATCTGGACTTTCTTCAAATACTGCATATGAATATCAAATACAAGCTACCTGTACAAGTGGAACAGGACAGTTTTCACCATTAAGTTCATTTACCACTGCTGTTGCGGCACCACAGACTTGCGGTAACCCTACTTCTCTTTTAATTTCAGGGATTTCTCATACGAATGTTTCACTCGATTGGCAAGCAGTACAAGATGCTACAACATACACTATTCAAATCAGAGAATTAGGAATACCAACATGGACCACCTTAACTTCTTCTACCAATAATATAGCTATTCAAAATTTGATACCAATTACTGCTTATGAGTATCAAGTTTCAGCAACTTGTCCTTATGGAACGAGTGAATTCAGTGCCTCAAAATATTTCAATACCTTATCTGCACCTCCGCCTTCGTGTAGCAACAATTACGAGCCTAATAATTCACTAGCAACTGCTGTTGCCATAGAGAAAAATACACTGGTCGCTTCTATCCTCGATTCAGAAACTGACAATGATTATTTTGCATTTACTACCACAGCAGCACAACCAAAATTTAAGGTATCTCTTACGAATATGCCTGCAGATTATGATATGAAAATATTCAATAGCAACGGCGTTCAGGTATTCTCTTCTCAAAATGGCCGATTACAAGGCGAAGTGGTTGTTTCTAACAACAGTAGTATCCCTGCTACTTACACAATTAGAGTGTTAGGTTACAATGGAAAATTTGATCCTATCAATTGCTATCGTTTATTTTTAGAAACCAGCAATAGTGATTTCAAAGTTGAAACATCTTCAAGCATAGACGATGCATCCAAACCACAAATTGTTTATTATCCAAATCCTGCATATAGTCAATTAACAACTGAAATATATTCGCAAGGAAATAAAGATGTACAATGTACAATTTACAACTCTATGGGTCGACCAGTTTTTTCAAAATTGATTACAACAACGAATGGTTTAAATACACTCAATGTAAATGTAGATGGATACGCTAACGGTATTTATATGATGGAATTGATTGATAGTGAAGAAAGAAAAGTTGAGAAGTTTACTGTTCAACACTAGTAATCCTCAACTTTTCATTTATTTGTTTTCTTTTTCAACAAGCTGAGATTGTTTTTCTTTCTCAGCTTTTTCTTTTAATCGTTGTTCTCTTTTTTCTCGTTGCCAATCATCGTATCTTAAAAATTGTTCCTTAGTAAGCACTTTTTTAAATTCAGCATCACGCGATTTAAAAATGACAGCATATGCTTTTCTCATTTCATCTTTGTCTGCCTTTGCAGCATACAAAGAATCAAACTGTTTAGACACATTTACATTGATCAAAAAGATTTTTTCTTCTTGTTCTTTTTCTAAAGGAATTTGGGCAATTAATTCGTCTGTATATTTTCTAGCTTTTTCCTCAGGTGTTTTCTTTACAAAAGTTTGCGCATGAGAAGAAAGAGCATATACAAAGAATAAAAGTAGTAGGTGTACTTTTTTCATGATATAAACTTTAAATATAAGAAAATGTTTATCCTCCAATTAAACCTTTCAACAAATCTAATACACCACCTTGTGGTTGCTGTTGAGTTTGTTGTTGAGAACCACTAGCAGCGCGTCCTACCATTCCGGCAATATCATCTAAACCAATACTTCCATCACGGTTAGCATCTAATCCACCACTTGTAAGGCTTTTTAGGATGCCTCCAAAATCAATACCATTTCCTCCTTGAGGAGCTCCTTGTAAGCCTGGCAATTGAACTGGACTACCTCCTTGAGAAGATCCACCAGTTAAAGCACCTATAATGCCATTGATATCAAATCCATTATCTGAAGGATCGTTGGTACGAGAAACTAATTTCCCTAGTATAGTTGGGATAAGTGAAGCTGCAATATTTTGAGCCATAGTACTATCAATTCCAAACTTACTCATTAAGCTTTTCACTAAATTATTAGCGATACCGCCTACTATTGGGTTAGAACTTGAATTGTTTGAATTACCATTAAAAATACTTAATACATCTTGTAATCCACCATTTGCTAGTGCATTTTGTAATCCAGAAAAAACCGATTCTGTTGCTAAGCCAACTGCATGATTATTCATTTCATTTGGAATAGCAGGATTGTTGATGATTTCATTTTGAGATTCATCTTTGACGAGGTTAAATAATTGTTCTAACATGGTTATTTATATTTTTATGTGAATTGTAAAAATATGTATTTGTACAAATTGTATCATTAATGTTTAGTTATTACTCATCGTGTCTTGCTCCTTCAGCTACTTTGAATATGTGCTTGATATAAGGGAACAATGCATTCATCGTTTCAGTAGCTCCTTTGGTTGATCCAGGCAATGTAATGACCAATGTACTTTTTATCATTCCAGCTATACCTCGCGACAACATTGCATAAGGTGTACGTTGTTGTCCATAATTGCGAGCAGCTTCCATGATGCCAGGAATAGTTCTATCCAATAATTCCTCTACTGACTCTGGTGTTACATCTCTAGGAGATAAGCCAGTGCCACCTGTATACAATACCAAATCATACTCATCCTTTACACAATCTAACAGTACTTCCTGAATCAATTTTTTTTCATCTGCAATAATTTTATACAGATGGGTTTCTATACCCGACTGTAAAAGTAATTCAGAAATATTTTTGCCTGCTAGGTCTTTCTTTTTTCCTGAAGCAACCGAATCGCTACATACTATAATAGCTGTTTTAATATTCGTTTTCATAGCCTCTTTAAAAGATGATTTTCCACCTTTTTTTTCTTCCAATCGTATCGTTGATATTTCAATTCCTTTATCAATAGGTTTGAGCATATCATACATAGTAAGTGCTGTAATAGCTGCCCCATGCATAGCTTCTACTTCTACACCTGTTTTATAAATCGTAGCTACTTCCACGATTATTTTAATAGCCATAGATTCTAGTTCATATTTAATCGAAGCAAACTCTATTGGCATTGGATGGCAGTCTGGAATAACATCGCTGGTTTTTTTTATTGCTAATAAACCAGCGGCTCTTGCAAATTCAAATACATCGCCCTTCGCAATTTGTTTTGCTTCTATTAATCGAATAGTTTCAGCATTACTTACTTTCAAAATTGCTGTTGCAATAGCAGTTCGTTGTGTAGAATTTTTATTTAAAATGTCAACCATACGTTTTTTTATTTCTTGTAAAAAAGGCTGCTTCAAAATTGAAGCAGCCTTTTTTTATTTTAGTTTTCAAAATTTATTCTTTGATCAATTTCACCACCCAATTTTTACCATCACGATTAAATCGTGCATGATATACTCCTCGAGAAAGTGATTCTAAACTGATTTTCTCAGCGTCATTGGTAGATGTTACTGTTTTTTTCAATACAACACTTCCTACTATGTCTGTCAACACAATTTCATCTCCTTTATCAAGACCCAAAATATTTATGATACCATTGGTTGGATTAGGATATACTGTAAATCCAGCAGGGATATCCATATTCTCTATATCCATAGGGAATCGTACCAAAATAGAATTAGATTTTACATTTGCTGGGAAATAACAGCCCGACAATGGTACCAAAACAACATACACAGAATCAGCTTGTGATGTAGGTACAAACGTGATTGAATTAGAAGGGCTAAATGTAGTCGTAAAGAATGAATTGTTTCGATACCAATCTAATTGATATGTTGTAATAGACAAAGGTACTGTTGCTACATAACTAGTTGAAGTTCCTCCATATACGACAGTTGGATTAGATGAAAGTGCAACAATCGGTGCAGTACTTGGATTCACCTGAATTAATATTGAACTTGTAGAACTACATCCTTGTGCGTCTGAACCAGTTACAGTATATGAATTTGTTGTAGAAGGAACAAAAGGAGTACCATTAGTCACACCACCAGTCCATGTATATGTATTTGCTCCTGTACCATTGAGCGTAATTTGTTCACCTTGACAAATAGTTGCACCAGGATTTACATTGATACCAACTGTTGGCAAAGGATTTACACTTACTATCGCAGTTGAAGTATTCGTGCAACCATTTGCATCAGTACCTGTAACGGTATAGATACCAGATGAATTTGCTAAAAACGGTACATTATTTTGTATCGTTTGCGGACCAGCCCAAGTATAAAAATTAGCACCTTGACCTGCTAATGTTACTGTTACATTATTGCAACCAGTGACTACATTAGGATTTGAACTAACATTTGGCAAAGGATGTACGATAACTGTAATTGGAGTTCGAGTTGTCGAAACACAACCGCCCACACCAATTAAAGAAGTCTCGGCATAGAATGTAGTTGTAGTTGAAACAGTCGTTGAAAATGGCGTACCACTTGCACTTGTTCCTAATAAAGAACCTGCTGTAGGAGCATTAAACCAATTAATAGAATTATTTGCTGAGAATGCCGTTAACTGAACAATGCCTCCTGGGAAACACAATGATGAAGGCAGTGCCGTTAAACCTGTAGGTGCGTTCGGTAAAGGACTTGCTGTAATTGCAATAGATGAAGTATTGGTACATCCATTACCATCCGTACCAGTTACCGTATACGTTATAGTTCCTAATGAAGGCGTAAATGCAACATTATCGTTTACACCACCTGACCATGTATAAGAAATAGCACCACTTCCATTTAAGGTAACCTGATTTCCGACACATACCGAACTAGCAGGAGTAGCATTTGCACTTACTACCAAGTTAATTACATTCACAGAAACGGTAGCTGTACTTGTACATCCCGCAGCCGAAGTTCCTGTAACAGTATAAATCCCTGTAATAGTTGCAGGAAAAGGTTGATTATTATTAACTACTTGTGGTCCAGACCATGTATAAGTAGATGCCCCTTGACCTTGAAGTATCACTGGAGCATTCGGACAAACTGTTGTGGTTAATGGAGTTCCTGTTACAACTGGTATAGGATTCACAGCAACTGTGACTGGTGTTCTAGTTGATGAAACACAACTTGTAGGACTTCCTGTCCAAGTAATCGTTACACTACCATTTCCTACATTCACACCATTGTTAGAAGTCGTATTCGTTAAAGTACCTGTGAAAGAAGATCCACCTGCACCGCCGCCGCCGCCGCCTTTTTCATTTCCAGAACAGCCGACAGTTCCTAATGAACCACCACCGCCACCGCCGCCATTTACATAGCCGCCACCACCGCCGCCGCCGCTAGGGGAGTTAGAACAGCCAATTAACTGACCTTCGCCGCCAGTGGATACTGTTCCAGGTGAGCCTAAGAAATTGCCACAACCTATACCTGGAGCTCCGCCTGCACCTACAGTACCGCCGAAGCCACCACCGCCCGAAGGACTCATCATTCCATTAGAACCAGCAATTCCACCACCAGCACCGCCATTACCGCCATTGAATACCGCAGGGCATCCATCAGAACTAACACCGCCGCCACCGCCGCCGCCAGCAACGATTACTCGATTAGCTAAAGCAGTACCTCCTGCTCTTACATCAGAGGCTCCACCGCCACTACCAGCATCTGTTCCTCCTACACCACCGCCATTGTAACCGCCACTTGCAATGGATCCTTGACCTCCTACAAATACATTGAGTACTTGACCAGGCGTAACAGCAAGGGTACCCATTACATAAGCTCCCAAACCTCCTGTACCAGGCGCACTACTAATTGCTGATGCTCCTTGCGCACCATAACATTCGATCGTGACAGCATTGATTCCAGGAGGAACTGTAAAGGTTTGCATACCACCTGTATAACTAAAGTTAGTGCTACCAGATACAGCCACACCACCAATTAAAGCTTCAGCATAGTACGTAGTTGTAGTCGAAAGACTCATAGGAAAGTTGGTTGCACTTGCAGAATTGCCTAAATATGAACCACCTACTGCTGCAGTATACCAGTTGATAGAATTACCTGCAGAAGTTGCACTTAATTGAACATTACCTCCTGGATCGCATAATGAAGCAGGAAGTGAAGTCACTAACGTAGGAGCATTGGGATTTTGTGAAATACTTAAATTCAAACCATTGTCGGCTCCATTAACTGCAGGATTAGAACTTATCACTCTAATTCTATAGGCAGTGCCAGTAGCAGTTAAACATGGAATTGTAGCAGAAATAGTACCCGTATTAGCAGTACTAGCAAGTGTTCCTATGTTTACTGGTGAAGCAAAACTTCCCAAGGCATTCGAAAGTTGTGCTGTGAATATATTACCTATCCCAAAAGTACCTGTACTAGTGAAATCCACCAAGTATGTATTACATGGACACAAAGAAGACTGAGTTAGATTACTTGTAGTAATAGAAGTAGGTCCAACAGGTACACTCATAGCCATATCATCCACAGCAAAAGAAGGGTCTGTTCCGACTCCGTCATCGTTATTAATCCAACTAAATGCAATTTTTACATTCGGATTATTATTTGCCGATGCCGGCATAGAAATAGTTCTAGAAGTCCATAATCCTTGTCCTGTGCAACCAGTTAATGTTTTTGGCATATTATCTAAAACACTCCATGTGGCTCCATCAAAATACCACAAAGCAGCATCATCATTGGCTCCATCACCATTTTCAATATAATTGAATGTCAATGTGATATTTGTTTTACCTGTACAGTTTATAGTTGGAGATTCTGTTCTTTTATCAGTTTGAGGACATGTAAATAAAGGACAAAAACCACCTGCATCATAAGCAGCACCTCCCGTAGGGAATGTAAGGCTTGTAACATGCAACGTGTTATTTAAATTTCCAAAAACACCACAACTAGCAGGTGCTCCTAAATCGGGTGTAATACCTCCCCCTTCATAATCACCTACAATAAAAAAGTTCGCATCAGGACCTTCAGGTCCAGTGACAACATTAATATTCCAGGCAGGTGAAGTAAAATCTTCTGTCCAAAATACTTGTGCCTTTGATGAAAAAGAAGTCATCAATAAGGTAATAAGTAGTAAGAATGATATCTTTTTCCAATAAGAAGAAAGAGTAGAGTTTGGCATAATATTGCTGATTTAATTAAATAAAATTAGCACAATTATACGGAATTAATAAAATATTTTTACATTGTTGAACCAGAAAGTTCAAAAAACAAGATTAGAATTATTTATGCTAAGTGTCGAACAAACTAGAAAACGATTAGAAGAAGAAATACAATTGACAAATTCTATTGTACTAAATATAGACGAAGCCTATGATTACGCTATTAGTCAGGATATTATTTCCCCGATTGATTTCCCATCGTTTGACCAATCTGCCATGGATGGTTATGCTTTTAGGATAGCTGATTTACAAAAACACACCCAATTAGAAATAACAGGCGAAGAGCAAGCAGGTGACACAACAGAAAAAGCTATTTTAAAAGAAGGTTGTGCATATCGAATTTTCACAGGTGCTAAAATACCGCTTGGGGCTGATACAGTTGTGATGCAAGAAAAAACACTTCGTATTGACAACCTATTAAGTATTTTGGATGCTGATTTAAAAATTGGATTGAATATAAGACTTCTAGGTTCTCAAACAAAAATAGGAGAAACAGTTGTCACAAAAGGAACTAGAATAACACCAGGTACAGCTTCACTACTTGCTGGCTTAGGATTGAATACTATCTCGGTATATCAAAAACCTACCATTACTATTCTCACCACTGGAAAAGAACTTGTTCAACCAGGTCAATCAATTCAATCAGGACAGATATATGAAAGCAATTCATTTGCATTGATACATGCTTTAAATGCTATAGGAATTAAACCTAAAGAAATCCAATGGGTCGATGATACACTAAAAGCGACTAGTAAATCCATTGAGCAGGCATTGATAGATTCAGATGTAATCATACTTACAGGAGGCGTCTCAGTCGGTGATTATGATTTTGTATTGCCTGCATTACAACAAAATGGTGTGACTCAACTCGTACATAAGGTTCAACAAAAACCTGGGAAGCCCTTTTATGCAGGTAAGAAAGATGCTAAATTTATCTTTGGATTACCGGGTAACCCTGCTTCGGTTCTGACATGTTTCTACATGTATGTTCTTCCTTCACTTAAAAAAATGATGGGCTTTTCACAATCTAATTTACCTACGATTTATATGCCACTCCAAGCTAGTTACAAGAAAAAAAGTGGCCTTACACATTTTCTAAAAGCCCTAGTTCAAGAGCATTCTGTTGAATTATTGGATCATCAAGAATCATATAAAATGAATTCATTTGCAATTGCCAATGCCTTGGTAGAAATAGATTCGGCTATTACCGAACTTGCACAAGGTGATTTGGTAAAAACACATTTACTCTATGTATAATTATTATCAACGTATGAATTGAACCATGGAGTATTCAATTATTCTTTATATTTTAATTTTTGCAGTTGCAATGCTTTATTCTTCAGTAGGGCATGGAGGTGCAAGTGGCTATTTGGCGTTGATGGGACTATTGGGTATTAGCCAAGCTGTATCCAAACCTGTAGCCTTAGTTTTAAATTGTATTGTTTCGTTGATAGCATTCATCCAATTTTACAGACAAGGTTATTTCAATTTAAAACTATTCGGATGGTTAATCGTTGCATCCATACCTATGGCATTCATAGGAGGGCTGATGCAATTGGATGCTATTTTTTACAAACAAATACTTGGCTTTTTATTACTCATTACTTCATTAAGATTATTCATTGATTTTAAAAATACTGATGTGAATAATAGCTATTCAATTCCTTGGTTACTCGTTATTGGTGGAAGTATAGGATTTATCTCTGGACTTATTGGGATTGGCGGTGGCATTTTATTATCCCCTTTGTTAATATTGCTAGGCTGGGCCAATATGAAAACAACCGCTGGCATTAGTGCTTTATTTATTTTTGTAAATTCAATGTCAGGATTGGCAGCACAATTATCAAAAGGAATAACAATATCTAATAGTATGATAGGTATGATACTTATAGCATCTTTTGGTGGATTTATTGGTTCTTATTTAGGTGCACGATATGCAAACAATCGACTCATTAAGTCAATGCTATCTATTGCACTGATGATTGCAGCATTTAAACTCATTCTACTTTGAAACAACACCTTTCAATATATATTTTAGCTGGTGGCAGAAGCTCTAGAATGGGCACTGATAAAGGCCTACTTCAACTTGGAAATAAAAAGGTCATTGAGTATATTTTAGAAACTTGCCTAAAAGTTTCGACTGATATTTTCATTGTTACATCTAATAAAGACTATCAACAATTTACATTTCCACTCATTCAAGATCAAATCCTAGATGCAGGACCAGCCGGTGGTATTGATACTATTTTACAACACACTTCAGCAGAATACAATTTAGTCATTAGTTGTGATATGCCTTTTGTGGATGTTGATTCAATGCAATACCTTATTGACCATTCAACTAACAAATTAATTACGATTCCAATATTGAACCAATACCCTGAAGCCATGTTTGGAATTTATCAAAAAGAATGTAAACACAAATGGCGTGAACTGCTGAATCAACAGCATTATAAAATGAGTGAATTAATTGCACATTTTAATCCTAATTTTGTGGACGGAAATCAAATGCAGGATAAAAATCCTATGCTTTTTGCCAATCTCAATACACCCGAGGATATTCTTAATGCAGAACAATGGCTAAAAAAATAACAATACAATTATTTGGATCATTGGTTGATCTTACAAAATCATCTACCCTTGAACTTGATGAGGTGAACGATACAAATGCATTGAAAGAAAAACTAATTTCAATTTTTCCATCACTCGCTACCAAAGAATTTGCTATTGCAATTGATCAAAAAATAATTCATTCGAATACAGTTATAAATGCTCAAACTGAAATAGCTTTGCTTCCTCCTTTTTCTGGTGGATAAAATATGACAAACCAAGATATCCATACTCGTTTTGATAGGCAAATCATTTTGCCTGAATTTGGATTTGAAGCTCAACAAAAATTGTTGAATGCAAAAGTTCTCCTAGTAGGATTGGGTGGATTGGGTTGTCCAGCCTTGCAATATCTTGTAGCTGCGGGCATAGGAAAATTAGGTATAATTGATGGTGATCGAGTCTCAATATCAAATCTTCATCGGCAACTATTATTTTCTTCATGTGATATTGGAAAAATGAAAGTAGATGTTGCATTTGAAAAGTTGAAAAATATTCACCCTCACACACAAATAGATGTTTATCCTTTTTTTTTAGAAAAATCAATAGTCATTGAATTAATTCAACAATACGATGTTGTACTCGATTGTACTGATCGATTTAGTGCACGTTATTTAATCAATGATGTATGTGTACTGCTTCATAAACCATTTGTATATGGTGCACTTTATCAATACCAAGGTCAAGTAGCTGTTTTTAATCATGGCGAAATACGCACTACATTAAGAGATTTATTTCCAACACAACCTAAAAAAGCTGATTATTCATCTTGCAACGAAGCTGGAACTCTCGGAATGGTAGCAGGTACAATAGGTACATTACAAGCATTGGAATGTGTGAAATTAATTACTCAACAAAAAGGCTTATTGTATAATACACTCTTGACATACGATATGATGTATCATCAACTATCTAAACTTCAAATTTCACCACGAAGTGAAAAAATGACGTTCCTACAAGCAGATATTCTAGGCTGTAACTATGATGATGAATGTGAAGTAAAAACACAAAAAGAAGATCTAGACCCATTAGAGTTTTTAACTAAAATAAATCAAGGAAATGCTCTTTTGATTGATGTTAGAAATCCTGACGAACTTCCAGTGTGGAACGAACATATACATTTACAAATTCCCCTTTCAGCATTAACATCATCCATCCATTTGATTGATAAAACAAAAAATGTATTGCTATTTTGCCATGCAGGTATTCGAAGTAAAGAAGCCCTTGAATGTTTGAAAGATCAATATGGCTATGAACATGTATATCATCTTAAAGGTGGATTAATAAAATGGATGGCCGAAAAACAACCAATATGAGTGAGAAAAAAATAAAAAATGTATTTATACAAGGCGCTATTACACCAGCCTATATTGCTGAAAGCATTGCCCATCATAGTGTTAAAAAAAATATAGGTGCACATAGTATTTTTTTAGGTCAAATACGCAGTGATATAATTGATACTAAAGAGGTGCAGGCCATTGAATATACAACCTATAACGATATGGCCAATGCCGTATTTCATACAATTCGAGAAGATGCTTTTGCAAAGTATGAATTGACCTGTATGCATATATATCATAGTCTTGGGTTAGTAAAAGCCGGAGAAATTTCCTTGTTTGTATTTACATCGTCGATCCACCGGAAAGATGCTATTGATGCTTGCGAGGAAATTGTGGAACGAATCAAAAAAGAAGCACCTGTGTGGGGTAAGGAAATTTTTGAGGATGAAAGTTATGTTTGGAAAGAAAATCGATTCGAATAATTATTCTCCATTCTTACTTTACATTTGTGCCAAGTTATGAATCCAACTAAACAACTTTTTATAGCATTTGAAGGTATCGACGGCAGTGGAAAAAGCACTCACTCTCGATTACTCACCGAGCGATTGAATCAACTCAATTTTAAAACATATACGACTTGCGAGCCTACAAATAGCGAAATAGGTCAACTCATTCGTAGAATATTAAAAGGCGAACGAAAGGCTGATCATAAAACCCTTGCCGGTTTATTCGTAGCCGATCGATTAAATCATATCCTTGACGAAAACATTGGCCTACTCAAACAATTGAATGATGGCTATCACGTCATCACCGACCGATATTATTTTTCATCGTATGCTTACCATTCTACCCATATGGATATGGACTGGGTTATAGCAGCCAATAGTATGAGCGCCGATTTACTTCGACCTACGGCTACGATTTTTGTAGATGTAGCACCTGAGATATGTATCGAACGTATCCAAAAATCGAGAGCCAATATCGAATTATTTGAAACGCTGGATTTGCTCAAAGCCATTCGCAGCAATTACCTCATTGCGTTTGAGAAACTTGCCGAACAAGAAAACATAATACGAATTGATGGCAATCGAGACATGGCTACTGTTGCAGATGAAATATTTGAGCATGTAAATTCATTATTAGGATAATATTCTTCCCTTTTTGAAATAAAGTATAGCCCTTATTCGCATAATGAGGGTTTGAAAATTATCTTTGCAAAAATAATTTCATTCATGACTCCAAAATACAAACGTATACTTCTAAAATTATCTGGTGAAAGCCTTATGGGTGAAAAATCCTATGGTATGGACCCGCAAATGTTAGCACAATATGCACATGACATTAAATCGATTATAGATATGGGTGTACAAGTGGCTTTGGTAATCGGTGGTGGCAACATCTACAGAGGCATGAATGAAAAGGAAACAGGCATAGAACGCGCTCAAGGCGATTATATGGGTATGTTAGCCACTGTTATCAATGGTATAGCTATGCAGAGTATGCTTGAGAAAGTGGGCGTTCAAACCCGCTTACAAAGTGCCATCAAAATGGATCAAGTAGCCGAACCCTTTATTCGTCGTAGAGCCATTCGCCATTTAGAAAAAGGCCGTGTGGTGATATTTGGTGCAGGCACAGGCAACCCTTATTTCACTACCGACACAGCAGGCTCACTCCGCGCTGTAGAAATCAATGCCGATGCGATACTTAAAGGTACTCGTGTAGATGGAATCTACGACAGCGACCCTGAAAAAAATCCAAATGCTGTGAAGTTTGACAATTTAACCTTTGGTGAAGCTATTTCTAAAAATTTGAAGGTAATGGATATGACAGCTTTCACCCTTTGTCAAGAAAACAAAATGCCTATTGTTGTATTTGACATGAATACATCGGGCAATTTGAAAGAGATTGTATGCGGTGGTGCTATTGGTACGGTTGTGAAAGATTAAAGTAACAATAGTTTTTGATTTTCGCTGTTGCAGTTCTTTTTGACAAACAATACATGATGTTCAAAAAAGCAAACCATTTTTCAACTATAGTTGATTCGCATTTATGAATGCGTTTTAAAATCAAACTAAAATCATCGTATAAAACAAACTTTAAGCATTGTGCTTGTTGGTAACCTCCGCTACGCTGGCTATACTTCGATACCAACAAGGGTGAAGAAAGTACAATAGTTTAAAGTACGTAGAATGTTAATTTATACTACAAATTTCAGCCGAGTACATAAGCCATACTGACCCAAAACTACGGTTGTAGGAGGTTTCAATATTATTTAATCTTTATAATATTTCCTTAAAGAAAAATCTATACCAAATCCTAAGTAAAGACCATCATTCTTCTTTCTATATTTTCTCCAAGGATATTCAGTACCTACTACTCTCTCGCCATGAGTCCAACCATAACTGTTATTGAAAGGCGTGTAATAAACAAAACTAGTATTTAAAGAAATTCTGTTTGTGATTTTGAATATTAATTCAGAGCCAAAGTTCATACCAATTTTATATGGACTCCCTAAATAGTAATTATTAAATTCAGTGTTTCCAAAATTGTAGTAAACAGAACTATCAAATCCCCTTGTAAATGGATAAAACAGTGTTACTCCAATTCGAGGCCTTAATTCAAATCGTTTGTACAATACTATTCTTTTTAATATGTTGACACTTAAGTCTATATTAAAAACAGTTGATGAAAATCCGTAACTAAAAGCTCTTCCACTACCATAATAAGGAGTTAAAAAATATTCTTTAAATCCCCATAGTTTATACCTGAATTCAGAAGAAATTATATAATGCTTTGGAAAATATTTTTTAATCCCGATATTGCCTGCTAAATAATTGTTGTTTTTAAAATACTTTTCAGGGTATTTTTGTTCTGCAGTATATGTATTGGTATCGTTATCAAAATATTTATCGCTTTTTCTTTTAGTTCCTTCGAGCTTAATTGAAATTTCTATTTTGTTTTTCTCTATTTTGTATTGTGTTTGTGCGTATGAGATTTTAGATACTAGAATTAGGATTAATTTTAAAGTTTTCATTTGAATATGATATTTATATTAAATACACCTTAATGCTTGGTGGCTTTGTGTTCGGTGTAGGGTAGAAAGTACAAAAGTTTAAAGTTGGTAGAATGCTAATATAAACTATCCGCCGCGGCGGATTCAGCTAATTTCAAAAGTCACTCTGACGCAAAACCAAGATTGTAGGAGGTTTCATTTTCTTACGCGTTGAATTATCAAGTCATTATTAAATTGATTCAATGAATAAATATTGTTTTTAAAGTACTTAGCAATATTTAAATTTGAATAGCAAATAATTTCTGTATTCAATACTTTTGAAGTTTTTAAATCAATTGTGGACTCATATATAACGCCATTTGATATGAGTAATACTTTAACAGTATTATTAGTAATGATTTTAAAATCAATAAGTTCTACTGATTTTTCATTTATATTTCCTTTATTTAATTCAACTAGTTGGTTTGATGCTGGTGTTTCAATTATTTTACTGTTTAGGTATAAAATATATGGATTGTACAATGAATCTAATTTGAATATTATCCTTTCATCCTTATGCTTTTCCCAGAAATTTAAATTGTAAACAGAAATTACCTCTGCCTTATTACTATCAAATTTTTGAGCAACTAATTTTAAAGTTGAAGTCGTGTCAATATATTCAATATATGGACAATATATTGTTTCGTTATTTTTTACAAATCCATATGTTAATGTTGGATACATTTTTTTATCTTGTTTTTCTATATTGACAAGAGGATAGTATTTATTATAGCTGTCTATATTAAGTAATTCATTATTTTTTCCTTTATGTCCACTTGCTATCAACGTATATCCTTGCATTGCAAGATTAAGCGAACTGTCCGTTGATTTTTTTTGAGTTAACATGTTAATTGTAAGTTCCAAACAAATTTCATTAAAAAAAGAGATGTTCTTAACAAGATACTTGGAAAATCCTGTTTGACTAATTAGTATGTCATGTAGACTGTCTGTTAATTGATTCGGGGAATTCCTCGTAAAAATGTTTCTCATTTCTTTGTAAGTACTGTTGTTCAAAGTTGGAATCACTGATTTAAATGTATCTTCATAAATAGTACAATATTGATTTGTGTAATCCATTATTCCAAACGAATTATTAACTAAAAACAATGATTCGTTTTTTATTGATTTCAAATTTATTGATTTCAAATTTGAATTTTTATAATCAAATTCTGATTGTTTTAATGGGTTTAAAAGGTCATTATTAATATATTTTATAAGAGAATCACTAATTTCATTTATATAATAATTCGTTACTTTATTATTTGTTACAATTGAGAAAGAATTATGATTGCCAATTGATATTGCTTTAGAAAACAAACTGTCAAAATATAGAAGACAACCACTATTGTTATGTTTAACTTTATAAAATATATTTTCAAGTGTACTATCCTCAAAGACAACCACAATTTTAGATTTTGTCTTTATTTGGTTAAGTTTATTATAAGCTATTATAGAGCAGTTTTGACAATCTGAATTTTTAAAATTAAAAATTAAATAGGGTTGTTTTGGATAATTAGTTTTATTAGAACTAGGTTCTAACTGTGCTGAACTAGTTTGGGATATAGAAATTCCAATTATGGTTATTAAGTATTTTATTATTTTCATATTTTAAGAAGAATTAAAATAAGGAGCAAAAGCCACCTTATGATTAAAATAATTGTGTTGCATTTTCGCAGGTGTTTGCCTTAATGTCCAACAACAAATAATGTTAAAAAAAGAAAATCATTTTTCAACTATAGTTGATTCGCATTTATGAATGCTTTTTAAAATAAAATCATCGTTTAATCAAACTTACTAAGCATGGTGCTTGTTGGTACCCTCCACAGCACTGGCTTTACTTCGATATTAACTAAGGCGAAAGCCACACTGACGCAAAACCAAGGTTGTAGGAGGTTTCATTATGTAGTTAATCTTTATAGTATTTCCTTAAAGAAAAATCTATACCAAATCCTAAATAAATACCATCATTCTTCTTTCTATATTTTCTCCAAGGATATTCAGTACCTGCTATTCTCTCGCCATGAGTCCATCCATAACTGTTATTGAAAGGTGTGTAATACACAAAACTAGTATTTAAAGAAATTCTGTTTGTGACTTTGTATATTAATTCAGAACCAAAGTTCATACCAATTTTATAAGGACTGCCTAAATTGTAATTATTATATTCAGAATTCCCAAAATTGTAGTATACACTGCTATCAAAACCTTTTGTTAATGAACGAAATATAGTTAATCCAATTCGTGGACGTAGTTCCAGTCGCTTATATAGTATAAATCTTTTTTGAATATTAATGCTAAGGTCAATGTTGAAAAGAGTATATGAAAAGCCGTAACTAATAGCACTTCCACTTCCATAATAAGGAGTTAAAAAATATTCTTTAAATCCCCATAGTTTATACCTGAATTCAGAAGATAGTATATAATGCTTTGGAAAATATTTTTTAATACCGATATTTCCAGCTAAATAATTGTTGTTTTTATAATATTTTTCAGGGTATTTTTGTTCTGCAGTATATGTATTGGTATCGTTATCAAAATATTTATCGCTTTTTCTTTTAGTTCCTTCGAGTCTAATTGAAATTTCTATTTTGTTTTTGGGGATTAATTCAGACTTTTTTTGTGTGAATGAGATTTTAGATACTAGAATTAGGATTAATATTAATTTTATTGTTTTCATTTGAATATGATATTTATATTAAATACAACCGTAATGATTACGGTTGCATTTAAATTTTTTAATGATTCCATGTAGTTGTTAATGTACATCCTTGTCTTGTAATAGAGACTGTATTTACAAAATTTCCAACTTGGTGCTGTAGAGGACCTGCAATAAGTGATGCTTTATATGTTAAAACTATCTCATTTACATTTTTACTAGAAGTATTTTTGGAATCTGATTTGTTATAATAAGACCAGTCCCACCAAGTATTACCTCCACCTGAAAACATAGTGAAATATCTAAAATTGGAAGAAGTAGTATTGCTTGCATTAGCATGTTCAATATTAATCCACCCTCCATATTTTGAATCTTTTTCTAGTTTTATTTTCGCGCCAGCACTTCCATAAACTCCAAACCAAGAGCACCATTTTGTGTGTATTGCTCGTACATCTCGTCCATTGTGTTTTGGCCAAGTATTCACGTTATTGTATGTATGAAAAAAATGAGAAATTGGAGGAAATGAAGCCCATTCCGGATTGCCATTATTATTTTGTCCAAATCCTTTTTTAGCTATTGCATTCCAATTGAAATTTGTATTTTTACCATAGTTAATCGTGTCGGTTACCTGATAGCCACCACTTGAATAGTAATAGATAGAATCAGACAGAATTAGAAGTCCGTCTTTACTTACAACACTTGCAAATACATTATCTGGAATATCCACTATTAACCTAGCATTTATAGTACTATCGGCAGATATTCCATTTTCAGCATCTGCTTGAGCATCCAAAATTTGATATTGTCTATAAAGACTTGTAAAGTCGTAAAAACTTTGATTATAATGATCAAGTTCATCTACTGACATAGAATGTAGTTCTTTGATTTTAGCATCTAATGCATCAATTGAACTAAACATCATTATTCCATTTTCAATTTTTAAACCAGAGTTTATTACCCTCATGGTCTGTTTGCCTGTTACAGTAGGTTTCTTTTCTATAGAATTTTTATTGCAACTGATGGCAATAAGTGCGATTGCTGAAATCGCTAAAATTAACTTTTTCAATGTTTTAAATTTTTTGTTTATAATGTTATTTATTTTGTTTGATGCCTATAGATTTCACTTTCAAATATAGGTATTTTTGAAAGCTATCTCGCTTTGCTTTTTTACGGTGAGCTTGCTAGATTTATTATCACCGTGTAAGAAATTTTAGTTTTCTTGTAGCTTCATATTCCTTTGTTTCTGTTGCTTTAATGGCTTCTCTACTTTGCCTTGAGTGCTTTTGATTAGCCGAAGGTTTTGTTTTTATGCCGAAACATGTTTTGTCGCTCATCTGAAATCTCCTACAATAGTTTAGCTACCTGAAGACATGCATGAATATTCTATACCTTGAAACAGAACTTTAAGTTTCATTTCTATAGCCAATAAATTGATATAGCGTTCATTGTCTTGTTTGGTTGCATTTAGGTTGTGTTAAGCGAGTTTCAAAGTAGGATTTGCTTCGGCTATTTGGATAGACCGACTACCAAGCGATTGACGATTAATGCTCATCTTAAACATCCTCGTTATTTCATCGGGTGTAAGGTTGATGCTATGCGGCGCAAGTGTGGTTTGCATAGTGGCTAGGCTAGTCATAATCGGTGCGACTGCTGCGGTGTCTAATGTAGACGTTAAATTTTGGTACGGCATACGTAGGTGTTTTTAAGTGTTAAAAAAGAAAATTAATTTATCAATTAAAATTACATAGCTTGTATATCGTAGTAAAAAAATGAAAACAATTTGGACTGTTTTTTAAGAAATTTTTAAGAAAAAAAAGTCCAACATTACACAGATGGTGCAAAGCTTTACACCATGTGTGCAAAGTTTGGCACTGATGGTGCATTTGCATTGCAACTTTCTGCGAAATTTGGCACGAGTGGTGCAATTGTATTGCACCACTCATGTAATGCAATTGCAGATTTCTGCAATGCAATTGCACCCTATGTGCAATTGCATTGCACATTTTTGCAAAGTTTGGCAGCATAGGTGCTATTTTAGGAATATTTTAATACAAAATCTACTATTTTTGATATTGAAAAATAACTTACTACTATGCCTTACAATAACCTTTCCATCGGTATTACCGATGTACAACATCAAGCATGGCTCACCATGCTTTCAGACATCGAAACGAGCATGTCGTTTTTGGTACAACTTACGCCTAGCGAAAAACGCAAACACCTTAGACTAGGTGCTCGCACGCATGCTTTTATTACCACTGCCTTGGAACTTACCCGACAAAATCCACATATCCTACCGCCCTATTTTAATCAAGCTGAGTTTGAAAAGGATGTACAAGATTTTCAGTTTTTGGGTGATATACTGATACAGGTTAAAAAATTGCAACAAGCCATAAACGATACCGTAATAGCCCTCGAAAACGAAAGCGTAAGCACCGCACTCGACTTTTACAAATATTGCCAAGCAGCAGCTACTCAAAACGTACTTGGCGCTCAAGAAGCCGCCCGACAACTCAGCCCTATGATGCCTAAAAAAGGGAAGGGAAAAAGGAAGTTGTAATTTGAATATTGGAGTAAAACATCTGTGTAAATAAACTAGTAATTTTCACATGTATTCTAAATCACCAACTCACTTCAATATTCAAACTAAAATGCTATTACTATGATTTGTAAAAAATGAATTATATATTTGAACATGCTAGTTACAAATCATTATAGCCATTTACACAAGTCTATAGTGATTGTTAAATGGCAGGAACTTTGCACTATATCAAGTTATTTGTAAGTTTTCAGACATCTGTTTCCCTAAAGAAATAACCAATAAATAAAATGACAAAAGATGAAGAAATAGAAAATTGCTTAAATGAATTTATGACTGAAACTTGTAATCTCGTTTTTAATGCAATTATGCCATTCGATAAATTTAATATTGACAATATACTTGTTGGATACGACCATACTAAATACTTAAAAACAATTGGACATCTTGAAGAAATTGATTTCATAAATATCACTTATCTTTCATTTGGTAAAAAGGAATTTAATTGTGTTAAACAATTTATGAAGAAGCAAGGGTATATAAAAAGAGTTGAAGATATTAATCTTAAAAATACTTTTGAATTGACAGATATTGGAAGACTTGCTAAACGACTTGGAGGACATGATAAATATCTTAGGCACCTTAAACTAGATGACGTACTTAAAGAACAACTTATTACTATTAATAAATCTGTTATTCGTACAAATTTGTTTACAGTTTTAAGTGGATCAGTGACATTAATTATAGCCATACTATCTATTTATTATATTATACAAACATTTATTTTACAGTCAAAAGATAAAAGTGAAAAAGAGTTAGAAGGAATAAAAATAGAGCTATCAACGCTACGGAAATATATGCAAAAGCAAGACAAACTAGAGCAAAACGCTCTAACGGATACTCTTTCAATAACGAAGTGATTTTTATAAACCTTTTTTCATAATTTTAATAGTTAAATAAAACAACATAACAGATAACAGAAATTTTCGTAAAAGAGAGGCTTATTTCTTTATCATGCTTTTCGAGATGTTCAGCATTGCTACATCTCGTAAGCTAGATAAAAAAGGTTATGTGAACCGTTTCACTCCGCTTTATTGGTATCGTTGGGCAATTTTGGAAGCGTTGGCATAGAACAAATATCGAGTATATTTGTTCTATGAATATTTTTAACAATAGTGTGTTGTTGGTTAAGGAAACAAACAAAGGTGGATAATTTTAGTTGTTAATTTCTTTGTATGACCATACATCTACAATAATTTCTTAAATTAAGTGTGAGTAAGTTTTATGACTTTCATTATTTCATTTAATTAATTTTGAATACTAAAGTTTAGTTATGCTACAAGATGATATTTCAGAATACTTTAACAAAAGACTTGATTTTAATCTAGAAACTAAAATCAACCAAACACTCAAAATCGATAATTTAAACTTTGATAAGGTTTATCATAAATTCAGCCACAAACACCGTTTGATATATGGGGTTGGTATTTTTTTAGATTTAAATAGATGCTTTACTTTTTATAATACACCAAATCCAAATAACGCTACGACGACCATGGTGAAAGAATCTAAAGTTATCTACACAATGGAGGAGGTGTTAGATTTTATTGATAAATGGTCGGATTAATTTTAGCCATCTTTATAAGTTTATTTAGTTTATATAGTAACAGGGAACAGTAATTCACTGTTAAGTTATTTAACAATGATTTCGCCTTTATTATTAGCGTTTGTATAAAAATCAATATAATTTATATTTTTTTGTTGAAAATTATTTAATACTTAGTATGTTGTTGGCTAAGAAAACCAACAACTGAACAGTAATTAATCTTTTTAGATATAGGAATAAATGTCATGCTTTTTCCTCTATCTTTGTTCAGCCTAGGTTGGCACTTTAGCTGTCAACTAGCAAAGACTAAACTTAAAAAAGGAATTAAAATGAAAGCTGTACTCACTGATGCTTATCTAAAAATGACTTCTAGAAGTATTAAAGTGATATTCTTTTTACTAACAATTCTAATACTTCATCAAAATGAGCAATCCTTAGCTCAGAGCAAAATCAAACTTTTAAAAAGAAATGGTGTTTATCATGTTCCTTGCAAGGTTAATGGTGTATCGATGAACTTCATTTTTGATACAGGGGCAAGTATAGTATCCTTAACATCAATTGAAGCAGAATATATGTTTAAAAATGGCTTTTTATCAGAAAGTGATATAATTGGCAGCGGAAAATACACAATTGCAGATGGTAGCGTAATTGATGCAAAAAAAGTTCTTTTGAAGAAAATAATGATAGGCGAATATGAATTGGAAAATGTTGAAGCCGTAATACTAAAGAATCAATCAGCCTCATTATTGCTAGGTCAATCTTTATTGCAAAAATTAGGAGAATTTACTTTTAATTATGATGAGAACACCTTGGTAATTGGGAAAAAAGATATATCCCGTAAGCCTCTGAAGTCAACTAAGGAATTACAGCCTAAATCTGTAATGTATCCAGAATACCATAAAGAACTTTTAGCAATTGATATGGATATAAATTCATCTAAAAAAAATAGGGATACAACTTCAATATTAATTTTATATGAATCAAGGTCGTATCTGAATAGTAAGTACAAATGTTATAAGGAGGCATATAGTGACCTTGAGAATTTTATAAGATATTTAAACAATGATTTTGATAGATTAATACATGCAGTTAATTCCCAAATTTATCTAAGTGTAGAATATGGATATTATTCTACAGCAATAAAAGACTTATCTAAGAAAATTGAGTTATTACCTAAAGAAGATATCAACTATTTTGAAACTTTAATAATGTCATATAGTAAGCGCGCATTTATTTATTCGCACAATATGAATGATTATTTCAAGTCAGTTATCGATTTAAGTAAAATAATCACATTAATAGAAAGCAACTTAGAATTGACCAATGAACATGATTATCTTAGGATATATTTTATAACAAAAGATAGATGGCATGCTCAATTCCTATCTGAAAGATCTGAAGCGAAATATAAATTGAAAGACTACATGGGATCAATTGAAGATTTAAATAGAGCCATATATTTATATACTAATAAAGTTAATACTAATTTAATAAAACCAAGCACATCAGTTAACCTTCCGAGATATAATAGAGCTTTGATTGATGAAACTGAAGAATTAGCCAAATATTACGAATTGCGAGCTGTTTCTAAATATATTATAGCTCAAAATGCTGCATCACTTCATGATTTAGATTCAGCTATAGTGCTAAAGTCAGATAATCCTTACTGCTATTGGATGCGAGGTCATGTAAAATTAGAAATGAACATGAAAGAAAGTGCATGTTTAGATTTCAGTAAGGCGGGTGAACAAGGTTTTGAGGATGCCTACGATAAAATTAAAAAATACTGCAATTAACCCCCTCCACGGAGCCTATGCCTTATTGGCTAATACTTCCTTGGTCTTTACCTAGTCACTGCTACATCAAAGTAAAAGACTTCGAAAACTAGCCGAGACTGTCGTGGAAATCCTTTGGCTCGGCTCTGCGAGACAACGATTGGAACAAAGGCTCGAAGAAGAAAAAGAATGACATTAAGTTGCGCTCCTTAATTCGCATTTAATAATGCGTTTTAAAATTAAATTATAATCATCGTATAAAACCATCTTGCTAAGCATGGTGCTTGTTGGTACCCTCTGCTGCTCTGTTTATATTTCGATACCAACAAGGGCGAAAAAACATAATCATTCTATCACAAGAATGTAATTACGTTTTCTAAGTCCCAGAGGCCGGAGAATCTCCGAGAACGCAAGATTTACAAAATCGTTGAGGTTTTTATTGCAAAAATTGCGTTACTTAATTAATTCAAACTTGGCTCGCTTATATGATCGATAGCCCCCCACATACATATCCACTTTTCCTGAGTACCAGCCATCTCCCAAAGGCACCAAATCTTCAACTACAATGCCGACAGTTGGTACGCCATTTTTTTCATCGCTAATGGAATTCAATAAATCATAGGGGCTTTCGTCTTTAAGTACTCGCACTTTACTACCCTTTGGAAATTCCACTTTAGCAGGTTCTTTAACCTCTTTTTTGATAAATCCGTCTTTTACACAACGCACACTGAGGCCATCTTGCTCAGTAAAAACCACATGGTCTCTTACCAATTTCAAATTGTCAATACCTAACATATAACTCCAAACGGTCATACCCAAATCATCTTCACTCATGGTGGCAGTCCACATGGCAGCTAATGTACCCGTGGACTTAAATTTGCCATCCGATTTTTGGTAATACCCTCCTAGCAATCCGTTGAAACCACTGCTGTTAGTATGGTTTGTATTGTTGGTCCAGCCACTTGTTGATTTCATTTTAGCTCCTGCCTTCGTTTCACCACCTAAGTAATTGGCAAGGTTTTTCCAGTCTACATCATTGGCAGTATGCCAACCTATTGGACATACTTTGATTGCAGTTGCCCAATTGTAGAGGTAGCCATACGTGGCTACATTCTTCACTTCTTTATTATAAGCCCAACAACCGCTTGAGGCCTTAAAGGCTAAATTTTCGGACATCCATATTTGTGTTCCGATTTCTATAGTTTTATATACTTTACCATCACGACGGTCTACAAAAGTACCTGTCACTTGAGCATCTATTTGCATCGTCATTGCACAAACTGACCATAACATGCCTATTATTATTTTTTTCATGTTGTCTTTTTTTGAGATTGAAAAAAATGTCTGGACTAAACATTCTTTCATCTTACACCAAGATAAAAATAGAAAACAAAAAAATGTAATTGTAACAAGATTCTTTATCCACATGGTGCCTAATAGTCTATTAGCATAAAACATATTCAGTCATGTCATACGCACAAATGGCTATACTTAATGCACCCAATTCTAAGGAACAAAAATAGTTTCCACATTACGAGTGGGATTCAATCGGAATAAATATCTTACTCCACGAAGGCTATGCCTTCGTGGCTTCTATGTTCTTGATAGGCTTTGCCTAGTCATAGCTACATCAAAGTAATAGACGTCGAAAACTAGCTGAGACTGTCTTGAAAATCCATTGGCTCGGCTCTGCGAGCCAACGATTTGAACAAAGACGCTGGCTATACTTCGATACCAACAAGGGCTAAAAAAGAGGCTATTTCGATGAACGAGACAGCCTCTTTTTTTTACGAATGAAATAACGCTAGAAAAAATTATTGTATAGTTAGTTGACGTATTATTTTTTGACCTCCATTGGATAACTCAATAAAATAAATGCCTGATGGAACTGAAGAAAGATCGATAGTGAAATTTAAATTACTAGAGGTATTCTCCATCGTACGATTTGCTATCAATCGACCTAAATTATTGTAGATAGAATATTGAATAGATGTCCCCTTCAACCCATTCATCGCAAGTTTTACAAAATCAGTTGCAGGATTCGGATATATAGTTGCATCCAATGTGTATGTTTCAATTGTGGCTGTCACTACTTTTGAATACATTTTTTTACCATCAATATCTTCTATTTTCAACCGATAATAATTAATGCCACTCATTGGTTGAAGATCCATATAGTTGTAAAAACTTTCTATCTCAGTATTGCCCTTCGCTTGTTGAGTAGCGAGTGATGTAAAGTTGACACCATCTCTACTTCGTTCAATTGTAAACAACGCTGTGTTTTGCTCTACCATGGTAGACCAATTTAATTCTACTTTTTTATTATCAATGGCCAATGCATTTAGAGAGCCCCACAATACTGGCAATGCGAGCATACTATTTGAAGTAAATAAACCTCTACCATGGGTAGCTGCAACAAAACGATTGTCTGATCTTCTTACTTTAATCATATTGACTTTTACATTTGCAAGACCTGTATTGGTAGGTCCCCAATTCGTAGTACCTCCATTTAAATTATCGGTAGACCATACACCTAATTCAGTTGCAAGTAACACTTGATTTTTATTAGTAGGATTATAAACAGCCCAACGGATTGGCATATCTGGCAACGAAGCATTGTCTAAATTGGTCCAAGTAGGTGTTGCAGATGTACCATTGGAAGTGAAAATAACACTATTAGCCACTCCATAATTGGATACAGTTGCAACAATACTATCATCTGAATTAACTGAGGATTTCCATACTTCAATACAAGACACGCTGACTCCACTCCAAGGTGAACCTAAATTAGTAATAGTAGGCGAAGATCCAGTATGTGCATTGGTGATACGAAAAATACCGCCATCATTGGTACCTACATACACTGTTTGATTATTATTAGGTGAAACTTTTACATGCGAAGCAGATGAACCATTTAAGTTAACGCTTAATGTAGTTTTAGAGACAGCACCAAAAATATTTGACCAACGAATGAGTTGATTAGTGTTTCTGCCAGAATACAATCTATTGTCACCATCCGCTAAATCCATTGGATTGACAAACGAACCAGAATTATCAGTAGAAAGTCCATTAAAGCTTGTACCACCATCCGTTGAAACACTGATATTATTACGAACATACGTAACGATTTGATTCAAACTATTGGTTTGATCTACAAAGCAAAAACAACCATCACCTCCATTTACATCCACTGTACTATTCATACCAGCTGTGGTAAATTGTTGTGAACCATTGTCCTGAGCACCCGCTAAAAAATAATTTGAACCGGGTTCGTTTTTAGTAGCACAAGCATAAAATTGAGTTACATTGTACCCTTTATTACCTGTGCTTCCTGTATTTTTTTCAGTAAAAGTAGGCATTGCTACATTGGCATTGGATGATCTAAAAATACCACCATCATTTCCCAAATACATCACATTAGAATTACCAGGTTCATACATTGCAAAATGCTGATCTGCATGTACAAATTGAAACCCAAATCCTCCATACCAATGGGTAATTTGATTCCAAGTGGTGCCGTTATTGGTAGATTTAAACATATCTATACCTCCAACCCATACGTTGTTTGCATTATTTGGATCAACCTCTATCGAAAAATCATACCAAGCTTGACCACGTGTAAAATCAGTGCCAATACCTGGGTCGGCATCTGTAGGTTTTGTTTTCAAGGTCCAATTGATACCTCCATCAGATGAGTGTAAAAAGTTTTTAGCACCATTGCCTGTACTAGACTGGCATACTGCATAAACATTATTCCCATTGCAAGCAATATCAACGCGATCTACTGTTCCAGCTTTTACACTAAAATCGGCAGGTATACTCCATGTTGCACCGTCATCAGTACTTCTATAAAAGTTCCCATTATTTGTAAAAAAACGTCCAGAAGAAGCATATATCGTACTACCTGGTGCTGATATTTCTATGTCGCTATAAAAATCAGAACCTGCGGTCACTTTTGTAAATACAGAAGCCGTTGTTACGGGGGCTTCTGTGCGCCAAATACCAGTTAAAGTTGCTACTAATACAGTACCTACAGATGTAACAACCACTTTCTGGCAATAGTTAAAATCAGTATTATTCAATGTGCTTGTAATTGAATTCCATGTTGTACCTCCATTGGTAGATATAAAAACACCCAAGCCTTGTATTGCATCTGCATTAAACCGTCCCTCCCCTGTAACTGCATAAAATTTCTGCGTATTACTTGGATCAAATGCCATGGATGAAATAGCTAGATTATCAAGAAAATCGTTGTTATTATTCCAAACTGGATTGGTTTGTGTAATATCCGTTGTTTGCCACAAACCACCACCTACTGAACCGGCCCATATTGTTTTCTTTGTCACATCATTTGGATCAATCATTATTGTGCGAGTTCTACCACCAATATTATTGGGACCACGTTCTTCCCATAAGACTCCAGCAATTGCTCCTCTTGTTTTTTTAGCCTGCATATCATTCAATTGTTTCATTGCAATCAAAAGACGTTCGCGAGGTACTCTACCAAGTTTGGGATCTTTGGTAATCATAAATTCATGTTCAATAGCCTCTCCTGGCTTATCAAATGCATTTCGTTTGTTGGAAGAAGAATTGATTTGTAGAAATGCGATCAATAAAAAAGCCACAATTCCACTAAAAAGGAATAAAGTTTGTTTCATTTGGTTAGATTTTCTCAAATGTAATCTATGAAATTGGAAGTTCAAACTTCAAATCAGCAAAATAAGCGGACTATTTTTCAATAGTTATTTGAAAAGAAACAAAATCATGGTTTACTAAAACAAAGAAAGGATGACCCTCTCCATCCGCCAACGAAGGCTATGCCTTCGTGGCTACTATGTTCTTGATAGGCTTTGCCTAGTCATTGCTACATCAAAGTAAAAGACGTCGAAAACTAGCCGAGACTGTCGTGAAAATCCGTTGGCTCGGCTCTGCGAGACAACGATTGAAACAAAGGCTCGACATAGATGAACAATGACATTGAGCTTAGCTCCAACTTGTATTATGAATTTTCCAAGGGTATATCAATCATCACGGTAGTACCATTCCCAATACTGGAATCGAAATGCACTTGTCCATTGAGATATTCTACGCGTGATTCAATGTTTTTCAAACCAATACCTGCTTTCTCTCCTAAGGTTTTGATATCAAAACCTTTTCCATTGTCTTCTACCATGATTGATAATTCTTGTTGTTCTTTCACAAGTTGAATCGTGATTTCTGTAGCTTCTGCATGCTTATTGATGTTGTTGACCAATTCTTGTAATACTCTAAAAACAACAGTTTCCACGTTTTCATTTAATCGATCATTCAATCCATGTATGATAAGATTGATATGAGTTTTGTTAGTTCCCATGCGTTGTACAAAATCTCGCACTGCAGCTACTAATCCAGACTTTAATAAAGCATTCGGGACCATACTATGCGAAACAGCTCGCACTTCGTTGGCAGCATCTTTGATCAAATCAAATGCATTTTGAAGTGAAGAATTCATCTTATTATCTTCTTCTACACTATCCATAAAATGTTCCAATTGCATTTTGGCAGCAGTCATGGTTTGCGCTACACCATCATGCAAATCACGTGCTATGCGTAGTCGTTCTTTTTCTTCGGCTTCTATGATTGATTTGCTTCTCAATTCTTTTTCAACAATGATGGCATCATCAATTTCTTTTTGTTTTTTACTTTTCAGAAAATTAAAATAAGCAAAAGCAGAAAGACCGAGTACTAAAAGCAACCCTAAAAAAACTATCAAAATAATACGGGTTCTACTTTCTTTCAATTCATTGTCTTTGGTCAATAAAGCTATTTGTTGAATACGTTTATTGGTTTCGTATTTAGTTTGCAGTTCATTGATTTGCTTACTTCTTTTTTCGTTAAATATCTCTTCATTTAAGGTAGAATATTTTACATGATATTCATACGCTTTTTGAGCCTGTCCATTTTTAGCATAGAGATCGGCTAGTTTCTTGTAACAATCAGCCGTTAAATCTTTATACTTGATTCGCTCAGTAATCGACACACATTCCAATAAATATTGTTCGGAGGCCTTCGTATTTTTTTGTAATAACTCATACTCTGCTAGGCTATACAAGGAGAGTGAAGCTGCATTGGTATCTTTATATCGAAGCCTTATATCCAATGACTTTAATTGCAATTCGATTGCAAGTTGATAGTTACCCATAGCAGCATGCGAAACAGATGCATAATCCAATGTATAAGACACCCCTATTGAATCCTTGACCTCAACATAAATACCTTGTGCTTTTAAGAAATAATCAATGGCTTTTGCATGCTCAGCATGATCTTGCGCCAATATACCTTGATTATTGATAGCAGTACCCATTACACCTTTATCCCCTGCTTTTTCTGAAAGTATATACGCTTCTTTAAAACTTACTAAAGAAAGCGAATCTTGTTGTTGTCTACGATAAAATATACCTAATTCGTTCAGCACTTTTGCTTTACCAATTGGCTCATTGGCTGATTCAAATTGTTTGATTGCTGATAAATAATAATTCAATGTTTGATCATATTCACCTGCAAAATAACTCGTGAGTCCTTTCAGAAAAGTAGCATCAGCTTTGGAATGTTGATCATTGGATTTTTGTGCCAATGATATGACTTCATCACATAAACGAATACAATTGGGATAATCTTTGTTCTGAATGGAGGCTGCTATTTGTAAACAAGAATCAATTTTATGTTCATCTTTGGCAAAACGCTGAATTACACTATCAGCCAAGGATTGTGCAAGGAGATGATTTGATAAAAAAAGTACAACTAGTAAGCCAAGGGCGCGCATGTTTGTTTATTGTTTCACAAACTTACGACTTACTTTGCCATTTTTGGTTTGAATATCTAGAATATAAACACTCGTGTTAATCGAAGAAATATCTATTACACCCACTTCTCCTTTCTTGACAATTTTTCCTTGCATGTCTTTCAATACATAGCTCGCATTCTGATCTTTTGAACTAGTAATATGCACTTGATCAGTGGCAGGGTTTGGAAATACTTCAATACTATTTTCGAGATCTACATCTGCTACATTGAGAGATATTAAGTTTGGATTTTTGGTAACAGTTCCTGTTTCATTGAGCAACCAATTGATAGGATCGAATGATATGTTGGTAATGTCTTTTGCTGTAGGAATGACAAATGTATTTGTGTTTTGTGTTATATCTATTTTGATAGTGGTATCACCACTCGCACTTGAACATTTTATTTCCAACGGTGTTTTAAATAAGGGTGTTACATTGGACGATGTAGTATGTGTAATTTTTAAAAACAAGTTAGTACCATTTGAAAAGTATTCACCAGAGAAAGTAGGATAGCCTTCACCATACAACCATTGATTAAAATAATCTGACAAATTCATTCCAGTAAATGCTTCCAATGAAGCTTTCAAATCATCAATACTTGCAGTTGAAAAAGAAAACTGATTGAGGTAATTTCTCAGGCCAGCAAAAAAGAGACTATCCCCTAAAACAAATCGTAAAGTGTGGGTAACAGCGCCACCTTTGTCGTAGGTCAATCGTTTGCTAAAAATACGACCTACATCGGTTGTATCTGTAAAATAAACCATTGCATTGGGGTCTTGTAGCACATTATCGTGTATGCCTACCATTCTACTTTGAGCTGAGTTCCATCCTCTGAAATGTTCAAATGCTAGATATTCGCCATAGGAGGTTAATCCTTCGTTGACAAATATGTCTTTCCAAGTCTTACACGTTACTAAATCGCCAAACCAATGGTGTACAAGTTCGTGTGCATTTAACGACAAACTGCCCAAATTTCCAACACTTGTCATTGTTTGATGTTCCATAGCTCCGCTGAAAGGTGCCATAGCATTGCCATATTTCTCTTCATGAAAAGGATATAAACCAAACAATTCAGAAAAATGTTCTACCATGAGTGTCACGCTATCCAAATGAGTTTGAAAAGCAGGTAATGTATTTGGATTATCATATACATAATTTACAATTGGAATAGAATCGTTTGGTAAAGCAACAGGATGTGCGTACGTTTTATATTCAACATACTTTGCTATAGCTACAGAAATGAGATAATAATCTATTGTGTAATTTGTTTTCCAACGATATCTAACTTTGTTATTGGGCAACGAATCAACACCTTGAAGTATGCCATTCGATCCTACTTTGTTTTGATTACTTGTAGTCACATATACCCAAGCGCTATCCGCTTTGTCTTGCAAAAACTGTTTGCAAGGAAACCACTCGTAGGCACTGTAGGGTTCACTCAAACTCCACGTTACTTGATTGCCCCAACTTTGTGAGGTTCCAGTGCTATATCCATCACCAATAGCACTTCCACCAACAACATTGGCGTCGCCATTGTAATATATTTTGATATATACATTTGTATTTTGCATAGCTGGACTTGGAAGAAGCGCATAAGCAATACTTCCCACTCTAGCTACATTTATAGCCTGATTATTGTAAATCACACTATCAATCGTCAGCGATGAATTTAATTCAAAACAAAATGTATCAATAGAAGCTGCGGTAACTTTGGCACCAATGGTAGTAGCACCACTCAACACTGTCGTATTGCGTTCGGCATTGATATCTAAAAAATAAAAATGGACATCATACTTATCCAACAACGAATTGGCATAAGCACCTGCACGCGTTTTCTTTTTGATCCGTTGAAAGGATTTTACTTTTCCTTCGGAACAAGAAGATATTTCTTGAGCAATAGCTGACAATGAAAAAATGGCGAATAAAAGTGTAATAAATGTCTTTTTCATGCTGTAAATATAAATGATTATCGATTTCGATAATTGCATTTGAGGTAAACAGCCTATTTTTAATGTTGCCTATTTCGTCTTTTTAACTACTTTTGTAATACGTAATCGGTGAGGTTACGTATTTTTATCTGTGAAAGTGAAGGTGTGTAGAATGGTAAACTTTAATTAATTTGGCTATGTCATCATCGACTTGGTTTAAACGTATTAAGCAAGGTATCCTTACCTCCAACAAGGAAAAGAAAGATGTTCCTGATGGGTTGTGGTTTAAATGCCCTTCCTGCAAGAAAACATCTACTATCAATGAACTCAAAGAAAACCTTTGGTTGTGTTCAGGTTGTAATCACCACAATCGTATAGATGCTGAAGAGTATTTTGATATCATTTATGATAACGGCGCTACTGAGTTATTGTTTGAAAATATTGTATCAAAAGACTATCTCGGCTTTGTGGATTTAAAACCATACAAAGACCGCATCGTAGAAGCTCAGAAAAAAACGGGCCTTAAAGATGCAATGACAGTGGGCGTGGGTGAAGTGAATGGCAAAAAGATGGTAACAGCAGCAATGAATTTTCAGTTCATTGGTGGAAGTATGGGAAGTGTGGTAGGTGAAAAAATATCTCGTGCAATTGATTATGCTATAAAACACAAATTACCTTTTATGATCATTTCCAAATCGGGCGGCGCTCGTATGATGGAAAGCGCTTTCTCTTTGATGCAAATGGCTAAAACCTCAGCTAAGCTTACCTTATTGGCAAAAGCAAAGTTGCCTTATATCTCATTAATGACCGACCCTACCACGGGTGGCGTTACAGCTTCGTATGCTATGTTAGGTGATTTGAATATTGCTGAACCAGGTGCATTAATTGGTTTTGCAGGACCACGTGTAATAAAGGAAACCATTAAAAAAGATTTACCCGAAGGGTTTCAAACATCCGAATTTTTATTGGAGCATGGATTCTTAGATTTTATCGTAGATCGAAAAGAGTTGAAACAAAAACTAAGCGATTTGATAGATTATTTTAAGATTTAATTATTGAATGATGTGATTTTAATAAATCCAACTTCATGAATCTTATTTCTACTATACAACAACTCACACCACTTTCCAATGAAGCTGTGGAATGGTTATCTGAAAAAACAGACTACTTCTCATTCAAGAAAAATGAATGCATTTTGCCTTATGGCAAAATTTGCAATTACTTATATTTTATTCAAGCTGGCATGCTAGGTGCATATTACGAATCTGAAGCGCATGAAGTATGCAATTGGATTTCTATGGAAGGCGATTTTGCCACAAGCTATTACAGTTTCATCACTCGTAAACCATCGTACGAAACCATCGAATGTTTTGAATCATGCGAAGTAGAAGGAATCCATTATTCAACATTACATGAAATGTATCAACGGTTTCCTGAATCTGAACGAGCTGGCCGTCTTATCATGGAAGAATATTATGCTCGACTCGAAGAGCGATTGATTTCTCTTCAGTTTAAATCGGCTAAAGAGCGCTATCAACAATTGATGGAAAATAGACCTGCAATTATACAGCGGGCTCCACTTGGACGAATCGCATCTTACTTAGGTATGAAACAAGAAACGTTGAGCAGAATTCGTGCAGAAAAGTAAGTTGTTGATTTTTTGATATAGGTCAAATTTTTCATCAAATTCACATTCTACTTTTGTTTACGAAATTCAGTTACACAATGCACCACAAAACATTTTTATTATCAACCATTGTAATCCTATTAGCATTTGCTTTTATTTCTTTTCAAACGAGTTGTATAAAACCTATGAGCGAATCCGAAATTGATCAAAGCATTGGCATGAACGGTAGTTTTGAATATATAAAAAATGGATTACCAATCAATTGGTTGGTGTATACATCCAAAACAACTCCTAGTGGAACATTTACTATACTAGCCGATACTACAATAAAAAAAGAAGGTAAGCAATCGTTACATTTTGTAGTGAAAGAATGTTCTGATAAAGGTGGTTGGTATTCACCTGGTATTGCACAGGAAATTAATGTACTTGTAGGTGAAAAATACCTCATTCTAGCTTGGATAAAAAACAATCAATCCACTATAGCATTAAAAGTAAATGCTGTTGATGCCAAGCATGAAGCAGAAGTAACTGAAACCTTTCTTTCAGAAAATTACAACGAATGGCATCTGGTTGAAATGCGATATACAATTCCTGAAAACATGAAACGACTTCGACTTGAACTGAATGTACTCAAACCAGGTGAGTGTTGGGTTGATGAAATAAGAATTACTAAAACAAACTAAACTATTATTTTTCTAATTTCGGCTAATTCATCAGCAATATATTCACACTACGTTGTAGAATATTAAATGCAATCTCTGCCATAAGGTTTTCTTTGTCCAAGGTAGGATTTACCTCTGTGATTTCGAAACAACATATTTTATGATTTTGCATCAAGCTTGCTAAAATATCTTCAGCTTCACGCTCTTTGAGTCCATTGGCGACGGGTGTTCCGGTGCCACGAGATATACTACTATCCAAACTATCTACATCAAATGAAACATAAATGTCATCACACTCTTTCAGACTCAACAATGTTTGACGCACTACATGTTCCACCCCTTTCTTACGAACCTCTGAAACTGGAATTACTTTGATACCATGTTTTTTCAATAAGTAATCCTCTTCCTTTTCAGTATCTCGCAATGCGATAAATACAATATCTTCAGGTTTTACTTTGGGACATATTTTACCTAAGTTTTTCAAATCGTCCCAAAGCTTAGCAGTAGTTGCATCAGGATGATGTACCTGACAATCCAAGTTATCTTCGCCAATGGAAATAGCCAATGGCATACCATGCATATTGCCACTCGGCGTTGTATAAGGCGTATGCAAATCGGCATGAGCATCTATCCATATTACACCCAATCGTGATTTGGGCTTTGCCATTTTTATACCAGCAATTGTTCCACCTGCACTACTATGATCTCCAGCCAACACCAAAGGAAACAAACCCGATTTTAAATTCTTTTCTACTGTACTTGCAACACGCTCATACATTGTTTTTACACCTTGTATCCGTTTAGCATATGGGCTTTCTACGGGTTCATACAATAGCTTGTTTTCTGTTTCTACAATATCGCTTGGAAAATTCACAAAAAAATTGCTCATGAAATCTAGCGCTGCAATCTTCAATGCATCAATACCCAAACTTGCTCCTCGAGTACCTGCTCCAATTTCCGACTTTACTTCTATGATTTTGATATTACGCATTTCACAAAAATACACTCCTTGCTCGAAAAAACTACACATTTACGTTTTAGACATATGAATGCATGTTTAAGCTGATATCAAAAACTATCTCTACATTTTTCTTACGACATTTTGTCTTAAAAGCTTGGATTGGCAAATAATTTGCGTATTGTAGTAATACAAGCAAAAAATAAGCAAAAACATATGTCAGAAAACGAAAAAGAGCCCATAGTAGAACAAGAAATCCCATTGGATATAAATTCTGATGAGAATGTGGCAGGTACAAGTCATCTTAATGACGAAATGACGAACGAAGATGAAAATGCCAAACTTCAAGCTGAAGTAGGTGAATGGAAGGATAAATACATGCGTTTGTTGGCAGAATTTGACAATTTCAAAAAAAGATCCTACAAGGAAAAAGCCGAATTAATTCAAACTGCTGGAAAAGAAGTCATCATGAGTATGGTAGAAGTACTCGATGATAGCGAGCGTGCCGAAAAACAAATGGCTACAGCCACCGATATCAATGCCATTAAAGAAGGCACTCAATTGGTATTTAATAAATTGAGACATACACTACAGCAAAAAGGACTTAAAGCATTTGAAAGCAAAGGTGAAGAATTTGATGTAGAAAAGCATGAAGCCGTAACCGAAATACCAGCAGTTGGCATGGAAGGAAAAGTAGTAGACGAATTGGAAAAAGGGTATATGCTCAATGAAAAATTGATTCGACATGCAAAGGTAGTAGTAGGAAAAAGTTCAGATAACTGAACAAATCCTTTCAAACGATTATTTAAAAAATAAATCTATCAGCTGATATTAATGCTGATTACAAAATTGAAATGAAAAGAGATTTTTACGAAATATTAGGTGTAAGTAAAAGTGCATCGGCCGATGAAATCAAAAAAGCTTACCGAAAGGTAGCTATGCAATTTCATCCTGATAGAAATCCGAATGATAAAGCAGCCGAAGAAAAATTTAAAGAAGCGGCCGAAGCCTACGAAGTACTAAGTGATGCCTCAAAGAAACAACGATATGACCAATATGGCCATGCTGGTGTAGGAGGTGCTGCTGGCGGTGGTGGATTTGGCGGCGGACAAGGCGGTATGCGTATGGAGGATATTTTCTCCAACTTTGGCGATGTTTTTGGCGACGAAGGTTTTGGCAGTTTCTTTGGAGGCGGTGGTCAGCAACGTCAGCGTAGCAGAGGCACGGGCGCTCGTGGTTCTAACCTTCGAATAAAAGTAAAACTTACGTATGAAGATATTATCAAAGGAGTACACAAAACCATTAAGGTAAAAAAATACGTAAAATGTGATACTTGTACTGGTAGTGGCGCAAAAGATAAATCCTCCATACAACAATGCGGTAGCTGTGGTGGTAGCGGACAAGTAAGACGTGTAACCAATACTTTCCTAGGACAAATGCAAACTGTGACTACATGTCCTACTTGTAATGGCGATGGTACCCAAATTGCACACAAATGTTCGAGTTGTAAAGGCGAAGGACGAGTATATGGCGAAGAGACTATCAGTATAGATATACCTGCTGGCGTACAAGAAGGTATGCAACTCAGTGTCAATGGTAAAGGAAATGTAGGCGAACGAAATGGCCAATCGGGCGATTTGCTAGTCGTAATAGAAGAAGAAAAACATGCAGAACTCATTCGTGAGGGATTGAATGTGTTGTATGAATTACATCTTTCATTTCCTGATGCTGTCATAGGACTCGAAGTTGAAATACCAACGATTACAGGTAAGGCAAAAATAAAAATACCTGCAGGTACACAAGCAGGAAAAATATTACGATTGAAAGGGAAAGGTTTCCCAAGTGTGAATAGCTACGAGAAAGGTGATCAGCTCATCAATATTAATGTATGGACACCACAAAATTTAAGTAGTGAAGAAAAAACTATGTTGGAAAAATTGAAAAATTCACCCAACTTCAAACCCAATGTATCAAAATCTGATAAGAGTTTCTTTGATAAAATAAGAGAAGCATTTAGCTAGGCATTGCAATCAAATTTATATAAAAAAAGCATTTAGGATTTACTCTAAATGCTTTTTTGTTTTGCCTAAATAAGGTAATCAATAAGTATAATTATTGCTTAGATATTCGTTGACTATAAACACCTTTGGAAGTTCGGAATAGTAAAATATAATTTCCTTCAATTAATGATTCAATTGAGATTGTATTGATACCTGATTCGATGTATTGTGTTTTCAATACGCTACCCATCATATCATATAATAGCAATGTTCCTTTTTCTTTCATATCCAATGTCATATAATTGTTGGCAGGATTAGGATATAATTTGGCTTCAATTCGCTCAAACGATGAAACACCCTGAGGTATAATCGTCTTGGTGCATATTTCATCTACATTCACAGAATCCGATGGCCAATTCCATACTCGTACATCGTCCAACTTTCCTTTGAATGGTTTATTGGCCCATAATTCAGTCGCCATGCTAAACCAATAACAAAAACCAGGTTCGCAAGTTCTACGAAGTATCTTGTATGTAGTAGTTCCAGCATTGTATTTTGCTTTATTGAAATAAAAATCAACCGCTCCATAATCTTTAAATGTAATCACACCACAAAACCATTCCCCATTGGGGATAGGACAAGGTACGCCATAGGTGTAATTATTATTGGCCGTATCGGTTAAGGTTACAAACATACTATCATGCAATGCATACACTAAAAATGGTCCTTTGTAAAAATGAAATAACCCATATTGAATGGTATCACTGTCAAAATTTTTATTCATATAAAAACTCAAACTCATACCCGGATAGTTTGTATTGGTCATACTAAAGGAATCGGTTTTCATACTACAAAGGCCATCAAACTGATAGGCATTATTCGCATTGCCTGATGCATCATTGCAAAAGGACAATGCATTGCCACAATTATTGGTATCAATCAAATAATGATTCGTACTGGAGTCAATTAAGTTATTTGCAAAATTGATTTTGATTTGTTGTGCATGGGCTAATATGGTCATCAACAACAAAAAGGAAAAAGATAAAAGTGATTTCATTGTATAAATAATTTTCTGCAAAATTACAATGACTAATGTTGAATCCTATACCCCACAAAGGGTATTTTAAAGAAATTGATATGATATAAATCAATCAACTTTCTTGAATTGTATTTTGTAATTTAGTGAGATATAGTTTTTATTTCTCGGGTCATTTCGTTGATCAAACTCAACTTCACTGCAACATGATGCTTGGGTAGTATTTCATCAGCTATTTCGGGCCATTCTATAAAACAATAATCATCTGTATTGTTTAATATATCTTGTACACCTGCTTCAAAGGCATCTTCACTATTTTTCAATCGATACCAATCCATATGAAAAATTCGTTGTTTACTCAAAGGTATTTCATACTCATTGATGATTGAAAAAGTAGGACTGCTTACATTGTCTTTCACACCTAGATTATCACACAAGGCATGTATCAAGGTTGTTTTACCACTACCCATTTCGGCATAGAACGCAAAACATCGATGAGTTGGATATTCTTCTACTAATTGCTGGGCGACAGCCTGTATTTCATCAAGTTGAAATTCTCGTTGCATGATGCAAAAATAAACGGAAAGAATGAAAGCTTCCAAACTTTGATTAAGACTTACATTACCGAAGAGTTGTATTTAATATCGTAAATTTGCATGTATGGAAACAGCAATAGAATGCAAGGTAGACGGGATGACATGTGGCAATTGCGCGTTGACGATTACCAACTATCTCTCTAAACAAGGTGCCAAGAATGCTGTAGCGAATGCCTCTACAGGCGATGTTTCATTTACTATTGAAGATGAAACTAAGGTAGATTCATTATTTGCAGGTATAGAAGGATTAGGTTATAAAATAAAAGCTGATACACATGCCGATGAACTTTCTCATTCGAGCATGAAACCATTACTTATAACTGCTATCTTGTTTTGGATACCCTTGATGGCTCATATGTTCTCCAATTGGGCTCCATTGCACAATCCATTCGTTCAACTTATATTGACTCTGCCTGTTTATGGCATTGGTGTATATTATTTTGGAGTAAGTGCCATTCGTTCATTACGAAACGGAATTCCTAATATGGATGTATTGGTTTTTATAGGAAGTAGCGCTGCTTTTTTCTATAGTATCATTGGTTGGTATCTGCATCCCGAACATGCACACGAATATTTATTTTTTGAAACGACAGCTTCTATCATCACATTGGTATTAGCAGGTAATTTTCTCGAAGAATATTCAGTGCGCTCCACAGCATCTTCTATCAAAGATTTGATGAAGTATCAAAAGACAAAAGCCAAGATTATTTTTACAGATAGTATTGGCAAAGAAACCATACAAGAAATAGACAATGAATTTGTAAAAGTGAATGATGTTTTGCAAGTCAATACGGGTGATAAAATTCCAGTAGATGGTGAAATAATAGTAGGTAAAGGCATGCTTGATGAAAGCATGATGATAGGCGAAAGCCTGCCTGTATTAAAATCAATATCGGAAAATGTAATTGGTGGTACTATTTTGCATGAAGGAAGTATTCGCATGAAAGCGATAGCTGTAGGCTCGGGTACTGCCTTAGCCAATATCATCAAATTGGTGAATCAAGCACAAGCATCTAAGCCTGCTATGCAACGACTGGCCGATAAAATATCAGCCATATTTGTTCCAACCGTTATTGCAATTGCTATACTTACGTATGTAGTCAATCATTATTATTTACAGCTTAGTGTAGAAACAAGTATAATGCGAAGCATAGCCGTATTAGTTATTTCATGCCCATGCGCTATGGGTTTGGCTACACCTGCAGCTGTGATGGTAGGACTAGGACGTGCCGCTCGCAATGGCATCTTAATAAAAGGTGGTGATACCTTAGAAAAATTCAAAGACATCAAGCAATTTGTGTTTGACAAAACAGGTACTTTGACGACTGGCAAATTAATCATCGATACATTTTCGAGTACACTATCTGATGATGAATTTAAAGCAATAGTCGTTTCGCTCGAGCAACATTCATCTCATCCTATTGCAAAAAGTATTTTAGCTAATTGGACTATTGAGAATACAATATCATTTACAAACATTGAAGAAGAAAAAGGAATCGGCATACATGCTAGTGACCTAGAAAATAATATATGGACCATAGGTTCGTATAGAATATTGGAAGAAAAAACAGATGAAAAAAGACATGATTTATATCTACTAAAAAACAAGCTATTAGTAGGTTGGATAGATTTGAAAGATGAACTACGCGAAGGAACAAAAGAAGTAATTGCCACATTAAATAATGAAGGTTATAAAACTATTTTGCTCAGTGGTGATCGAAAAGAAAAATGCGAACGCATCGCTTCGGAATTAAATATCCAGGAAGTATACAGTGAGTTTTTACCTCACGAAAAAATGCAACAATTAGACGCATTGATGGCTATTTCACCTACTGCCATGGTTGGTGATGGCATCAATGATGCACCGTCGTTGGCTAAAGCTACCATTGGTATTTCACTTAGCGATGCAACACATATTGCGATGCAAAGTGCCAATGTCATTTTATTGAAAAATAATTTATCTAATCTTCCGATGGCAATCGGTTTAGGTAAACATACCTTCATGACCATCAAGCAAAATCTCTTTTGGGCATTCTTCTACAATGTTATTGCTATTCCTGTTGCAGCAGCAGGCTTGCTTACACCTACTTGGGGTGCCGCCATCATGGGTTTGAGCGATGTGGTTCTTATTATCAATTCGTTGCGATTGAGGTATAAGAAGGTGGGATAGTTTGAAGTATTTACAAGAAAATATAAGAAATAAACTAAAAATGAGTCATAATTAAAATTAGGAAATTAAATTTATGTACGATAAAAATATAAAATTAAACTTTTTTTAAGTTGTTTAGAAAAATCAGAGTTGAGAAATTTGATTAAAAAATCTGATACTTAGAATTAATCATCACATAATTTATTTATAATTAAATTAATGTCCTTACTAACATTATTGAAATCAGCATTCAATAATTTGTAAGACCCTTTATTATTATCAATTAGGTGAGTTTCGTAATTAATACCAGCGCTAGCAGTAGTAATCAAAATAAAACTAATTTCATTTGTATCGGCAATACTTGCAATGTTTTGTAATAGTAAATCATCTGTTGCATCAGCATTATCATCATCACCACCATCAGGAGCGTCAGTTATAATAAAGCAATACTTTTTTTTACCACTGCGCCACAATCCTGCAAAATCTTTCTTTACGACTTCATATGCAAGTAAACCTCCAGGTTCAGGATAACTTACACCACTACCCATGAACATGTCCATAGAATTGAGTTTATTAAGTTGATTTATAAAAGATGTTTTATTATAGGAACTGAATTTTTCCATTATAGTTAAATATTGCGTTCGAAAAGGGTTAGTTGTTACAATTTTTTTAGAAGAGGATGGCAAACTAGCATATGGACTTTGAACGAAATAGAGAGGGTAAGTTTCCGTGGGATATTCATCAAATATTCCTAGGGCTAATTGATAGTCACCTCCAGATTTCAATGCAATATTGTTGACTATACTATTGACAGAATATTTTATATTATCAATTGCATCTGACATACTTCCAGTGTAATCAATCAAAAATGCAACATCCATACCTACCAAACATGCCGTGCTATCAGAATTTTCAACTTGAAGGCTTTCGCAAGTAGGTTCTTTACTACATTTTGAAAATAAAAGAATGACTAACAAAGCAAAAAAAGAAAGTAATATCCTTGTACCTTTCAATTTTTTCATTCGTTGAAAACTTGGTATGAAAATTTTCATATAGGTGCTTATATTCATTTTCATTTATTATTCATTCTTAAATTAAGAGAAATGAAACCCCCATACGATGAAGCTTCACAATTACAAGCTTCAGTTCTAGATAGTACAGTTCCATTTATTCTATTTGAATTTGATATATTATCTTTAGTATAAGTATGTATAAAAGCAGATTTCCCGTAAGAAATACTTTTTGATTCAACTACATTATAATGTTTGATGTAATATGCTCCTAAAGAAAAGCCCACATTATTTCCTTTTGGGAAAAACCCAATACTAAATCGAGCTTTTGAAGTAAATAGAATATTTGAATTATACCCTGCATGAAATAGTAACGTTTCATTCAATGAAGTAGTTGTTTCACGCAGTTCAACTTGACCACCTTTAAAAGTAGATATTCCTAATCGCAAACCCGCTTCTATTAGTATTACTTTGTTATTTACATCTAGTTTAAAATCAGGACCAATACCGATTTGAATTCTACGAATACTCTTTTCATTTAAATCATATGTTGTTAATAATGTAGTGTCATTTAGAAAAAATTTTGAATTAACTGGATAAGTACTTTTTACTCCTGTCGTTGTATAATCAAAATCAATCCCAAAACCATACCAACTCCAAAACTGACTAAACTTTCCACCTCCAATATAATTTGGCGTATAGTTTAGAAAATCTAATTTATTATTTATCGTTGGGAAATCATATCCAAAATGACCAGAAACTAGTATATACTGATTTGAAGTTGAAATTTGATCTACTTGGACTATTTGAGATATTCCTTTTTTATTTATTAAAATAAAAATAATAATAAATAAGTAGAATGCATTTTTCATTTTTTTCAGTTATTTAATAATATAAATATACTTTATTTCCTAGATATTTATCAAATTATTAAATAGTAGATTCATCATCACATCTATCTTTTTAATAAAATGTGTTAGAAAAGTAAAATAAATATTACAACTACTATCTGAACTTATAATTATTCAACACCTACACCAATCGCTCCACCTCTCTCATCCATCGTTCAGGTATTTCATTGTTGCAGGCAGTAATGTAGTCCTTGTGCGAGCATGGTATAAAATTACCATTGGGCAATTTCATCCACCATCGATTGGTCTTTTTACTTTTGATAAAAAGTGTGTTGTTGTCGGTAAATGTAATTTGATATTCCATAAACTGATCGAGCTCTTCGAGGGGCGATTCATTTTTCAATACATGTACCCCATCTATAAAATACCATATCATCTGAGCTAATAATTTAGCAGTGATGTTTTCACGATCATGCTCGGGCATATAACCATAAATGCCCATACTACTCAAGGTGGTACTCATACCTGCAAAGCGAGTGAGTTTACACATTTCGTCGCCATAGAATCCATTGGGCGAGCCAAGTGTATTGGCAGGTGCATCGCTGAATCGTATGGCATTGATATCGATGCTTACAATGTGCGAACTACGGAGTACAGGTTCTAATTGTTCTAAATCTTCGCGGGCTTTGCCTACTCGTACACAATCAAAATGCAACTTATCAAATGTCTCTATCAAATTTGGATTCACATAATAACTTTGAAATCCAACGAGATTAAAATGTCGTACAAAATTGGGCGAACTTGTGAGTGCTTCCATCAAGTGATTATCGTATCGATTACCAGTGGTATCGTCGAGGTCGGCGAGCATGTCTATGACAGTAAAATCAATGATGGTTTGCTGATCACGAAATACATCATACTGTTGCAAGGTCAAATCATGTGACCCACCTATCACCAATACTTTTTTACCCAACTGTTGCAATTCTGATAACACTGTTTTTAATGCGGCGCGTGTATCACCCAATGTAATCCCTTCTAATATATTTCCTATATCGCCAATTTTTACTTCTGTATGCCAATAATGCAACTTATACAATTCTTCTCGTACTAGGTCGGCAGCATTGCTATAGGCTAATGAAGGATGTTGTCCTCGCAATTCGCCACATCCTATCAATATAATATCGAGATCATCAATATCGGTATGTTGCTCATCGATGATATAAATATTGTTGCCCAATTGAGTAGGCATATATTCTCTATCTTGATGATTTAATCGCGCTGTATAATTTAGCAATTCGAGTATTGTAGACATATTTTTTTGTTAGGGCTTAAAAGTACATTGTACTCTATAATTTTTTAAGAAATATTCAAATCAGTTTTCGAAAAAAAATTCCATATTAGTTTGAAATACCTAACATTTATAAATATGGGTTAACAAAATTGAAATGATTGAATTGTCAAACATATAAATCATTAATAACCAACTAGATAAAACATATTCTCCATAGAAATGCAGTAAAAATGGCACTGCATTTTCAAACATGCAATATACCATTTACTAACTGAAACCTACCAAATACTCAATCGGTCGATAGAATTGTACAACTCACCTTATTTTTATTTCACCAAATCGACAGGCGCCTAATCAAACCAACCAAATTTATACCAAAATGCCTGTGAAATGTTATTAGTGTTTTTTTCATTATCCAATGAGGCCGCATTCTGTTTAGAATGCGGTTTTTTTATAGTTCTGTATTATTTATTCATCAATTCTACCAATTAAGGAAATACAATTGGTATAAGAATATGAACAAACATTTTTTAATCATACCTTTGCACCCTTTAAAAAAGTAAGAAGTAAAGAAATTATGTTATCTACCAACAATGTATCCCTCGCCTACGGAAAACGTGTATTATTTGACGAAGTCAGTATCAATTTTACCAAAGGTAACTGCTATGGTATTATCGGTGCCAATGGCGCTGGTAAAAGTACCTTCATGAAAATACTGAGTGGTGAAATAGAACCCAATAAAGGAACTGTACATATCACTCCCGGTGAGCGATTGAGTATGCTTAAGCAAAATCACTTTGAATTCAATGAATGCACTGTATTGAACACTGTATTGATGGGTAATAAAAAGATGTGGGATGTACAGCAGGAGAAAGATGCATTATACATGAAAGAAGATTTCACCGAGGCGGATGGATTACGTGCCGGACACTTGGAAGCTGAGTTTGGCGAAATGGGTGGTTATACAGCCGAAAGTGATGCTGCACAATTATTGAACAATCTAGGTATCAAAGAAGATATGCATCAAACATTGATGATGGATTTGACTGGTGCTCAGAAAGTACGTGTATTGCTAGCGCAAGCACTCTTTGGCACACCTGATATTCTATTACTCGATGAGCCTACCAATGACCTCGATGTGGAAACAATTCGTTGGCTCGAAAACTTCTTGGCCGATTATGAAAACATTGCTATTGTAGTAAGTCACGATCGTCACTTCTTAGATACTGTGTGTACACATGTAGCCGATGTGGATCGAAGCAAAATCAATATCTATACTGGTAACTATACCTTCTGGTACGAAAGTAGTCAATTGGCTGCCCGACAAATCAGTGATAAAAATAAGAAGAATGAAGAGAAGCGTAAAGACTTACTCGATTTCATTGCTCGATTCAGTGCCAATGCTAGTAAAAGTAAGCAAGCGACTTCACGTAAAAAGGCTTTGGAGAAATTGGTTATCGAAGATATCAAACCTAGTAATAGACGTTACCCAGGTATCATCTTCAAACCAGAACGCCAAGTTGGAAATGATATATTAAAAGTTGAAAAATTAGCCGCGAGTCAAGATAACAATGTCTTATTCTCCGATGTATCATTTGATGTAAGTCGAACCGATAAATTATTGATTGTAAGTCGAAATCAATTAGCTATTACAACCTTCTTTGATATCATCAACAATGAAGCAAGTGCCGAACAAGGTAAATTTGAATGGGGAACAACTATTACAAAAGCATACTTACCCAATAACAATCAAAAATATTTTGAAAGCGATTTGAACCTAATGGATTGGTTGCGTCAATATGTGCCACCTCATGTAACGGATGTGGATGAAGATTTCCTTCGTGGATTCTTTGGCAAAATGCTATTTAATGGTGAAGAGTTACTAAAGAAAACAAAAGTATTGAGTGGAGGCGAAAAAGTACGTTGTATGCTGAGTCGAATGATGTTGCAAAACCCCAATGCCATTGTACTCGACGAACCTACGAATCACCTAGACCTTGAAAGTATTACAGCTTTCAATAATGGAGCGATTGATTTCCCTGGTGTAATCATTATGGCTACGCATGATTTGGCATTTGCCAACTCAGTTTGTAATCGTATCATTGAGTTGACACCGAAAGGTATTATTGATCGTATCTGTACGTATGAAGAGTATCTTGAAAATGAAAAAATACATGAACTCAGAGATGAGATGTATGCTTAATTTTCACTTTGTTATTTTGTAAAAGCAACTACACCTTGATTGGAAATAGATTTCCACTTGAGCCAATAAATTCCTTTAGATAATAGACTAATATCTTCGTGCAAAATGTCGAGTGTACTTCGAATTTCTTTTACTACTTGACCTTGTGTGTTGATAATTGAATAACTTTTTTCAATAGAATTTGAAGATCGAATATGCAATGTGTTTCCTGCAACATGAACATTAACCGATTTGTTATCCTTGTCTATATCACCAACATTTGTAGGTGAGCAAGCAGATACTCCACCTAATATATTGGCATACGATATCTGTACAGTAGTAACTTGTTGTGCTCCTTGAAAGAATGATGGAGGTCCTATATTGGTATCAAGAATAGTTACACCTGCTTCATAGGATAGAGATCCTGTTTGTCTAAAATTCATATCAACCGTACTACCTGTTTGTGCATATATACGAGCATATCCATAACTAAATATTGAATCGATTTTCAAAGTAGAACCACTTCTTAATATAATCGTATCCATAGTACTGCTTTCTGAATAGTTCAGTGTTACACCCGGACAAACGATAAATGTTTTTGTACCTGGAGTTCCTGGTCCAAATGTTGTATTTGTAATTATTTGATAGGTATTTGCCTGAGGTGTTAAGCTAATGACTTGTGCTGTACTTGCAATCGAATAAAAAGTTAGAAGTAGTAAAAATAGTTTTTTCATAAAGTTGTATTTAATAAAAGCAAGACGTGGTTTAGATTGTATTAGTTTGTCATGTAAATGTAAAAAATATCTCGAATTGATAAATATTAATATCTATCTATCAGCTTGCTTTTCGTTGTTTTTTCAAAACTCATTATGCTAATTTATACTTCCCTTTACTCTTCCTAATTCTAACAGCACATACTTTATACTCAGGACAAAGGGCATCTGTATCAGTCACTGAACTAGTAAGAATGTTCATACTCACTTCAGGATAGTGAAACGTCGACGATAATATACCCGGTTTTACTTCATCTGTTATTTTTGCTTTTACATCTATCTTACCACGTGCACTTTCGATACATACCATATCTCCTTCTTGTATCAGATTGGCTTCTGCATCTATTGGATTTATCATCAATGTATCTGTCAATAGTATTTCAGCATTGCCTGTTCGACGAGTTTGAGCACCACAATTGTAATGTTCCAATTCTCTATTGGTAGTGAGTATGTATGGGAAATCTTTTTTATTATCGGTCAACTCAGTTGATTCAACCCATGTTGCTTTCTTAAATTGACCTTTTCCTATTTTAAATGTCTCAGTATGCAATATTTCTGTATCAGTACCATCAGGCATTACAGGCCATTGCTTACCATTTTCACCTAATTCATCCCATTTCACTCCTGCGAAAAAAGGCACGATTTGCGAAATTTCTTCGAGCATAGTTTTAGGATCATAGTCTGCTTGATTAGCACCCATTCGATTCATGATTTCTACCATGATTTGACCATCAGCCTTAGTCCCAGCCATTGGTTCTACTACTCTATTCACGCGTTGTATACGACGCTCACCATTGGTAAAGGTTCCACTTTTTTCAAGAAAAGAAGCAGCAGGCAATACCACATGTGCCATCTTAGCTGTTTCGGTCATAAACAATTCTTGCACTACCAAGAGTTCCAAATTATTCATGGCGGCTTTCACTTTATTTGTATTTGGATCAGTTTGCACATTGTCTTCACCCATTAGCCATAAAGCTTTAAACTTACCATCAATTGCGGCATCATACATCTGTGGAATTTTGAGTCCGATATAATTGGGCAATTTTACTCCATAGAAGGATTCATATTTTGCATGATATTCAGGATTCGTTACATCATAATAACCTGCACCTTGATGAGGCTGACAACCCATATCTGCAGCACCTTGTACATTGTTTTGACCACGCAATGGATTTACTCCAACACCTCGTCTACCAATGTTTCCCGTTATCATAGCCAAATCCGCAATCAACATCACCGTAAAAGTTCCTTGTGAATGTTCGGTCACACCAAGCCCATGAAAGCTCATCGCATTGGGTGCTGTTGCATAGGCAATGGCGGCTTTGCGAACTAATTCTTTATCAACGCCTGTTACCTTTTCTAATTCATCGATATCAAACGCAAGAACATGATTCTTAAAATCTTCATACCCTTCTGTACGATTTTCTATAAATGATTGATCTTCCAAACCTTCTTGCATAATATAATAAAGCATCATATTGAGCAAAGCGACATTGGTACCTGGTTTTAATTGCAAATGATAAGTAGCATAGTTTGCCATTTCTGTTCTTCGAGGGTCAATCACGATGGATGGTTTTCCCTTCATGGCAAATTGTTTCAACTTAGCGCCTGTTACCGGATGCCCATCAGTTGGATTCGCACCTATCACCATGATAGCATCGGTGTATTGAATATCAATGACTGAATTGGTTGCAGCACCTGTACCAAATGTACGTTGCATACCAAGTGCAGTAGGCGAATGACATACACGTGCACAACTATCTATATTATTGGTACCTATTACAGTACGAATAAATTTTTGCATTAAATAATTTTCTTCATTGGTGCATCGTGCAGATGAAATTCCACCGATCGCATCGGCACCATACTTCGATTTTATCTCAGTCAATTTATTGGCTATATAATCATACGCTTCGTCCCAAGTTGCTTCTACAAATTCTCCATCTTTTTTAATCAATGGATTACGGAGCCTCTCAGAATGATCATAAAATTTAAAGGCGTAACGACCTTTCAAACATGTATGTCCACTATTGACTTCGGCATCATAAGGAGCTTGTATACTTTTAATTTCTCCATTCACAGTGGATACTTCCAAGTTGCAACCCACACCACAATAGGTACAAACTGTTCTTGTTTTTTCTTTAGCAACTATACTCTTACTTTCAAACACATCACTGATTGCACTTGTAGGGCAAGCTTGCGCACAAGCGCCACAACTTACACAATCGCTTTCAAAAAATGTTTGTTCAGACCCTTTTACGATATGTGCATCAAAGCCTCGACCAGCCATACTTAATACAAATTGTCCTTGCACTTCATCACATGCTCTTACACAACGAAAACAATTGATACATTTACTCATATCGCTTGTCATGTAAGGATGACTCAAATCTTTTTTTCTATCTAAATGAGTTTTTCCTTCAGGATATCGCACATCACGAACTCCAACTTGAGCTGCTACATTTTGCAACTCGCAATTATTATTGACTTCACAGGTCAAACAATCTAATGGATGGTCGGTCAACACCAATTCGATAATATTTTTACGTAGTTTTTGAATACGCTTACTGGTTGGATAAATGTAGGCATTTTCCATTACAGGTGTATGACATGAAGCCATGGCTTTTGCATTTCCATTTTGCACCAAAGCCACATCTACACTGCACACACGACAACTACCAAAGGGATCTAAATTAGGTGCATCGCATAAGGTAGGTACAAGGTTCTCCCCCAAGCTTCTACGTACAAAATTCAATATAGTTTCACCAGGAATAAACTGAAAAGGGACATCATTGATGTAAGCTGTTTTGGTGTTGCTTGCAACATTTTTATCAATTCCTTTTATTGGACGTGAAGTTTCGAACATGATAAGTGTATTTGTAGGTATAAAAATAGTAAAAAAAATTAATAGAACACTGATTTAAAAGATTAGATGGAAAGCAACAGACTTTTTAAATTATATTTACTCATGCAATTTTTAATAGAAACAGAACGGCTCATTCTACGAGAATTTCGTACAAGCGATGATAAAGCTATGTTTGAATTAGATTCAGATCTCCAAGTACATCAATATTTAGGTAATAATCCTGTAACAACCATTGAACAAGTACAAACCTATATTACCAATATTCAACATCAATACTTAGACAATGGAATTGGACGATGGATTACTATTGAAAAATCATCTGATGAAATCATAGGCTGGGCTGGCTTAAAATTTATTACTGAATACGAAAATAATCAAATCAATTTTCATGATGTTGGCTATCGATTGATGCCAAGGTATTGGGGCAAAGGTTATGCTACAGAGGCTACAAATGCAATTTTAAAATATGGATTTGAAACGATGAATCTCAAAAAAATAATCGGCACTGTCAATGCAGAAAATAAAGCTTCTCGAAACGTATTAGAAAAATGTAGTTTACAATTTATAGAACAGTTTTACTGGAAAAATATTCTTTGCGATTGGCTAGAAATTATAAAATAGGCTTTTCTCGTTCAATATTTATATAATTCTATATTTCGCCAAATGTTAGTAATTTAATATAGTTTTGGCAGGATATAATTTTTTATAATATGTTTTAAAATAAATTATCAAGCGTCAGAACATTATCTATTATTGCATTTGAGTAATTAGTGTGTTTTAATCCAAAAGATGTAATAAGAGTAATAAAATTATTTTTATTACTCTTATTATCACTTTGATAGGCTTGCAATTTTCGTTGCAATGTAGAATAGTACGCTTTTGAAATTTCAAATTCTGTATTGTAAAATTTCATTTCACAGATAGTAGCTACTCTATCATCTCTATCAATAATCATATCAATTTGTGCTTCGTTAGATTGCCACGAAAATATATTGGTATGAATACCGCTTATACCTAACGCCTTTTTAATTTCTTGACTGTGTTTAAAGCATGTATTCTCAAACGCATAACCGCTCCATGAAAAATAAACAGATCCTTTACTTAATCGAGTCCATGTGCTTTTAGTTGTGGGCAAATTTGGTTCAATAAATTTGATATAGAATAATGAATATTCGTCTGTTAAACGAAAAATATTGTTTTTAAGTTTGTTGTGCTGTGCTTTGATTTCGGATATAAAACCACTTTCTAATAGTTCATTGAGTAATATACTAATACTACCACCTGTGTTTAATTTAGCTTTTCTAATAATATCATTTCTTGTCAAACCCTTATGAGCATTTGCCAATGCTTTAATGACACGAACATGTTTATCTGAATTATTGAATAATGCTTTATATAAATTCTGAAATTCGGTTTGCAATAAGCCATCTTTTGAAAAGCAAATTTGTTCTATATTTTGTGCAACACTTTTGCCTATTTGAACTTCATTTAAATAAAAAGGAATACCCCCTATGGCCATATAAAGTTGTGTAATACTGTATCTATCTAGTTTAATATGTTTATGTTTTAAAAACAATTCCGTTTCATGTAAAGTAAATGGCATTAATCGAATTCGCCTTGTAACCCTATTATGCAATCCACCTTTGTTGTTTAATATTTTTTTGATCATCCAACTTGCTGCCGAACCGCATATAACCAACACAATATCATTTCTATTAGTAGCCCATGAATTCCAAAATAAATCCAAAGCTTGCAAAAATTTCGACTTTGGAGTATCTAACCAAGGTAACTCGTCAAAAAATAATACTTTTTTTGTTTTTGTTTTTTGGCTAAGAATAAAATCTTTGAGTTCTTCAAAAGCTTCAATCCACGAACTTGGCGCGATTGGCTTTGCTCTTGATTTTTTAGCTTCTTTTAATGCGATAGAAAAATTGATGAGTTGCTCATTGAGCGTAGCGTTATGCATGCCCGAAATGCTAAATAATAATTCTTTTTTATAACAGCTTCTTATTAAAAATGTTTTTCCTACACGTCGTCTACCATATACTGCTACCATTTCTGACTGTGTGGATGAGAGTACATTATTTAAAATATCAATTTCATCCTTCCTTCCAATTAATTTCATATAATCAAGCTTTAGCTCAGCAAATATAATACATTTAATTATATTACAAATAATTATATATTGCCAAATCTATACTTTTTTATATAGATTTGGCTAATTATAATTTTATTATAACTAAAATAAATAATATCAATTCGATAAAAATTAAACCAAAAAGACACTTATACATACTAGAAAATCAATCGGTAGAGATTATACGACACCAATAAAAAATGAAACTCTATCTATCTTAGATAGCAATTTTATCGTATTTTGTGCATTCTTAAAATTAGAATTTTATGCAAAAAATAAGTTTAGTATTTATAGCACTACTCGGCTTCATGAATGTGAACGCTCAACAAACGTTGACACCCGAAAAACTATGGTCGCTCGGTCGAGTAGCTGCACAAGGTATTAGCAAGGATGGAAAAACTGTTTACTACAGCGTATCGATTCCCAATATTCAAGAAAATAAAAATACAACTAAATATTATGCTATACCAATCTTAGGTGGTAATGCTACTGAAATAAATGCCTTACCCGATCAGCCAAACATCACTGTCGAAAATGAATCAGACAATATCAAAGTATCAGTCGATGGTAAACGAGTCATATATACAAGAGATGTTCATATGCAAAACAATAAAGGTGTAGATGCGTATCCTACCTTAACCAAATCCAATGTTTATATCTATGACGATTTAAATCAACGACACTGGGATACCTGGGAAGATGGTAACTATTCACATGTATTTGTAGCAGATAATGCTGCAAACTTTGCAGTCCATGAAAAAGATATCATGCAAAATGAGTTATTTGATTGCCCTCAGAAACCACATGGTGGAAGTGAAGATTTAATGTTCACACCAGATAGCAAACAAATAGTGTATGTGACTAAGAAAAAATCGGGGAAAGAATATGCTATTAGTACAAATACTGATTTGTATTTGTACGATATTCAAACTAGCCAAACCGAGAATTTAACAACTGGCATGGAAGGTTATGATACACAACCAGCTTTTAGCAATGATGGTACTACCCTAGCTTGGCTTAGCATGAAAACAGAAGGCTGTGAGAGCGACAAAAATGATTTGTGGATCATGGATTGGACTACACGTTCTAAAATCAATTTGACAGAAAATTGGGATGAAACCGTTGGTAGTTTTCAATGGAGTCAGGATAACCAAAAAATATTTTTTATTGCACCCTTCCATGGTACAGAACAACTGTTTGAAATTTCGATGAAAGTAGAAGGGCCATCTGAAACCGCCATTCGTCAAATAACAAATGGTCAATTTGATGTGACTGGCATTGCAGCTCAAAATGGCAATACACTCGTAGTATCACGTACCGATATGAATCATGCAAATGAATTATACACCGTTGATATATCCAATGGCACTATGACTCAACTGACACATGTAAACGACAAAGCCTATGCTGATATCAAACTTTGCGAAGTAAAAGAACGATATACAGAATTGGATAATGGTGATCAATTATTTTCATGGGTAATCTATCCACCTGATTTTGATGCTAACAAAAAATATCCTGTATTACTTTATTGTCAAGGTGGACCACAAAGTGCATTAAGCCAATTTTATTCTTTTCGTTGGAATTTTCAATTAATGGCAAGTCAAGGTTACATCGTAATAGCACCAAATCGTACTGGCATGCCAGGATGGGGCACCAAATGGAACGCTGACATAAGTAAAGATTGGGGCGGAAACCCGATGCGAGATTATTTAGCAGCAATCGACGATATTTCTACTGAAGCTTACGTAGACAAAGATCGTAGAGGTGCAGTAGGTGCTAGTTATGGTGGTTACTCAGTTTTAATGCTTGCTGGTATACACGAAGGGCGTTTCAAAACATTTATCTCACATTGTGGTTTATTCGACTTGAAAAGTTGGTATGGAACTACCGAAGAGTTATGGTTTGCCAATTGGGATATTGGAGGTCCATATTGGGACAAAAACAATCGTGAAGCACAAAACAGTTATAAAAATTTTAGCCCTAGTAATTATGTATCGAACTGGACCTCACCAATCATGATCATACAAGGAGGCAAAGATTACCGAGTTCCTATAGAACAAGGGTTACAAGCTTATCAAGCAGCGCAACTACAAGGTATTAAAAGTCGTTTTATTTATTTACCTGAAGAAAATCATTGGGTGATTAAACCACAGAATGGCCTTGTATGGCAAAGTGAATTTTATCGTTGGTTGAAAGAAACTCTTTAAAAGCATTGTAAATAGGCTATTCTTAAGGTATCAACGATACTTTATGATAATATTTGCATCTACTTTCATTTAAAAAATTATTTTTGTAATTATTACCATTTTGTTACTTAGAATCAAATACTGCTTTATCCTATTTCTCTTTTTGAGTAATACAACGTATGCTCAAAAAAACAAATCAAAAGCTAAGCCAACTGCAACAAACAAAATACAAGTAAAGGAAACACTCAAATTACAATCCAGAGAGCAACTTGAAAGTCAGCGCTTATCTATTATGGAGGAGATTAAGCGAACGCAAAATGAATTAGCCGTCCTCCGACAAGATAAAAAAGCAACCCTTTCGCAGTTACAAGCACTTCAGTCAAAACTATCAGCAAGACAATCCTTGATTTCGAATATCAACAATGAGATTCGATACATTGAAGAAAATATAAACACTGCCAATAAAGATGTACAAGTACTAAGAACCCAACTTGATACACTCAAAGAGCAATATGCTCAAATGGTGCGCTATACTTATAAAAATAAAACTTCTTCTGATTTAATCGTTTTTTTATTTTCGGCTAGCACATTCAACGACGCCATACGACGATTGCAATACGTAAAACAATACAGAGGATATCGTGCAGACCAAGCGCTTAAAATAACATCTGCAAGTCAACAATTGTCGAACAAGATAACTGTATTGAATATTGAAAAACAAAAGAAAGATTATGTACTTCAAGCACAAGAACAACAAAAGAAAATACTAGAATCTGAAACAGCTGAGAAAGACAAGGTTGTATCTGAATTAAAAGGAAAAGAAAAAGATTTAATTGCAGGATTAGCCATGAAAAAAAAGGCAGCAGAAGACTTGAACCGAGCTATATCTGCCGCTATCCAACGTGAAATTGATATTGCACGTAAACGTGCCATGCAAGAAAAATTAGATCAAGAACGTCTTCGTAAATTAAAATTGGATCAAGATCGTAAATTAGCACAACAGAAAAAAAGTCAAGAAGAAGCTGCTATAGAGAAAAAACGTCGTGAAGAGTATGAGCGTAAAGTAGCCTTGGAAAAACAAAAACAAGAAGAAAACGAACGTAAGTTGGCGCTTGCAAAAAAACAACAAGAAGAAAACGAACGTAGACTAGCCCAAGAGAAAAAAGATCGAGAAGATCGTGAACGTGCCTTAGCTATTGAACGTAAAAAAAGAGAAGAAGCCGAACGGAAAGCATCCCAAATGGCAGAAGCTAAACGTATTGAACGCGAAAAACAACTCGCAATTGAAAAGGATAGACAAGAAGAAGAACAACGTAAACTGGTAGCTCAAAAACAACGACAAGAAGAAGAACAACGTAAATTAGTTGCTCAAAAGCAACGTCAGGAAGAAGAACAACGTAGACTTACCGAAGAAAAGAAACGTCAAGAACGTGAACAAGCACGCATGACCGCTAGTAATTATAGTAATCCAAGATACATACCTGACTTGGCTGAGAAAGATCGATATGGTAATGTTACTTTAAACACTGGCAGTGGTAGCAACACAAAAAATAATGATTCTCGTCCGGCAGCACCTGTAAATCGATCGAATGTAAAGACATTTGAAAAAGATGATTACAAATTTTCTCTTACTCCCATGGAACAAGAAATTGCAAACAACTTTGAGTCGAGTCGTGGAAGATTGCCTTGGCCTGTAGAAAAGGGTTATGTAGTAGAACATTTTGGAAAAAACAAACATCCACTGTTTAATATCACCACAGAAAACTATGGCATCGATATTAAAACCAGCCGAGGTGCAAGAGCAAGAGCTGTATTTGGAGGTGAAGTAGCATCAATCATAAGTATACCAGGAGCTGCAGGGCAAACTGTATTGGTTAATCATGGGTCATACTATACAGTGTATGCCAAACTCGATAAAGTAATGGTAACGAAAGGTATGAAACTTTCTACCAAACAAACTATAGGCACTGTATTAACCGATGAAGATGGCAATACACAAATTAATTTCCAGGTATGGAAAGTAGGTGCCAATGGATCATCATTTAAGGTGAACCCAGAACTTTGGATTGCACAATAACTTAAAGCAAAATTCCTTTTTCGTCCATCATTTTACGAAGATTCAATAATCCGTATCTCATACGACCTAGTGCTGTATTAATGCCTACATTAGTCATATCGGCTATTTCTTTAAAACTTAGATTGCCATACATACGCATTACAATTACTTCGCGTTGTTCGTATGGGATAAAATCCAACATTTTTCGCACACTATCACTTGATTGCTTGTTCATCATGCGATCCTCCATGGTATGTTCACCATTGCTTAAAAAATCAAATACATCTATACCATCAGGCATAGTAACCTTTGGAGTTCGTTTGGCAACGCGTAAATAGTCATAACAGAGATTACGTGTAATGCGAATAGCCCACGGAAGAAATTTTCCATCTTCGGTGTATTTACCATTGCGTATAGAATTAATTATTTTAATACAAGCATCTTGAAAAATATCTTCAGCTATATATCTGTCCTTGACTAATAAATAGGCTGCAGTATAAAATTTACTTTTATTGCGATCAAGCAATTCTGCAATCGCTCCTTCATGGTTTTGCAATACCATTTGAATTAGGTCTGCTTCTGTAAGTTTTTTGATAGTATTCATAATCTTCTACGTTGTTTTTGTGAAACAAAAATGTGTAATATAATGTAGAAGTTATGCTATAGGCGTTTTACAAATTGTGTTAAATAAAATTCAAGGTATACTTTTTACTCAATTGATACGTTTAATAAGTAATCTTGAATTCAAAGATAGGATATTTTTTAAAAACGATAAAATTTTATTTTTATTGTATAAGATTTCACTTTTCTTTAAGATTTCTTTTTTTCGAAAAGAAATAGAAGTTTCGACTGAATTGAATCAATAAGTATTAATTCCGATTGATTAAAAATTCAAATGGACGAAAATCGTTTGCACTAATTTTTTTAGAAAGTGTCTGTGAGGGTTTATTCACACGTTTAGTATATAAATTTACTAATTCACTAGCATCTTCTGCTTTTTGTAGCACTTTTACATCTTCTAGTATATACAAGATGCGTTTTGCTGTAATCGGTGATTGCTCTACCGGTGATTTAAGATTTTTCTTATTGAATAATATTTCGCTGTTACTGTTTGCCATCTTCTGTAGTGTTTGTATACATACTTAGACAAACATTGTGCCAAAAAAAAATAAAGCAGAAAAAAAAGTGAATTTAAAAGGAGTAATTAAAGTCGAAAAATACGCTTCGCTCAGGAAATACCTGCATTCCAGCGCTTCCGTTATGTCCTGGGTTTTGAGTAGACATAGCCCCAGAAAGTGTAGCAGTTTGGATGTTAAATAGATTTTTAACCCCGGCTTGAAACAGCAAGGAGTTATTAAAAAATCGTCGTTGCAAGGACATATTTGCTATATGAATGGGCGAAGTATACAAAAACTGCTCATCAATGGTTAATACAGGTTGTTTACTGTTATATTTATAATTAAAATTCAACGATGTCTTTATTGATTTAAATAGATATGATCCGTTTATAGTAGCTTCGAAAATTTGATGTTGGGGTACAATGCCAGATTCTTGAACAAAAATATACCCCACTCCTGTATTTAAACTGAGTTGATTTGATTTGTACTTTCCTTGTAAATTATACACCCAGTTTTTATACTGTTCAATATTTTCATACACACGCAGTATTCCTTGACTATTATAGACTGCTAATGTAATCATGTTTCGAATGGAATTATAATATCCATTCAAGCTCAAATTCAATGTGCCATTATTAATTGCCACTTGTCTATCCAAACCTAACTCTACATGATCACCTATTTCAGGTTGCAAATCTGGATTGCCAATTATTGTATGATTTTGATCTATAAATTGCAAATGCAACTCTTTCAATGAAGGAGCTCTGAAACCTCTAGCATAGGACCCTCTTAATTGAGTTTGATGTCCTAAATCCAATTTAGAATGAATTGCAGGTGTATATCCAGGGTTAAATCGGTTATTGAATGTTACACGCATCGAAGGTTGAATATTAAACCCCTTGTGTTTGTATAAAAATGATGTAAACAATCCTAAATCAGACATTGTTTGCTTCTCATTGGCTAGTTTAAAGCTTTTACCTATTTCATAAGTATACTCATAACCCACCAAAGCCTCAACTTTTTTAATACGAGTGCTTGAAAGTGTACCTCTTAGATTCAGCGTATTAAATACAGAGGTATCTTGATCTCCTGTACTTTTAGTTTCTATTTGATCAAGCGTTACTAAATCTTTTTTAAATCTGTTTTTAGTTCTATGGTAGTTGGAATAACTATTTGTAAAAGCAAATTGCTCCTTTGATGAAAGTTTTAAATTTCCATTAATAGAATTTATCATTCTATTGGTTCGATAATATTCATCAAAAGCATACCCTTCATATGCATTTACAATTGGAACACCTTTATTAGTAATTTTCTCGTTCAGATAAGAACCAAAATAACTTAATTTCAATTTATTCAAGTCCAACGAATATTGAACATCGGCAGTGTATTGTGTTTTTGGTTTCCAAATTTGGAAACGGTCTAAGGAATCTTTAGGAGTCCACCCTTGAAAAAAGTTACGAGCAGCTGATATCTGAAGCTGATGTTTATTTTTAGCATAATTCAAATTGCCTGAGAAGTTGTATTTACCAATGCTTTCAAGGTAAGTTCTTATACCAAATCCAACTTTTTTCTGTGGAGTAGTTGTAATCAAATTGATAACTCCTCCCAACGCATTTGAGCCATACATTACACTCATAGGCCCTTGAATCATCTCAACACGTTTAATATTATTCATATTTAATTGACCTAGATCAATATTTCCATTCTCGCGCCCATTGATGGGAATACCATTCATTAATATTTTTACATTTTGACCTCCTATACCACCAATGCTAGCGGATGATCCAAGCAAATTGTCATTGGAAACGAAATTATTCATTTCATAATTCAACACATCATTTAAACTAATGGCACCACGCTGTGCTAACTGTGTACTTGAAACAGTATTGACTTTGTAAATAGATTGACTGGCTAATACAGGCGTAACCTGTCCGGTTACAACGACCTCATTAATTAGCTGAACATTTTTATCTAAAAAAATTGTAATCGAAAAATCTTGATCCTTTGCAGTTACATCAGATAATTGTAGTTGTTTCGAATACTTTACATACCCTATTAATCGAATGGAAAGTTGTGTAGGGTAAGTTACATTATTGAAATAAATTCGCCCATTTGCATTGGTCGTTGCTGATAGTTTTTTGCCATTATTATCAATAGTAATTTGTGCTCCAGCAAGCAGTTCATTACTGACTTTATCCTTTATGTCAATATACAAACCAGCGGCTTTGGTATGCAAAGCCGCCAGAATGAATATTGATATGTAAAGCAAAAATCTTGACATGAATGATTCGATTAATGTTGAATCGTTACTTTTTCATTGATATTAATTGAATTTCCTTTTACAGATAGTATATAATTACCATTAGCCAATTGAGCTATTGGCAAAGTATATGCGTTTAATCCTGTGTTTAATTTTAAATGAGATGATAAAACGACTTTACCCATAAAATCATATACCATTACAACCGCTTCAGTTGATTCTTTAGAATCCATGACTACATTTAAGTTAGTTTGAGCAGGTACAGGAAATATGCTATATTGATTTAATGAAGAGTGAATATCATTGACACCAACAGCAGCTACAATTCGTTTGCCAAATTTGATATTACCTGTTGCACTTCCACTATAAGCTGTAAATGCCATTTGCCATAAGTTACCTGCTTTATCTTGTACAAAGTAAGATGTAGAATCTTCTACTGACCATGTATTGGTACCTTGATCATATGTTTTCCAATTATATCCTACCCCAGAAATAGTAGTTGACCAATTAGAAATATAATTTGAATAGTTTTTGTAAGCTGTATCAACATCTGCAGGATAAGCCTTTGCCACTTTCACACCTCTATTACTCAACACACCTAGCACTGCATTATTTGGCATTGGACCACTACCAGGAAAATCAGTTGTATATCGTGTAAATAAAATATCCCAATCTGTGATAGCAGGCTCACGATTTGTATCCAACCCTGTAGCTAAATTGAAATAAGCAAATAACCGATTGGCATAATTGGGCTGTTTAGAAATCACATATTGTGTATCTAACATAGTCGTCATATTACCTACTTTGATTGTATAGGTCATTGCAGTAGAAACTAATTCTTTGATCCATACTTTATAAAAAACACCATTTGTTTTTACAATGAAAATAGAATCCCCGATAATATTATGTGAAACAGGATCATACTTACCCCATCCAAAATCAAATTGACCAACACCGGGCTTGTTATTAAATGCACCTTGATACCATCCACCATCGTTATTGAATAAATTTTCATTGAGGGTATCAGCCCAAGTTATAGCAGCCCATTGTGTAGAATCTTTGTGTGTGTTATACACTTTTACAAATGCATTGCCTGAATTATGGTTTGCCCATACACCTGAACTATCTCCTGCATTCATAGTGAATGCCATGTGCCAGTTTTTATTATTTTCTACTTTAGCTGTTGCACTACCTGCCGACAAACTATAAAACACATCATTTGCACTGCTAGTTCCCATCGAAACTGAATCTATTGACCAAGCTGGCTGAGCATATGCTACGCATCCCCATACGAGCATTGAAATCATTGAAAGTACTATTTTCTTCATTCTATTTTTTTTATAGGGCAAAAGTACTTTTCACAGGCTACTTTACCATCCTTAGAATCAAAATATGACAATACTATGACAATATAATTTCAGTAATATGATATAAATCATATTTAAGTTCGAAATTGAAAAAAATTAAGTAAAAAAGGCTATTTTATTATAATTATTAGGGCGGTAAAGGACCAGAATAATTACCACAATAAGGATTATAAAAGCATGGTTGATGGTAATTGACTTCAACAAAACCAGTTTTATTTTTTTTCAAATCCAGCACAAAATCGGGTGTTGCATATCGTTTTTTAAAACATGCTATGTCCCATATCACAAACTCAGTATTTTTTGGTACTTCGAATGGTTTTGATTTCCAATCATCCATGAATTGGTATACAAATCCTTTTTTAAGTTTCACCTCAAATTGTCCCAATTCATTTGTAACTATTTTTTTAATGACTTTTGTTGATGAGCTATTTTTACTACCATATTTTATGTAAATTGTTTTACGATTTGCTGGCTTAGGTTTTTGAAGTTCTTCAATCATTTCTTCACTTGGCCTAGCCCCACCACAATAGCTTGAAGTGGTTGTAATCGTCCCTTTGACTATGCAATACGAAGTTTTCGCTTTAGAATATTTTTGGGCATGGGCTGTTCCAAAAATGAATAGTATGCATAAAAGTAGGTAGTAATTTTGCATGTTTTAACTTAATTTATTATTCCATTATTTAGTAAATATTCAGCTATTTGCACCGCATTGGTTGCAGCCCCTTTTCGAAGATTATCGGATACTATCCAGCAATTCAGTGTATTGGGTTGAGAACCATCTCTACGGATTCGACCTACAAATACATCATCTTTATCATGTGCAAAAAATGGCATTGGATATACCAAATGTTGAATGTCATCTTGCAAGGTAATACCCGAAAATCCTGATAATAAACTGCGCACTCCTTCTATCGTAAAATCGTGATGAAACTCAATATTGACACTTTCGCTATGCCCACCCATCACCGGAATTCGCACTGTAGTAGCAGTCACTGCAATGGTATTGTCTTGCATTATTTTTTTGGTTTCATTAATCATTTTCATTTCCTCTTTGGTATATCCATTTTCTGTAAATACATCAATCTGAGGAATCACATTCATATCTATTTGATAAGGATAAGCCATTTCTCCATTGACGATACCCTTGCGTTCATTTTCTAATTGAGTTACGGCTTTTACACCTGTACCTGTTACGGATTGATAGGTAGATACTACAACGCGTTTTATTTTATAGGCTAAGTGTAATGGCTTCAATACCATTACCATTTGTATAGTAGAACAATTTGGGTTCGCAATAATCATATCATGAGCCGTTAATTCATGTCCATTCACTTCTGGGACCACTAATTTTTTAGTTTCATCCATGCGCCACGCCGATGAATTATCTATGACACGAATACCTGCTTCGGCAAACAAAGGTGCTAATTGAAGGGAAGTATTACCACCTGCTGAAAACAAGGCTATTGCTGGCTTAGCTGCTATTGCATCTTGATAAGAAACAACTGGATAATTTTTCCCTTTGAAACTAATTTCTTTCCCAATAGACTTTTCTGACGCTACAGGTATTAATTCTGTAATTGGAAAATTTCGCTCTTCTAAGATTTGCAACATTTTAGTTCCAACAAGACCAGTCGCACCAACAACAGCTATTTTCATATTATTTAAATTTAATACTGCAAAGTAATACAAAACTTAAATTTGAAGTACACTATCTGAAAGAGATATAGGTACAAATTAACATTTCTGGTTATTTATCATTGATTAATTTCATCGTTTCGGGATCATCATCCAAGTAATTCATTTGATTTACTATCCAGCTATGTCTCTTGATAATCAAAGGGGATGGTTTCTCGACCGAAAATAAAACTGGATTCGGAAGAATAGCCGCAATCCATGCAGCTTCGCTTTTAGTTAAATCCTTCGCATGTTTTTTAAAATAGTGTAATGAAGCAGACTCTATTCCAAATATTCCTTTTCCCATTTCAGCTACATTCAGGTAGGTTTCTAAAATTCTTTTTTTACCCCATATCAGCTCTATCATAAATGTGTGATACATCTCAAGCCCCTTACGTATCCAGTTTCGCCCATTCCAAAGGAATACATTTTTAGCCGTTTGTTGTGAAATGGTACTAGCCCCACGTGTTTTTTTATGCTTAGGATCATTGTTATATTTCATAGCCTTTTCGATAGCATTCCAATCGAATCCATTGTGATCGGGAAATAGCTGATCCTCGGCACATATCACAGCTAGTTTTGCATTGCGTCCCATTTCTTCATAGGAGATAAACTCTCTATCCAGTCCATTTCCTTGGAATAATGAACCTATCATCACAGTTGTAATTGGAGGGTTTATCCATTTAATAGCCAATATATAGACTATATTAAAAACTATTAAAAATAGCACAATACGTTTTATTTTTTGAAAGATTGAACTCCCTGTTTTCTTTTTAGCCACTGATATATATATGGGACAAATATAAAAAATCAGTTTAAATGAAATGGATGAATAATTGGACCAAGCCATATAAACTTATATCTCTCATCTCAATTTGATTAAAAACCCGTTTCAATTTCAATAAAATGGCCTATTTTTAAATTTATGAATAGACAGTGTATTATTTTTATATTACTATTATGTTGCGTTTTATCGAGTAGTTTAACTATAAAAGCGCAATGCGGTAGCGGGATTCATCATTGGGAATCAGGTGTACTTGACAATCAAACATGGAAATACAAGGTTCCTACAACCACTATTGCTGGTTGGCAATTAACCACATTCAATGATGCCACTTGGACAAGTGGCCCAGGTGGCATGGGATTTGGCGATGGTGATGACAATACACTCATTACAAATCCTTCTACCACTGTATACATGCGTCGCACGTTTAATATTGTTGATACAGCGTTGATTGCTTCTGCAATTTTTTGTATGGATTATGATGACGGCTTTGTAGCCTACTTAAATGGAGTAGAAATAGCCAGATCCAATATCAATGGAACGCCTACCTGGAATAGTTTTGCTTCTGCTAGCCATGAAGCTTTGTTGTATCAAAATCAACAACCAGATTATTTTGTTATCAATTCAATTGCATTAGATACTTTATTAAAAAATGGTTCAAATGTACTTGCAGTCGAAACCCACAACTTCCCCGCCAACTCTACCGATTTAACATCTAGACCCTTTTTACAACTGGGTATTACAAATACAACGTATAGTTACTCCCCAACACCAGCATGGTTTACACCACCCTATTCGTTATATACAAAGCTCCCTATTATGACTATCAACACATTGGGGCAAACAATCATGGATGATCCTCGTATAGTTTGCGATATGGGTATGATATACAATGGGGTTGGAAATATGAATTGCATATATGACCCATACAACAATTACAATGGTAAAATCTCTATTGAATTCAGGGGATCCTCCTCACAAGGTTTTCCAAAGAAGCCCTATGGTTTTTCTACAGTAAATACCCTTGGTGTGGATTCGAGTGCTTCACTTTTAGGCATGCCAAAAGAAAGTGATTGGATATTGCTGAATCCCTATACCGACAAGACATTTATGCGAGATGTAATTATTCATGACCTTGGAAGAGCTATGGGTTGGTATACAAGCCGCGCTCAATTTTTAGAACTAGTCATCAATGGGCAATACCAAGGAGTTTATGTTTTACTTGAAAAAATAAAACGAGATGACAATCGAGTTGATATTGCGAAACTTACAAACACAATGAATTCAGGCGACTCTGTTACAGGTGGCTATATTTTTAAAATAGATAAAATAACCGGGAATAGTGGTGGCGGATGGGGAACTTCTCAAGGTGTTTCAATACAACATCATGATCCTAATTGGAATCAAGTAACATCTCAACAAACTACTTATCTTCAAAACTATATCAACAATTTTGAATCTGTCCTTTGGGGAGCTAATGCAACGAATCCTACTACAGGCTATCGTAAACTTGCCAATGTGCATTCGTTCGCTGATTTTTTTATATTGAATGAAGTTAGTAATAACATAGATGGCTACCGACTCAGTACCTATATTCATAAGGACAGGAATAGTGAATGTGGTCGATTTACAATGGGTCCTTTTTGGGATTTTAATTTGAGTTTTGGAAATGCTAATTATTGTAATGGGTATGAATATACTGGTTGGCAAATGTATCAAGGTTGTGGCGATGGAAGTAGTAAATGGATAGATCGAATGCTTCAAGACCAATGGTTTAAAAACTTATTAAGTTGCAGATACAATGAACTACGCCAAACTATATTAAGTACAACTTCCTTGCATGCAAGAATAGACACCTATGCCAACTATTTAAGACAAGCGGCTGTAAGAGATTCTACTACATGGCAAACCATAGGAAACTATGTGTGGCCCAATGGCTGGGTAGCCAATAGCTGGCAAGGTGAAGTTGACTCTATGAAACAATGGATTACAAATCGAATGAATTGGATTGATGCCAATATGTATCCTTCTATGCAAGCATGTAATTCTGTTTTGAATGTTAGTTTAGTGATAGATGAAATAAATTTTCATAGCGATTCAACTATTGATGCCGGAGACTGGATTGAGATATATAACTATGGTGCTACATCTATCGACTTATCTAATGCCATGATATTAGATGGTGATCAATATGAACATTATTGTGTATTGCCTAATGGAACTACAATAGCTCCGGGAGCTCGCCTTGTTTTATATTCTGATAGCATCGCATTTGCCAATCGCTTCCCATTTGTAACCAATAAATATGGACCGCTTTGTTTTAAATTAAATAATGCCGGACAAAAAATAGTGATTAAAGACAAAGACAATAAACTTATTTATTCTGTCAATTTTTTAGACAATTGGCAATGCAGCACAGATGGCAATGGTCGCACCTTACAATTAACATCGACCGCAGCTAATCCTAATACATCGACTTCTTGGTATGCTGGATGTATAGGAGGTTCACCTGGTGTTGCCTATACCCCATGTGTAGAAAATCCTATCTATTCAGAAATCAATTATGCATCATCGCTCACAGCGGATGCTGGTGACTGGATCGAATTATATAACAAAAATAATTTACCATTGAACTTAACAGGATGGAGTATTGGTGATGGCAACAATAATAAATTTAACTTCCCATCTAACTATACACTATCAGCACAGAGCTATTCAGTTGTTTATAATGATGGTATTAAATTCACCAATAGGTTTCCTACTGTTAGCAATAAAATAGGACCAATGGGATTTGGTTTAAGTGCAAATAGCGATGTTGTAAAATTATATGACAATGGTGGTCTGCTTCGCTATAGTGTTTGTTATTTACCAACTGTTCCGTGGCCTACTGCTGCCAATGCTGGTGGTAAAACATTGGAAAATGGACAATACAATGGCAATCACAATGCAGCTACATCATGGTTTGCTGGCTGTCCAGAAGGATCTCCTGGCAAGGCCTATAATCCAGTATGTTGGCCTGCTGGCTTCAATGAATCTACTTTAGCAGAAAATATTACTATCTATCCAAATCCTGCGAGTGATTTGATTTCCTTTTCATCAACTATGAATATCAAAACAATTTCAGTATTGGATGTAACTGGTAAAAAAGTGATTGAAGAATTGAATAATCAAAATCAATTATATATTTCATCTCTCAACCAAGGCATTTATTTTATCGTCTTTACGTTAGATAATGCTCAACAATATGTTGGACGTTTTACAAAAGAATAAGTAACTTTATTTTATTATGAGAAAAATCAATATCACGTTCATCCTTATTATATGTCAACTGATATTGACAAAAGTGGCATTTTCACAATGTGCAACCACGATTAATCATTGGGAGTCTTGTGTATTAGATAATCAAAATTGGAAAATTATTGTTCCCAATACAGCCCTTCCTGGTTGGCAATTGCCTAATTATAATTCTTCAAGTTGGGGCATAGGCCCTGGAGGTGCTGGTTATGGCGACAATGATGACAATACACTTATCCCTTCTAATACGGTCACAGTATATATGCGACGTTCATTCAATATTATTGACACAGGTGCAATTGGTTCATTTGTGTTGGCAATGGATTATGATGATGGCTTTGTAGCCTATTTAAATGGCGTAGAAATAGCTCGATCGAATATTGTTGGTGTACCAACTTATAACTCATTGGCCTCAGCAAGTCATGAAGCTTTACTTTATCAAAATCTACAACCTGAATATTTCACATTAAATCCATTGGCAGTTGATACTTTATTAAAAAGCGGCATGAATGAATTATGTATCGAAACACATAATGCTTCAGTCAATAATACCGACTTAACTTCAAGACCGTTTATATTGTTGGGTATCAATACACCTGCAGTCAATTATTTGCCAACACCCGCATGGTATAATGTAATGACAGCACTATATACGAATCTTCCAATTATGTCCATCAATACCCTTGGACAAACTATCATGGATGATCCTCGTATTGTATGCAATATGGGTATTATATACAATGGTGTTGGTCAAATGAATTGCGTTTATGACACAGCTAATAATTATAAAGGAAAAATATCCATTGAATACCGTGGGTCATCATCTCAAATGTTTCCAAAAAAACCATATGGATTTTCAACTGTAAACACCGCAGGCATTGATTCCAATGTATCCCTATTAGGCATGCCTATTGAAAGTGATTGGGTTTTGGACAATCCATATACTGATAAAACATTTATGCGTAATCCTATTATGTATGATTTAGCGAAAGCTATGAATTGGTATACAACAAGAGTTCAATTTATTGAATTGGTTATCAATGGCGACTATCAAGGAATATATGTATTACAAGAAAAAATTAAACGTGATGATAATCGTGTGAATGTTGCAAAATTAACCAATACGATGAACAGTGGCGATTCATTGACAGGTGGTTATATATTCAAAGTAGATTGGTCGACAGGAAATAGTGGCTTCCAATGGAATACAAATCAAGGTGTGTATATGCAAAATCATGATCCCAATTGGAATCAAATAACGAGTAGTCAACAAAATTATTTAGTGAATTATATCAACACATTTGAATCTTCGCTGTTTGGTGCAAATGCTTCTAACCCAACCACAGGTTATAGAAAATATGCGAATGTATATTCCTTTGTTGATTTTTTTATACTAGAAGAACTTAGTAATAATCTAGATGGATACAGAGCTAGTAATTATATACATAAAGACCGTGATAGTCGATGTGGTCGATTCACGATTGGACCATTTTGGGATTTCAATATTACACTGGGTAATGCAAATTATTGCAATGCAGATCTTACTACTGGTTGGCAATTAAATTTAGGATGTGCACAAGGTAGCGGAAGTAGCATTTGGATGCTTCAAATGTTACAAGATCAATGGTTTAAAAATTTATTAAACTGTCGATACAATGATTTACGACAAGGGATATTAAGTACAGCTTCAATCAATGCGCGTATTGATTCTTTTAAAAATTTATTGCAACAAGCTCATGTAAGAGATTCTGCATTGTGGCAAACAATTGGCATTTATATATGGCCAAATAATTTTATTGGCAATTCATGGCAGGCTGAAATTGATTATTTAAAAACTTGGATAGCAGGACGACTTTCGTGGATAGATGCTAACATTTATCCAACTACTCAAGCATGTAATACAGCTGCCAATGTCAGTTTATGTATAGATGAAATAAATTTCCATAGCGACAGCACACGTAATGCTGGTGATTGGATTGAATTACACAATTACGGCCAAACCCCTATTGACCTATCCAATGCAATGATAATGGATGATGATAGACATGAAAAATATTGTATTATTCCATTTGGAACTACTATAGCTCCCAACGGCCGATTAGTTATCTATGCAGATAGTTTATTATTTGCAACCGAACATCCTGGAGTCAATAATAAAACGGGCCCAATGTGTTTTAAATTAAACAATGCAGGACAAAAATTAATCATAAAGGATAAAGACAATCGATTGATTTACTCAGTTGACTTTTCAGATACATGGCAATGGACAACAGATGGCAATGGACGTACATTGCAGTTATTAACGTCAACATCTAACCCTAATGTAACCTCATCTTGGTATGCTGGATGTATAGGCGGATCCCCTGGGGTATCTTACACTGCTTGTATTGAAAATCCAATCTATACCGAAATTAATTATTCTTCATTGGCTACTGCTGATGCTGGTGATTGGCTTGAGTTATTTAACAAAGATCCAAATAATGCATTTAATCTGAGCGGATGGAGCTTACGTGATGCAAGTGATAATAATGTATATGTATTTCCTGCTAATACTATCCTTCAACCTCAAACTTATATTGCATTATTCTCAGATGCTGCAAAGTTTACCAGTCGATTTCCAGCTGTTACAAATAAGTTAGGTCCAATTGGATTCGGATTAAGTTCTAGTGGAGACATACTTCGATTATATGACAATACTGGTAAAATTTATTATAGTGTAAGTTATCAAACTACAACCCCATGGCCAACAGAACCAAATGGATTAGGTAAAACATTAGAAAATGGACAATACATAGGCAATCATAATAATCCTTCATCATGGTTTGCAGGTTGCCCAGAAGGTTCTCCAGGCAAAGTATATAATCCAATCTGTTACCCATTGGAAGTATCATCAACATCCTTGGAAGACGAACTAGTTTCAGTCTATCCTAATCCAGCATTTGAAACACTTTATTATTCTAGCACAAAAAAAATAGCACACATTAAACTTATCGATGCTACTGGACATATATTACTTGAACAAACAACTTCAGGAAATTCTATTGATGTAAAAAACTTAAGTACTGGCTTTTATTTTATTGAATTTACATTAGATGATGATCAACACTATTTCATCAAGTTTGTAAAACAATAATTTAATCTAATTTCAACATATAAGAAGGATTTATGACACCCTTCCTTCCATCAGGTAATTCAATCAAAATTCCCTGTTTTTGTTTGCCTTTGTAAATTACTTCTATTCCTTCATTCAATTCAATTGATTCAGATTTAGTATTACTTGTAAACGAAATACCTTCACCAATCAAAATACCTCGATACTGATATTGATGCTGATACATCCTCACACTCATAAAGAATAATCCAATGAGTGTCATTCCTAAAAAAGTATTCGTTATAAGTGAAGAAATTCCTATTGAAGATTTTATTTTTTTTAAAAACAACATTCCCAACGCGATGAAAAAGCAACTTAATGAAAAAATAGCCCAACCATTAATTGAAAATAAGGAATAAATAGCCCTCCACCATCGAATAAAAAATATAGGAGAACTAGATAAAATAGGTTGCTTGATTCTCTTATTGGCAAGCGCTAAATTATCCTGTACATATTTAGAATCATTTAATAATTGCGATTTTCTATAACACCAAATCGCTCTTCCAATTTGATTTGTTCTATAATAAGCATTCCCCGCATTGTAAAACAATTCGGCATGAGCATATCCATCATTGATCATTTGTTGATAAAGATTTGATGCACTATCATATAATTTATTGTGATAAAGTTGATTCGCTTTTTCAAACATTATATTTCCTTCTGACTTAGCAATCAACGTACCAAATAGAAAAATAAGAATCGATATGATTTTAATTCTACTCATGACAATTCATCTTCTAATTTACCTATTAATTTGAAAGCATCTGAATACGTTTGATGCATTTTCATTGTACCTCGGTCGGGTGCATATAATGCCATTTCACATTCATCTGTGATTCTAAATAACTCGGATTGCAATTCACTCGAAATAGATTTTTCTTTCATTTTCTGTGCTGCAACCTCTTTAGAAAGAGATGACAATGGAATAGTTAATTTATCACTTAAGTACAACCACACTGCCTTGGAGGTTTCTTCAAAAAATTCACTTTGGGAAGAACTTTTTAAATAATTTGAGGCTTGTTCCAATCGCTTCAATGCAATTTTATTTGCACGTTTATTTTTAAATAATACTGTGTTACTTACAAGTTCATCTTCTTTTTTTCGATAGGCAATTAACCCTATGTAAGCAAGCAATGGCAGTGCAAAGCCTCCCCAATAAAATGGACTTGCAGGTAAAATAGATCGAGATACTTTTTCAATTTTTATAGCTGTTGCATTAATATCATGAATATCCTTTGGCAATCTATTTTGAGCCGATTGATTTTCATTTTTACCTGGCTTTACATGCAATGTATATGAAGGAGTCGTAAGTGTTTTAAACTCCTTTAGATTTGGATCAAAATAAGTAAAATCTGTGGACGGTATTGTAAATGCACCAGGAATACGTGGTGTGAAAGAATATAAAAACGATTTATAACCTGCAATAATATCATTGGTATTGGTGATGGTATCGCTCACTTTTGGATCATAGGTATCTATATCTTCAGGGAAACGAATGACAGGTGTACCTATCATTTTCAAATTACCTGTACCTGTAATCTTAAACGAAATAGTAGCTACATCATCGGTTGTCAATTCGGTTTTGTCGATGTTACTTTCAATTGTATAATTACCTACTGCTCCATCATAAGTAGATGGTCTGTTAGCCACAGGAATATCATTCACTGTGATACTTACTGGCATACTTTTTAATTTAACAGGTATATCTTCATAATCATATGTAGTAAGATAGCTATCATTGAAAGCAGGATCATTCATCATCATAGATCCAAAAAAACTTGAGGCAAACGGATCGTCTCCAAATGGGTTTTCTTGCCGAACACGTTTGGGTTTTAAGATACGTGCAATCCCTTCTGCTTCCGCCGCGTCTAATTCGAGTGTTCCTGTTTGAGTTGGAAACAATGCAGTTCGTTTGATTTCAAATACTTGAAATTCTTTACCGTTGTATATTTCTTTGACAGGTTTGGGCGGTTGTGGTAGTTTAAAATCCTGACTCCAAAAACCATTTAACGAAGGCAATTTGGTTAAATTGATTTCCATGGGCAGTCGTGTATACAGTTTATACGAAACAGTAATTTGTTCGCCTAGCATTACACTTCTTTTATCCACATTTACTTTAATAAAAAGATTGTTGGCAATATCGTTTCGTGAAATTAATTCAGATGGTTGTTGTTGGGCACGTTGCTGAGGTTGCATACGTTGCGCCATGGGTGATTGTTGCATTTGTCGTTGCATCATCTGCATCATTTGTTGCTGATGTTTTTGCATAGCAGCAAACGGATCTTCATCGCCAAATAAATCAGCAAATGGATCTTCATCGCCAAAAGGATCTGCTTGTTGACGACGCGATTGTCGACTCATTACACTTCCATTAATTACTTCAATGGTTACATTATTAGACTTAAGTTCTCTCCCATCCGATACGACGACTCCACCGGGTATTACCACTTGACCAGTTTTACGTGCTTTGAATACATAGGTCAATTGCACGATCATAGTACGATGTCCGTTCACTTCAATCATTTGCGTACTTCGTGATGGTCCATCAAGGACTTGTAAATCCTTCATTTGTGGCAATGAAAACGATTGTGCGTTTCGAGCATTTCTGATTACGTATTGCACCTCAAACGGATCTTGTATACCTACTTTTCGAGCAGCAGGTACAGTTGTTACAGATACATCTTGTGCCAAGAGGTACCCGACAGAAAACAAGACAATTAAACTAGTTAATATATATTTCATCACACGCAATCTCTATTGAAATCTTGCGAACAAAATTAGCTATTAGCATGGTTTTTAGGCAGTTAAAGTAATGTGAAATTTACCTTATCAATACGACATCTCCTTTCACTATTTTCATATCCCCATTACATCTGTATCGAATATAAAAATAATAGGAATCCGTGGGTTGTTCTTCGCCATTGAATTTCCCATCCCATGCATCATTTGGATTGTTACTTGAGAATATCTTTTTACCCCATCGATTAAATAATTCAAATTGCACAAATTCAAATCCATACATACCCGTTTTAAGAATCGGTTTCAATACATCATTCAATCCATCACCATTGGGTGAAAATGCATTGGGTAGTAGAACTTCGCATTTCACAATAGTAGGATCTGAAGGAATTGAATTTGGAAAGCATTCTTTTTCGTAAACGATGATCGTATCACTCATCAATCCGCAAGATGCAAAATCGGCTGTAAGTATATACGTGCCTGCTTGTGACACCTGAATGGTAGCTGTTGTATCACCTGTATTCCAAAGATATGAAGTTGCACCTGTATTAATGCCAATGGTTAATAGAGAGTCCTTACATTTTACAGTATCAGGCCCTAACATTATTGCTTGCGATGGATTAAAAATTGTAACGACTTGAGTTGTAGTATCATATTCACAGCCATTGCCTACGATAAGTGTTACGGTATAATTCCCCGTTGTAGGGTAAGTATATGAAGTAGTACTTGACAAGGATGTATCACTCGTACCTATATCACCAAAATCCCAATGCCAATAGCTGATACCACTCGTATCGGCTACAAAGTGAGTAGTAGAACTTAAACATGTATCACTGTAAGTATAACCTGCAACTAATAGTGGAAATGATTGACACAATACACTGTCTTCAACTTGTGTAGAATAAGTGGTAATATTATCTATTGAACCTCCGCTTGCCCCCAATAATGGAATAGGCTGAGTTATTCTGAAATTTTTACTTGAAACAACTGTCAGTGCTGTTACATCCGTTTCAAAACATCCTGAATTCAAATTTTCATCCAATTTCATCAAAAGTGTATTAAACCCAACTGGACCGGTATAGAGTGTACTAAAACCAGATAAAATATAACCACCATCCATTGCCTTGGCTAGACGCGCATAATGCGAACTACCACCATTGTATGTTTTAGCTAAAAGCAAATTACCAATTGGCGAAAATTTCATAATGGCATGTTTGTTTGGTACAAATCCTGCTGTAGGATAAGATGCTGTGGCTACTCCCAATATAAAATTGCCTTGTGGATCGATTTCAATACTGCTCACATTTTCAAACTGATCAGGTGTACCATAGAAAATTTTACTCCAAAGAGTATCGCCCACATTGTTGAGTCGCATTACAAAATTGTCACCATAACTCTGATAACTTGGTTTCAATAAGGTATTATAACCTGCCATCACAATGTCACCATTACCAAGTTCTTTTATATCAAAACCCCACATATGCTGTAATGTATCGCCATAACATTTAAACCATTGCTTTACCCCACTTGTATCTGTTTTTAGCAAAAAAGCATTGAAAGTACCCATAGATACATATCTGCCAGTAATTAAATAACTGCCATCGTTCATTTCTATAATTGCACTTCCTTCGTCATAATCAAGGCTATTTCCAAACGTTTTATTCCACACAAGTGTTCCATCAGCGTTTAATTTAATGACGCCAACATCAGGTGTTGACTTGATACTACCCGTCAATAATAAATGGCCTGTACTCGTTTCTATGATATCAGAAACCACATCATTACCAGCACTCAAATTCAATAATTTTTGCCAAAGTACATTTCCTGTAGGATCTACTTTTACTACAAACCCATTGTAATTGGTATTGACACCTAAATTACTCATCAATATATAATTACTATCTTGTGTTACGATCACTTTATGATGCACATTCGATATACTTTGAGTGGTCCCAAATAATTGATACCATTGTGTTTCTCCTTTGCAATTCACCTTCATGATAAACGGATGCAATACATTGGTAGTGCCTTCGCTCGCCAAACCACCAAGTATGTATCCTCCATCAGGTGTAGCTTTGGAATCATATGCCTGAAAATTACTTCCCGAGTCTGGCTGAGCATAAATTTTTTGAAATGTAATCTGCGCATTAGAATCGATTGCTAAAAAAACGAATAGTATGAAGGCTAAAATATTTCTCACGTAATAGGATTATGAAAGTAAAAATAAAGAAAAATCGATGATAGGATACGATTAATTCCTATTTTATGTTATACATTTAATACAAGATATCTATTCGAACATGAATTCAATCATTCATATTGAACCTATGGAAGAAGATGAAATTGCTTTCATTGAAAAAAAATACAATCAAGAAAGCAAGGCATACATGTATGCCATGAATCGTTTGCTCATCATCATAGCGGTCATTCCTTTTATTATCGCCTTGATTTATTATGTAGCTACTGGCAACAAAGAGGTATTATTCAAAGTATACTTTATAGGATTGGGTGCTTTACTATGTCTGTTTTCGTTAGCCGCAATCATGTCGTACAGGCATAAGCTACTAAAATACAAAAATGATTTTACAAACAAAAATAAAATCGTAGAGACTGTTACTATTGAATCCGTAAAGTACATGTCCATGAATAATACCTATCATTTTTACATAAACAGTCAATATAAATATAGCATTGAGGTTAGCGAAACATTCTTTCATCAATACCAACCTGGCGATGAAATTAATATTGAATATTCAGTTCATGCAGGCGAGTATTTTGGCTATTTCTGATTTCAGTTTAAAATACTATTTTTACCCAATTCTAAAACTATTCAATGTCATCAACTATCTTACTTTTTTTCGTTGTCGCCTACTTTGCTTTACTACTTATAGTGGCTTATTATACTTCCAAAAAAAGTGACAACGACTCCTTTTTCATTGGCAACCGTAATTCAAATTGGATGCTTGTTGCATTTGGCATGATAGGTACATCACTGAGTGGCGTTACGTTTGTAAGCGTGCCAGGCACTGTAGGTGGCGGTGGATTTCAATATTTTCAAGTAGTGATTGGTTATTTTCTTGGCTACATAGCAGTTGCATATATTTTATTACCCTTGTATTATCGACTTCAACTTACATCTATTTATACGTATTTACAAGGTCGTATCGGTATGACCTCCTACAAAACGGGTGCATTGTTTTTTATCATTTCACGTACATTGGGCGCAACGGCTCGATTGTATTTAGTGGTGAATATTTTACAGATTTTCATCCTCAACAATATGGGTGTACCATTTTGGTTGAGTGCTTTTATCATTTTATTGCTCATTTTGCTTTATACATTTGAAGGCGGTGTAAAAACCATCGTATACACCGATACACTGCAAACTACATTTATGTTGCTTGGATTAGTGGTTTGTATTTTTGCAATACTTAGTAATCTTGATTTGGGTATTGCTGATTCTTTTGCTCAAATGAAAACTGCAGGTTATACCAAGGTGTTTAATACCGATTATAAATCGGGTGGATTTTTTCTAAAGCAAATTATTGGTGGTGCATTTATTACAATCGGAATGACTGGACTAGATCAAGAAATGATGCAAAAAAATATTAGTGTAAATAAATTAGGAGACTCTCAAAAAAACATGTTGACCTTTAGTACGATTATTCTATTTGTCAATTTGATGTTTTTATTTTTAGGAGGCTGCTTATATTTATTTGCAACTAAAAATGGAATGGATATCAAAGGAGATGATTTATTTCCAACCATTGCATTGCATGGCTATTTATCCATGGCCGTTTCTATCTTATTTATTATAGGGCTTATTTCAGCATTGTTTCCTAGTGCCGATGGCGCTTTGACTGCACTCACATCATCTTTTTGTATCGACATATTAGGAATTAAACGAAACGAACAATTGACTGAAGCGCAACGCAAAAAAACAAGATTGACTGTTCATCTTTCCTTTGCAATTTTATTTTTTATCTGTACTATGATATTCAAATGGATAGATGATAAATCGATTATAGATATCATCCTCAAACTAGCAGGCTATACCTATGGTCCATTATTAGGCTTATTCTCATTTGGCATATTGACCAAACGAACCATCAATGATAAGCTTGTATTACCTATGTGTTTGCTTGCACCATTCCTTACCTTGATATTGGACATGATTAACAATGCCGATTGGTTTATAAAAAAATTAACACTACAAGGAGTCTTTGCAGAGCAACTTACATCAATTTCATCAAGTATCTTTAACGGCTATAAAATCGGAATAGAATTACTTATCATCAATGGATTGATTACATTCTTTTTACTATTTACAGTATCTCGAAAATCAACCTCTCATTGATGTAACAAACTAACTATGACGCATCGACTCACATCTGAAGAGATTAATCAATATTGCGAAAAATATACTTCGGTCGAACGACCAGAATTATATGACCTCAATCGACAGACGAATCTTCGTACCGAATTACCTGTAATGTTATCTGGCCATTTACAAGGTAAAGTATTGAGTATGCTTAGCCATATGATACAGCCAAAATATATATTGGAAATTGGCACCTTTACAGGCTATTCTGCCATATGCCTTTCCGAAGGATTACAACCCGGTGGCAAATTGATTACAATTGACACCAATGCAGAAACATCTGAACTTTGTATGGAATATATACACAAATGTCATCTTCAAGATAAAATTGAAGTCGTGATAGGACAAGCAACTGAAATTATTCCCACTCTTGATATTGAATTTGACCTAGTCTTTATCGATGCCGACAAAATAAATTATTCCAATTATTTTGATTTGGTGGTAGATAAAGTCAAATCAGGTGGATATATATTGGCCGACAATGTATTGTATCATGGCGATGTACTTGACCTTACAAAAGCAGGAAAAAATGCCAAGGCTATGCATGCTTATAATGAAAAAATTAACCAAGACATCCGAATGGAGTCTGTACTTTTGCCACTCAGGGATGGCATCATGATTTCCCGAAAAAAATAATGATGAATATGAAACTACGAATCGTACCTTTTCTTTTTTTACTGATGTGCAACTTACAATTGATTGCACAAAATGATCAGGATGTATTAGACTATATCGAAAAATATAAAACATTGGCCATCGAAGAGCAAGTACGTATAGGCGTACCGGCTTCAATTACATTAGCACAAGGCATACATGAATCTACTGCTGGCAAAAGTGAATTGGCTGTCAATGGCAACAACCATTTTGGTATCAAATGTAAAAGCACATGGACTGGCGATACCATTCTACATGATGATGATAAGCGTCAGGAATGTTTTCGAAAATACATAAGTCCCGAACAATCGTATATCGATCATTCCGACTTTTTGAAAGGGAGTAATCGTTATAGCTTTTTATTCGATTTGGAAGTGACGGATTATATTGGTTGGGCAAGTGGACTCAAGCGTGCAGGCTATGCCACTAACCCTGCTTATGTAAGACGCTTGACTGATTTGGTAGAAAAATATAATCTTCAACAATACACTTATGAAGCTCAAAAGAAAAAATTTGCTACAGTAGGTGAAGTAATTCCTGATAAAGACAATACCAGTAATTTTAATCAAGCACAAGATCCCAATATATTTTACAAAGGTCTAAAAGGTTTTTGGGCAAAAAAAGGTGATTTATTGCTCGATAAGTCTGTCATGAATAACATTCGATATCAACGCCTTTTGGATATTAACGATCTACCAGATGCTCCTTTGGAAAATGATATGTTTTTGTTTGTAGAAAAAAAACGTAAAACAGGCACCGTTGAATTTCATGTGGTAAAAGACAATGAAACCATGCAATTGATTTCTCAGAAAGAAGCTATCCTTTTAGAATATCTGTATGCATACAACAATATGCAAGCAGGACAAGAACCTGAAACAGGTGAACAACTTTCGCTTCAATATAAAGCCTATGGCACACCAAGGTTAAAGCCAATGACAATTACCTCTACCCCGACTCCAACTGAAACCAAACCAACAGAGACCGTTGTATCAAACGAACCTGTAAAAGAACAACCTAAGGAAGTGAACAATCCTATCCCAGTAAAAGTTGAAGAAACGAAAGTGGTGGTGCAACAAGAAACCGAAAAAACGGCTCCGATACAAGAACCTATCAAAGTAGAAGTGGCTAAATCATCGAATCCTGACATTATAGATTTGGATAAAGCTCGGCGTACCGAAGCCTTACTTGCAGGAAACAAGCCAGTAGAAACTCCCATTACCAAAAGTGTTCCTACAAAAGAACCTGAAAAATTAGTACAAGTAACCTATGGCAATACCCCTAAAATAGAAGAGGTAAAGCAAGAACCAACTCCTGTAAAAGAAGAACCTAAAATTGTAAAGGAGGAACCTAAAAAAGAAATACCACAAGCACCTAAAAGAACTTATAACGAACCAGGTGTGAGCGAATCTGTGAAAGTGTTGAAACAACGATTTGACGAAGCTGTATATCGTCCATTGCCTGAACCTAAAAAAGTAGATCCAATACCTACTGAAGTAAAACCTGTGGCACCAAAAGTTGAACCCAAAGCGACTACACCTCCTAATAAGGTAACTAAACCAGAAACTAAAACTACAGATGACACAAAAAAACCTACTCCAAAAGTAGAAACTAAAATAACTGAAGGGAAAAACGCTAAAGTGGAACAAACGAAAACAGGCATCGTACGTGAAGTAAAAAAAGCAGATCCCAAAAAAGATATCAAAACAGAAACGAAGAAAGTAGATGCAAAAAAAACGACCAAATCATCGGACGAAAAATTGAATTCCAAAACTAAACAAACTAAAGAAGTAACTAAGAAAGTAGATACAAAAAAACCAGATTCTAAGAAAAAAGAAACTACCAACAAAAAACCTGAACCTAAAAAGAAAAAATAAACACATGAAAGTTACAGTTCACGATAAAACCTTTGTACCCTATTTATCTTCAATTGAAATTCAAGATAGAATTGCCATACTTGCCAAGCAAATTAGTCAGGATTATGAAGGAAAACAACCATTGTTTATAGGCATATTAAACGGTTCATTTATTTTTGCTGCCGATTTGTTTAAACAAATTTCCATACCTTCCTCTATATCTTTTATCAAACTAGTATCATACAAAGGCACTTCATCTACAGGTACTGTAATCACTTCCATCGGATTAGAAGAAAACCTCACTGATAAAGATATTATCATAGTTGAAGATATTGTAGATACAGGTAAAACCCTCACTGAATTTCTTCCATCATTATCCAAACAAAATCCAGCTTCAATCAAAATATGTACACTCCTGCAAAAACCTGAAGCATTGCAATATCCTTTGGATGTAGATTATGTTGGATTTAGTATCCCTAACAAATTTGTAGTAGGCTACGGACTTGACTATGATGGCCTTGGTAGAAACTACAGCGAAATATTTCAAATTGGAGAATAAGTTCAATAAAATGAATTCCTGACGAATGCTTCTTTTCAGGTATTCTTTTATATTTTTGTGTAAGTTCCCAAGCATGAATTTCATCAAATTATCTTTCTATTTATTCTTTTTAAGTACTTACATGCTGTTTTCTTATTCATGTAATACGATACTCAATAATAAAACGCCTAAGACAACATCTACTGCTTACTATAAACATTTCGAAGGAACAGTCAACAATCAACCTGTTGCTATGGACTTAACCTTTACAAAAAACTATATCTCTGGTAGTTATTATAAAGATGCTACAGAAGAATTATTTGATGTGAATGGTGAATTTCGTACGATTGATTCACTCATATTAATAGAAAACTTGGTGTTTTGGAATAATAAAAATCGCGACGATATAAATAACTATTTCAAAGGCATTCTAAATGAAGATTCCTATAAAGGGATTATGATGACACCTGATACGGCCTATCCGTTTGAGCTAAAAGAAACCTATGACCACCAAAGTATACCATTGAGTTATATTTCTCAATCAGACTCAGTGCTTCACCCCACAAGTAAGAAAAAGATAGTTCAACTTGAATTTGAAAGTGTATTCACATCAGATAAAAAATATGAATTTATACATCCCTATATATATCAACTTATAGGTGATACATCCTTTAAAGGGTCAATGAATGATTACATCAAAAAGAAATTAAACTACGATATACATACACTTGATACAACAGAATTAAATCAAATGCAAGCCCATCCTTTTTATTATTCCGATTATTGCGATGTGGCTTACAATAAAAATAATCCACTGATTTTAACCAATACAAAAATGGCATTCTTAGGGGGTGTTCACGAGAATTTTAATGTGCAATATTGTACAATTGATTTGAAAACCCAACAATTAGTAACGATTCATCAAATACTGAACGATAACGAAATAAAAAACCTCCCTTCATTGCTTGAGCAAAAATTCAGAAAACAATACGCCTTGGAAGATAAAGATTCATTATCCAAGATATTGTATTACAACGATAATCATTTCCTCAACAATACCTATTTCATTACCAACAAAGGTATTGGCTTCTTATACAATACCCACGAAATAGGAAGCTTCACACTAGGGCTTATTACACTCTATCTTTCTTTTGATGAAATCAAAAAGTAATAAAATTTTCTTCTTATCTTTCACACATGAATACTGCAAAAACAAAACACCCGAAGGCATTGCCGTTTTTATTTTTTTCTGAAATGTGGGAACGGTTTGGTTATTACCTTATGATAGGTATATTCACTCTTTATCTCAAAGATGTAAAAGATGGTTTTGCAATGAACGAAGCCGAATCGGCCGATTTGTATGGAACCTTTATTGCCTTAGTATTTCTTACACCCTTTTTGGGTGGCTTACTCGCCGATCGTTATTTTGGTTATCGCAAATCAATTATTGCTGGTGGTATCCTCATGGGTATAGGTTATTGTATGATGGGTATTCATAGCAAACCTATGCTTTATATTGCCATGACCTTGGTCATCTTTGGCAATGGCTTTTTCAAACCAAATATCTCTACATTGCTTGGCAATGTATATTCCACTGACGAGCATCGGCATATGAAAGATGATGGTTACAATATATTCTATATGGGAATCAATATCGGTGCTTTTGTTTGTAATTTTTTTGGTGCTGCCTTGCAAATTATGCTTGGCTGGAGTTGGGCATTTATGGCAGCGGGTGTAGGTATGTTTATAGGTGTCATTATATTTTTAATTGGTACCAAACATTACAAAGCTTTTGATCTTAAAAAAGAATTGCATGCCGATGATATGCCCTTTTCTAAAATCGTTTTAATCATATTAGTACCTAGTGTGATTGCAGGTGTATTGGGTTGGCTTATTCCATCCAATATTTTTGGAAGCGATAGTACCGATGCATTTATTTTTGCTTGTATTCCTGTTGTGTATTTTTATGCCAGTCTATACTTCAAAGCCAATGCAAACGAAAAGAAACCCATCGGGGCATTGCTCGCCATCTTTGCTGTGGTCACATTATTTTGGGCAGTATTCAAGCAGAATGGAAGTGCATTGACCACATGGGCCGATCGATATACAAATCGTGAAGTAACAGGTACACAAGCCAAGGTTTTTAATTCATTGAAGTTTGCCAAAGACATTGTATACAAAGTAGATAGTGTAGAGAAATATGATCAGTATTTTAGGCTTCAAAAAGAGAATGGCGTCGTATTGAAAGAAATGAATCGTCCTATTTATTTCAGAAATATGGCTCCTGAGAAATTACCTCAAGAAGGTAGTACTATCAGTGTGTGGGCAACTAATTTGAGTCAGTCTATCAATCCTGGCTGGGTCATATTACTCACGCCATTGGTGGTTGCTTTTTTTACATTTTTGCGAAGCCGAAAAAAAGAACCTACTACACCTACCAAAATTGCTCTTGGACTCATCATATCAGGCTTGAGTGCATTGGTGATGTATGCAGCCGTTAAGGCAGGAAGCAATGGTGCCGAAAAGGTAACTGTATGGTGGCTTATAGCTAGCTATGGGGTTATTACGATTGGTGAATTGTTTTTGAGTCCTATGGGATTATCGATTGTATCCAAACTGAGCCCACCTCGTATTACAGCCTTGATGATGGGTGGTTGGTTTCTGTCAACATCCATTGGCAACAAACTGAGTGGTGTACTGGCGAGCATGTGGGATACCTATGAAGATAAGAGTAATTTCTTTTTGGTCAATTTTGTATTGCTGTTGATAGCTTTTGGATTTATGCTGGCTATCCTGAGATGGCTCAACAAAATATTCAATGAATATGTAAAATAATTCCATAGGATAACTAATAAAACACCCTTACCAGAATTTAGATTAGGTCTTCCACTTTTTTCTTGATAAAAAAGTGGAGCAAAAAATCAAGGCTATCGAAAAACAGCTAAAAATGAGTGCTTTTTGTCGGAAATAAAAAAGCTATTCAACTTTTCCTATTACTCAACATCGGCAATTAGATTTAGCTTTTGACTTTTGATTTACAGAAAGAGATTGTTTTTATTTCTATCGCCAAAAAGCACTCATTTTCTTAACGCTATTTTTCTAATGCCATCATAAAATCCAATTTCAGAATTGAAAATAGGCTTTTAAGTATAATTCTATAATTTTATTCGTTATTACTTCTTCGTGAAATAAGAAGATTTTATTTCATCGAATAATAAAGAACTACCTTTGTATATACTAACAACTATTAAAATGAAATTATCCATTACTATTCTTTGCTTTCTTTTTTTTACTACAATTGCTGTTGCTCAAAAAAATACAAGCTTACCTTATAAAGAAGCTAAACGTTATTTTCTGAAAAATAATATAGATCCTCATAGCATCCATAATCCTAAAATAGATACAAAGGAAGAATTTGAACGACTCTTTGGGCAAGCAACTGTGATGGGAAAAGATGGCACTCCAACTAAGATTGATTTTTCGAAAGAATATGTAATTGCTGTAGTTGAAAACGAAACAGATAAAGATATCAACCTAGTACCTAAGAGTCTTAAAAAAGCAAAAAAAGGTGATCTTATTTTTGAATTTCAATTGAAAGAAGGACAAGCCAAAGGCTTTAACTCAGTACCTAGTTTACTAATTGTAGTAGATCGAAAGCACAAGGGAAATGTAGTATTGAAAAAGATTACGAAGTAATACAAACAGTCTATTTCATTGGTAATAATTATTCAACTCTCCTATTTAATTCTGTAAGCTTTTTAATAAAATGCTACTCATCTTTGTAGTGAAAAATAAATTCAGTTAGAATTTATTTAAATTATTTATTCATTTATTTCTTTCAAATACATACAATGAACGAGTCTACACTACATGATTATATAAAAGTTACTTCCAAAGAGGATTTTGAAATTCGATTGTATTCAGCATTGAGTTACGATTCTATCTTGTCTTCTGCCAAAGCATATAAAGAGCTTGCAAATTCTGGATTTAATAAATTAGTGAATTACATTTTTAAAACAAGTGATGTACAAGAAATTCCAGTTTACTTTAATCCATATGAAAATAACTCTCCTCAAGAAGCACAATTAAATTTTCCAATCAAAACCGAACGTGAATTAAATAGAGATCAACAAACTGAAAAACAAAATTCGGATCGATATGTAGCTGTGTTGAAATTTGGCGGATTTGCGAGTGACGAAATAATTCAATCCAATTTAGAAAAACTTGAAAAAGCATTGAAGTTGAATATCATTTCCTATTATGGGAAGTTTCATTATCTGGGTTATAATAATGCATATCAACTATTTGGTCGAAAAAATGAAATTATTATTTGTGTCAATTGGGATCCCAATGCTACTTCAAAATTGAACGGAGTATAGTGCCTAACCTTCGATATGAAATGATATCACTATCATACGAGTGGTAATTCGATCAATGGCTCTATTAGTAGGCTCACCCACATTGGCCTTGAGGCTATTGCCCAATCCATTGCTGATTTTAATTTCGGGTGAAAAAATGAAATTGGGATAGTAAAATTCAAATCCTAATCCAAGATTATAGCCATAATCAAATGGTTTAATTTTGATAATATCATCAGTACGGCGTGAACGTGCATTGGAATTAAAATCATAATCAATCTTTCCACCAGCGCATACATAAAATCGAAAGTTGGTTTGCCGATCGGATTTGAATTTGAATTCAACAGGTAAACTAAACAAAACTGATTCAAATGAATTCGTCAAAACTGAATCATTTTGCAATGTAAATCGCAAGCCTTTTTCGCGTAACATAAAAGATGGAATGGTACGTACATCTATGAAGTTGCTCAATTTCAAATTTCCCATAATCCCCAATTGAAATCCAGGTTTCCAAAGTGGTGTAATATTTTTTACGCTATCGTAATCAATAAAATACTTGGATTGTTGCAACTTATATTGGGCAGAATTAAATCCTAACGTAATTCCAAAATAGTATGGTTTGTCATCATGCTCAGGATTATTCATTCGCTCATCTTGTGCAAAAGATTGTAGTACAGCAAGCAGTAATAATAACGTGAACGTTATTTTTCTGAATGATAGATAGAAGCTATTCCAAAACTTACATTTTTGCATATAGGATGTTTAAAACCAGTTTTTTGCAATATTACACACATTTCGTCACCTTCTGGGAAAACAGCCACAGAATTTGGCAAATAGGTGTACGCATTGCTACTTTTACTAAAGATGCGCCCCACCATAGGAGTAATATAACGGAAATAGAAGTGATATAATTGCTTTATAGGAAAAACTTTAACTTTTGAAAATTCGAGGATGATAAACTGACCTCCTGGTTTCAATACACGATTTATTTCTTTCAAACCCTTTTCAAGATTTTCAAAATTGCGCACACCAAATGCAACTGTGACAGCATCAAATTGATGATCTGCAAAAGGCAAGTTTTCACTATCAGCCTTCTGAAGTTGGATATATTGAGTCAACTTTTTTTGTTCAATTTTTTGCTGTCCTATTTCTAGCATGCCAGCCGAAATATCAATACCTGTAATAGATTTTGGATTCAATTTTTTCAATGCGATAGCTAAATCAGCCGTACCTGTTGCTACGTCCAGTATCACTTTTGGCTGAAATGGTTTTAGGATATTGATGACTTTATTTCGCCATAGTACATCAATACGAAACGACAATAATCGATTTAGAAAATCATAGTTGTGGGCAATGCCATCAAACATGTTTTCAACCTGTTGTTTTTTACTTAAATCGGAATGTTGATCCGGCACTATACTTGTTCCCACGGTGCGAAGATAAATTCGATTCATGGAATCATGAAATCGAACTTATTGATATGGAATGTGACATTATCACTACCTTTGTGCAGTATGGAAGTAAAATCTACTGAGTTTATTATTAGCAATACCGACTTGGCCAAGTGTCCGAAGCCCGACAAGCCAGAGGTAGCCTTTATAGGACGAAGTAATGTAGGCAAATCATCACTCATCAATATGTTGAGTAATAAAAAGGACCTTGCTAAAATATCATCGACACCAGGTAAGACACAATTGATTAATCATTTTTTAATCAATAAAAAAATGTATTGGGTCGATTTGCCAGGGTATGGATTTGCCAAAGTATCGCAAAGTAAGCGAGGCGACTGGACCAAAATGATTTGGAATTATGTTGAAAAAAGAGAAAACTTATTGACATTGTTTGTTCTCATAGATAGTCGACATACGCCTCAACAAAAGGATTTAGAATTTGTCAATAAATTGGGTGAGAAAGGCGTACCATTTTCACTCATCTTTACCAAGGCCGACAAAGAATCTCAAAAGGATGTAAGTGCCAATGTAGGTTTATTTAAGAAAGCTCTCCTCAAAAACTGGGAAGAGCTTCCTTCAATCTTTATCACCTCTGCTGTAAAGCGTCTTGGACGAAAAACAGTCCTGAGTTTCATAGGCGAACTACAAGATGAGTTTTATGCTAAGAAAGATGAGATCAATTAGAATTTGAATCCGCTACCATTTTTGGCTACAAAACCAACGACGTCGGTCAATGTATTAATCGAACCGAAATTGCTATCAACTAAACTACCTGCTATATTGTATTTAGAAGAAAGCATATTTTTAAACCCTGCGATTGATTCGGCAGTGGTAAGGATAGAAGAAATACTAGTACCTAAATTCAACTTGCCCATCATTTTTTGCATGCCATTTTGAATAAGATACGATGATAAATTACTGATAACTGATTTAGCTACATTTTTCATAAAGGGATTACCCGATAGCTGACCAATTGATGTTGCATTGTTGACACTGTGATACTTATTGCAACTTGTAGAAAATAGCATGATAGCAACTGATGCTAATACAGTGTAGGTTTATTTTTTAAACATGACATGTGATTTTTAAGAAATGACTTATTTGGAGTAGAAATTGAATTTCTTTCCGTTTTTGGCAACGAATGAAACCAAGTCCTTTACAGTCCCAAGATTACCCCATTGTGCATCCATTTTTTTAGTAGGAACCATGTAGATAGTATTCAACATAGTTTTGAATTTAGTAATCTGATCGGGCGTTTTTAAAATAGTAGCCAAGGGGGTCGTTAAGTTCATATTTTTAACCGAACCTTTTAAACCATTTTCAATTAAATTGTTTTTAAGGTCTTTTAACATGCCTTTACTCAAGTTATATAGAAAAGGATTTCCACCCAATTGAGAAACTTTGGAAGCAGAACTGAAGCTTTTGTATTCATTGCAACTTACAAACGTCAAAGATGATAAGATTAAAACAAGTAGTAGGAAATGTTTTACATTTTTCATATTTTATTTAAATTTAGTAAACAAAAGTAAAGCAATATACCTAGATTACTTATTCAGATTTGCTTTTATCTACTTTTTCACTTTTGTAATAATTCCAGTTTTTCTTGGCATCATGATTGTAATAGCGTTTACGTTGCCATTTATAGGTATTACAACTCAAGATGAATATCGAACTAATTAACAACAAGCAGGTTATGTATTTATTTTTCATACACTTATAAAATTTTCATTTAATTAATGTACCATTTTATTAGCACAGCTACTACTAGCAAACGCCTCTGGTTTAGCTTTAAATGCGAATCCCATACCAAGAATATAACCTGTAGCCTCTCTTAATGCTTCATTACTTTTAAATTGCGGATTAGTATTTATATCAGCATGTACTTCCATATCTACGTCGTACAACGTAAATAAGTCACAAAGTTCATACGCAATTTCAATACTTTTTGCTACTTCCATCAGCATACGTTCCTTTATAGAATAGTTGATAGTCGATGTTTCATTGTGAATGAACATAAACCCTCCTCTTCCTTCTCGTAGAAAAACGATTACAGTTGCAAATTCGGTAATCCCCATTTTCACTTGCGAATCGGTGCCTATACAAACTTTTAATTGATTCCCATCTTCATGTTCACGTAGTATGACATCTTGTACCGATTGTTTAATCGGTTCAGCGATTATTTGCCCATTAAATTTTCTCCAGATCATGGCATATATATTTTAGATTTGATAATCAAATACCTTCAATCTAGCACAATTGTGTACAATGAAAGAAACTATGAAAGTATCAATAGTCTAAAATCTATTTTGCTCGCTTTGAGGCTATTGTTTAGTAAATTTACTAAGCAATACTGAATTACTAATAGGTATACGAATCATATATTGGCCATTGGCTATTGATGCTAAGTCTAATTGATGAGTTGCAAATCCTTTTTCTAATGTCACATTGAATTCTCGTACTAATCTACCAGTCATATCAAGTACTTGAATACTTGTTTTTTCTGTTTTGGCTATGTTCAAATCAATGTGAATCATATTAGAAGCTGGATTAGGATACACTGCCGCAATACTTGTATTCAATACATTTTTTTGAATCATGATGACATTAGAATAGGTATACTGTTGATCAATGTCCATAATTTTTAATCGGTAGTAGTTGCTACCTTCATATGGATTGGTATCGATAAAATCATATAGATTGTTCATAGCCGTATTTCCTTTCGCAATTGTTTTACCAGTATATATGAAATTTAATTTATCATGACTTTTTTCAATTTCAAAATGTGATACATTTTTTTCATTTGCTGTTTCCCATTTCAATTCTGTATTACCTGAATTTAGTAATCGTCCTCTAAAATTAAATAATTCTGCCGGCAATGCTGCTGTACATGGATTAATGTACGTGACATAATTATAACAATCATTCACTGTAGAATTTCTGATATACAACAAGCTATTTAAAGGTGAACCCCATCCTGCCCATCCAGGGTCTGCTGCGGTGTAGGTAGTATTGGCACTCCAATTTAATCCATCAGCTGAATATTCTATTCCAGTACATGGCGTTGGTATACAATTAGGACTTTGTGGCGTAAATGTCGCTGAAATTCCATTACATGTAACATTAGGAGTTACCGGAATAGGATCAACAATTAAATCAATTGGCACCCTTGTCCCTTCACAGTTGGCAGGAAAACCAGTTGTAGGTGCTACATAGTATGTTGTAGTTGTAGATGGATTTACAAGTGTTGTAATCGGTGATCCACCCGATGCTTGATCATACCATTCAAATAAGTTTGTCAATGGACTCGTTACTATTTGAGCATTCAATGTAGATAAATCAAACCCATTGTATAAACAGAAGTGGACACTTACAGGTGAACTAGTAATTGCAGGTATTGGATTGATGCTTACAGTTGCATTACCAGTAGTTCTTGGAGTGCATGTACCAAATGGCGGTATTACAGATGAAATAGTCCATATACCAGAATTAGATACAGAAGTAGTAAACGGTCCAGAACCTGTAACTGCAGCTATGCTTGCTGTATTTGCACCATTGGATAAATTAATATCATAATTGCCCACTAGCGCACTTGATGTAGTTATTGACAAAGGTGCTGTAGCTGGTTCGCAATAATCACCATTTCCTGATAGAGTAAGCATTTCACACATTGGTATTGTATAAGTAGCTGATGCTGTCACATCGCTTTTAGAACATGGTGATACTGGGTCAGGTCTATATATTGCTTTTAATGTAATATTGATAGGACCTGCTTGCGTACATGTATCAGGTAATGTAACAGAGATTGTAGCTGTAACAGGAGGTGGTGGACATTGTGTACCAAAATTAGTTGTACTTCCATCCCACATGGTAAAAGCTCCATTAACAGCCTTAGGAGTTCCATTGAATCCAGCTCCAAATTGAGAATTATTTACAGTGACAGTCCAATTGCCTGATGCATCACGTGCTCTACCGCCATTCGTGCCACTTAATCCTCCTCCAGAATTTGTCAGTCCAGCGCCTTGCACTGCTCCAGGTAATACTGGTATTTTAGCAGTCAAATAGTTACCACAACCTGCAGGAATAGATGCAGGACATCCATCTGCATCACCAGCCCAAGAACCCCATCTTACACCATCAATAAAGTTATTGGAACAATCAAATAGACCGAAACCTTCGGATCCGTTTGTAAAATTCATAAAATCTCGACCAACAGCGCCATTATTGTCACCACCTGTACAATTACAGGTTTCTACATTCAAATCAGGTACAACACCTGTAGCACAAAAAGTACCACCACCTCCTATTAAGTAATAGGAATTGGCTGACATTATTTTTCCTGCTGGTATTGTTGCAGTCCAATCGCCATCCGATATCATCCATCCACTGATGTCTACATTACCTGGACCTGCATTGTACAATTCAATATATTCACCACTATTAGGGTTGCTTGCATCTGTTGCACAAGGTGCTACATTGTAAGGACGTGGCACAAACTCACTTATATACACTTTACCTGTAGCTGTTGTAGGAGCAGGTGTAGTTCCAACGGTTGTATTTACAATCCCTAAAGAAGTCCCTTGGGTATATGGATCAAATGCATTGTTGTAATCATACATTACTTCTACTTGACCATTGGTACACACTCCATTGATATCCACTGTAAATTGAACAGAAGAACTTGCACAAACTGTCGATGCGGTAGCTGGTGTGAAAGTTGGCAAGCCTATACCACTTGTTACATATTGCGCACAAGCTGGATTACCTAGGCAAGTACCTGGTATGGCTACTACAATAGGTGAAGGGTTCACACAAACGGTATTTGCGCTACTTACCAATACTTGATAATTAGGCAAGGTTGGGTCTGCATCATCATCGATGATACCACCAAATGAATTGCCATTTTGTGGGCCAGAGATTGTAGTAAATGGCCCTCCTGTAGTAGTTTGCTTTTCCAATGTATATTGAACATTGGTTCCTGTAGCACCATTGACAGTAATACTACCAGGTATAGAACATTGTGCTGTCGGTGATCCAGCTAATGCATCTTCACGCACAATCGTTAGTTTTCTGTATACATAACATTCCTTGGCAGTAGAACTAATATTATTAGGAGTAGCGGTTGAAGTGCTGCCTGGGCATGACGCACAGTTAGTATTCGCATCACCCCATACAAATTCATAATTGGTAGTGCCTGCAGGAGGAATTACTGTTGATGTGAGTATAGTTATTCCATTTGTATTGTTATATGTTGCAGTTCCAAAGTTGACTGGAGAGGCATTGTTGATTTTAACATAAGATCCCAGATTGCCAGTTGATTGTGATGCAACCAACGCAGCATTTGCAAAATTGTAAATTTGATATTCAAATGTCAACGGCGTAGCACCACATACTGTCATAGTGGTATTGGTAGTCGTTACAGGTACGCTATTCAATGTTGCTGAATATGGATCGGTTGTGTTGTCTAAACCTGGTGTCGGCAAATCGGCACTTGCATAGTTCGTTGAAGCTCCACATGGATTTAAACATCCTGTACAAGCCAAGTTACCACTTTGAGCCCAAGTTACTGTAGCGCCATTGTTACCATCGGGTAATCGTGCGTATGAAGAATTACATCCACCTAAGTCATTGCAGATAATACGACCATTGAATACAGGATCACCAACAGCAGGAAAGCCTAAGCCTGCCAATGGTACACAATTCGCAGTACCAGGAAAATTGATTGTCAATGGGCCAGTTCCATAATTATCGCCACCTGAGTACATTAGAGCATCCATTATACTTCCGCCATCATCAAACAAAACAATTCGATCACCAGATAGTGAACCATTGTTGAAACCACCAGAACCCGTCATACAGTCACAACCGCCATTGGCCAAAATATCTGTATTTAAAAAAATTGTACTTGCATAGGATCCAGTACCATAGCCATAGCCATCTGAATTCAAAGCAAATAAATTATTGAGTGATTTATAATCGCACGTTGGACACATCATCTGAGATGCATTCCCAATGAGTAAATACTCTCCTGCACCTAAAACCAACCCTTGTGGGATAATCAATTGTACATTTCCTCCATTGGTCAGTTTCCAGCAACTCATATCTTGAGCAGAAGCGCCAATATTTTTAAGTTCAATCCATTCTCCACCACCTTCGAAGTTGCCCGCATCGGCTTCTACTTCGTTGACAATGATTTGAGAAAATGAGCAATAGGTAATAAAAATACCTAATAATGATAGTAATAATTTTTTCATGAAAATAATATTTAGTAGATTATGTATGCAAAGTTGAACGTATCGTTTTTAGAGAACAATTTTTATACGTTACTAAATTATGAAACAAATATTAAATATGGTCATTTTATTCAAAAAAAAGCTAAATCAATTCAAACATGAATGAATTTGATAACTCTTCGCATTGATTCTCTCTTCGAGGGCACAGCGTCTTGAGAAACTAAATGCTGTTCAGCTAAGTTCTTGATAGCTTCGCTCAAGTTATAATTTTCATACCAAAGTTAACATTTTTCACATTCATTCTGAAATTAATATGCTAAAACGAATGTTCACTTTTCAGCAAGTAGTTGTTCCTTCACACCAACAAAAAAGGAGACTCTTTCGAATCTCCTTTTAAATATTTAAAGCGTTGACTTAAATCGCCGCCAATTGTACTTTTTGTTGCAATTCTTTTACTTGCTCACGTATCATCACATCCGTATCCATGAGGTCTTTCACCGTTTGGCAACTATGTATTACGGTCGTATGATCACGTCCGCCAAAGTGGTCGCCAATATTTTTCAAAGAATTTTTGGTAAATTGTTTTGCCAAAAACATAGATATCTGACGAGCCTGTACTATTTCACGTTTACGTGTTTTGGCTTGCAATTTATCGTAGGTAATATCGTAGAAGTCGCATACCATTTTTTGGATTGTATCGATGGTAATTTCTTTCGAAGATGTTTTTACAATATTGCGCAATACTTTTTTAGCTAGGTCAAGGTCAATTTCTTTTTTTACCAACGACGAGTGAGCTAATAACGAAATCAATGCGCCTTCCATTTCACGTATATTATTTTGTACGTTGTAGGCCAAGTATTTAACTACTTCGGCAGGCAAGTCCAATCCATCGTTGCGCATTTTGTGCTCTAGAATAGCCATGCGTGTTTCGAAATCGGGCGCTTGTAAGTCGGCGCTTAATCCCCATCTGAATCGTGACAATAAGCGTTCTTGCATACCATCCAAATCCTTTGGTGGCTTATCGCTCGTCAATATCAATTGCTTTCCATTCTGATGCAAATGATTAAAGATCGAGAAAAACGCATCTTGCGATTTGATTGCAGGAGCAAAATAGTGAATATCATCGATAATCAACACATCAATCAATTGATAGAAATTGATAAAATCATTGATCTCATGATTTTTACTATGTTCGATGAATTGATGTATAAATTTTTCGGCACTTACATACAACACAGTTTTGTTAGGATGTACTCGTTTCGTTTCATTGCCTATGGCATGTATCAAGTGGGTTTTGCCCAAACCTGAAGAGCTATACACGACCAATGGGTTAAAGGATGTTCCACCTGGTTTTTGTGCTACTGCCATACCTGCACTACGAGCCAAGCGATTACATTCTCCTTCTACATACGAGTCGAAGGTGTAATTTGGATTAAGTTGTGGATCTATTTGTGAGCGTTTAAGACCTGGTATCACAAATGGATTTTTAATACCTGCTTCATTGCCTAGTTGCACATCTACATAATTGTTGCTCAACTGTGCATGTGATTGATTGCTTGCAGGCATACGAATCGATGCTGGATTCTTTTTATTTTGATTTTCCATCAAAATGCGATATTCCAATTGTGCATCTTTTCCTAGTTCACGTTTGATTGTTTTTGCAATTAATTCAACATAATGTTCTTCAAGCCATTCATAAAAAAACTGACTTGGAACTTCAATCACTAATACATTATTTTCCAATGCAACAGGCTTGATAGGTTCAAACCAAGTTTTGTATGATTGCCAGCTAATATTATCCTTAATTACCTTTAAACAATTCTCCCATATTTTATCAAAGGTTTTTATCATTTTTTCTTCCCCGAATTTTATAAATTATACAATTATTAAGTTATTCTTATTTATTTATCAAGATAGTGTTACCAACTTTACTACCATGCAACGAAAGTGGTAATTTTTTGTTGAAAAAAAAAATTTTTATCCTCTTGTTTCTTTCACATCTAGAGCAGTAAAATTAGAAACGTAGTCGTAGTCGTTTTTATGATTAAAAAAAATATTTATCATACCCAACTGTAAGCCTGCCCACCCTACTTGATTAACAATTACCTCTTGATTTTTTCGATTTTTTGCACTATGAGGTTTTTCTAAAAATGTATGTGTATGACCTCCTAAAATTAGTTGAATATTTTCAGTTTCTGCAGCCAATATTTTATCCGAAATTTTATTGTCTTTGTATTCATATCCCAAATGCGAAAGACAGATAACATAATCACATTTTTTATGATGCTTTAAAAAATAGGCAGTCTCATTGGCATACTCTATAGGATCTCTATATTCAATATTGCCATACAAGGCATCAGGCACTAAGCCTTTGAGCTGTATACCAACTCCCAAAATACCAATTTTCAATTTCCCTTTGCGTATAATGGTATATGGTTTTATTCTATGTTCGAGCACTGTATCAGTAAAATCATAATTGCAATTTACAAAATCAAAATCGGCATATTCTAGTTGTTTAGCCAGGCCATCAATTCCATTATCAAAATCATGATTGCCGATAGTTGCAGCATCATACCGAAGCATGCTCATGATTTGCATTTCGGGTTTTCCTTTGTAAAAATTAAAATAAGGCGTTCCTTGAAAAATATCACCTGCATCAAGTAACAATACTTGTTCCTCTTCAGATCGGATGTTGCGTATCAGTTTTTCGCGTGCCACTACGCCTCCCATGCCTTGATATTTGCTACCATCCATTGGAAACGGATCGAGCCGACTATGTACATCATTGGTATGCAATATGGTCAATTTTTTAGCTGAATTTTCTTCTGCAAATGCTTCAATTGGAAATTGACTTATAGTTGCCAAGCCTGCACCTAAAGCAGTTTGACGTAAAAATTTTCGACGTGATTGATTATTGTATTTTGACATGATTATTCTTTTATAATAGTGATTCTATTTTTAGTATCTGGGGTTATTCTACTCATTTTTTTTACATAGTCTATCATTACATCGCGAATCAGAATACCTGTTTTAGTTTGTTTACATTCCTTCAAAAATTCACAATTATCACCACCATTGGCAATATAATCGTTGGTTGCTACCCAATAAGTTTCATGTTCCTCGATTGAAAATAATTTGGGTGGTACTACAGGATCATTGATCGTTTGCGTAGAGGAGTTGTTATTGGCAATTCCTTGCAACTGAATAGCCTTATCCTGACTGATATCAAATTTAAATCCTGCAATAGGCCATCCGCCTGATTTCGCAATTAGATTACACCATTGCATAAGAGTACTTCCTTTTACTTCAACTATCACCAATTCATTCTCAAAAGGTAACAATTCAAAGATTTTCCCGATTGTTATAGTGCCTTTTGAAATCTGATTGATACGAATACCGCCATAATTTACAATGGCAAATATGCTTTTATTTCCACTTTGAACAGGCGACGAATCAAGCTTTAAATTCAATTGTATAGCCTTCCATAATATAGCATCTGTGGTCAAATTACCTAAGCTACCTGCAGGTTTTTCTTTTTTAAAATCACCTGTTGCATTTCCAATTACCTCATTCATAATACCACTAAGACTATCGCGATAGGGTATTAAATAGCGCTCTATATCAGTCAACGAATCTGATGCAATGCTTGTGACGGGAATGGATTGGTTATTGTGCGAAGTAGCTACAAATCTTGCTTTACATGATGTAAGAACAAGTAATAAAAGGATAAAAAGACGATGTGTATAATTCATAAAGTAAATGTTCTTAAAAATACAAAAAGAATTTATCTTCGTGTTTTAAATTTTAAATATTTTTTTATGGCATCATTTGAAATCATTGGTACACTCAAAACCAAACAAGACACACAAGTAATTAGTGAGAAATTCTCTAAAAGAGAATTTGTACTCACAACCGATACTGCATCACAATATCCTCAATATATCAGTATGCAGTTAACACAAGACAAATGCAGTTTGCTCGATAGCTATCAACTAGGCGAAGAATTGAAAGTTTCATTTAACCTTCGAGGTCGTGAGTGGAACAATCCTACCAAAGGGCTTCAATATTTCAACTCATTAGAAGCATGGCGAATTGAGCGTGCTAGCTCCGCAGCTCCTGTTTCAAACAATACACCACAAGCCGCACCTATGCAAGCAACTAATGCATCATCAGAGGTAATTTCGAGCAAAGAAATAGCAGACGACTTACCGTTTTAGTAATTACAAAAGATATTATTCATAAAAAAACGCATTTCAATTGAAATGCGTTTTTTTATAGATTTAGTATAAAATCTTAGTATGGACTCATACCACTGATAGTTGAGTGAATTCCTGTTTTTGTATCATCTACAACAGGTGAACTGAGTGAATTGCCATTCATAAATTGTTTCCATATAATACGACCATCTCTTACATCAACACAATATATATAACGATCAAATGATGTAAAATAAACATAATTGCCATATACAACAGGAGACGATTTAATCAGACTAGCTGCAGGATATTTCCAACGTAAGGTACCAGAAACATGATCAACACAGTATAAGTTGTAATCGTAACTACCAATGATAACTGAATTGGTAGCTTCTTGAATTGCAGGTGATGATTTTACTCTTTCCAATGTATGGTATTTCCAGCGTAAAAGCCCTGTTGTGGTATCTAAGCAGTAAATTTCGAAGTCATTGCTTCCTACCAAACACATACCACCATATACAGCTGGCGAGGAAGTAACACTATCACCCGTTGTAAATGACCATTTTGGAGATCCGTCTGATTCATTTACTGCATATACTTTATTATCATTGGATCCAAAATAAACTACACCATTGGTCACACTTGGAGACGAATTGACTGCGTTGCCAGCTGCAGGTGATTGCCAAATACCAACACCTGTAGTAGAATTGATACAGTGCACTGCACTTCCTGCTCCAAAAAACACTTTAGAATTAATCACTTGAGGCGAACTAGTACACGCAGTTTGTGGATCGTAATTCCACAATGAATTGCCTGCAGTATCATAACAATAAAGCTTATCGGAAGCTATGTAAATATTTTTACCACTCACCGCCAAACTTAATGAATTGCCTAGCGTCGTGTTTTTCATCCAATTAATTTCGCCTTTGATAACATCAATTGAATATAAAAATCCTGTAGAAGTAATTACATAAAGCTTTTTATTGTATAAAGCAGGTGATCCAATAGCAGCACCCGATGTAGGAATTTCCCAAAATTTAGTCCCATTGATGGCATCATAACTCAATAACGTATTATTATCTGTAGTTATAAATACAGCCTCTTCCCTAGTTGTAGGCAAAGGAGGATCTGCACTTTTAGTTTTCCCACAAGAAGCTATCAATACGCTCAAGCTTATATATACAGCCGACATTAAAATCTTATTCATTGCACAATTACGCTAAGTTCAAAACAAATATAAAAGAAATACTTGAACAATCGAGAATACTTCTTCGAAAAATAAATGAATTCGGGCATTCCCTATGTGTGAAAGGTGTGTTAAACTATAATATCCTATAGATTTTAACTTCTCTTCAAAACTGATTTTAGTACTTTTGTCGGCTTCTCAACGATAATGCTCGATTTAATAGATAAACAAAAACTGCCTAAACACGTTGCCATCATCATGGATGGAAATGGACGTTGGGCTAAAGAAAGAGGAAAAGATCGTCTTTTTGGCCATCAGCATGGTGTTATCAGCGTACGTGAAGTTGTAGAAGGCTGCGTAGAGATTGGAGTTCAATATCTTACACTCTATGCATTTTCGACCGAAAACTGGAACAGACCTCAAAGCGAAGTCAATGGCTTGATGGAGTTATTAGTAACGACTATTCGCAAAGAAGCCGATTCGTTGAATAAAAATGGTGTTCGATTACATGTTATTGGAGATTTTTCTACATTACCAGAATCATGTATTGTTGAACTAAACGAAGCAATGGAATTGACTGCAGCAAATACAGCTTTGAATTTGATATTGGCACTCAGTTATAGTTCTAAATGGGAAATCACGGAAGCCACTCGTAAAATAGCAGCCAAAGTAGCCAATCACGAATTAACTGTAGATGATATCGACGAAGAAACATTTAAGAATCACCTTGCTACCAAAGACTTTCCAGACCCAGAATTAATGATACGTACGAGTGGAGAACATCGCATTAGCAATTTCCTACTCTTTCAGCTTGCTTATGCTGAATTATATTTTACTCACACTCATTGGCCCGATTTTAGAAAAGAAAATTTGTATGAATCACTTCTTAATTATCAGAATCGTGAACGCCGATTTGGCAAAATAAGCGAACAACTTTAGTATAGCATGAAATCAAACATATATCCACTTATTTTATCCTTATTGGCATGCTTGGTAATAACCCAAGACAGCCAAGCTCAAATAGGATTAAAATCGAAAAAAGAAAAAACAAAACTGCTCAATACCTCCAATGAATACATTGTGGGAGGCATTACTATCAGCGGTTCTAAATATCTTGACGAAGAATTACTAATTTCAATAGCAGGTATATCACCAGGCGACAAAATAAAATTGCCTAATGATCCTCAACTTGCCAAGGCAATTCAAAACCTTTGGAAGCAAAACTTATTTGCAGATATTGAAATCAACACTGAACGTATACAAGGTGATAAAATATTTATAGATATCCATATATCTGAACGCCCCCGATTATCCAAATACAATTTCAAGGGTATTAAAGACAATGATGCGAAAGAAGTAAAAGAGAAAATTGGTCTGGTGAAATCGAAAGTAATCACAGAAGCTACCAAACAAAATGCAGTAGAACGTATCAAGAAATATTTTGTAGAAAAGGGTTATACCAATGTAAAAGTGAACGTAATCGAAAAACCTGATACATCATTACTCAATACGGCCATCCTTACATTTATTATCAATAAAGGGCAAAAAGTAAAAATCAATCAAATCAATATTTTTGGAAATGAAAATGCTTCTTTGTTCAAATTGAAGAAGAACATGAAAGGAAGTAAAGAAATGGCTCGTATTTCTAGAGTGAGTGCAAATAATGAAAGTGTATATGGTGTAAATAAATCTTATTTCAATGATTACATCAAAGGAAAAGGATATTTATCCATTTCAAAAACAGCTCAGCTGATAGAACCACACCTTCGATATGGCATTTTCTCTGCATCAAAATTTAATGAGAAAAAATACGAAGAAGACAAACAAAATATTATTGAGTATTACAATTCTATAGGATTTAGAGATGCATCTATCTTGGCTGATACATTTTATGCTGCAAGCAATGGTCATTTGAATATAGACTTACAAGTAGCCGAAGGGCATCGTTATTACTTTGGAGATATAGAATGGAAGGGTAATACTAAATATACTGCCGAGGAATTAAGTAAATTGACAGGAATCAAAAAAGGCGATATATACAATCAGGAATTACTAAACAAACGTGTTGGGAAAGTACCGACTGCTGAAGGTGATGACATAGGCTCGCTATATCTTGATGATGGTTACTTAGCATTCAATACAGATATTGCCGAAAAATCAATCATTGATGATACTATCAATTTTGAAATAAGAGTCGTAGAAGGTGAGCAATATACCTTACGTAATATCAATATCAACGGGAATGACAAAACACATGAACACGTAATACGTAGAGAACTTTATACATTACCAGGTAATAAATTTAGTCGTCAGGATATTATTCGTTCACAACGTGAGATTGCCAATCTTGGTTTTTTTGACGCTGAGAAAATTGGCATACAACCAGTTCCTCATAATGATGGCACAGTTGATATCGATTATACATTAACAGAAAAATCGGCCGATCAACTTGAATTACAAGCTGGTTTTGGAGGCGGACTTGGTATCACTGGTACACTCGGTGTATCATTTAATAATTTCGCTCTAAAAAATATTGGTAAAATACAAGAATGGGATCCTTTACCTATGGGCGATGGACAGAAACTATCTATTCGAGGACAAGCCAATGGTAAATGGTATAATTCTGTAACAGGTTCATTTACAGAACCATGGCTAGGAGGTAAAAAACCAACCTCGCTTTCACTTAGTTTATACAGAACTTATTTTGCTGGTACATTTGGATCGAGTACCACAGGTCACATGACTACTATTGGAGCAAGTGCATCGTTGAGTAAGCGTTTAAAATGGCCTGATAATAACTTTGTATTATCATATGGTTTAAATTATCAGTTATACAATATCAAGGATTATGTTTTCTTCGAAGGCTTTTCAAAAGGTACTGCTAATAACCTTAGCTTAAAAATCAACTTAGGCCGTTATTCAATAGATCAACCTTTGTATCCACGAAGTGGCTCTAATGTTAACCTAAGTGTACAGTTCACAGCCCCTTATTCATTGTTGAGTAATAAAGACTACACCAATGCTACACCTGCAGAAAGATACAAATGGATTGAATATCATAAATATCGATTTACAGCAGAATGGTATCAACGTTTGAAAGGTAATTTGATATTGAAACTTGCTACCAAACACGGTTATTTAGGGTATTACAATCAAGCACTTCAATCTCCTTTTGAACGATTCCAAGTGGGTGGCGATGGTCTTTCTGGATTTACAATATATGGTCGTGATATTGTTGCACATCGTGGATATGAAATATATTCTAACACTGCAGGTGCTACAATTTTTAATAAATACTCGGCCGAGGTACGCTATCCTTTTTCATTGAATCCATCATCTACTATCTATGGATTGGCCTTTTTCGATGCGGCCAATGCTTGGGATAATTTCAAAAGTTTCAATCCTTTTCAACTTAGACGTTCTGCAGGTTTAGGTATTCGTATCTTCCTTCCTATGTTTGGTTTATTAGGCCTTGATTATGGTATTGGATTTGATCGCCTTACACCAGGTACTAAATTTGGTCAAGCTACCAAATTTACCTTCATGCTTGGCTTTGAACCAGATTAATAAAAACTATAAAATAACGTTAAACAAATACATTCTATTAAATCTTTTTATTTCATTTGTGTCAAAGATTAAAACTATATAACATGAAAAAGCTATTATTTATTCTTGCGATCGTATTAAGTGCTTCTCAAATACAGGCACAACGATATTGTGTCATTGATTCAAAATACATTCTTGAAAATTTACCTGAATACAAACAAGCCCAATCTAAATTGGATGAAGTATCCACCCAATGGCAAAAAGAAATTGATGCTAAATTGCAGGATGTAGACAGAATGTACAAAGCTTATCAGGCGGAACAAGTCATGCTCAGTGATGATATGAAGAAAAAGCGTGAAGATGAAATTATCAAAAAAGAAAAAGAAGCAAAAGAATTACAAAAGAAACGCTTTGGATTTGAAGGTGATCTTTTCAAGAAACGTCAAGAACTTGTAAAGCCAGTTCAAGATAAAGTATACAATGCAGTTCAAAAGCTAGCCAGTTCAAAAACATATGATGTTATTTTTGATAAATCGGCCGATCTCAGTATCTTTTATTCAGATCCAAAAATTGACAAAAGTGATGATATTTTAAAAGAACTTGGCGTCACAAATCCTTCTAAAAAATAAGTCTAAGTATTAAAACAATACACAATTTATCTATATTTGCACTCTTACTAAAAAAATAAACCCTTTACAAACAAATGAAAAAATTATTAATCGTAGCCGCGCTTATACTATCCATGTCTACAGCTACAATCGCTCAACAAAAAATTGGTTATATCAATTCGGATGAATTATTAATGTCAATGCCAGAGGCCAAAAAAGCAGATGCTGAAATCAGTGCGTATGCTAAAACCTTTCAAGATCAATTGACTGCTATGCAGAAAGAACTTGAAACAAAGTACAAAGCTTATGAAGCAGGTGTAAAAACCATGACCGAAGCAATGAAAGATGTGAAAGAAAAAGAATTACAAGATTTACAAAATCGTATGCAATCAACACAGCAATCGGCTGAAGAAAAAATTGCATCAAAAAGACAAGAAATGTTGAAACCTATTACTGAAAAAGCTGATGCTGCTATCCAAACAGTTGCAAAAGAAAAAGGATATTCATACATTTTCGATGCAAATGCAGGCGGCATTATTTATGCTTTACCTACAGACAATATTATACAAGATGTAAAAAATAAATTAGGTATTAAAGATACTCCTGCTGCAAATGGTACTCCTAAAAAATAAACAATTTAAATACAAACAAAAAAAAGCTGTCAGTGATGACAGCTTTTTTTATATAGTTAATTTTTTATTTTTTTGATTTTTGATTTGAAAGGAATACATCCAATGCAGCTACCATTGAGGGCGAACCAGGCATAGGAGCTTTAATGTGTAATTCCAATCCTGCATCTTCAACTGCTTTGGTAGTAATTGGTCCAAAAGCCCCTATTAATGTACCGTTTTGAATAAACTTAGGTTCGTTCTCAAATAATGATTTAACGCCACCTGGTGTAAAAAATACAATCATATCAGGGTGTAAATCTAATTCCTTCTTCACATCATTGACGACGGTTTTATAAAGCATAATCTCCGCGTATTCAAGATTATTTTTATTCAAACAATCTAATATCTCATTTCGACAAATATCATTGACTGGAACTAAGTACTTTTCTTTCGACTTATGTTTGGCAATGACTTCTAACATTTTATTGATAGTACCATCTTCACCATAGAAAATTTTACGTTTACGATATACTATAAATTTTTGAAGGTATAGTGCAATTGATTCTGCAACACAGAAATATTTCATTTCTGGAGAAATTTTAATTCTTAACTCATCACAGATTCTAAAAAAATGATCAATTGCGTTACGACTATTGAAAATAACAGCTGTGTATTCTGGAATTTCAACTTTTTGTTTTCTAAAATCCTTGGCTGGTATTCCTTCTACAAGAATAAATGGTTTAAAATCAAAGGTAACTCCATGTTTTTTTTCTAACTCAAAGTACGGTGACTTTTCGTTATCAGGTCGTGGCTGTGCAATAAGCACACGTTGAATGGGCTTACTGGTTTTAGCTTTGGCAGTCGTTTTAGTCTCTTTTGATTTTACAGCTTTTGCCATTCTGTAATATAATTTCGTTGAGTGTTATAAAGTCAATCCAGAACTACTTGCCAACTATGAGTTTAAATAAAACCAACAAAGGCAGTATTTCGAAGGCGCAAAGGTACAATAAAAAATGAATAAAATCTATACGTAATAAATTATTAATAGTCCTGAAATTTCGTATATACTTGTATATCAACAAGATAGCTAAAACACCTAGACTCATTTGTAATAAAAATGAGCCTATTTGTGGGTTGGCAATCAATAAAAGGATACAAATGGGGAACAAAATCATCCCTGCAAACTCATTTACGATGGTATTATTAAATAAGTACTGTTTTACTATTTCTTGTTTTTGGAATACCCACGACAATAATCGTACGATACTAGATTTAAGAATCAATAATACGATTACTCCAGCGAGTGATCCTAAAAATAAAACCAACTTAGGATAGTGAGAATCTAAATTTGAATAAGCCAACAAAGCTGTATAAATTACATAACCCAACGAAATAGCATATAATATATAAAACCCAAATGAGGCTCGAGTGTCGTTTTCCAATTGCTCCTTCATTTGTCGCTTGGATACAGTAAATTCTGTAAATACTGAAAACAAATTATTGAAATACATTGGAAATAATTGTTTAACAAAGGCTAATAAAAATAAGAAGCCTAGTGCAATAAAAAAACTCAACGTTTTATTACTTCCTTCACGTACATGAGAAACGAGTATATCACTCGTTGTTTTGGAAATCAACATTGGATGTAATTCCAAATTGGTATTCAACGCTTCTTTTACAAACGATGATGTACTTACAACACTATTGCTATCTAGCTGATGTTGCCCTTTCACATTAAAACATATACAAGACAAAAGAATTACTATTATCAACCAATTTTTCACTTGCCAAAAGTAATTGATACTCTTCTCAATTGATTAAAATTTCATCAACATCGATGTTATTAACTATTTGAAGCAATTATTTAGCTCAATAATTACATTTGCAAATAGACCAGAAAGAGTTATGTCAGAAGAACAACAATCGGAAAACAATCCAAGTCAGACCAATCACGTTAGTGATATGTATCAAAACTGGTTCCTAGACTATGCCAGTTATGTAATACTTGAGCGGGCAGTTCCAGCTGGGCTTGATGGACTCAAACCCGTACAGCGTCGTATACTGCATGCATTGAAAGAAATGGACGATGGTCGTTTTAATAAAGTAGCCAATGTAATCGGTCAAACTATGCAATATCATCCACATGGTGATGCGAGTATAGGTGAGGCAATGATTAATATTGGTCAGAAAGACCTCATGCTAGATATACAAGGTAACTGGGGTGATGTGCGCACGGGTGATAGTGCAGCTGCGCCTAGATATATCGAAACAAGATTATCTAAATTTGCCTTGGATGTAGCCTTCAACAATAAAATTACTGAGTGGCAACTAAGTTACGATGGTCGAAAAAACGAACCCGTCACTTTACCGATGAAATTTCCTCTGCTACTTGCACAAGGTGCAGAAGGTATTGCGGTAGGATTGTCAACCAAAATTTTACCTCATAATTTTATTGAACTGATAGATGCCTCTATTAAATATTTGAAAGGAAAGAAATTTGAATTATTTCCTGATTTTCAGACAGAAGGCATGATCGATGTAACTAATTACAACGATGGAAAAAGAGGTGGTAAAGTAAGAGTAAGAGCACATATTGAAAAAATAGATAGTAAAACTGTTCATATCAAAGATGTACCTTATGGTGTCACAGTACCATCGTTAATTGAGAGTATCGTAAAAGCAAATGATACTGGTAAATTAAAAATAAAAAAAGTAACCGACAATACAGCCGCTGTTGTAGAAATTGAAGTTCAATTAGCTACAGGTGTCACACCCGATCAAACCATCGATGCACTTTATGCATTTACCAATTGTGAAGTTTCTATTTCACCCAATATTTGTGTTATCATTGACGACAAACCAAGATTCATTACTGCAACAGAACTATTAAAATTATCGACCGATCAAACAAAGGAATTACTTCGACAAGAATTAGAACTTAAGTTGAGAGAGTTAGAAGATAATTGGCATTACTCTTCACTCGAAAAAATATTTATTGAAAAACGTATATACCGAGATATAGAAGAAGAAGAAACATGGGAAGGTGTATTAAATGCAATAGATAAAGGACTCAAGCCATATAAAAAACTATTTAAACGAGAGATAACACAAGAAGATATTGCTCGATTAACTGAAATAAAAATCAAACGTATTTCGAAATTTGATGCATTCAAAGCCGATGAACATATCAAAGGTGTAGAGAAAGACATTGAAGAAACAAAACATCATTTGGCTCATCTCGTAGAATATGCCATAGCATATTACGACAACTTAATGAAAAAATACAGCAAGGGACGTGAGCGTAAAACAGAAATAAAAAAATTTGACACCATACAGGTTTCAGAAATTGCCATAGCTAATACAAAGATTTATATTAACTATGCTGAAGGGTTTATAGGAACTAGCTTGAAAAAAGATGAATTCCTTTTTGACTGTTCTGATGTAGATAGTATTATCGCATTTACTAGAGATGGAAAAATGAAAGTTGTTAAGGTTGCAGATAAAATTTTTATAGGAAAGGATATTATACATGCCGAAATATTTAAAAAAGCAGATGAGCGAACTACTTATAATTTACTATATGTAGATGGGAAATCAGGCGTATCATATGCCAAGCGATTTAATGTTACGGGTGTAACACGTGATAAAGAATATGACCTTACCAAAGGGTCACCCAAAAGCAAAGTACTCTATTTTACGTCAAATCCAAATGGAGAAAGTGAAATCATTGGAATTGCTTTAACAGCTGCTTGTAAAGCAAAAATAAAATCATTCGAATTTGATTTTGCCGAATTAGCTATCAAAGGAAGAAGTAGTATGGGGAATCAAGTAACGAAATACCCAGTAAAGAGTGTAAAACTAAAATCAAAAGGAACATCAACCCTAGGTGGTAAAAAAATATGGTATGATGATATTGTAGGACGATTGAACACTGATGAAAAAGGTATGTATTTAGGTAGCTTTGGCGAAGATGATAAAGTTATTACCTTATACAATGATGGTAATTACACACTTTGTACTACAGAATTGACCAATCGGTTTGATGCCGATAAAGTGGTTTTGATAGAAAAATTCAAACCACAAGCCATCATGACGGCCGTTTATTTTGATAATGATAAAAAACAATTCAATGTAAAGCGTTTTAAAATTGAAACCCTGACTCTGAATACAAAGTTTCAATTTATCAAAGAAGGTGAAGGAAATTATTTAGAGTGGGTTACTACCAATACATCACCCATTGTGAAGATCAAAACTGGTAAAAAGAAATTTTTACCTAGCGAGCAAGTAATAAACTTAGAAGAAGTTGTTGATGTAATGGGATGGAAAGCAATAGGTAATAAACTTTGCGAAAAAGATTTACTTGAAATTAGCTTACAAAGTGACGATAAAGATGATGATAGTAAACAAGGTGAATTGTTTGAATAACAATTAATACTTCGCTCCACTCACACCAATATTTTCAATTGGATGCCATGTCGTTTTTATTTCTTGTAAATCCATGATCATATAAGGATTTTCATTTTCGGCTTTTGTCCAATCTCTTTGCCAAAAGAAACTACGTTTTACATTCAAGGATGAAAGTTCTGCAATAGCTTTTGCTTCGTCAGCATTCTCTCTGCAATAAACGACTGCATTTACATCCATGTGTGATGCAAAATGAGTATACAATTCTTTACTTTTTCCTGTTAGAATATTCACTACACCTCCTGATAAATCAGATGTAGCTAACACCTCTGAAAAGGTTATACTACATAAAGGTTTTGTTTCAGATGCTAATACAACACATGTATTTCCTCCAGCAATAATAGGCATGATAACAGAAACCAATCCTAACAATGAAGAATGTTCATCTGCAATTACACTTACAACACCTGTTGGCTCAGGCACAGAAAAATTGAAATGTGAACTAGCTACAGGATTAATAGAACCAAATAATTGTTGGTATTTATCGCACCATCCACTGTAATAAACACATCTATCAATGGCTTGTCGAACTTCTTTTTCAGCACTTGCTTTGGTAGAACCTTGCAATATTAATTCTTCAACAAATTGTGCTTTTCTTCCTTCAAGCATTTCTGCTATACGATATAAAATTTGACCTCTATTAAAAGAGGCACGTCCACTCCAACCATCAAATGCTTTTCGTGCAGCAACTACAGCATTTCTAAAATCTTTACGAGATGAAAGGCACATGTTTGCTATGACTTCTTTCTTATTATTTTCTAATTTATAAAATCGACCGCTTTCAGTTCGAGGGAAAGCTCCTCCGATATATAGTTTGTATGTTTTTAAAATTTCTAATTGCATAGTATTTATTTATTTTTACCACAGAGATAGCTGAGATTTCACACAGAGGTATCGGAGGATTTATTTTTTATTTAAAGAGGTTTTGAGAGTCAGTTGAGCCATAGTTCATATTTTATAATATTTATTAATTAGTCTTTTAATTCCATTTTTCAATAGTGGCACATTAAAATTAATTAACAGACCAATTTTATTATTATTTAATTTTAAGTAAGTTAATAATTGAGAAATATGTACATCGTTAAAATCTTCTACAGTTTTCAATTCTACAATTACTTTATCTTCTACTAACAAATCTATTTTATATCCAACTTCTAATTTAATTTCTTCATAAATTAAAGGTAACGATTTTTGACTTTCTACTTTTAATCCTAATTTATTTAATTCATAAAACAAACAAGCTTCATAACTAGACTCCAATAATCCAGGTCCAAGTGCAGAATGTACCTTTATTGCACATCCAATTATCAATTCTGTTATTTCATTTTCTTGCATTTCGTTTGTTATTTTTTACATCAAACTTAACCTCTAATTTATCTCTATAATTCTTCTCTGTTTCCTTTGTGTAAAACTCCATTTTCTCTGTGGTTCATCAAATCTTTGATTTCTCTTATTTAACTCTATAATTCTTCTCTGTTTCCTTTGTGTAAAACTACATTTTCTCTATGGTTCATCAAATCTTTGATTTCTCTCATTTAACTCTAAAGTTCTTCTTTGTTTCCTTTGTGTAAAACTCCATTCTCTCTGTGGTTCATCAAATCTTTGATTTCTCTCATTTAACTCTATAATTCTTCTCTGTTTCCTTTGTGTAAAACTCCATTTTCTCTGTGGTTCATCAAATCTTTGATTTCTCTCATTTAACTCTATAATTCTTCTCTGTTTCCTTTGTGTAAAACTACATTTTCTCTGTGGTTCATCAAATCTTTAATTTCTCTTATTTAACTCTATAATTCTTCTCTGTTTCCTTTGTGTAAAACTACATTTTCTCTGTGGTTCATCAAATCTTTGATTTCTCTCATTTAACTCTATAATTCTTCTCTGTTTCCTTTGTGTAAAACTCCATTCTCTCTGTAGTTAACAAAACTAAAATTTCACATAAGGCAATAATCCATGCACTCCTCCTTCTCTACCAAATCCACTTTCTTTATAGCCTCCAAATGGTGAAGTTGGGTCAAACTTATTGTAGGTATTTGCCCAAATAACTCCTGCTCTTAATTTAGATGTTAAGTTGAAAATTTTGCTCCCTTTATCTGTCCAAACACCTGCACTTAAACCATATGGAATATTGTTTGCTTTTTCAATGACTTCTTCTATTGTTCTAAACGTTTGTATCGTCAAAACAGGACCAAAAATTTCTTCTTGCACAATTCGATGGCTTTGTGATGTTCCTATAAACAAGGTTGGTTTACAGAAAAATCCATTTGCAGGAACTGAACATTCTGGTTGAAATATTTCTGCACCTTCTTTTTGACCGAGTTTGATATAATGATTTATTTTTTCTAATTGTTCTTTACTATTGATAGCACCAATATCCGTATTTTTATCCATAGGATCGCCTACTATCAACGTCCTCATTCTATCTTTCAATTTCTTAATGACTTTTTCTGCTATATTTTCTTGAATAAAAAGTCGAGAACCAGCACAACAAACATGACCTTGATTAAAGAAAATCCCATTGACAATTCCTTCTACAGCTTGATCTATTGGTGCATCATCAAAAATAATATTAGCAGCTTTTCCTCCTAATTCTAATGTTGCTTTTTTGTTTGTTCCTGCTATAGCTTTTTGAATATATTTACCTACAGGCGTACTTCCTGTAAAGGCTATTTTATTGACTTGTGGATGATTTACCAATGCAGAGCCACAGTCTCCAAATCCTGTTACAATATTTACAACTCCATCAGGCAAACCACTTTCTTGAATAATTTCTGCTAGCTTTAAAGCCGTTAATGGTGTGCTTTCAGCAGGTTTTAAGACTATAGTATTTCCTGTTGCTAATGCGGGTGCTAATTTCCAAGCAGCCATTAACAATGGGAAATTCCAAGGAATTATTTGTCCTGTAACACCTATTGGTTTTGGATTTCTATTTGGAAAAGCATATTCCAATTTATCTGCCCACCCTGCATAATAGAAAAAATGATTTGCAGCTAATGGCACATCAATATCTCTACTTTCACGAATTGATTTACCACCATTCATGGTTTCAATAACAGCAAATTCTCTTGCTCTTTCTTGAATCATTCTGGCAATTCTATAAATATATTTTGCTCGTTCTTTAGGCTCAGTTTTACTCCATGATTCAAATGCTTTATTGGCCGCTTTTACAGCTGCATCAATATCTTTTTCATTTCCTTTTGCAACAGATGCAATTTTTTTTCCTGTGGCAGGATTTATAGTATCATAATATTCATTACTCAATGGTTTGACAAATTTTCCATTGATAAACAAATCATATTGAGATTTTAATTGAATATGGTCAATACTTTCAGGTGCAGGGGCATAATTTTGGAACACTGATTTAACAGATGAAACAGATGTTGTAGATTTTTTAATATTATTTTTTTTAGTCGTTGCCATAATAGTTTTTCTTTAAATTAATCCTTACTTATATAATCTCCACTATAATAAACCCCATATTTTTCTTTACCCAATTGCAATAGAATATCATTGGCTAAACTACTTGCACCAAAACGAAACCATTCATTCGTCATCCATTTTTCACCTAAGGTTTCATATAGCATCACTAAATATTGTAAGGCTTGTTTGGAAGTAGAAATTCCACCTGCTGGTTTCATACCTATCATGATGCCTGTTTCATCATAATAATCTTTAATGGCTTGTAACATTACCAATGTAACAGGCATAGTTGCAGCTGGTTGTATTTTCCCTGTCGAAGTTTTTATAAAATCGGCACCAGCATATATGGCAATATCACTTGCTTTACGCACATTATCCAAGGTTGATAATTCACCCGTTTCTAATATTACTTTTAGACGTGCAGCACCACATGCTTCTTTAATAGCAGCAATTTCATCAAACACAAAATTGTAATTTCCTGCTAAAAACTCACCTCGACTAATAACCATATCTACTTCATCTGCACCATTGGTTACAGCAATTTTCACATCTTCTAATTTTATTTTTCTGGATGAATTTCCACTTGGAAAAGCAGTTGCAACTGAAGCTACTTTTACATTAGAACCTTCCAACGCTTTCTTTGCTGTTTTTACATGATTAGGATATACACAAACAGCTGCTGTGGTTGGCAAGCCTTCGATATCATCAGCTAAGTGCATAGCTTTGTAGCACATTTGTTTTACTTTACCTGCAGTATCTTTTCCTTCTAATGTAGTTAAGTCAATCATGTTCAAGGCTAATAACATGCCTTGTAGTTTACTTTCTTTTTTTATACTTCGAGTATTGAATCGAGCTACACGTTCTTCTACGCCTACTTGATCAATAGTTACGTTCGATAATTTCATATTTCAAAAGTACACGTTTTATTAGTTAGTTGCAAAATGTAACAAGATTTTCAAGATTATTTTAATAAATCTAAAATCTGAAACATTTTTAATTTCACTTCTTTTGGTTTGCATGTATAATTATGAATTATAAATGCAAAACAGGCATCGGTACTATCTTTTAATTTTATATAGCCCGCATAAGATCGAGTCCCTCCTATATATCCACTTTTCATTCTTAATCCATTGATTGAAGGAAGACTTTCAAAGAATGTTGGATAAAAAGTTTCTCGTGTATAATGCTGTAATAATTGTGTCATTACAGATGTTGTAATTCTATTATCAGGCGCTAATCCACTTCCATCTTTTAATTGCACATCATTCATATCAATTTTTAATGATTTTCCATATTGCATCATTCTGTGAATTCCGCCAGCCCAACTCCCCTTTACCAATGTTCTTGGAAATAAATAAGGTGTTTTATCTGTTTGATTTTTATCTAATGACAATGTTTTGCAAAATGCTTCTGCGTATAAATTCAAACTTTTCTGATTACACCAATACACTAGTTGTTTCAAAGGAGGGGAAAAGTGTGATGTAATAGTTGTTTCTTTCGACTCAATTGTTTTGGATGATTCTTCAAATTGAAATTCATTTTTTAGATAAGCAGTTAACTCTCGTTCAAAATCTCTATCGGGATATAATCTTGCCAATTGCATATTTTGAATTTTTTCCTTGTTAGACAAGACACCTCGTATCACATACATACATGGTTTATTTTTCTCTACAAATGCAAATGCTTCCTCGGTAGTTGCTAATTCTTTATGAATTAACTCAATACAAAAATCTTTCTTTATATCATATCCTGCATTGGTACTACTTACTTCAAATGATGTAGCGGTAGGTACCAAGTTAATCTCAAACTTATTTTCTTTCCAATTTAATGGATATACACCTGCTCCATAATAATTTCCTATATCTTCATCTAACCATCCAGTATTGATACCTTCATCTGAAAAAATTGAATGTATGATTTGTATCGAACCTTTTAATTTTTCAATTCCTATCTTTCGCAACCCTTCTGCTATTTTTCGTTTTATCACTTCTGGTTTAGTATCATCAAATCGATCACTTCCAAAACTAGGATCTCCACTTGCGTATACTTTAATAATGCCCTCACCTTGTTTGTTTTGGATACTCCCCTGAAAAGTTATGATGGTTTCGTATCGATAGTTTTCACCTAATAATTTCAATGCAGTGGCCGTCGTAAATGTTTTGAGGGTGGAAGCAGGTGCCAGGGGTTTATGCACGTTTTGCTCATATAGCCATTTTCCAGTTTTTACATTCATCAATCCAAAACTTATATCAGCATGAGCGAAAGAAGTATCTTTTGATAATAATTCAAATGCTGATTTTACTTGTTGAAATTGGCTTTGTGAAAAAACGCTTGTGGCGATACACATCAACAATATAGTTACATATTTCATTGATGCAATGTTACACAAATTTTTAAAATAAAATGACTCAATAAATGTTGAAACTATCTAATGTAAATGCATTAGATTATCTTACTAAAGTGACATTGCCTTTGTAGCTTTTTTTAATATTATTGATATAGACAACATCAATAACATAAACATAAACTCCCATCGGCTGAGGTACTCCATTGTATTTTCCATCCCATCCTCTACCATCTATTTTATCTGTAAAGAATATATTTTCACCCCAGCGATTATAGATATTCATTTTAAATGTTTTAAGTCCGCTACTTAGTAATTCGCGTGGCAAGAAATAATCGTTCAATCCATCTCCACCTGGAGAAAAGGAATTAGGAATATTGAGATAACAATCACGCTTGATAAAAATACTATCCGTAGTTGCACATTCACCATTAGCTACTCTCCCCCAATATCTCCCTGCCTCGGTAACAGTAATTGAACTAGCCGTTATGCCAGTGCTCCATATGGTAGAAGGATCTGGTGCATTGTTGATATCACTTAGTAACAGATTGCCAGTAAGACCAGGACAATAGGACGTATCAGGACCTAAATTGATGGATGGGTAGCCATTTACGTTAAATAAAATACTATCTGCTAATGGTGGACAAATACGATAAAGTCCTGTTAGTTTCACCCAAAAATTTTGTTGAGGATTTTCCCATGAATGCGTTGGATTATGCACATCATACAATATTTTTCCATCCCCAAAATCCCAAAAATACGAAAGAGTACTTGGTGCCGTTGTATCATTAAAGAATACAGGATCACCCACACATATAGTAGAATCCGAAACGGTGAAATCTACAAAGCCTGGCTGATCGACGAAAATCGATTGTGACGAGGTGTCTTTGCATCCTAATGTATCAGTAATTACAAGTGTTATCGTGTATACACCTGAAACAGGATATGTATATGGCTGTATTGGATTAATACCACTATTGATATTAACCCCATTGCCCATATTCCAGTCATGTGTAATAAATCCAAGTGGTGTAGAATTGCTTGACAAAATCGTCTGCACTCCCAAACAAATAGAATCAGGTGTAGAAAATACGGATGCTATCGGATGATTTAAGTTGATGACTGTTTGTACCGTATCAAAACAAAAACTATTTGCTGCATAGCAAGTTACAGTATAGATACCCTGTGTGGTATACACATGGGTCGGGTTTAATGCAGAACTTCCTGTACCATCACCAAAATCCCAATTGTATAACACATTCCCAGGATTTGGGTTATTTAAGGTAAAATGAACCGTATCGTCGATGCAATCGAGTACTTTGGTCAGAGAGAATGATGCATCAACGGCTGCAATCACTTTAATAGATGTATAAGCTGTATCTGCATTGATACAACCATTAGGATTCAACGCTATCAAACTCACATTAAATATACCTGCTGTTGTATAGGTATGTGTAGGTGAAGCCAAATTAGAGGTATTACCATCTCCAAAATCCCATAGATATGAAAGCCCTGCTACAGAGGTGTTATTAAATACAACTGTATGTGGAGCACACCCCGAATCATTTGGACTAACCGTTAATGATGCAACAACTCCGCTCAATTGAAAATCAAATTTAAAACTAGCTACATCCCAGCTATTTACCATATTGGTTGGCGACCAACATCCAGGTGATTGATATTGATTTGGACTTGCAGTACAGACCGATTGATATACAATTCCTTGTGGATCAAAACGACTTGTGCCTCCATCCACATGATCACCACTTGCGCCCATATAGGTAGCATAAACCAATTGAGTAAAATCTCCACTTAATACTGCTAGCCAAAAGCCCCCCGGGGTAGTTTGAAAGGCATTAGGTGTTAAAGCGAGTCCTACATTGGCCTGAAATCCAGAAAAATAAACGTTACCACAATTATCTTTCAAAAAGGCAGTTGGTACCAGATTATTTGTTTGTCCTATACGAGTTGACAATACCATTGCACTCAAATCCGGTTTCAACTTTTGAAAATAGATTGTGCTATTCGGCACATTATATACACCTGGTGATACAGGAAAAGTTGCTCCTTGAGTTTGACCACATACATAAATTGTATCATTGGGATCTACTTGTACTTTGAACGCATGATCATAACTAGAAGTGCCTATAAAAGACGACATCAACATTGCGGTTGCATTGGCGTTTAATACACATACAAATCCGTCGGTGCCTCCTTGTGCAGTTGGTGTCATAGTACCAACCGTTGTGGGAAAATTAGAACTTGTGGTACCACCACATAAAACCCAATTGCCCAAACTATTTTTACCCACCGAAAAGGCGGCATCTAGTCCTGAACCACCTAAATAAGTACTAAATATTAAATTAGTACAAGTTCCATTCAATTTGAAAAAGCAACCATCTTGTGCTCCACCACCTGTAACAGCTTGATATGCACCAGGTGTAGTTGGAAAATCGGTTGATGTTGTACTTCCTGCAACGACTATATCATTATTGATATCATAATAGATTTCACCACGATTACCATCACCATAATTTGGACTTAACTGACCACTATTTTGAGACTCTCCACCACTTCCTCCTACATAGGTAGCACCTATCAAACCAGTACCCGTAGCATTAAATCGAGCAACATAGGCATCTGTTCCACCACCAATTATATTGTCATAACAGCCTGCTGTTGTAGCAAGATTTGGAGAAGACGTAGAACCTGTAACTGCTAATTCATTGTTAGTATTTACAACCATATTATTGGGCAAGTCAGAACCTGATCCTCCATAATAAGTAGCATATATTAATGCATTGCCGGTAGGTGTATACTTGTTGATACCAGCATCTACACCTCCCCCATACACCATTTGAAAAGCCCCTAAGGTAGATGGCCATCCTACCGCAAAACATTCGCCTCCGGCATACAAACTTCCTGATAAATCGTATGTAGCACTGAATCCAAATGTCATACCTGTAGAACCACTATAAGTAGCAAAAACCAAAATTGGGTCAATGACTAAATCATAATTTTTATTGTAACCCTTAGGAAAATCAAAAGATAATTCTCCATTTTTAGATAACACATAGTGTGATTCAACAGTCAGCTTTTTTCCATTTATCATTTGATACGTATACGGTGCCGATTCTTCCACTGTATTAAATCCAAGAGGAACTTGTATATTGCCATTTGGCAATAGAGTTGGTGTAACTCCTTTGTATCGAATTTTTATTTGAGCTGCATTTGCATTAGGATGCACTACGATATCATATTTAAATGAAGTTGAAGCAGAGTAAGCTTTTACATCAATGCCCGTATACATCTCTTTGTAAATAATGGATTCAAATACAGGTACATTGCCTGCCCATTGTTTAGAATCATTGCCAATAAAATAATTATGATAAAACTTTTTCTTATCTCCAGTTACTAATTGAGGATTTGAATTTGAATTAGCAAATGTAACATCATAGGCATAGCAATCAATCTTAGTTTTATAAGCGTCAAAATAATTTTCTTCTTTTGCATGATGCACTGCTTCAATATCATTGCCATCATAATAAACATATCGAAAGTAATTATCCGAAAAGTAGATATGACCTCCATTTAAATCTGTTTTAAACTTGACATTTTTATCCCATTGATTCATATTAGGAATATAATTCAATGAGATTTGTTGCTGTGCAAAAATATGTGTGAATGAAATTAGGGTAATAAATAAAAACCCTAATTTCTTAGCAATTGATAAAGACATAATGACTATTTGTAATTAATAGACGAAAATTAAGTCAAAATCGTTGAAAAATTACAAAAACAATTGAATTATCTCACTAAAGTAACATTGCCGGTAAAGTTTTTCTTGACATTATTGATAAATGTAGCGTCAATCACATATACATATACACCCATAGGCTGTGGAACACCGTTGTATTTTCCATCCCATCCTCTACCATTGAGTGTAGTAGTAGTAAATATATTTTCGCCCCATCTATTGTAAATATTCATTTTAAACGAACTCAAACCACTACTCAACAATTCTCTTGGAAGGAAATATTCATTTAAACCATCTCCACCCGGTGAGAACGAATTTGGAATATTGAGATAACAATCACGTTTTATCCATATGCTATCTGTAGTAGAACATTCTCCATCAGTGGATTTCAACCAATATCTTCCCGGTTGAGTAACAGTAATCGAACTTGCAGTTTCGCCAGTACTCCATTGATTGATTTGACCTGGTGCATTGATGTTTGTCAATAATAATGAACCTGTCAAGCCTGGACATATCGACGTATCTGGACCTAGATTTACATTTGGATAATTATAAACTTGAATTATTTTATCAACCTTCAAAGATGGACAGACTCTATAATTAGCTGTGAGTGTAACAGTAAATGTATTGTTGGTTCCTATGTTATCCCATGAATGAGTAGGATTATGTACATTATTTAAAACCTGACCATCTCCAAAATCCCATTGAAAGCTCAAAGTGAATGGCGCCATCGTATCTTTGAAGAAAACAGGGTCACCTACACAAATAGTAGAATCTGAGACTGTAAACGCTGCATACGGTGGAGTATCTACAAATACATTGCGGGTTGCAGTATCTGTACAGCCCAAGGTATCAGTAATTGTCAATAAAATAGTATACGTGCCTGGAGCTAAATACGTATGAACAGCTACAGGATTTAATCCCGAATTATCAGATTGCCCATCACCCCAATTCCAATTAAATGTGATATAACCAACTGGAGATGACAATGGGCTAAGTCCTTCTACTCGAATAGGTAATCCCAAGCAAGTAGAATCGGCACGAGGCGCATCCGGTGGAGGTAATATGCCAAAAGCTGTAAAACCAGCCTGAATCGGATGACGTAAGTCAATTACAACTTCCATTGTATCAAAACAGCCATTGTCCTGCGCTATCAAACGAACCCTGAATGTGTCTTGATCGTTGTAGATATGGGTAGGACTGGTATTAGATGATGAAACGCCATCGCCAAAATACCAAGCATACAACGGAACACCTCCTGCAGAACTTACGCTCGTATTGGTAAAGATAACGGTATCTTCATCGCAACCAAGACGTACTTCATATGTAAATCCTGCAGTGACTTGACCTGTTACAATCAAATTAATGGTATCTCTTAAAGCCGCTTGAATTGTATCACAATCGGTAATTACCTGCATATCTACGGTGACTTGCGTATTGGCAGGAGGAAAATAGGATAATGTTGGTCCAGTGCCAAGTACATTCCCTCCAGGCACTTCTTTCCAAATATAGGACAAATTGCCATTGGCTAATCCTGATGGCGTGAACCGATAACTATCGTTCGCAGCAGTCCACTGTGTTCCATTTCTTCCCGGTACCATATATGCAACAGTACCAGTTGCATTTTGTACCCCTTGATGAGCAACACCACTATTCCAACCTCCACACAATGGTTTATTTTTAATATTAATATCTATTAAATACGTTGACTCAAACAAAACTACTTGCTGTGATGCTAATAAATTATTGCATGAAAACATAGGTACACTATCCCACGAAATGACCATATACCTACAAGGTGCTGTGCCATATATGTCCCAAGAAATATTTTTACCTACATATGGAACTGAAGGATCTACATCATGATAAGGTGCCATGATGGTATTATTCATTGCAGTATTATTATTAGGTGCAACTATTGCAGCAGAAGACCATGCGTTGAAAAGAGTTGCTTGGCTTAAATCAAAACCAACTTGTCCATTCGCACCAATAATAACTGAATTATATTTTTGTCCAAAAAAACAAAAAGGAAAAGGTAATGGAATAACTGCACTCCAAATATCATCTGTACCTACAAACAATGGGTTGGCTCCAACCCAAGGATAAGGATTATAAGGAATTGGATCGACAGAATACGAATCCGTCGACTTTAGTGTAGAACTTGCTATCAACTGAAGGTTCACTCCATCCTGACAGAATGATACTGAGTCTCCTATAATCTGATAACCGGCAGCAAATGCCGGTGGACAATTGGGAGGTACAGGTTGCGCCTCAGCTGTAGAAATGATAAACGTAAGAAAAGCTACAAACAGGGTGGATATAAGAATACGCATGGCCAAAAAATTGGTTTTAAAAGTCGAATTTACATAATTTTATTCATTTTGTGAATAAGTATACTAAAAAGACGCAAAAATCGAGCAATTGGTTGATTAATGTTGGTATTTAAGATTCTTTTTTGCGTAGCATATATAAAACCCATACTAGACTCATCAATAAAAACATAGCAACTAGTTGATGCAACTGTGCTGACCATTCAAAAAGTCCAAAACTATTCCGTTGAATATTGGTAGAGAAAAGTACACTTGTAATACCAAGGCCTACTTGAATGAAAACCAATAAAATTGGAATCCATTTATACCTATTCCATATAGTTGAAGCAACAATTTTTCGAGCTTTTACAAACCAAATTACAATTAATACAATCAATAAATAGGCAATGCCCCGATGAATAAAATGTATGTTGATAGGATGATTTATCCAACTTTGTGTCGATAATGAAGAAGGCAAATAATCACCATTGATACTAGGCCAAGTAGGTGCAACAGTAGCCGCTTTTAATCCTGCCATGAAAGCGCCATATATCAATTGAAAAAATAAAACCACAATAATTCCCATTGTCCATTGTCTGATTGACTGATTCTGTATTCGATCCTCGTCACGGATTAATAAACTCAACGCAAACCAATAGGTAAAACAAATTAATACCAAAGCAGATACAAAATGAATAGCCAATCGAATATGACTCACATACAGATTTTCATCGTTCAATCCGCTGGCAACCATGATCCAACCTATCAAACCTTGACTGATTCCTAGTGCAAATAATCCTATCAATTTGGGAACCATCTCTTTCGTTATCATTTTTTTAATTAAAAAATAAATAAAGGGTATCAAAAAAACAACACTAATCAATCGAGCCCAATTGCGATGAAACCATTCCCAGAAAAAAATGAATTTAAAATCACCTAGGGTAAAATCTTGGTTCAGGTACTTAAACTGAGCAATCTGCTTGTATTTCTCAAATGCAATCAACCATTCACCATCATTCATGGGTGGCAACGCCCCTAGCAAGGGTTTCCATTCTGTGATAGAAAGTCCAGAGCCAGTCAGTCGTGTAATACCGCCTAGCAACACTTGTACAATCAGCATTGCCACACCAAGTAACAACCATCTACCTATTATTTTATTCTTATCCATATTTTGCTTTGCAAAGTTAGCAAAGGAACCTTGAGTTCATTCTTACTAGACCACCTAATTTTATTTATAGTCATTAATAAGGAGTTATTATTATTTATATTGCATAACTATTTCAATTATCAAATGCTCGAACCTTTTTTAGATAAAAACCTACTAGAAGCTGGTTGTGATGAAGCCGGTCGTGGATGCTTATCAGGACCTGTTTGTGCAGCAGCAGTTATATTACCCACTGATTTTTATCATCCATTGCTCAATGATTCAAAACTAGTCAATGAAAAATCGCGTGAATTATTAAGGCCTATCATTGAAGAACATGCATTGGCATTTGCAGTGGCATTTGTGAGTCCCAAAGAGATTGATAAAATTAATATTTTGAAAGCTTCTTTTAAAGCGATGCACTTAGCAATCAATCAACTTAACATCATACCAGATCAATTACTCATAGACGGAAATCGTTTCGTAAAATATAAATCGATTCCACACCATTGTATTATCAAAGGCGATGGTAAATATGCCTCTATTGCGGCTGCAAGTATATTGGCGAAAACCTATCGAGATGAGTACATGCTAAAATTGCATAAAAAATTTCCTAACTATCATTGGAATCAAAACAAAGGCTACCCAACCAAAGCCCATCGAGAATCCATTCGTACTTACGGGATGACTATCCATCATAGAAAAACATTCACTTGTCTTCCCGAACTACCATCTTTAGGATTTTAACAATCTAGCAGCTAATTTTATTCACTCGATTCTGATGACGGCCACCTTCGAATTCTGTATTCAAGAAGGTATCCGTAAATTCTATTCCTTCCTCGATTGAAATAAAACGTGCAGGTAAGCCAATGATATTTGCATCATTGTGCTGACGTGCCAAGGAAGCAATTTCGTTTTTCCAACAAAGGGCTGCTCGTATTCCTTGATGCTTATTGGCAGTAATACATACACCATTGGCACTGCCACATATCAGTATTCCGAATTGCGCATTACCCGATTCCACTTCATTGGCTACAGGATGTGCATAATCAGGATAATCAACACTATCAAGTGTATTCGTTCCTTTATCGATAATGGTAATTCCTTTTTCTGTCAAGTGATGAATGATTGCATTTTTCATTTCTACACCAGCATGATCGCATCCAATTGCTATTGTCATTTAAATATAATTTTACAGTTTACTATTTATTTTAAAGAAACATATTCGCTTCCAATTTTGTAACCCATATGATAGATTTCTACCTTATAGGTTCCTTTGGTAAAATCAGATGAAGGCTTCCAGTCAGTTGATATCCCATGTACTTTTTCTCCTTGTTTATAGGCTACCGATTTAGAAACAGAATATTTCTTTTCGCTACCATCAGCCAATTTAAATGAAGAATTACCAGCTACTTTACCATCTGGACCATACACACATACATAGACTATTTTCTCACCGCTTTCGCTGATACGATTATCATCAATATCAAAAGATACACGTATCAAATCTGCTTTTTTGGCTTTCTCAGTTTCCTTTTCTTTTTCTTTTCCCAAAAGGTTTTTCTTCATATTGATCACATCCATTTTAATACCAGATGCATGTAATACAGAACCTACTTCCACAGTTTTCTCGAGTGTTTTTTTCTCTTCTTTCAATACTTCACGTTCTTGTGTGATTTGTCCTTTCTCCTCAATAAGATTTCTTTTATCTTCTGTCAATTGTACATTTTCTTGTTTTAGAGCAGTAATCTGTTCTTGAAAAGTATTCATACGTTTGTTCAATTCCGCGATCAATTTATTGGCTTCAGCTAATTTTTCTTTTGTAGCATTTTTATCACTTAAGATAGTTTTGATTTTAGACTTTAATTCTTCAACTTCATCATTTTTAGTTGCTAGCAAACTATCCATTTGCACACTTTGAGTTTTCATTTCATCCAATCGAGCCAAGGCTGCATTGTATTCCGTTTCAACTTCACTTAAATCGGTTGCAGTCGATTCAACCTGCGTCGTAAGTTCTTCATTTTTATTTTCAGTTTTATTTTTAGTAACAAACAGATAGATGGCAGCGGCAGCTAATAAAGCTATAATACTCAAATAGATAACATTGGTATTCAAGCCTTTTTTGGGTTCATTTGTAGTTTCCATGATAGTTTAAAATGTTTGAAAACAAAGGTAATTCCATAAAAAAAGAATTACGAATTGATTGTATAAAGAATTGTTATTATTTTTATCTTTTAACATAACTTAATGATAAAGCCTGAAAACCTACTACTCATTGACATTGAAACGGTTCCAATGTTGAACGATTACGATCAACTCTCTCATAAAATGCAACAGCTATGGGATAAAAAATCTTCGTTGATTGAACCACAACAAACCGATACGAAAGCTACATTTGCCGAGCGAGCTGGCATTTATGCCGAATTTGGAAAAATTATCTGTATTGGACTTGGGTATTTTGTAAAATCAAAATCGACCTATACGCTCAAAATAAAATCACTTGCAGGACATGATGAGAAAATCATATTGAATGAATTTCGCTCCGTTTGCAACAAATTTTTCAAAGCGCCAGATAAACAATTTTGCGGACACAACATACGAGAGTTTGATATCCCTTATATTTGCCGTCGTTCTTATATTAATCAATTAGCATTGCCCGATGTAATTGCCGATTTGCAAAACAAAAAACCATGGGAAAATCCATTAATGGATACCTTGCAATTTTGGAAATTTGGTGAGTATAAAAACTTCACTTCCATCGATTTACTTTCAACAGTGTTGGAAATAGAAAGTCCTAAAGGTGATATTGATGGAAGTGATGTAGCAAGGGTGTATTGGAAAGAACAACATCTTGATCGCATTGTACAATATTGCAATAGAGACATTGTAACTGTAGGTCAAGTATTGATGCGATTAAATGGAATGAACTTATTAAACGAAGATGAAATAACAATGATTGATTAATGGAAAATGTAGATACTATATTAAGTGATATCGAGAATAAAAAACTCAAGCCCATCTATGCCCTAGATGGTGAAGAGCCTTACTATATAGACCTGCTAGTAGATGCATTTGAGAAAAATGCACTTGAACCGCATGAAAAAGATTTTAATCAAACAATCCTATACGGAAAAGATAGTACTTGGACCGATGTAGTGAATGCATGTAGAAGTTATCCTGCATTTGCCGAACGCCGACTTGTGATACTCAAAGAGGCGTCACAGCTTCGTAATTTTGCCGAACTTGAACGTTATGTAGCACAACCATCTGAGACAACTACCCTTGTAATAGCATACAAGTATAAAAATCTCGATGGACGATCTACTTTGACCAAAGCACTTAAAAAGAAATTTGTACATATTACCTTCAATAAAATTAAGGACTATGATGTACCTAAATGGATACAAGCATATTGTCAACAACATAAAATAAAAATTAACACACAAAATGTAAACTTATTGGCAGCCTACCTTGGCAATGACTTACAAAAAATAGTGAATGAACTTGAAAAAGTCATGATCAACATTGCTGAAGGGGAAGAAATAACGGCTGATTTAATTGAAAAATATATTGGCATCAGTAAAGATTACAACATATTCGAATATCCTAAAGCATTGATGAATAAAGATGTTGAAAAGGCATATCGTGTTGTAAACTATTATATAGCAAATCCAAAATCAAATCCATTGGTTGTGATCAGCACCATGGTTTACAAAGAATTTAGCAAACTCTATCAATATCATTATGCTCGGAATATGCAAGAAAAGGATATTGCAAGTATTCTAAAATTAGCTCCATACTTTCTAAAAGATTACAAACACTATAGTAGCTTATACAATTTATCACAAACAATGCAAGCTATTGAGATAGTACAAGAATTTAATCTTAATATCATTGGCATACATGTTGCCAACAATGATCATACCCTCTTAAAAGAACTCACCTCAAAAATACTTTCATTATGAAAAACACATTTCTTCTTTTACTTAGCTTTTTATTATTATCGTCCGTAGCTTTTGCTCAAAAAAAGAAAAAAAGAAAAAAGACATACACACCGATCGAATATGTAAACTATGTATCAGGTTTTTATACCTATCAAAAAGGTGGCGTGCGAATTATTGGTGACGTTTATGAACTTACATTAAAAACCAATGCAGATAATATCATCATCGATTCTGTATGGTTTGGTGCTACACCAGTGCCATGCGATGTATATAGTATGGAAACAAATTATAAAACCGATACAGCTAAAACCAAAGGCACATACCTTCTGAAGGTTAATAAAAATCTTTATCGTAATTTTTACTATCAAATAGACTCCTCGGCTGCTGCGGCTGCTTTCAAAGCGCCTTGTAAATACTACAGCGATGCGTTGGTAATGTATTTATACAAAGGGAAAAGATATTATATGCCTATATATGGTATTGAAAAAAAACCGATGAAAGAATTACGTCAATAATTAGAATTGTTATTAGATAGCATTGACAATGCATCTTTTTTATCCAATGACAATTGTGCTATAAGTTTTTCTATTCCATCAAACTTTTCTTCATCCCTGATTTTTCCTATGCACTCCACCCTGAGTTGTTGTCCATAAATAGTTTCATTAAAATCGAATAAATGAACTTCAATTTTTCGTTCTAAAGAAGTTTCGACCGTAGGTCTTACACCTATATTCATCATTCCTTTGTATTCAATTCCTTGTATGAAAGCCTTTACCGCATAGACTCCATTTACAGGTACTAACTTATAAGGATCTTGAATTAAAATATTGGCTGTTGGAAATCCAATCAATCGACCACGCTTATCACCATCAACTACCAATCCATTGAATGAATATGATTTTCCCAACAATTCATTCGCAGTTTTCATATCACCCGTTTGTATTGCAGTTCGAATACGTGTAGATGAAACAGCACTCTCCTTGATTTCCTGAACAGGTATTTCCTCTAATTGATATCCAAATTTCTCTTTATATTTTTCTAGCAAATGATAATCACCACTACGCCCTTTCCCATATTGATGATCGTAGCCAATAATAATGGCATAGGGATGAAAATGATTCACTAAAAATTCTTGAATATATTCCTCTGCACTTTGTTCTGCAAATTCTTTCGTAAAGCGAACCACCACCAAATTATCAATAGACAATGCTTCTAATGCGGATATTTTTTCATCCAAAGTCTGAAGCAATGATAGATTTTGTTGCGAACCCAATACAAGTCGAGGATGTGGGTCAAAGGTGATGATTACACTTTCTCCACCTGCTTCTTTAGCTCTTTTCTTGATGCGATCGAGTATAATACGATGTCCTTGATGAACCCCATCAAATGTACCAATGGTTAATACAGGTCTATTAAACGTAGGCAAATTATCTAAATCATAAAATACTCTCATGAACCTGTACACATTTTGGGACAAATGTACGATATGAGTCACAAAGCAAAAATAGGTATCAAGGAAGACGCATAATTAATGAAATTTATTTCTATTTTTGTCCAATGAAGAAATTAATCCTCTCCACTTTTATCATCTTGATTTCATTTTCAGGATTTGCCAAAAAGAATAAAAATAAGTTTGTAGAAATAGAAACAAGTATGGGTATGATCAAAGTAGAAGTATACGCTGATGTACCACAACACGCGGCTAACTTTCTTAAATTAGCAAATGAAGGATTTTATGATAGTTTATTATTTCATAGAATCATACCAAGCTTTATGATTCAAGGTGGTGATCCTGATAGTAAAGATGCAGTTATGGGACAGATGCTTGGCAACGGAGATGTTGGCTATAAAGTACCTGCCGAATTTATGCTTCCAAAGTATTATCACAAAAAAGGTGCATTAGCTGCTGCTCGTGACAATAATCCAGAAAAGGCATCAAGTGGTTGTCAATTTTATATTGTAGTAGGAAAACAATTTACGGATAATGACTTAGACATGATGGAAAATCGTGGTGGTTTTAAATACAGCGAACAGGCTCGCACCGAATATAAAACAATCGGAGGAACACCTCATTTGGATGGAGCTTATACAGTTTATGGTCAAGTAGTAAAAGGTCAAGAAGTAGTAGATGCTATTTCAAATGCGCCTCGTAACCCAAGCGATCGCCCTAATGAGAATATTCGTATCCTTAGCATGAAAGTGAAAAAGAAATAATCTCTTCGAATTCTTATTGAGTATTTAATCTCAGCGATCTATGCGGTAAAACCTCTGTGATTATTGCAGTAAACTCTCATTGCACTTTGCAGTAAAAAATCTCTGAACTCTCTGTGGTAAAACCTCTGCTTTCTTTGCGGTTAAATAACTCAGTTCTCTCTGCGATAAAAACTCTACATTCTCTGCGGTTAAACAACTCAGTTCTCTCTGCAGTAAAAACTCTACATTCTTTGCGGTTAAATAACTCAGTTCTCTCTGCGATAAAAACTCTACATTCTCTGCGGTTAAACAACTCAGTTCTCTCTGCGATAAAAACTTCAAACTCTACATTCTCTGTGGTTAAACAACTCAGTTCTCTCTGCAGTAAAAACTCTACACTCTCTGCGGTTAAACAACTCAGTTCTCTCTGCGATAAAAACTCTACACTCTCTGCGGTTAAACAACTCAGTTCTCTCTGCGATAAAAACTCTACATTCTCTGTGGTTAAACAACTCAGTTCTCTCTGCGGTAAAAACTCTGCACTCTCTGTGGTAAAATAACTCTAAACACTCTGAAGTAAAAACTCTGCGATCTTTTCGGTAAAAAACTCAGTTTTCTCTGAGATAAAACCTCTCGAAACTCTCTGCGGTAAAACATCTTCGTTCTTTGCGGTAAAAAACCAAGGTTACTCCTTCTTTCGCAAGGGCTCCAACAAATATTCCAATCCATTCAATTTAATCTCGTGCAATGCACCAAGCATAAATCCCAGTTTACCACGTGGAAAACCTCCTTTTCGAACAAACCATTCAAGATAAGAAACAGGCAAATCACACAGTGTAATACCTCTGTATTTTCCAAATGGCATTTTCATAGTTACCAATTCGAGCAACACCTCAGGTTTCATTTGTGGTTGTTCTTCATTTGAGATAGTCGTATCTTCCATTGGGCAAAGTTAATTCAAATGTCAATAATTATATCTCTTATCCTACTTTTGTACACAATATGTTGTTTGAAAGAATGAAATCTATTTCAATTAAAATCTAATTCAGTAATTTACACCCCAATGAAAACCTTACTTATTTGCCGTCATGCCAAATCTGATTGGAGTAATCTTTACATAAAAGATTATGACCGAACCTTGAACGATCGTGGATTGCGCGATGCACCCATGATGGGACAACGATTACTAGTTCGAAATTATCTTCCCGAGTTGATTATATCTAGTACAGCCAAACGAGCTGAACAAACAGCACTACTTATTTCAAAAGAAATAGGCTATGATATAAAAAAAATTCAATGGGAAGAAAAACTCTATCATGCACCTCCTCACATCATTCAAGATGTACTCTTTGCTACCGACAATGCAATTAATTCAGTCATGATTGTATGTCATAATCCTGGTATTACTGATTTTGTAAATGTCTTAGCCAATAATTTAGTCGACAATATACCTACATGTGGCATGGCTGCTTTTTACATTGATACCAAGCGATGGGAAGATTATCCAACTGCCAAAACTGATCTCTATTTTTATGATTTCCCTAAGAATGATCTTTAATTATTTTTAGTCCTATTGAGTTGATATAACAAGTGATACTTTTCTGCTGTATATTTTTTTTCTTGCAACGCAAATTCAAATCCCAATTTGCCATCTAAAAAGCCAAGTCGAAATATAAAATTTTTCAGAAAATGAAACCAAGGACTTACGACTCGTTTCATCCAAGTTGATGACTTTCCATTTACATGCATTTGATGGGCAGAAAGCATAGCATACTTATGTAACCGTTGTTGATGATCTTCTATACTTGTAAATGAATAATGCAATGCATATCCATTCAATGACGTAACGACTACCGATGAATCAACATCTACATCTTCATGTACTTCATGTTGATTCCATCGAGCTGTGGTTCGATTAAAAAGCCGAATGCGAAATTCTTTTCCAACAGAACCATGCTGTAATACTGTACCTTCGTAGACCATTTTTCGTTGTATCGAAAAACCATTTTGTACATTCATTGTTGTAGCAAATAAAGCGATGATACTTGCAACTAATTCATCGTTGACTACCTCATCAGCATCAAGACTCAATATCCAATCATTTTTTGCCTGCTGATTTCCATTATTTTTAGTAGCAGAATATCCTTGCCATTCCACCTCCATTAATCGTGCTCCTAAAGCCTTGACTATCGCTTGTGTACCGTCTGTACTTCCATTGTCCAGCACGAGAATATCGTCAGATAAACCCAATAAAGGCTTCACACAACGTTCTATATTGTGCGCTTCATTCTTAGCCAGTATCACAACCGAGAGTGGTAACATGAAGTAAATATAAACTATTAATTTTTTTTCTTACCTTTCACTTCAACTTAAAATAAAAATCATGGACAAAGCGAACATTGCAGAGAAATTTCCGATAGGAATAAAAGTAGAAAAAGATAAAAATTATGCTTGGTGTACTTGTGGACTCAGCGAAAAACAACCCTTTTGTGATGGCAAACATAAAGCTATTGAAGGCATGCCTTTCAAACCCATGGTTGTAAAATTTGAAGAGGATAAAGAAGTATGGTTTTGTCAATGTAAGCAGACCAAGAATCCTCCTTTCTGCGATGGCAGTCATAAAGAATGTTGATACATTATATTAAGATTATGTAATCAACCTATTATTCATTTTTCTATTTTCGCATTTACAAAAAATCATTATGCAATATCGACGACTAGGGAATTCAGGACTTAAACTCAGTGCTTTATCATTTGGTAGCTGGGTTAGTTTTCACAAACAATTTGATGATAAAAAGGCAGAAGAGCTCATGAGTTTTGCCTACGATCAGGGTGTCAATTTTTTTGACAATGCCGAAACCTATGCCTTGGGCGAAAGTGAAAACATGATGGGGCGTGTATTGAAAAAAAAGAAATGGGATCGAACCAGTTATATAGTCAGTAGCAAAGTTTATTTTGGATGGCATGGCGACAAATTCAACAAACCCAATCAAACTGGATTGAGCCGCAAGCATGTGATAGAAGCTTGTCATGATGCTATGAAACGCTTACAAGTCGATTATCTCGATCTTTATTATTGTCACCGACCTGATAAAGAAACTCCAATAGAAGAAACAGTATTGGCTATGAATACCTTGATACAACAAGGTAAAATTCTTTATTGGGGTACAAGCGAATGGAGTGGAGTGGAAATCATGGAAGCCCATCGTGTTGCAGAAAAATATCGTATCATAGGACCTACTATGGAACAACCACAGTACAACCTTTTTGAACGAGCCAAAATGGAAAATGAATACCTTCGAATTTTCAGCGAGATTGGACTAGGCACAACTATTTGGAGTCCTTTAGCAACAGGCTTATTATCGGGCAAATACAATGAAGGCAAAGTACCCAAAGGTGCCCGACTAGGCATGAAAGGGTTTGAATGGTTGGCCGATCGATGGCTTACCAAAGATAAATTGGATAAAGTAAAAAAATTGGCAAGTGTTGCTGAAAGCCTTGACATATCAATGGCTCAGTTGAGCCTTGCATGGTGTTTGAAAAATCCGAATGTGTCGAGTGTGATATTAGGTGCAACCAAAAAAGAACAACTGATTGATAATTTTAAGTCATTGGATGCTGTTGAAAAACTGACACCCATAGTAATGGAAAAAATAGAAAAGATAGTAGGTACTAAACCGATTTTGCCTGCATTTTAAATTATCAACTCATCACGGCATGCAACACTTCAGGACTTTTGAGTTCACTCATATGAGGTATATGCAATCGTAAGTATTGAATACAGACAGAAAGTAATTCTTGTCGTTTATCATGATTGAGTGTGATTGCTTCCGATTTTAACATGTTGGCAAGTATCATGGACATTTCTTCGGTCACTAAATGTGTATGTGATGTATCGTGTAATGCTACAAAACGACCTCCCATCAAATCAAATAAAGTATGATGATTGTTTTCTTGTAGTTGCATTCCAAAGCCCATACGAGCAGCCATCTCGATTGTAAACTGAATAGGAAAGTCGGCTAAATCGTTGTCTAGATTTATATCAACTAACTGAAAGGATGATTCAAAAAAATCATACAAATCCTGATGTTGTTCGGGTTCTGTAATGGTTTTAAATATCAACTCTGACATATAAATGGCGATCGCATTTTTCACTACACTGCTTTGTACTGATTGGTATAAATAATAAACACGTGCTTCTTTGATTCGTTGTAGATTTTTGTTGGGTTGGTGATAAACCACAAGTTCAAGTAAAGTAGCTGGTTGATAGATATTGGCTTTTGTTTTCGATTTTTTATCGGTTCGTACACCATTCACCAAATAACTTTGCACACCAAACACCTCAGTATAAATCGTAACGATGATGCTAGTATCACCATATTTGATGGTGCGTAATACAATTCCGTTGGTAGCGTGAAGCATGAGAAAAAGCTATGTTCTTATTGGTTGTAAACAAACTTACCCACTTTCGTTGCGCTGCCATCTTCATTGGTTACAAATACGTAGTAAACACCTGTACTTGGTTTTTTCCCGGTATAGGTACTACCATTCCATATGGCTTGTCCTCCTTGTGCTTTGGTACGATATACCAATTGACCTGCCACATCGGTAATTCGTATATCGGCATTCTCAGTCAATCCTTTGATAGCGATTACACCACTGTAATCACTTGGTACAGGATTTGGAAATATCAATAATTCCTTATTCGTCTTATTGCCATCAGTGGCTTCGCCACGATAAGAAACCAATCCTGCATTGGTCCCTATAAACACTTCTCCTGTAGTAGGGTGTACCACTATTTTTGTAATTTCATTGGAAGGCAAGGGGCTATTGTCTTTATTAAATTGATGAATAATTTTTTCGGCATCATCACTAATAAGCCATACACCATTGTTGGTACCTATCCATTTATTGTTGGCGCCATCTACCGCAATCGTTTTCACGGCTTCACGTTGAAAAAGTAATCCTGCATTAATATCATATTTTACTATTTTCAATTCGGCATCGCAACCTTCTTGTGAGAATACACTTTCGGGACAATTAAAGATACCAATACCATCGGCAGTGCCTACCCACAACTTTCCATTTTTATCTTTGGTAATACAATAAATCTCATTGTTTGGTAAGTTACCATAGCCGGTACCTACGATTAATTTTTTAACTTGATCATCATTTTTATTATCGATGGTATTATTATCGTTCAATACATAAATACCAATACCACGAGGTGCAACCATCCACTTTTGATTGGCATTGTCAATCTCAATTTGACTGGCTGTTTTCTCACTTGTAGAATAAGGAAATGAAAATTTTTGCCAACTGCCATCTGCTTTTTTTACTATCAACTGATCGGGTGCTGCATAGTTGGACATCCATAGATTATTATCATCATCGTACTTCAAATCAACAATACGATACGAGTTAGGATCACCATTGGCTGCTTGTATGTAGTTATTGTTTTTATATACAGTGGATTTGTTATTTTCCATATCTACTTCTATCAATCCACCACCATATGAAGCTCCAAATGCATGTCCTGTTTTTGGATCCACTACTACATCGAATATATCTAGTACAGTATCCATCGATGGTGTATTGACATATCGATTATACCATTTCCATTCACCATTTTGCAAACGATTGAAACCCGATGAACTAAACGTATAAATCCAACTACGCTCTGCACCACCCGAAACATACAATTCGTTGTTATTGATAGATAAGTTGTAAATAGTATTATCAAAAATAGAGTTTGGACGGTATATCCCTACATCCTTGAAATTATCCACTTTGGTAAGTCCCTGCCAAAAATCTGCTACCCAAATTTGAGAAGGCGAATACTCGACTACATCATATGGATTTACTCCTCTTAATGAATCAACTAAATTTCCATTTACATCAAATCGTTTAACCGATCGACTTAAATCACCCGATTCACATACATAAAAATAGCTAGTTCCAGTTCGTATCTTTTTTATTTCGGAGATGCTTTCATATTTATAAATAAATGAATTGGTTGTAACCTGAAACATTGAATCTTTGGTAGCACAATACAATAGATTATTGTGTGTAAAAACAGTATTTAAATCTTGAGTGCCATTTTGATTCCAATTGGCAAAATCCTGCAATACCGGATTATTGATATCGGCCGAATACAAGCCTTTCGAAGTGGCTGCAACAAACTCATTGTTAAATACAGTCAAATCTTTTATTTTCAACACTTCCGATGATGCTTGTAATGTATAAGTTTCTTTGATTTCTCTTTTTATAGGATTCAATACCACGATTCCAAAATCGGTTGCCAAGTATATAAAATCATTTTTAAAAAAAACATTGTTGATCAATTTACTCCCGGTGATATTTAAATTTTTAATATCAGGCATATTGTAGAATCGATTGTCCTTGTATAAATCTATATTACTATTTTCGTATACAATAATCATAAAACCCGAAGCCACATCATGTCGTATCAAACGAATATTTACATCACTCAAACCATTGACTTTAGAATAAGTTGAAAATTCATTTTCGCCCATTGAATAAACATAGAGATGATTACCAGCAGCAAAAATTTTGTCGCCAACTTTTTCTACACTTTTTACGGATGTATATGTGAAATAGGTTTGCCAGTTCCCTATTGGCACTTGCTGTGCCTGTGAGCCTAATGTAAAAAAAACGATTAAAAGCAGTGTGCTGAGTATCTTGTATTGCATAATGTATATGTACGCCTTATAAACGTCTAAAATTAAAGAATATTATTGATTATACCGATTTGAAATATGTAATAGTCTAATGAACGCTTCGCTATATTAGACTAAACATCTATCTTATCGGCATTTACTCCCGAAAGGTTTCGGGATAAGATTTATAAAATATTTACATATTTTATAAATCACATTGGTATTATAGCATAATATTTAAGCCTTATGGTATCTTTGCCAACCGTATGTGGCATCATCTAGCAGTATTTATACTTCGTTTCCGAATTCCAGTTTTAGCAGTCATCGTGTTGTTGACAGTTGGCATGGGTTATTTTGCTTCTAAAGTAAAAATGAGTTATGAAATGGCAAGTGCCATTCCTACCGACAACCCAAAATACATCGAATACCAAAATTTCAAAAAAATGTTTGGTGAAGATGGTACAATGTTGGCAATTGGATTTGATAGTAAAGACGCATTAACCCCTGCTTTTTTCAATGCATTTTCTACATGGCAACAAAATTTAAAAAAAGTAGAAGGCGTTGATAATATGCTGAGTGTTCCTACCGCAGTGAATATCGTAAAACAAGAAAGTGATACTGCTTCTAAATTAGTGACAAAGAACATTTTTGGAACGCAAGCTTTTGATTCCAGTGTACAAGAATTTTTAAACCTACCTTTCTATCGCAATCTATTGTACAATCCCGAAACCAATTCCTATCTCACAGCGGTTTATATCAAAAAAGATTATCTTTTTTCAGAAAAAAGAGTGAAGGTTGTAAGTGATATACAAGCCATTACTGAAGAATTTGCCAAGGCAAATCATATACAAGCCCATTATTCTGGACTTCCATTTATTCGAACCCGATTTGCCGAAAGTGTCAAGTATGAAATGCGATTGATATTATTGGTATCATTGCTTTTGACTTCTATCATCTTATTTTTATTTTTCCGATCATTCAGTGCTGTCACCTTTTCGATGTTGATTGTGATTGCCGGTGTGGTTTGGGCTGTTGGATTCTTGGGCATTTTCAATTTCAAGATTACCATTCTTTCTGCACTCATACCCCCATTGTTGGTCGTGATTGGCTTACCCAATTGTATTTATTTTCTCAATAAATACCATACCCAATTTGCTATTTACAAAGAGAAAACCCAATCCTTATTAGCCATGGTGGAACGTATGGGTATAGTTACTCTGTTTACCAATCTTACAGCAGCTATTGGCTTTGGTGTATTTTATTTCACCAAGAGTCAGGTATTGAAAGAGTTTGGACTAGTATCTGGATTAAGTATCATGGCTGTATTTATTATTTCGCTTTTTGCTATTCCGGCTATTTTTAGTTTTTTGCCTGAACCAAAGGAAAAACACACCCGTTACCTTGAAAATAAGCATCTATCGGCAGTCCTTTTGAAGTTTGAACATTGGGTATTTAATCATCGTAAGGTGGTCTATGCGTTTTGGTCATTGCTTATTCTATTATCTATTGGTGGCATGATGAGTTTGCGTACCGAAGGCCATATTGTAGATGACTTGCCTAAAAATAATCCAATTTATACTGATTTAAAATATTTTGAAAAAAACTTCAATGGTGTAATGCCCTTGGAAATTGTAATCGATTCGCGCAAAAAACAAGGTGCTACTACCTTAGGTACTATCAAAAAAATTGACGAGTTATCGTCTGTGTTACGCGAATTCAAGGAAATGTCCAAACCATTGTCATTGGTAGAAGCCATTAAATTTGCACGACAAGCCTATTACGATGGCGATAGTTCAAGCTATGGTGTGCCCAATAGTTTTGATGTATCATTTTTATTGCCTTACCTTAAAATGAAATCTGATACGAGTAAATCTCAATTGGGAAAAATTGTAAGTTCGTTTACCGATAGTACCAAACGATATGCACGTATCAGTGTAAGTATGGCCGATGTGGGCTCGGTAGCATTGCCCAAAATATTAGACAGTATCAACGTACGAGCAAGCGAAATTTTTGACACCTCACGCTACAGTATTACCTATACAGGTACGGGTGTCGTATTTCTCGAAGGCAGTAAATTTATCATCAGCAGTTTGATCGATAGTATTCTATTGGCTTTACTCATGATTATACTTTGTATGGCCTTTTTGTTTCGCTCATGGCGCATAGTTGTGATATCTATTATGACCAATCTTATACCGCTCATTATCACAGCAGGTGTAATGGGTGTATTTCATATTCCGTTAAAACCATCTACGGTGCTTGTATTCAGTATTGCATTAGGTATTGCCATTGATGTTACCATTCGTTTTTTGGTCAATTACAAACAAGACCTTCCTAAAAATAATTACGATATCAAAGAAACCGTAAAACAAACTATTCAGGAAACAGGCATTAGTATCATCTATACGTCCTTAATACTTTCAGTAGGATTTATTGTATTTCTTGTTTCACAGTTTGATGGCACCAAAGCATTGGGTTATCTCACTGCGCTCACCTTGTTTATGGCTATGATTACCAATCTTACCTTGTTACCTGCTTTTTTGGTTTGGTTCGATAAGCAGCAGAAACCTGAGTAATATTAATATTTCAACGTACGTTTCAAATCACGTTCAGCATCTTTGGCTTTAATGCTATCCCGTTTATCGTGTACTTTTTTACCTTTGGCAAGAGCTATTTCTATTTTGGCATAGCCACTTTCACTCATAAATATACGCAAGGGCACTATGGTATATCCTTTCTCTTTGGTCTTAGATACGATTTTACGTATTTCTTTTCTATTGAGTAATAACTTACGATCCTTTACTGGATCATGATTGTTGGCAGTACCAAATGAATATTCAGCTATATGCAAACTTTTAATCCATAATTCATCATCATGTATCAGGCAATAGCTATCATTAAAGCTAACCTTTCCTTGTCGAATCGCTTTAATTTCAGTACCAGCCAATACCATACCTGCTACATACTTCTGCTCTATAGCGAAGTTGTAGGTAGCCGATCTGTTAGAGATTTCTTTCATTACTGTTTGCAAATGTACTTCATTGCATACAGTCATGGCTTCATATCCATATTTTTTTTAGTAATGAGCCTATTTCAATTGAAAGGGTTTGTATTCAACGTAAAACATTGTACTTTCATGCCTTCAAAAAACGAGTCATCATCATGAGTGAAGCACATTTCCTTCCATTTCGACAACATATTATAGGTATTGACCAAACATTTCCTACACCCTTTGGTGAAAAAAAATTGATCTACGCCGATTGGATAGCAAGTGGTCGGCTCTACGGTCCTATTGAAAAAACAATGCTTGAAAAGGTATTTCCATTTTGTGGCAATACACATACTGAAACATCCATCACAGGTACTCTCATGACCAATGCCTACCATGAAGCAAAAGAGTATATTAAAAAGCAAGTGAATGCCAATGAAGATGATGCTTTGATATTTTCAGGTACAGGCATGACCGATTCGATCAATAAATTACAACGTATACTTGGATTACGTATACCTGATGCTATTTCTAATCATATTGCAGACATTAAATCTAAGATGCAACTCAGCGAGCAAGATAGGCCCATTGTATTTGTAACTCATATGGAGCATCACTCCAATCATACATCATGGCTCGAAACCATAGCAGATGTGGAAATTATTAATCCAGACGAACACGGACATGTGAATTTAAACCACTTTGAAGATTTGTTGAAACAATATGCTAATAGACCTTTAAAAATTGCATCCGTAACGGCCTCTTCAAACGTTACAGGAATCATTACACCCTATTACTCAATCGCTCAAATGATTCATCGTGCTGGTGGATTATGTTTTGTTGACTTTGCATGTTCTGGCCCTTATGTTGATATTGACATGCATCCTGAAGATGAATCCAAACAACTCGATGCGATTTTTATTTCCCCTCATAAATTTTTAGGCGGTCCTGCTACACCAGGCATTATGATACTAAATTCGGCATTGTGTAAAAATACGATTCCAGATCATTCTGGAGGCGGCACCGTTCGATTTACAACACCATGGAAAACACATGAATATTATTCAAATGTAGAAGATCGAGAAGATGGTGGTACCCCAGGTTTTTTACAAGGGATAAAAGCAGCCTTAAGTTTTAAATTAAAAAATGAAATGGGCGTTGAGAACATACTTCATCGAGAAATGATCATGTTACAAAAGGTATTCAAACAATTAAAAAACATTTCAAATTTACATATACTTGCTTCAAATATTGAACATCGAATTGGAGCAATTTCTTTTTACATTGATGGCTTGCATTTCAATTTAGGGGTCAAATTATTAAACGATTATTTTGGCGTACAAGTAAGAGGAGGCTGTGCATGTGCAGGTACATATGGCCATTATTTATTGAAAATAAACCAAGAGGAGTCAACAGAAATATTGAAACAAATCAATCAAGGAAATCTATTTGCACGCCCGGGTTGGATCCGTTTATCAATCCACCCCACTATGACTGATGAAGAGGTGGACATCATCCTAAACTCAATTGAATATTTAGCTAAAAACTTTCAAGAAATGGGAAAATCGTACTCTTACATTCCAAAGAAAAACATCTTTACGCACAACACATTTAAATCTCATTTTGAAAAAGATTTTGTAGCCTCTTTATTCTCAGAATCATTTCAATTAGCTTAAACTATTTTATTGTACACCAATGCTAACGTTTTGCCTACAGCATCATAACTATATTTCAACTTAGCTTGTGCAGCTATGAGTTGATGATCAAATTTCATCTTACCATCAATCATGGTTTCCATTGCGTTGATCAATTGTTCAATATTAGATGATTCTACTAATAAGCCATTGTGAACAGTAATCAATTCCTTTACACCACCTACATTCGTTGCAATTACAGGTAGCCCACTACAAAGCCATTCTAGCACAGCACACGATTGTGTTTCGTTGAAACTAAATAAAAGCCCAGCATCCGATTGTTGAACTTGCACTGCTACTTCAGCATAACTCATTTCGGGTAGGAAATAAACTAGTTTATTGTTCAACTTTTTTTCTTTCGCTGATTTTAAATGTCGCTTGTTTGTATTGCCTATGAAATATACTGCAAAATCGGAACGTTGTTTTGAAAGAAGTTCAACAGCAGTTAATATCCCTTCCAAATTTTTAATACTAGCCCCGTTGGATACATGGATAAATCGAAATGGATGTTGTGGATGATTCATTTCTTTCCAATAAAAAAGAGATGTGTCAACTACATTGGGCACTACCTGAAACTCTTTGCTGCAGGCATGTTCGTTTACATCTTTTCCCAAGCTTTCACTCACAGGCAAAAAAGCACTTGCTTGTTGTAAAATACGTCGGGTAAAAAACTTGAAAAAATAATTTCGCTGACTAAATCGATCTTCTACTTCATGATTGTAAATACCGTAGTGCTCGGTTACAATAAATGGCAATTTATATATTCGTTTCCATCGCAATGCAATCAATCCGCTTTTGATAGGAATATGTACATGAACTAAATCTGGCTTGCCTTTACGACTAAAATAATCACTGATAAAGGATTCATGAATTTGAAAAAAATCTTTGTAACGACTAATTTTATTCCATGCCTTGATGTAGTAAATGGTTTCTCTCAAAAATGAATTTACATGAATCACATTGCATTTATCTTCGATTGCATCCACTACATGCACCACTTCTATATCGGCATAAATCGATGCAGCTTGAGCCTGACGCTGAATAAAATCACCTGTATATCGATCCAATTCATTAGGATACCAACTACACAACCAAATTATTTTTTTTCGCATGGCTATGTGAAAGTACTAGAATTTTTGAATAGAAAAAAGTTTCGAATTAAATGCTTTTGAAAAAACTATTCTCTTCATTCGTATAAGAAGATATAATTTCTGATATTGCATACTATTCTAGGGATGGCCATTTTAATTTTCATACTCGTCTTATTGTTTCTGTGTTATGCAGTTTTGATATTGTATTACAAAGCAGGATGGAATCACTTGGATGAATTTGTATTGAATAAACAATATGTACCCAAAACAAAAGTGAGCATCATCATACCCGCTCGTAATGAAGAACTCAATATTGATCATTTATTAAATGACATTTTATCACAATATTATCCTACCGATTTGATGGAAATCATAGTGGTAGATGATCATTCGACCGATCGTACGCCAGATATTGTACAATCATTTTTGGGTGTAAAGTATATTGACTTGTCGATTCATACCGGTACACAAATTTTAAACTCGTATAAGAAAAAAGCCATTGAAACCGCCATTTTACAAAGCAATGGAGAACTCATCATCACTACCGATGCTGATTGCCGTATGAGTCCGTATTGGCTCTTGAGCTTGGTAAGTTATTATGAAATATACCGATACAAACTCATAGCTGCCCCAGTCGATTTTACATGTGATCAATCCTTGTTTCAGTTATTTCAATCCCTCGACTTCATGACTATGCAAGGAATAACTGGAGCCGTTGCCTATACCCATAGTGGCACCATGTGCAATGGAGCTAATCTTGCCTACACACGTCAAGCTTATGATACAGTAGGTGGTTTCAAAGGCATAGATCATATTGCGAGTGGTGATGATATGTTGCTGATGTATAAAATAGAACAACGATTTCCGAAAAAAACCAATTACCTCAAATGCAAAGAAGCGATTGTGAAAACCTCACCCATGGCTGATAGCAAAGCATTTTTTAATCAACGTATTCGATGGGCATCCAAGGCAACTCATTTTAAAGACAAGCGAATTATTATTGTATTAGGATTAGTCTATTTTTATAATCTTTCATTTATTTTACTTACACTTTTGTGTTTTTACAAACCTGCCTTATTGTTTGTACTACTAACTGCATTGATTGCAAAAACAATCCTTGAACTGTCGTTGATGATACCGGTAAGTCAATTTTTTAATAAAGAAAAAGAACTCGTCCGATTTCCTATCTTGCAATGCTTTCATATACCCTATGTAGTCCTTTCAGGTTTACTAGGTCAATTTGGTACCTACCAATGGAAAGAACGTAACGTAAAATAACTTATTGATCGATTCATGAACACACAAGGAACATCTCGATTTTGGAAACGATTCAGACGTAACAAGGCTGCATTGATTTCTATTATCTTTATTGTTCTTGTAGTCGTATTAGCCATTTTTGCATATCCATTGAGTCCCGATGATAGCCCCAATGCCAACACCATGACATTAGAAATAGCTACCAAACAACCTGGCTATAGCTGTTTATTTTTAAAGAAATTTAAATCAATTCAATCTGCTGATGTTAGCTCATTTGAATATCTTTTGCATGGCAAAGAAAAAAATTATGAATTGATTCCAATTTTAAATTATCGAATTACATCGGACAGTATATTAGCAAACCGAATTGTAGATGAAACCTTGACAGAGCCTATTGGTTTTGCAAAAAAAACTATATCATCCAATGAGGCCTTAAATGACAATCAACTCATAAAAAAATATATTACTAAAAAAACCTTCTGGCTTGGAACCGATCGTTATGGTCGTGATATGCTCTCACGACTGATATTAGGCACTCGCGTGAGCATGGCTGTAGGATTTATTGCTGTTATACTTTCTATATTCATAGGTGTCATGTTGGGCGCCTTGAGTGGATATTTTGGTGGATGGACCGATCAGCTCATTACCTGGTTGATCAATGTAATATGGGCCATACCAACCTTGTTGTTGGTATTTGCGATTACGTTTGCATTGGGTAAAGGCTTTTGGCAAATCTTCATTGCAGTTGGACTTACTATGTGGGTTGGTACTGCGCGACTCATACGTGGACAAGTGATGTCGTTGAAAGAAATGGAATACATACAAGCAGCCCGTACGATGGGATTCTCTTCTACACGTATTATCGTAAAACATATCATACCCAATGTACTAGGACCTACGATTGTTCTTGCTGCTGGTAATTTTGCTACGGCTATTTTAATAGAAGCAGGTTTAAGTTTTTTAGGTATCGGAGTACAACCACCGGTTTCATCGTGGGGTTTGATGATTAAAGAAAATTATAATTTCATTATAACCAATCGTCCAATGTTGGCAATCATCCCTGGTATTGCCATTATGATGATTGTACTGGCCTTTAATCTATTAGGCAATGCCTTGCGAGATGCATTGGATGTAAAGGGAAATTAAAAATTTACAATTCCACACACACATTTTTTGCTTCGGTAAAAAAGCGCAATGCATCCCAACCACCTTCACGACCTACGCCACTATTTTTGACTCCACCAAACGGTGTGCGCAAATCGCGCAACAACCAACAATTGATCCATACAATACCTGCATTCAACTTCATAGCCACTCGGTTTGCTTTGGAAATATCTTGTGTCCAAACAGTAGAAGCTAAACCATAGTCACTACAATTAGCTAATGCCAATGCTTCCTCCTCTGTATCGAACGATTGAAGAGTAACCACAGGTCCAAATATTTCTTCCATATTGGTACGACAGTTAGCACCTAAACCTTCTATAATGGTAGGCTCCACAAAGTAACCTTTCGCACAGCGACCTTCCAGTTTAACTGTATTACCACCTACTAAAATGGTACCTCCTTCTTGCTTCGCCAATTCAATGCAATTCAATATTTTATCGTAATGCAATTTACTTACCACTGCGCCTTGTTTAGAATTAGCATCCATTGGATCGCCCACAATTAGTTTTTTTACATGTTCTACAAATTCAGATTTGAATCGTTCGTATATCGATTTCTCTACTAAAATTCTACTTCCACATAAACATATTTGCCCTTGATTGGCAAATGAACTTTGAACAGTTGTCTTCATCATTTTACCCCAATCGCAATCTGCAAAAATGATATTCGGATTTTTACCTCCAAGCTCCAAGGACAATTTTTTAAACATAGGTGCAGCTACGGATGCAATATGTTGACCTGCACGAGTACTACCTGTAAATGAAATTGCTTTGATTGATGGATGAGCTACAATCGCACTTCCGCAACTCGGTCCATCACCATGCAGGATATTCAATACGCCATCAGGCAAGCCTGCTTCTTTGCAAATTTTGGCTAGTAAAAATGATGTCAATGGTGTGACTTCACTTGGCTTGGCGATTACACAATTGCCTGCTGCTAATGCAGGGGCAATTTTCCATGAAAATAAATACAAGGGTAAATTCCATGGTGATATACATCCTACAATACCAATTGGCTGACGCATGGTATAGTTGATTGCTTTATCTTCCATCATATGACTTTCTGTTGAAAAGTGCATGATGCTAGTAGCAAAAAAACGAAAGTTGCTCGAAGCTCTAGGGATGTCAACTCGTTTACTCAATGAAAGTGGTTTACCATTATCGGTCGTTTCCGCCAATGCCAATACATCTAAGTTTTCGTCGATTAATTCGGCTATACGATTTAAAATTTTGAAGCGAGACTCTGCAGAAGAAACACTCCAACTCGGAAACGCTTTTTGAGCAGCCTTTACTGCAGCATCTACATCCTCTGCATTGCTATTGGGAATTTGACCATATTTCTCACCAGTTGCAGGATTGATATTATCTATATATTGTTTTGATAATGGTTCAGTAAATTCACCTCCAATATAGTTTTGGATGTATTGAAAATTAGTCAAATTCATAATCTTAGTTTACAAGTAGAAAGCAAAATTAAGTTTAATTGTTTGTAGTTGAAACAAAGATTTATTTGTAATTTTGGTATAAAGAAAATAAAATGAATACAGAACTTCAAAATGAAATTATTGAACAAATAAAACTTTCAGATGATGTTATTTTATTAGAAATTCAAGAATTATTGAAGGGTTCTACAACTCATGATGAAGTTCCTTTATATGTAAAACAACGATTGGAAAAATCGATTCAACAAGCAAATACTAAACAATATATTTCTCATGAAGATGTTATGAATAAATATAAAGAATGGAAATAAAGGTTGTTTGGACAGAAGAGGCCACAAATAGTCACGAGGAAATATTTTTATTTTTAATTGAAATTTGGAATTTAAAAATCGCCAAAACCTTTGTACAATTAGTGGATGAAAAAATAAAATGGATTTGTGAATATCCTAATTCTGCTCTTTTACATGATAAATTAAATTTAATACAAAAGGTAATTATTCATCCTCATGTCACTTTATTTTATAGATATTTAAAACAAGAAAATAGTATAGAAATTTTATTATTTTGGGATAATAGACAAGATGATCGAAAACTTCAATTTTAATTTCTTGATGTATCCAATATTCCATTTTTATAAGAATCTCGCTTACCTATTAAATCATCTGCATCATAAAATTTTTTGTCCATCCATTATATAAAATAAAATTTTTATACTCACCTTCTTCATAGGTTCTATTCAAAGTATCTAATTTATATGATTCACCATTACCATCTTGGTCTAAAAAATTATGATTATTAAATCCAACTTTGTATTTAAATAAAATATTTTCTGACTCTTTTAAACCACTATTGAATATTATTTTATTATCGATTAAAAGAGCATAGTTTAAGTGTTGAATTTGATTGTGACTATCTTTATTACTATCTGAGACATTAATCACTGTTTGAAAGAACAACGTATCTGATTTGATTCTATAATACCCTGAATTATAAGAAGTATACAAACACGCACCACTTCTAAATTCATAAAATGAATCTTTATACAGTGCTATTGCTTCACCAACACTGCCATTTACAGGAGTCGAATAAATTCCATTAATACTATTTTTAATTTCACTTTCTGAAAATTGATAATTTCTATTTAAAACACTTGGTGGTGGTGGAATGTTATAAATTTACTTCTCACCTTTTTCATTGCATGAGTTTATAAAAAATATTAATATTAAAAACCCTAATTGTTTCATATTGTTACAACCATTTTTAAATTTAAAATAAAATGGCTCTGGTTCAATATTACTAACTTTAATTATAGATATAATTACTTATTTCTTATCCACTGCATCTTTCACATTCACATTGATTTCTTTGCCGTCTGGGGTTTTGATATTCATGTTGCCACTTTTATCCATTTTCACTTTGGTATCACCATCTTTTGATTTGATGTCCATGCCTTCTTCATTGATTTTTACATGGGCTTCTTCACCTTCCTTAGAAGTGATATCAATACCATCTTTCCCAATTTTCACATTGGCTTCTTTACCATCATTTGATTTTACATCAATCCCATTTTCATTAATGCTGATGTTTGCATTCGTAGAATCATCTTTCACAGATATGTTGATACCATTTTGTTCTACAGGAGTTTCTTCTACTTTTTTTTCTTCAGCGCAAGAAAATAAAAACATAGATAAGGCGATTGGAAGGATTACTTTTTTCATAGTTAAAATTATTTTAATCAAATATACTTTAAATAAAATTGATGTGCTTCTTTTCAAATCATAAAATAAAATTAAATACTCCCCGTTCTGCCTCCATCAACACAGATGCTTTGACCAGTTATATAAGCTGCTGCAGGTGTCGTAAGAAATGCTGCCATTGCCGCAATTTCTTCTGGTTGTCCAAAACGACGCATCGGTATTTCGTGCAACATTTCATCTTCAACTTCTTTTAATTCTGTATTGGTTTTCTTGGATTTATTTTCGATGATTGAAGACAATCGAACAGTCGATGTAGCACCTGGCAGAACATTGTTGACGGTGATACCAAATTGTGCCACTTCATTGGCCAAGGTTTTGGCCCAGCCTGCCACTGCTGCTCGTGTGGTATTGCTTACACCTAAATTGTTCAACGGAATTTTTACAGATGTAGATACGATATTGATAATACGACCATACCCACTTTGTTTCATACCATCTATTACAGCTGTAGCCAAATTGTGATTATTGATTAAATGAAGATTCAATGCAGATAGGAAATCTTCTTGCTTGGCATTTACAATGGGACCTGCAGGAGGACCGCCTGTATTGTTGATTAAAATATGAATTGTATTGTTCTTCAATAAAAGTGCAATAGCATTTTTCACAGATTCGATATCTGAAAAATCTGCAACGGCTATTTGATGTACTTGCCCTGATGCTGTATCCAATTGCGCTTTGGCAGTTTGCAAACTTTCAATGTTGCGAGCCAATAAAATACAATCTGCACCAAGCAATGCTAATTCCTTCGCTATCGCAAAACCTATGCCTTGTGTACTTCCGCAAATCAATGCAGTCTTTCCTTGTAATGATAAATTCATAAATTGATTTTAAATCATCGCAAAGATAGAGTTTCAAAAATGAAAACAAACATCTATCCCAATTAGCTTATTGGATTAATTTAACCAATTCGTGCTTAGGTATTACACCACTTTTTCGCCAGATCAATTGCCCTTTTTTGTATAGCATCAAGGTAGGAACACCTTGTACTTGCAAATCAGCAGCCAATCCTGGATTTTTATCTACATCAATTTTAATAATTTGAACTTTATCGCCTAGTGCAATTTTGGTTTCTTTCAAAATAGGTGACATCATTTTACATGGACCACACCATTCTGCATGAAAATCAATCAGGGTTGATTTATCTGAATTAATCATTTCTTCAAAAGTCATTTATATAGTTTATTTTATAGTTAGTTGTTTTGTTACAAAAAATCGATTTTCAAATACTAGTGTCAGCATCAATTGATGATTCGTTTGATCAGTTGGCAAATCTATTGCCCATTGATTAGAACCCATCTGTACTTGTTCAATTTCACCTTGAGCAATTAATTTACCATCAACAGTTGATAATAAATAATTGACAGGTATTTGTTTTATTAAATCTACTTGAATATAGATTTTATCTTTTACAGGATTTGGATAAACAACAAATTCATATGGATTATTTCCATCTATCACTTGCTCTGGATTACCTGTATGATTATTGATTAATTCTATTCTATACAAGGTAGTATTGGCAGCTGTCGTACCCGTTTGATTTACAGTAAAAGGATTCGCAGACGGACTTTGCAAACCTCCACAAATATATCCCACTACAAACGTATCTGCTTGTATCGAACTCAATTTAATAATTTCAGAAGGTGTATGTGGTAGTTGTTCATTCGGAAAAAATTCAGCACCAGCACCTAATAATGATGGCATCGAAACATTCATTTCTACTTCATGCAACGTGCTGTCACTTAAACGTGTTACACGACTGATTGTTTTTACAAAGGGTACATTTACATCTTGTGTTAATACACCATTCAACATATAATATTGACTTAAGCCACCAAAAAACAAATTGTGCATCCGGTTATTGACGCTATCCCATAATGCTACTTTTGCAGAATGGTAATTGCTCAAATACTGATTGAATGTAGTAACTGGATAATATCCATTGGCCGTAATATTGACAGGATACAAAAAAGGCATGTTGATGGTTTGTTGAAACACACCCGATGATATCATGTAACCTTCTGTTCCATCAGGAAAAAATTGTGGCATCAAATTGTAATCTCTACGGCGTAGATGCACAGGGTCACTAATTGTTTGTACATTCGATATGCTTAATTGATTTCCACTGTTATCGATTGAAAATTTAGTGTATTGACTCAAATAGGTTTGTGTATACGTAGGATTTTCCATTGGATTATAGCGACCATCAAATTTTTGCCCACCTACCAAATAAAAAGTATTGCCAATTTTACCCAATTGACCTCCAGTATTTGCAAAGAGTGGATTTGCAATTTGCTTAAAGTAACTCACAATGGAAGTATTATTTATTATTGCATTCATTAAGCCTGACACATCGATGGACGTCATTTTATCAAATGTTATATGATCATTGGCAATAGCAGAAAAGGCATAACCACCTATTATGTATAATGAATCATGATCTTGATAAAAATTCATATTCGTACTTTGCAATTGCTCTTGTATACTTATTGGCAAACTAGACAAAGGTGATGACCACACTTGATTTGTATTGACATCTGCTACATAAATATCTGTATTATTTAGTAAAACAGGAAATGCATTAAAAGGTTGACGAGCATGTATTCCATCTTTTCGACCTCCAATCAAAAGCCATTTACCATTATGCTGTGCAACAGCCATCGAATGCAATCCTGGTAAACCTGTAATTGTAACAGGTGTAATCTGCAATTGATAATCAAATTGTGTCTGTGCAATAGTAAGTTTTGCAAATAACAATAGGAGAAATACAATGAGCTTATTCATTTATAAAAAATTATTTTAATTATATACTTTTCTTTGCCAAATACCAATCGACCATTTCAAGATTGCTTGCTTTTCGTTCGGCTAGCGCATCCAATGTTTTAGGTGGAGGTACAATAACTTTATCTCCAGGTTGCCAATTGAGAGGTATTGCTACACTATATTCATCGGATGTTTGCAATGCTATTAATGTACGTTTTATCTCTTCCATATTACGGCCAACATTGAGTGGGTAATACATGATTAATCGAACCTTACCTATTGGATCAATGATAAATACCGCACGCACTGCAGCGGTTTCACTTTCACCTGGTTGCAACATGCCATACAATTGGGCTACTTTCATATCTATGTCAGCTATGATAGGAAATTCAAATAAAACCCCTGTTTTCTCTTGCACTGCATTGACCCAAGCAATGTGAGCATGGATACTATCAATACTTAATCCTATGAGTTTACAATTATGTTTTGCAAAAAAATCTTTTTCTAATGCAAAGCCAGTCATTTCGGTAGTACACACTGGTGTGAAATCTGCAGGATGTGAAAACAAAATGATCCAACTCCCATTGTTATAATCAGAAAACTTAAGTTTTCCGATGGTAGTAATTGCATCAAAATCGGGTGCCTGATCACCTATTCGAGGCATCGTGTATTGAAGTAAATTTTCCATTTTATTAATTTAGAGCAAAGTTACCTTCTAAGTATCTTCTTTAGTGTAACATAGGTCACACAGTGTAAATTAAAAAAGATAATCGAAAGGCTATTTTTTTGTAAATCTTAAAAAAAGCTCATTGCCCACTCGTGGCTTGATAGAATTGCGACAAGGCTCCATCAGATCGATATTAAAAAAAGGTTTAAACAATCTTATATATTCATCGGCATTTCCACCAAATGGAGGTCCACCTTCAAACGAACAATTAAAAAGCAATCCAACGATATATCCATTCTCAGCTAATAGACTATGCATTTTTGTCACATATTGACTGCGAAGCGATGGTGATATTGCACAAAAAAAAGTTTGCTCAATCACAATATCATACATTCCATAGTGTTCAAAAAAATCACCTTGAATGATGCGAATCGATTGTTTGTGCTTGTATTTTTCCTGAAGTGATTTTACTACTAAGGGAGCAATATCTATTACAGTAATATCGTTGAATCCCGCTTGTAATAAATAATCAGCCTCATGAGCGTTCCCTGCACCTGGTATTAAAATGCGAAGGTCTTTATTTTCTATCTTATCAAAATAACATTGTATAGGTGGAGACACAGTGCCCAAATCCCAACCTGTTGTATTGGTTTCGTATCGATTGTTCCAAAAGTCTTGACTCAAATGAGAAAGTTCTTCCATACCTATTTTTTGCAAAAATACGCTATTAATGATTGAATAGTAATTCTTTCCCTACAATGAAAATTCCCATCACGAGCACAAACCATCCAAAGATAGGTTTCAATATTGCACCATCAATTTTCTTTGACAATTGAGTTCCTATCATCATTCCAATTATCGCCATTGCTAATACGGTAAATAGTAGCTTGATATCCAATTGCACCCCATTGATTACATCACCTGCAAAGCCTATTGTAGAATTGATAAATATAATGAGTAATGATGTGCCAACAGCCTGTTTCATAGACAACCCTGCAAAAAATAACAAGGCAGGAATGATTAAAAAGCCTCCTCCTGCTCCTAAAAATCCTGTGACCAAGCCTACCAATAATCCAATACTGATTAATCGTGTTGGATTGGGTGTTGTAATTACGTTATTCAATTTATTCTTTTTAATCATGCTAAGTGATGCCATGATCATTAGTACTGCAAATACTACCATGATGAGATTATTTTTGGCAATCTCAAGGCTTCCAATGTCAAACAAATGTTGAGGTATCAATGGTAACACTATTTTTCGTACCAACAAAAGCGTAAGCACAGAAGGAATTGCAAATATCAATGCCGATTTGATTTGCAAATTGCCCAATGTGTAATGACGTATTGAACCTACCAACGATGTAATACCAACGATACATAAAGAATAACTTGTAGCATGTTCGGCATCTACTTTAAATAAATAAACTAAAATCGGCACTGTAAGAATAGAACCTCCGCCCCCAATGAGTCCAAGTGAAATCCCTATTAATATTGAGGCTATATATCCTATAAGTTCCATTGAATGTAATTTGTGCGAAGGTCGATAACTACAACTAAAGACTGCGTGACATTTATCACTTTAGGCTACTATCTTTAAAAATGATGACTTATTGAGCACTTTTCGCGACCGGACTCTTTTTCATCTTCAATGTATTTTCATCAAGATTAAATCCAAACGAAACTGTAATCAACTGTGCATTATTGACAGAACCCCAATTTTTATTGCTGAAAAATTCATTTAAATAAAAATTGCCTGAAACTGCAAACCCACTGTACGAAAAACCAGCAAATACCGACGTAAACAACAAATTAGTTTTATCACTAAAAAATTCATTTGACTTAAATACTTTTTTATCATTTAAAAAATGTTTCCATTTGAAGTTAAATGCCAAGGCAGCATCTACCCCTGCTTTTACCATGAGTTTTTTATTTTTAGTATACCATTTTATACCTAATGGTGCACCCAATGTGTAGACCCTGTATTTATGTTTGATTGAATCATCGTATTGATATATCATTCCAAGATTTTTGATATGCAAACCAGTAAACGGATGCAATGAATTTGTAGCATGATAATTCAAATCAACGCCTGTATTGAAAAAATAGGTATAACGTGGGATAGTTTTCAAACCAACGGTTTTAAGCGTAGAAGATATGCGTGCAAATTGTAAAATACTAGCTTCAATGCCCGAGCTGTAGGAAAACTTTTTCTTTTTCAATGGTGCATCTTCCACTTTATCTTGTGCTTGAAGCGTAATAGATGATAACATCATCATTAAACAAATTTGTAGTAAATATTTCATGATTCTATTTTTTTACAAATGTAAAAGAATATCATGTAGATAGTAAATAATCAATCGATTTCATACGAATCAACGTTTCACTCCTTATTTTTGCGACCTAATTTATTTTTATGTTACAGTTACAAGTATTACGTACCCAGAAAGAATATGTCATTGAAGGATTGAAAGTCAAGAATGTTTCTGATTTATCCTTGGTGGATTCTATATTAGCCATAGATGAAGAACGTCGTAAAATCCAAACTCAACATGAAGAATTTTTAGCTAAAATAAATACGACTTCAAAGGAAGTGGGTAAATTGATGGCAGCGGGTAATAAAGACGAAGCCGAAAAACTAAAAGCCGAAGTAGCTACTTATAAAGAGTCTACCAAAGTATTGGGTGATCAATTAACAGCGCTTGAACTTCAACAACATGAGCAATTGGTACTATTACCCAACTTGCCTCATACATCTGTACCTATCGGCAAAACACCGGAGGAAAATGAAATTGTGCGTACAGGAAATGAAATACCAACTTTATACGAAGGTGCTGTGCCTCATTGGAACCTTGCTAAGAAATACAATTTGATTGATTTTGAATTAGGCACTAAAATTACAGGCGCAGGCTTTCCTGTATATATCAATAAAGGTGCTCGATTACAACGAGCCTTGATTAATTATTTTCTTGATTACAATACCAAAGCGGGCTATACCGAATACCAACCACCGCATATGGTGAATGCCGCCTCTGCCTATGGAACAGGTCAACTACCCGATAAGGAAGGACAAATGTATCATGCAACAGTCGATGATTTTTATTTAATCCCTACTGCAGAAGTTCCTGTGACAAATATCTATCGTGATGAGATTGTAAAAGAAAGTGAGTTGCCTATTAAGATGACAGCCTATACGCCTTGTTTCAGACGCGAAGCTGGTAGTTATGGCAAAGACGTACGAGGGCTCAATCGCTTGCATCAATTTGACAAGGTAGAAATAGTACAATTTACATTGCCCGAACATTCATACAATGCCTTAGAAGGCATGGTACTGCATGTAGAAAAATTGTTGCAATCCATGCATATGCCTTATCGTATTCTTCGATTGTGTGGTGGCGATATGAGTTTTGCATCTGCACTTACTTTCGACTTTGAAGTATATAGTGCTGCACAAAAACGTTGGCTCGAAGTAAGTTCTGTTTCCAACTTCGAAACCTTCCAAACGAATCGTATGAAAATACGTACAAAAAATGAAGATGGTAAAACACAATTGTTGCATTCATTGAATGGCTCCTCATTAGCATTGCCTCGTATCGTAGCTTGTTTACTTGAAAACAATCAGACCGAATCGGGTATTCAAATACCAGATGTTCTGATACCATATTTTGGTATGGATAGGATTGATTAAGATGTTGTTCTTTAGTACTGAGAAACAGCCTCTATGAAAAATTATATTTCCAATATACTTGCATTACCTGGATTGTATCGATCCTTCAGAAAAGGGATACAGTACCAAAAGCAATTTATGCAGGATACTGTAGGACTGGAAATCGAACATATCAAAACAATACAAGACGGCAGTTTAACCGAGAAGGATTTCAAACGCATTACTGATTATTATGGCTATGCAGTTCCTGCTATCTTGGGCGAAGGCTTTAGTTTGCTCAGGGGTATTCCTATGACCAAGCAAGAACGAACTACCATGACCTATCTAGGTTCAATGTCGAGTTTGTTTGATGACTTTTTTGATGAAAAAAATACCTCCCTCACACATATTCAATCTATTATTGATAACCCCCAAGAATCGCTTGCACAGGATGCGCATGAATTATTGTTTATTCGATTCTATCTGAAAGCACTTGAACATTCAACTATTCCTGATGAATTGAAACAACATTTACAGAAAGTAAATGATGCCGAATTATTGAGCAAACAACAAACCAACAAAAATATTTCAATCGATCAATTAAAATATATTACAATCCATAAAGGCGGCGTTTCGTTTTTATTGTATCGAAGTGGATTGGGTATATGCAATAATGCAATAGAAGAAAAAATGATCTACTTAGTAGGTGGTCTTAGCCAAGTAGAAAACGACCTCTTTGATATTTATAAAGATTACAACAATGGCATTACCACCTTGGCTACCATCGAAACGAATATCAACCATCTTAGAACCTATTATAATTCACTCACCGATGAAATCATTGCATTGGTTCATGAAACCGATTATGCTCCAAAAAACAAATTGAAATTCATTCGATTCTTTTCCATTATTGCGAGTAGAGGACTTGTATGCTTCGATTATTTGGAATGGAATGAAGCAAAAACCAATGGTGTTTTTTCGATTGAAAAGTATAGTAGAAAAGAGTTAATATGCGATATGGAAAAACCGTATAACGCCTTGAAGGTGTTTCATTATTATGCGAAATGTTAAAGTGAGAAAAAATATTATTCCTCCCAATGAAACTTCACTGTCTTGATCACGTTCTCACCTAAACTCAAAAACACTGGACAAGTCATAGCTGCTTTTTCTAAAATTACTTTTTCTTTTTCGGTATAAACAACACCTTTGGGAAAATGAAAATCAACCTTGATTTCGCCAATGCGTCGTTGAGGATCGGCAATCATTATTTTTTCGATATCAACTTGAGTGTCTATGAATTCAATTTCATGAGTACGTGCTGCAATACCCATAATACTGAGCATACAAGACCCCAATGCAGTGGCTACCAAGTCTGTAGGGCTAAATCGTTCTCCCTTGCCTTGATTGTCTTTGGGAGCATCCGTTTCGATCAATGTATTACTTTGAAGGTGGGTTGCTTCGGTTCGTAAGTCCCCCTTATAGATTATTTGTGCTGTCATTCACTTATTTTTTCGTAAATTTACGTTAGTTTTGATAATCCTTGAAACGTATTATTCTAATATCAACCATTTTGATTTTGTCACTCTGCCAATCCATACATGCAGAGAAGAAAAAGATTGTTTCAAAAACAGATTCTCTAAAAGCCGCTAATATAGCCCGATTAGATTCAATTCGTAACTTTAATAAAGCCCGTCAGGATTCAATCAAGGCTTCGAATAGTGCTCGATTGGAAGCCATCAAAGTGGCCAATGAAGCCAAACGCGATTCGATGGAAACAGCACGCGATCTTGAAAAAGAAAAAAGAGCCCTTGCGCTTGAAGAGAAAAAACTGAAACAACAAGCCTCTAAAAAAAAGAAAATAGAACCTCTCACACAAGAGATGGCTGTAGGTTTTAGGCTTAATAGCGATGGATGGTCATTTCTGGTCAATCGTGGATTTATAAAATCAGTTGATGTTGAGAAACCACATACCAATGTTTTGTGGTTTGATCTTTCTGAAAAGAAAAACCCTAAAGAAGCACGTACATTGAACGAAAATTTCACAGTGGTGAATCCCAATGAATTGAAACCTGTTTCCTACAAATATGGTAAGATTAATAATTTTTATCAATTGAAAATTGGCTATGGTGCATCAAAACCAATTACAGGAAAACTGGATAAAAAAAGCGTCACCATCAATTGGGTCTATGGTGCTGGCTTATCACTTGGTATGCTCAAGCCTTACTATTTAGATTTACTGATTCCCGAAGGCAATGTCTATGTACGTAAGTACGACAAATACACCGAAGCCAATAAAGAATCTTTTTTAGATCTCAACAATCAAGGTACTATCGTTGGTGGAAGTGATTTTACCAAAGGAATCAGTGAAATAAAATTAAAACCTGGGCTTGCCTTACGTTCAGGATTTTACTTTGATTATACGAGTAATCGTAAAACATTTTTAGGAGTTGAAATAGGTATAAGTGCCGAAATCTATACCCAAAAAATTCCTATCATGATCAATACAAGTAATAGCGCTTATTTCTTGAATGTATATGCTGATTTTCGTTTTGGCAAACGATGGGAATAATCTCCTTTCTTTAAGCTACCCAAGCCAATATTCCTCCTTCCAAATTCTTTGTATTGGCAAATCCCATTTGTTCCAATATCATGCAAGCTTGCAAACTCCGCTTTCCGCTTCTACAATGCACAATTACCTCTTTGTCTTTCCAGTCTTCGATTTCATCGATTTGACCATTCATGACCAAGCCCAATGGAATCAACGTTGCGCCCATATTGACTTCAGCATATTCTGCGGGTTCTCTTACATCTAAAATATAGAGTTCTTCACCGGCATTTTTTCGTTGGCGTAATTCTTCTACAGTTATAATTTGCATGTATTATTTTTTTGAAAATTGACTTGAAATTTTTCTACCAGATTCAGTTATTATTTCTAATAAATAATTGCCTGGTTTTAAATCTGAAATTGGCACATGATGTTCGACTGGCACACATGTACGAATTTTGCTCCCATTGAGTTGATAAATCGTACAACGTTTAATTTTTTCATCTGTACTTATTGTTATATCATCCATTGCCGGATTGGGATAAAGACTGATTGTTGATTTTTTTTCAACAAGAGTACCTACTTGAGTAGGTGTGAAAAACTGACCAACTATTGGCCGTATCATCACACTGCCACTTACTGTAGAAGCATACCAATTGCCATCTACATTGTAATACAGATGCTGAGTACTTGTGTTATTATTGACATCTAAACCATAATAAATACTATCACTTCCAAAATTAGCAGGTTGAGTAATCCCCATATAATATGTTCCAGATTGTAAAACGACTGGGGTTGAAAATGCATAAGTCACAAATCCATTGATGGCAGTATCATATTTTACTTGGTACAAATCTTCTTGACGGATAATAGAATCTTGCAAACCATTTCCAGCCAATTGCTTATACAAAACCAACGAAAAATATTTACCCAATGCTGTTGGTGCTTGTGCACCAAAGTAAGCCATCATACCTCGTAAGGTATCTGGTTCGTTGAGTTTAAATTCCAAGGCTGTCTTGGCAGGAAAATTAAATGCAGGCAATAAAAAATAAGCTTTCTCAGCACTACCATCATCGTAAGCAAAATAATTATCAAACACACAATCATTTATGATGGTGTCATTGATTTTACGATCGGTGGGTGATACGGGTGAAATATAATATTTATTTCTTACCACCACTTTGCTATGGTTGTTCGGAGCCGTATAACTTATAGGATAAGATGGGATGGATTGATTTAAACTAGATTTAGCAGCGATTGCAATTGTAGGCAAAGAAGATGTACTAATGGGTGTTGAAGAAAATAATTCAGTTGCTTGATGAAATGTATTCAAAGCTTGTGGCAAAGCATACAAATTTCTACATTGTATTTCTTGAGAAGTAGATTTTTCGTTGGCTTGATTTGCTACAAAATGTCGATAAGGCATACTACTATAAGGACTTAATATGGATGTAGGTTGCAATGTAAAAGCAACGTCATTACTGATACTATCCGATGGCGAGCGATTGGCATCCAACTTTACATAATCGAGATTCCATATATCATTGTTTAAATTCAATGAAGCAATATTGACAAATCTAAATTGAAAATCGTTGTGTAAAAATTGAGCATTGGTTACAGGTATCAAAATAATTTTAAATGGTTGCCATGGCGTACCCCACTGTTGCCACATAAGCACCCATTGATTACCACTATTTTTGAAATATAAAAAAAGACTATCACCTTGTTCGGGTGCAAAACTCAATCCTTGGGGTTGATAATAAAAGCTCAAATACACATTACTAGCTGCTGTATATGAACTTAAATCGATCGACTGAGAAGTAAGACTATCCGCAAGACCTGATGAAAACTGATTAGGCAAATAAGGTCTTCCGTATTGATTTAATCCATCAAATGTAGCCACACCGCGGGTTATTTGATCGGCACTCATGGTATTGTTTACATACACTTGCTGATCGGCCCATAGTGATGATGTTGGATAAGGTCCTTCATAAGAAAAATCATCCACGAAAGGTAATCCGATACGATATTTTTTTGAGTGCGAATCTTCTGTTTTGGATTGATTCAATAAAACAGCATTCGATTGAAGTGGCACCACAACCTCTTGGGCTTTCAACACAGTATTGAAAAGTGTAACGAAAAAGCTAGCGAGTATGTAAAAGTACCTATAAGTCATTATTCAAATTCATCACTGATTTTATCATCTTTTTTCTTCACGGGAGCTTGATTATCCTTAGGAGGCTTTGCCGTAGGCCTTATAGGTGCTTTTTTATCTCCAGGCTTTTGACCTTTAACGTCTGTTGTTGGTTTTTTATTGTCAGCTTTCTTCAAGATATCCTCTTTAGACTTTGCATTATTAGGCACATTGGTACCTGGCACTGTTGGTTTGCGCTTAGGCAATGAATCTTTTACATTTCGTATTGGAACATCAATTTGTACATCTGTAGCATTTGAATCACCCTCGCCGATCAGCTTGGCAGAACCTGGTTTGTTTTTTTCAAGGAGTTCCTGTGATGGACTTTGCATAATATGTACATCCAACATATCACCTATCAAAATTGAATTTTTAAAATCCAGTTCATTCAAAGATTCAGGTGTTTGCTTATAAACCACAGCTCCCATCGAATCGGTGATTGCACCTTCCCACAGTATATTATAATTCAACGACAATGATTCTAACATTTGCTTGGCTTCGTACCACGACATTCCGATTAAATTGGGTACATCGAGCATATCGGATAGGCCTTCTCCTATCACTAAATCAATTTTACTACCATAAGGTACAGGTGTACCTGGTTTGATTTGCTTGCCATTCAGCCATTGTTCTAATACCGAACCCGCAGCCAAATCAGGACGATACGATGTATCACCCATCAAAAGTCGGTAACTCTGCATGGTCAACAATGCATTTCGAAACGATAAATTGGTCAAATTCGGCATTGGAATCGTTGGAACTGTTTTTCGATTGACCGTTAAAAATATGGTTCGACCAATTTTGACTACAGCACCGACTTCAGGCTCCTGATAAATGACTTCTAATGGATTTTTATACGATTGATAAGTAGAATCGATTTGAATTTTAAATCCTTTTTCTTTCAATATCTTCACCGCTTCCTTCATATTTTTCCCTTGCAAATCGGGCACTTTTGTTTCTTGACCATGATTTGTAAGCCAATTCAACGATTTGAAAAATATGAGTAACAATCCTATAATGATAAGGATGATAAGTAATAAGTTGAATAAGAAGGATCGTTTCAGCACGTGTTTTTGATTCTATTGGGTAAAAATAAGGTTTTTGAACTTGGAAAATTGATTAATGGGTTAAAAATTAACCCTGTTTTAGCATTCCATTGAAATTCAAAGATTTAAGCAAAACATTCTTCAATTAATTCGCCATAAAAATCGACCAAGGTCATACCGATAGCTCGTACTTGTTGTGGTACAATACTATTTTCACTTTGGCCAGGTATGGTATTGATTTCTAAAAAGTATAATTCACCTGTAGTTTCTTCTAAAATAAAATCAACGCGACAAACTCCTCTACAGTTTAACAATGCATATATTTTCACAGCAGTGTCTTTAATTTTACTTGCAGTTGTATCGTCGAGTTCAGCAGGAGTTACTTCATTGCTCATACCAGGAGTGTATTTGGCTTCATAATCAAAAAACTCTTTGGTGCTGATAATCTCAGTAATTGGCAAGGCTTTGATTATTCCTTTGGTCTTGTATACACCAATACTAAATTCACGTCCTTTCACAAATTCCTCGGCCATGGCTTGACTTTCAATGGCGTAAACCGCATCAATCGCAGGTTGCAATTCTTCGCGTGTTTTTACTTTCGTTGTTGCTAAGCTCGATCCGCCTTCGGGTGGTTTTACAAATACAGGTAAGGAAACTACATTTAGAATATCATCAATCGATTGTGTACGATCCTTGAACAGGTGAATGGATTTAGATACATTGACCAAACCACTTTGAGCTACAACACGATTGCAAAATATTTTATTGAAGGTTAGCCCAGCTACTATAGCACCACATGAGGTAAAAGGTATGTTCAACATTTCGAGATAACCTTGCATTTTGCCATCTTCGCCAGGGGTACCATGAATCGCTATGAATACGGCATTGAATACAATTTTTTGACCATCAATCATCAACGAAAAATCTTTTCGATCCACTTCAATCGATTGACCATCAGCGGTTGTATGTTGCCAATTATCTCGATCTACGATGATTTTATATATATTGTATTTTGATTGATCAATATTGTTTTCAATGGTAATTGCCGTTTTGATTGAAATGGCATATTCACCCGAATAGCCACCTGCCAGCAATGCAATTGTTTTTTTCATGCTAAAAATTATGGCAACAAAACTACTAATTTAATCCACTGAAAAAAGATAAATATTTGGTAAGTTCGTTAGAAACTATGATGTATCCTATCCAAAAGTGCACGGTAATATATCCTTAAATGTAGTAATGTATGAATTAGGTACTTGTTGCGAAAATCTATTAAACACAGAACTTCTACTGTTTAGATATTTTTTCTGTTTTACTCACTCCATTTGCAAGTATTTTAATCATATAAGTTCCTTTGCTTAATGCTGATACATCTATTGTGTTGAATTGCGTACTCAATAAACCCTGTGAAATTATTTGACCATTCTGTGATATAATTTTGTACTCCCCTTGAATGTCTGAATTTACAAAATCGATATGCACCAAACCTTGTGTATAGGTAGGATAAAGTGTATATGGATTTGTTTCTGATTGAATTTTAACTACCTTAGATAGATAGCGCTCTTGTAGTTTATTTTTTCTTACTGCAACACGATAGGAAGCCTTCATGTCATACACATCCGTATAGCTATACTCTTGAGATTCATTTGACAAAACAGGAAAAATTGAAATTGGCTCGTATACTTTACCATCTATGCTTTTAAGTAATACGTACTCTATTGGTTCAAGTTGCGATGCAGCTCCTTGCCATTGTAAAAGCAATTCTTCTCCCTCGCGTATTCCTTTTAAATCTTTTAACATAAACTCTCGTTCACCAAGATGTTGTACATATTTATCATGTAATGAAAATGCAGGCAAATGCTTTAAGTCAGTTTCTAAAGTAGCAATGCCGTTGTCATTAGCAAGGTTGCTTGATTGTAAAAAACCACCTTCTGGTGTAGAGTAGTAATCAACGAGCCCTTTTGGTTTAACTGAAGATGTTTCAATAATAAATGATTCATCAATTTGAAAGTAAGTTACATTGAAGTGTTGCTGTGCTTGAATACTATATGCTGATAAAATGCATATACTTAAATTTAAAATTAGCTTTTTCATGTTTATATTTTTTAGATTATTATTCTTAATTTGTTAGAATAGATATATTCCGTTTTTGTATTATAATTGTTTTTATTCCACGACCAATTTTTCACTTCGATTACCTTGAGGTGTATAAAGTTTTAGAAGGTAAATTCCACTACTGAGCGAAGATGTTGAAATCGTATAGAGTGTTTGAGAAGGATTCAGGTTTTGATGTAGTAAATCCCTACCCGCCATATCGTATAGTGTATAAGTGCCTTGGGTGGCGTTTGGTAGAGATAAGGTACTTGTACCATTGCTAGGATTAGGATATATAGATATACTTTGCCACTGAGGTTCTTGTAAGCCTACTGGCCATAGCTCGTATTTGTTTAAGCGAGCTAGAAACAAATTGCCAGGAACTTGGGTAGTATGATCTGTTTGGTTGAAATGGCATGGTGTACTTGTACTTTGGCCTAAAAGGTAGAATGTGGTATCCAAGCAGAGTAAGCTTACTACTTCCTCTCCTCCTGAGCCTCCTATACTATTCATCCATACTACATTGCCTAGGGTATCTAACTTGACCAAGGCTATATCTCTGCCACCAACCGATTGTACGCTATCTGTTTCAAACTTTGACATGGTATTGTAAGCATATGTAAGATAGAGTTCATCATGGTCTGAAATATCAAACCCTCGCCATTCTTCTTCATCAGTTATAGTAGTATGTTTGAACCATTTGAAGTTACCATCTTTATCATACTTCAATACAAATACATCATTGCCAAAGCCATTATAAAGCCCACCTCCTTGTACTTTGACTTGATCAAAACTTCCTTGGCATCTAAACGATCCTGATACATACACATTTCCTTTGGAATCAGTCTTAATGATATTAGGATTGAAACGAGCATTAAAAGTGGCTCCTCCAAAATGACGAACCCATTGGATTTGGCCTTGTAAATTATATTTGGAAATGAAATTGAACGTTGTTGAACCATACTCATTTGAGGCCATGACAGAGATATTATCAAATTGGATATTGTTAACCGTTTCAAACACACCTATCAAATAATGGTTGTCAGATAACTTGTCATTCAAGCCAAAATATCCTCCTATTACATTATCTCTTCCAGCTTTTTTGATCCAATTCACTTGACCATTTGTGTCTAGGTTCACAAATAACCCTCGACCCTTTTGAATCCAAAATGTATCAATGAGTGTACTATCTGAAACTCCAACACAAAGAGAGATCGATTGATCTAAATTTATTTGCAAACATTGATTATAGCCTACACTTGCACCTCCCACACCGGCTATTTTTTCTCGCCACACTAAATTTCCCTGAGAATCAAGTTTGCATGTAAGTGCGTTAAAAAAGTTATTTCCATACTCCATTTGATTCTGGACCAATATTGAATCCTTAAAACTTAATGCAAAATAAGTATTATCCAAAGTGTCAACGCATAATCCAAATCTAAAATTTGAATTACCAAATGTGGTTAAATCGGCATGTCCAATATTGGACAACGAGATAGGTGCTCCATTTAAATCATATTTAGCCAAAAATAATCCCCAACCATTCGAATTCGTTATAATTTGCTGATTCAATTCTAACTGAGTAGAGAATGCTCCTATAAATGTATATCCGCCTTTATGCTTTACCCAGTTCATGCTGAACAAATTCACATCACCTTTAGGAGGAACTAGAAAATTCCAGTCCGCTGACTGTGCATAAGCCATTAATTCAACCAAGAAAAGTGCAATACAAAAAATCAAACGTTTCATTTTGTAACTATTGTAATTAATGAGCTCCTAAAGGAAGTGGTATATGATTTATTTCTTGAATTATATCCATCAAATCTATGGGTGATGGACATGTTTTTTGTAAAATTTCGCAAAGCTTTACCTTGCGAATTTCTAAATCATTATGCCCCCATTTGGTATGATCCAAGCCTGGAAATGGAATTGGCCAAGCATTAGCTTTGTTTGAAGGGTCGTTAACAATATCATCCCCTTGTATTCCTTCATCACCAAGTTTATTAAATTGGCTATTTGGACTATTATCCGCAACCCCAGGTTCAATATTATCATCATCCCAATTATCTACGCCATTTATTTTGCCATTGTAAACACGTCCGGTCAAGAAAGGAGAGACTACTTGCATTGGGTAGTCTGTAGGGAAATTTACATCATAATTTGGTTTCGTAGTATTATTGAACAGTTCTTTAGTAAAATTGGGATTTCCTTTGGTACTAGTCCAGCTGTAAAACATTCCTACAAAATCGAGTGGAGATGTTGGTCTTTTATCAATATCTGTAAAGTATTTGCCAAAATCAGACGTACCTGGTGCTAGGTTTTGAGTTCCTTTTACAAAATCTGGCGTAGCTGACCAATAATCACCATTTTGCCCATATCCTATAGGCCTCACATGTGTAAACAAGGTTTTATTCTCACCTGCATGGCATCCTTGACAGGTATTGAGCGAAAGTTGATATCTCATTTCTTTAACCATCAAATAATCAGCCGCGGTAGGGGAGGTAAATATTCCATTCTGCCCAGTCAAATAAGCCTGTGGAAAATCAAAATAATGTACAGCCTCGCCACTTACTTGAACGCTACCCTCTGCAAGCAAAGTTTCATTATTGTAAGTTGAGGGTATAATATGATTACCTTTCCTTATACGTTCTCTTATAATAGGACTACTAAATGCCCAATCAAACAATTCATAGTATTGATTATTCCATGGCATAGAAGGCGCAAATTTAATTTGTGTATTTCCAAATAGATATTCATCTTTAGGAGTATTCGTTAATGGCCGTAATTCAAAATAATGAGTTGAAGTATTGATCTCAAACTGCCTAAACTCCCAATTTGCATTATCCCAAGAAGAATCAACACCAAATCTTGAATTGGCAAAACATTTTTCATTGCTCCTAATTCGTGCTAAAGCATTATTGTTAGGTGCTCCAGGCAATGAATTGTAATTTGTTACAGTATTGGTAATAGCGGTTAACGCAGCAATATATTGCGAACTTCCTAATGTCATCGTAGATAAGTTAGCCCAAAGCTGTGCAAATGTCTTTAATTCACATTTCGACTTTTGTACATTATGATATTCAAATATAATATTCATACCACGCCAATCTTCTCTGGTCCATGATTTTTCCCCTCCAGGCTGAGTGAGTCCTCCTCCAAACTCCATAGCTTCTGCTATTGGGGGATCCCCTTTCTTTCCATTAAGAGGGAATTTATGATTATCATCAGGTATGATGTAAGTGAAAATAAATCTGGTTTCACCAGCATTAAAAAATGGTCCTCCATAAGCCCCATTACCTTTTAAATCTAATCTGTTAACAATTGCAGTTAGTTTAAATGGTGCATATCTATACAATGCATTTAGATCAGTATTATTCCACTCTGTTTCCCAATTATTTGCTACATCAATTAGGTTGGTGTGTGGGAATGAATATAAAGGATCTCCACTTTTTCTTCTAGCTATTTCAATCCATGGCACAATAAAATGCTTTTGATACTGCTCAGTCATCCTGCCTAGTTTCACCCATTCCTTTAAAAAATCTCGTGGGTCAAGGCCTGTGGAAGCAGGGTTGCACATACGCATCATCATAGAACCAAAAGTCCATGCACCAATAGGATTACCTTGACCTGTAACTACATTGAAAGTATTTGAAGGATTTTCTACCACGGATAAATCGGTAATAAACAAAGAATTTTCCTTTTTTAAATCTGTTTGGCACAAGTTCACATCAAAAATGTAAGGATTAATGCCTGTTTCAAGATTATTGTTGAATCTCACTTGATCAAACAACACTACTTCGTTGGCATTTAATATCTTTGAAGCATGCCCCGCAAAGTGCCTCACATAACCTTGTAGTGCTATAATTGCTTCCCTATTTTTTATATCTGTAACAAATTTAGTTACGTCCTGCTTCATTAACGCCGCATACTTGTAATCTTTAGCTACTGCATCAGGATAGACCCCATCATCTTTAAGTGTCATCACTACTGAACCATCATTATATATATTCAGTCGATTTTGCATGGCACTATCTTCTACATATTGTACTCTAAATATAAGGTTTTCGCCACCTTCTAAGGGTTGAGCTAATTTCTGAACCGTATACTCCAAGGGTATAGGAGGCTGTGCGTAGTAGAAGGCTTGTGGGTCATTGGGATTTGTGTTGCTGCTAAGCATTACTGAGGCTACCCCCCCCCCCCAATAATAATGCTACAAATAGTTTATTTTTCATGTGCATTCAATTTTGTTAATCGAATGTAAAACAAACTTATAAGTAATCCAAATTTACAATTGATCTTAACAAAAATAAATTCGAATAAGAAAACTCTTGTGATTGTCTTGTTCTAAAATACGTTTAATCTAAGAAGTGGATCCCCAATTATAAATCATCGAATTGCAATTAATAAAAGTTTAAAAACTTAATTTTTCTATTTAACCCCCAATCGATATCATTCGTCTATTTTCCAATTGTGCCGAATCAATCAAGGTATAATCGTTCAATAATTGACCACCCAAGGAGGCTTCCTTCATTCGAAGATTTTCGCGTATAAGCGCTTCAATATTATGACCCATTCTGTATGCTGAAAGCAAATCGGTTTCTGTTTTTGAAAATAAACAATTTTTCATTTTGCCATCGGCCGTTAATCGAAGTCGATTGCATGTACTGCAAAATGGATGCGTCATGGTACTGATAATGGCAAATGTACCTTCATGATTCAGGCATTGATACTTCTTTGTTGTATCGTTGATTTCATCCTTGATTTTTACAAAACTAAATTCTTGTTCAATGGTTTGTAAAATCTGCTGATAGGTAAATACCTTTTCATGATTCCATTGATTTTCATTGAATGGCATAAACTCTATAAAACGAACATGCACAGGTGTATGCATTGTCCAAGCTACAAAATCATTGATTTCATTGTCATTGATACCACGCATGGTGACTACATTTATTTTCACATGAAAATCATTGCGAAGCAATAAATCAATATTGTCTTTTACTTGTTGGTATTGATCCCGTTTGGTCAATGCTAAAAACTTAGCTGGATTCAAGGTATCTAAACTCACATTGATAGAACTTACCCCTGCTTGCTTTAATAAACTGATGTATTGATGGATTAATACTGCATTGGTAGTCATAGTAAGTTTAATGTCAAATTGAGACAATGCCAATATGATATCACCGACATCTTTTCGGACTAAAGGTTCTCCTCCTGTTAATCTTATTTTTGTAACACCCAATTGAATAAAGGTAGAGGCCAATGAGATAATTTCATCCTTGCTCATGAGTTTTGAATGGGGCGTTACATCCACTTGTTCATTGGGCATACAATAAAAACACCTGAAATTACATGCATCTGTAAGCGATATACGCAGATAATTGTGTATCCGATGGTGATTGTCTACAAGCATGGTTGTAAATATACTAAAGTAAAGATTATTGATTTGTAGTTGCTCAATTTTTGTTGATGAATTGTTTAAGTTTTGCCAAAATTATTTTTTAGCTCAGATACTTCTTATCATTGCATACCGAAGATGCTGATTCAAAAACGATATGTAATAACATTGACTGGATTATACCTGTTTATGATGTCGTGTGCCAATATCATTGCACCTACAGGTGGACCACGGGATGAGAAAGCACCTACTATTACTAAGCGTACATTGAATGATTCATCGCTAAATTTCAAAGGAGGCAAAATCAATTTTGATTTCAATGAATTTGTAAAATTGCAAGATGTACAAAATCAATTGATCATTACGCCATTTACAAAAGTAAAACCCAAAGTAACAGCTCATAAACGTCGTGTGACGGTCTATTTACACGATAGCTTGCTCGAAAAAAACACCACATATCATATTAGTATGGGCAATGCCATTCAAGATATACATGAAGGAAACTCTATTCAAAATTTAGGATTCACTTTTTCTACGGGGCCTTATTTCGATTCACTTTCTTTACAAGGAAGTTTGATCGATGCTGCCACAGGATTACCCGATACAGCCTCTTACATTCTATTATATCCTGCCAATTTACCCGATTCTGCTTTTATGAAACAAAAACCAATGTATGCTCAAAAAACAATGCAAGGGGTTTTTCGATTTGAGAATTTGCCCAATCGGGACTTTTCTATTTATGCCTTGCAAGACAACAATAAAAATTATCAATATGATGGCAATGGCGAACGAATCGCGTTTTATGACAAAAAAATAAATCCAATAGATTCTTCATTGAATATTCAACTTTATAGTTTTACAGAATTGGATAGCCGAGATACCGCACGAAAAAAAGGAGTCAAAACAACGCCACAAAAACCGTCAATCAAACCTGACATTAAATTGAATTATACGGTCAATATTGATTCGGTTAATAAAACGAAACGAACATTTGACCTGAACAATCCTATCAAGATTCAGTTTTTTACTCCCTTGAAATCTATCGATGTAACAAAAATTAGATTATTTCAAGGCGATGTATTTGATGCAAGTGCAATAGCGCAAATAGACACTACAGGCAAGGCCATTGTATTGCAAACTGACTGGGCGCAAGATGCTACATATTCACTTCAACTAATGAAAGGTTATGCATTAGACTCAAGCGATAAGCAAGCCTTACCTTCGGAATTTACATTTAAAACAAAAAAACAAAGCGATTATGGGTTCATTACAGTTCGATGTGAACAAAATGAAAACACAATCATCGAACTCATAAAAGCAGACAAAGTCATTGCTCAGAAAAAAGCTGTCGATAGTGTCGTTGCCTTCAAATTATTATTGCCTGACAATTATCAACTCAGAGTCATACATGATGAAAATAAAAATGGCAAATGGGACACAGGGCAATTTATTGGCAAAAAAAGACAACCCGAACTTACAGAGTTTATTCCCAATCAAATTACCATAAAAGCGAATTGGGAAAACAACGTTGACATCCGAAAGCGAGCAAATAATAAAAGAAAGAAGTAAATTCGTATCATCAAAACTCTATGAAAACAATTATATTTCTTCATGGTGCCTTAGGCGCTGCAGCGCAATTTGACACACTACTTCCCTATTTATCACCTCACTATAATTGCATCGTACTAGACCTTCCTCTTCACGGTATCAACAAGGATATCGTTACACCTTCTATCGAAACTTATGCCGATTATGTGATTCATTGTATTGAACAAAATAAACACCAATCGGTTTCCCTGTTTGGTTATAGTATGGGAGGATATATCGCATTGTTGATAGCACATCGTCGTCCAGATTTGATAGAAAAAGTACTGACCTTAGCCACTAAATTTGAATGGACTCATCCTTCAGCCAACAAACAATTATCAATGCTTAACCCAACTATGATGCAAGAGAAAATACCTTCTTACACATCATATTTAAATACATTGCATCATGCAATTGAGTGGAATGAAGTAGTCAATAATACATATCAAATTATTGAAAAACTAATTGCTCATCCGCCCATTGATCATAAACTTCTCAGCGAAATAAAAATTCCTTGCAGACTAGGAGTCGGTGATCAAGACACTATGGTTACATTACAAGAAACGATAGATGCATATAAGCAATTGCAATTAGGAAGCTTATATGTTTTGCCTTCTACCCCACATCCACTTGAAAAAGTAAATCCTCAATTAATTGCTCAGCAATGTATCAATTACTTTTAGGAACTGAAAAATTCTTTCTCCCTGCGTAAATTTTCTTTCTGCACCCGTCCACTGATGACAATGCTAATTTCGAATAAAATAAATAATGGAAATGAAACAATGGCTTGGCTCATCCAATCAGGCGATGGAGTAATGATTGCTGAAATAAGTAAAATGGCTACATAGGCATACTTGCGATACGTACGTAAAAACTGTGGCGTAATCAATCCGATTCTACTGAGTACATACGAAACTACGGGTAGTTGAAATGCAATTCCAGTGCCTACAATGATATTGACCATATTCTCAATATAATCATCCAAAGTAGGTTTCGTTTCTAATCCTTGTAAGGTACCCAATTTAAAATTGGATAAAAAACTAAACGTAAATGGTGCTAATAAAAAATAACCAAATGAAACCCCTAACACAAAAAAGAAGGTTACAAACACGATGGCTCCTCGTGTATTTTTGATTTCACGGAGTGATAACGCAGGTTTGATAAAACGCCAAAACTCCCAAAAAATATAAGGAAAGGCTACTATAAATCCACCAATAAACGAAATCGTAATACTACTCATAAACTGCGAACCAAATGCGGTCACCTGCATTTTCACATTCGGTGGTGGCATACACAGGGCTTCGCCTAAATGCATTTGATGACTGAAGTTACATAAGGTAGTATAAGTAAAAAAATCGGGACGCATGGGACCATAAATAATATGATCAAATACCCAATCAATATTGATAAAAATGGCTATACCAAAAACTAAAATAGCAACCACTGATCGTAAAATATGCCAACGCAATATTTCCAGATGGTCTATGAATCCCATCTCATTTTCTGCGGGCAATTGATTATTTTTTCGAAGGAATGGAAGTGCCAATGTTTCTTTTTTAAGGTCTTATTTCTTTTCGACTACTGCTGTAAAACCTATTGAAAAAGGTGCATTGTCAGCATTTGCAATGATTAAAGCATTCTTATTTACTTCACCTGCTTTACCTGCACTATTGAATTCTAATGTGATTTCTCCTTGCTTGCCAGGTAGGACTGGCTCTTTTGAAAAAGCTGGCACAGTGCAACCACACGAAGTTTGCACATTGGATATCACCAATGGATGTTCGCCTGCATTTTTAACGACCCATGTATGACGCACTTTATCACCTTCTTTCATATTGCCAAAATCAAATTTTGTTTCTACTACTTCAAGGTGTGTTTTAGGCATATTTTTCACTTCCTCATCGCGTTTTGCTTGATCTTCAGGGCTTACACCATGTGAGTGATCTTCCTCTCCTGTAAATTTATTGAATAAGGCCGTACGACTAACTCCACTCAATTCTACTAAAGCTACAGCAAAAACAGAAAGTGTTAACACTGTAAGTAAGATGGTTTTAATTGTTGCATTCATGTGGCAAAAATAGCATTTTTTTTACTTGTTGTAAGAGGTAAGTTGTTAGTTGTTAGTTGTTAGTTGAGAGTTGAGGGATTAGAGATTAGAGTTGAGGGTTGTTAGTTGAGAGTTGGGAGTTGAGAGTTGAGAGTTGTTAGTTGGGAGTTGTTAGTTGGGAGTAGGGATGATTCGAATCTTACCTGATGCCTTCTGCCCTTTGCCTACTGCCTTTTGCCTTCTGCCCTTTGCCTACTGACGTCTGCCCTTTGCCTACTGAATTATTAAGCTTATCTTTTTGATTTAAAAAAATCTTTTATCAATTGAGCACATTCTTCTTGCAGAATTCCTTTTTCGAGAATGGTTTTGGGATGAAAAGGCGATTCGGTACAACAACGATGGTATCCATTCTTATCGTCAGAAGCGCCGTAAACCACTTTTGCAATTTTACTCCAATACAATGCACCTGCACACATCAGACATGGCTCAAGTGTAACATACAAGGTTGCATCGGGTAAATACTTGCCACCCAAATGTTGGAAAGCGGCAGTCAGTGCAATGATTTCAGCATGGGCTGTTACATCATTGAGCATTTCTACTTGATTATAGCCTTTTGCTATCACTTGATCATTCATCACAACGATAGCACCTACTGGTACTTCATCTTTTTCTAAGGCTTTTCTAGCTTCTTGCAAAGCCAATTTCATATAATATTCAGACGATTGCTCCATATTCATACGATTGCTACTTAATCAATTTTCAATTCAACTTTACCTGCACCTACCAATGGCTTTTTGATATTTTTAATCAACACCGTATACTTTCTCCCTTCATAGTCAAAAGAAATTGATTCGTTTTCATCCATCAATCGTTCATCAATAATTTTGTCATCCCGACGAATAATAATATCCGCTTTTTTTCGATTCACCTCGCCTACACCTACTATCACACTTCCATCGGTTCCTTCAAGTATTTTTTGCGAATTGGCTTCCATCAGGCTTTCTATGCCTTTGGCTGGAATATTAAGATGATGTTTACTTTCAGTTGTTTTACTTGACGACTCAGTTGATTTATCTCCACAACTGATCATTATAATCGTAAGCATCGTCAATAAAAAAAGATTCATTTTCATAATATACTTATTTTCAGATTCTAAAAGTACTTCAATCAGCGGAGCCCATTCTACTAAAAATGTTAATTTTCTCTTTCATTCACTACGAAAACCCTAATTTTGCAGTTAGATGTCGAATTGTATTAAACAACTATGTTCATTTTTACTACTGATGATGTTCAGTATGTATGTTACACCTAAGGAGGTATTTCATGCATTTACACATCATACAGATACAGAACATAGTACACTTGATACGAAAAGCCTTCATATTGATTCAGAACATCATCATTGCGAATTGCTCAAATTGGATCAACAATTTACAGCTACTCAAATCGACTTGCCTTATTATGATTTCGAGCAATTACCCCGATACCTTGATATACAGAAATTAGCTTCGTATACATCGTACAAAAGCCTAGATGACTTTAATTGTCATTTTCTGAGAGGACCTCCAAACGCTTAAATTGTCTGCCGTATGCTTACGGCCTTTATTCGGACGTTATCTTTTCGTTCAAATTTTTCGTTTAATAAATTCAAATATCAACTAGGCCTAGTAGCTCAAGTTGCATGTTTACATTTTATAGTATCTATGACTTATACAATTCGTAGTATAATTATTTTGCTTACGCTCTTTTCCTTAGAGCTTAAAGCACAATCCACCTCTTGTACATTAAGCATTTCAGGCAAAGTAGTTGAGTCTGGAACGGGCACGCCTATTCCTGATGCCATGGTGATGATCAAAGAATTGCAAGTGGGCGATTATACCAATGAGCAAGGTGAGTTTAAACTACTAAAAGTATGTACAGGCAATTACACATTGGTTGTAAGACATTTAAATCATGAAGAAAAAAATGAACTTATTGCGGTCCAACATACAATCAAATCCAAAATAATCTACATGGCATGCCATACCGATTCTTTGCATGAGATTAAGGTGAAAGGCGCTAAGCTGCATTGGGAAGATGTGACAGTATCAAATAAAATCCAAGGCAACGATTTGTTTTTGAGTAGTGGGCAATCCTTGGGCAAAGCGCTCGAAAAAGTCAATGGCGTATATAGTCTAAGCACTGGGAATAATATCAACAAACCAGTTATAAGAGGGATGCATAGCAATCGAGTATTGATTATGAACAATGAATTGCGTCAAGAAGGACAACAATGGGGCAACGAACATGCACCTGAAATTGACCAGTATATGGCCAAGGAAATCGAAGTTGTAAAAGGAGCACAAACTATTCGATATGGAAGTGATATTATAGGTGGATTAATCCTTGTGAATCCTAAATCGATGAAGTTGATTGAACACAATAGTGGCGAACTCAACCTCAGTGGTTTTAGCAATGGAAGAAGCATAGGTGCATCTGCTTTACTAGAAGGACGGCTGAAGCAATGGAATGGAATCACATGGCGCATACAAGGCACTTATAAGCGAGCTGGCAATGCACGTACACCCGATTACTTTTTGAAAAATACTGGCATGAAAGAAATTAATTATTCCGCTGCCTTGGGTTATGAAAAAAAGAATTGGGATATCGAAGTCTTTCACAGTTATTTCAATACAGATATTGGTATTTTTGCTGGTTCGCATATCGGTAACTTAACGGATTTGTATAAAGCCTTTGAACGCGATAGACCGCTTGATAGTGCTGGATTTACCTACACAATCAATCTTCCTTATCAGCATGTGGTACATCAGTTGAGCAAAGCAAAATTGAATTACAAATTGAGCAATTGGGGTACCTTACACTTGCTATATGGTTTTCAAAAAAATACACGCAAAGAGTTTGACAAAACACTGCAAACCAAACAAGATGACGGCACATACAAGCCTGCATTAAACTTTGAATTGAATACACATAATGTTGATGTAACATTCGAACACAAGACAATTCATCGGTTTGAAGGCAATATAGGCATCAATGGTTTTTATCAAACCAACAATTACTATGGAAGCTATTTTATACCCAACTATCAAAAGCTTACAGGCGGTTTGTATTGGGTAGAAAAATGGCATAAACATGCCCTTTCCATAGAAGGTGGTTTGCGATACGACATCAATCAATTTGAGATTCAGAAATGGGAAAACAATATCTTACTCAATGTGGCACATGCCTATCAAGGACTTGCTGCTACCGTAGCGGCAAGGTATCAATTTCCATTTTTTACTCTTCACCTCAATGGCGGTACTGCATGGCGTGCTCCTTTTGTCAATGAGTTGTATAGCTTTGGTGTACATCATAGTGCAGCTTCATTTGAAATTGGGGATCGCACCCTCATACCAGAACGCAACTACAATGCATCAATGACGATTGATTTTAATTATAAAAAGAAAACAGATCTCGAATGGACGTTCTTTTCAAATTATATCAAAAACTATATCAACTTGCAACCTCAATTGCCAGCTACATTAACCATACGTGGCGCATTTCCTACGTTTCGTTACTCTCAAATTGATGCTCATTTTTATGGAACCGAGTTTTCCTCTTCATCTAAAGTATACAAATCATTACGATTCAATACGAAAGCAAACTTGACCATCGCTCAAAATTTATCTAGTCAAACATTTTTGGTTGGGATACCGCCCTTACGCATTGAAGGTGAACTGGAAATGCCATTGTACGCTTACAATGAAAATACGATCGAAGCAAAACTTGGAACAAGCTATACCTTCCGTCAAAACCGAGTTGCAGACTCATCCGATTATGTACCCGCACCCGAAGGCTATGTATTGGTTCAAGCAGATGTGCTTGCCAATTGGCATGTTGCAAAACACCCTATACAAATCAATGTTGGTGGCACCAACTTGCTCAATACACGCTATCGCGATTACATGAACCGAAACAGATATTTTGTCAACGAGCTCGGTAGAAATATTTATATCCGTTTAAAAATCCCTTTTGATGTGGGTAAACATCAACACAAAACAATTTCTTAATTCAACAAAAACAATTTCTTAATTCTTAAAAAAAACAACATGACACACACAACAAAAAACATCTTTACAGTATTGACATTTTCAGGCCTTTTGAGCTTAACTCTTTTTCAAACATCTTGTAAAAAGGACACCATCCAACCTCCTAATCCGAACGAAGAAGAGTTGATTACAACCTTTAAAATCACCTTAACAGATTCTGCAGGCGTAAACCCAACCGTAACAGCCATGTACAGAGATTTGGATGGCGATGGTGGTGTAGGTCCTAGTATTTTCGATAGTATAAAACTTAAACCAAATACTACCTACAATGCTTCCATACTTTTATTGGATGAAACAAAAACACCCGCCGATACCATCAGCAATGAAGTGTTAGAAGAAGGTGCAGAACATTTATTTTGCTTTACTTCACCTGCAAGCAATCTTACCATACAACGTACCGATAAGGATGTCAATAATTTAGAAATTGGATTGCAATCAAAATGGAAAACCATGAGTAGTGGCAATACAACGGTACAAATCGTATTGCGCCACCAACCCGATGTTAAAACTGGCGCTTGCGAACCAGGTGCTTCAGATCTTGATTTGATGTTTCAGACTTTGATACAATAAATGATTTATTTACAACTTTTCCAACGTTCTAACCGTTGGAAAAGTTATTTACCCCGCTTCAATAGTTCGATCCAATCGAAAGTTTACATTTTCGACCTGCCTTACATATCCCAATTGATTGGTACACATGAGAGTATTGCATAGTTTAAAATCGGATACATTACAATGATGATGACCATAAATCCAGAAATCGATTTTATTGGATTCAATCATCGACGATAATTCGGTTACAAACGCATTGTTGATAGTACTCGTTTTGTACTTTGTAGGATAATTAATCATTGTTGGTACATGGTGTGTAACAACGATTGTATTTGCGTTGAATTCTTGAGACAATGCCTTGTTTAAAAAAGCACAATTATCATGAAAGAATTGATTTACATCCGCAACCTTCAAATCTGATTGATTGTATGTAATCATATGATAATCACTCAATGACTGTTGAATCATACGTTCATGTTGTATTTCAATGTAAGACCATAAGGTAGAAAAAAGTATTCTGCAATCTTCGAGATACACAGCATGATTATTGACTAAATGAATATTGTCACGAATCGCTTGATTGAGTATGCTGCATAGGCCTGTGGCATCGCTCCCATAGTACTCGTGATTACCAGGAATCCACCATACTTGTTTAAATTGCTTTGCAATTGTATCAAAGAAAAAATCTGCTTTCTCCATTTTGGCAAATGGTATAATATCGCCAGCCAATATTAAGTAATCAGCTGAAGGTATCAAGGGATTATCTATTATATATTGCCTATTCTCTACAAATTCGAGATGAAGATCAGATGCAAATTGAATGGTCATTTGAAATTAAATATAATGATAACTTTTCCAACTTTCTAAACGTTGGAAAAGTTCGAGAAGAAATGTTCGAATCTTTGGAAAAGTTGTACCGGCTGTTGGCTTGCGCACTTGGCGGAGTTAAAGGTACTCAGTTTAGATGTAGAACCAAAAGATCATGAATTAAGAACTATTCAACACTTGCACTTCAGCGCCATTAACCTATTGACATGTTTCATGCGGTTTTTCTTTCCACAGTCAAGTCGTCAATTAGATTTTTATTGATAATTCCATGTGTCCACCAAAACCAAGTTCAACTATTTTTTGAAGCGTAGAAATACGAGCTTCTTTTATGTTATTCTCAATTTTAGAGATGTATGATTTAGTCGTTCCAACTTTATCTGCAAGTTGTTCTTGTGTCATTCCCATTTCTAATCGAGTATTATGGATTAACGCACCAATTTTGAAGTTTTCGTAACCTGCTTCAAGTTCGTCACGCTCTTTAGTCCCAAGTTTTCCGAAATTCTTTTCTTTGAACTCTTCAAGAGATTTCAAGTTCTTATTTTTCGTTTTCATATTCTGCTTTAATTTTAAGTGCTAATTCAATTTCTTTTTTTGGAGTCTTTTGAGTTTTCTTTTGAAATCCATTTGCTAAAATAACGAGTTTTCCTTGGTCAAAAAAACAGAAGATACGAAAGATGTCACTACGAAGTTGAACACGAATTTCATAAAGTCCATCAGTGTTCTCAATGTGTTTCAGATATGTCTCCGGAACTCTTGGTATGTCCTCAACTAATTCAAAAGTCCAAACAATTTTGGCTTTTACCTTTTTAGATTGTTTGTCAAAGAAGTCTTGGAAATAGTCTTTATAAAACGTAATCTCTCTATGCTTCTGATTTTTGTCCACAGAGCAAATATAGTTATGTTTCCCTAAAGTGAAACAATATTCTGATAATTTCTTTTTGTTTATGCTGTTTAACGGTCAGCTAAAATCGCATATAACTCATTAATTCATCCAGCTACTTGCTTTTATAGGTAGCGCATTGCAAATTGCTTGATGAAATGTAAAATAATCAATCGGTTTGGATAGGACATCTACCAATGTTACAAGTTCATAATTTCTACTCATATAATTATGTTTTAAATCCGGTGTAAATAATGCTGTTATAACCAACGCCGAAATAGGATAATTAATAAATTCATGTGTTCTGCGTAGTAAATCATACCCATCTACCAAAGGCATTTTAATGTTAGTGATGATTAAATCGATTTGTATTGGGCTACTTCCTAAAAATTCCAAGGCACTATAACCTTCTTTGAATGTAAACACATTATAGGGCAAGCCAAACAACATTTTTTCATATAACCGTATCATATTCGATTCATCATCAACCAGCATAATCGAAGGGAAATCATTTTTATTCATGGTATTGGCTTTTTCTAGTTGGGTTAAATAAGACGAGGTAGGAAACCAAGGAATAGGCGAACTCATTGAACCTCGTACACCCCGTAAAAACAAATCGACCGTCAATGGCTTTGGCCGAGTAAAGAGGCTTTTAACACCTATAAAGTTTTCTGCTTCGTTGATTTTTTCTTTATAGTGTTCGAGTTGTGCACTAATCAAAAACACAGGAATGTAATAGGGTAGATACGCATGCAAATTAGCTAGTAGTTCAAAGCCATTACCATCTTTACGTTCGATATTGGTAATGAGTAAATGCACTTCCTTATCGAATGTTTTAAAAAAGTGTATGGCCTCAGTATTGTTGTTAGCCTCAAATACATCATATTGAAATGAAGTTAAAATGTCTACATAGCGCTTGCGCAACAATGCATTATCTTCCACCACGACAATGGTCTTCACTTCTTTAGCATCTACCACAATTGTTGGTGGTGAGAACTGAGGCGAATCTTGCTTTTTACTTAAAAAACAATGTTCCAAAAACTGCTTACATTCTTTCAGCCACGATGACCAATTTTTCTTTCCCATGATTGACATTAATGTGAAACGTTCTGATTGATTTTCCTTTTTTTAGTAGTTCATAGGTAGTTACAATACATGTATTGCGTGCATGATCGTATGAATTGATTGGATTCCATTGGTATTGGTTTTTAATGGCCGTTTTATCCAACACACCATACGAGGATGTTTCATAATTGACCCAACGATTATCCATATAGACAAATTCGTTTTTATTATTCATCGTTAATACGATCATCATATTGGCTTTCTTGATAAAAGCTTGCGGTATATTTATTTTGTCATCTTGATACGAAATCACTTTATAACTTATCTTTTGTGAGCCGTTGTAAACACCTCCTGCCATTGAGTGATACCAATTCAAACTCAATAGAAGTAGTAAGGTTAAATACGTGTAGTTTTTCATGTTGTAATTAGTTATTAATTGTTCGAACTTATAAATCTTTCTTCCTTTTTAACTTTTCCAACATTCTAAACGTTGGAAAAGTTGGAGAAACAGTTGGAGAACTTAATTTTTATTTATCCAAATCATAGATCTCAGGATCCAAGCCATCATAATCATCCTCGTCTGTTTCGTCATATTCTGGCTCCTCATATACGATTAAATCGAGTCTTGTACTTTTGACTATACCTGTTTGTAGGGTATTAAACTTCGTACATTCAAACAAATCAGTCACGATACTATTACCAGGTTCTGATACCTCATCGACTACAACTAATAAATCAATGAAGTTATTGGAATGATTTCCAATGAATGAATAGCCTTTGCTACCCCCATTACAAATACCCTTTCGACAAAATCCCTCTTGGATATTCAAAAATGTATCGCCCGAATTCTTAAAAGAATTAAACAAGGCCGCGAGATGGGTTATAAAGTCGGCTTTGGGTATATCCTGATAGGTATATTGATCCAATAGCAATTCGTTGACTCGATCGATATCCAATTGTTGAAGGGCATGTATCACTGCCATTTTATGTGTTTCTTTATCCATAATAGATTATTTTTTATGTTTTAATTATAACTCAAATACATCTTCATATCGATTTCATGAATAGACTGTCGGCGCTTTATCGTAAGTGCAATAGCTTCTTTTATGGATTGAAAAAGCTCTTCCAAATTAGGTGGTTTTAGAAGTGCATCATACAATATTACATGCTCTCCTGTACCCAATTTCAATGCTTCATTCGTAACTTTATAAAAACCACTGAGTATGATGACAGCCATTGGTGTATGCAAAAATGTAGGCATTCGTTGGATCAATTCATGCCCATCCATTTTGGGCATTTTAAGATCCGTTATTACCAAATGTATGTCGTCTTGATGTTGCTTGAGAATGGTCATGGCATTGAGACCGTCTGGAGACGTAAGTACACGATAGTTTTCAGCAGTTAGTATTTCGTCTAATGCTTTCAGAATACTGGGCGTGTCGTCTACGAGGAGTATAGTAGGTTTTGTCATAAGTATTAGGTATAAGATGTAGAAATATGTTAATTGATGATAGAGAATCGCTCACGATAATTCAAAACGTCATTGGCCATAAGCTGTGTAGCACTCATGCCTGCATAATGATTTGATTTGTTCAGTATCATCTTGCGAGTATTGGCCCTTACCAATTCATTTGCTTCTTCATCCAGCTCATATTGAGATGGCTTCATATTCTTCTTCGCGATCAGAGGTAGTATCTCAATAAGAAAACCGATAAGAAGCATAGATACATAATACAGGTATTCTATTTTATTTGAGTTTAGAATCTCAAACAATTTTTCATGTCGGTATACAATGGTGTTCATACCGAGTATATTGGCCATGGAAGTGTAAGCAGTTGAGGATGGCTCGGCAAGCATTCTTCTCACAGAATCCAACTCCACACTAGCTTTGTCTCGCTGTTTTATCAAATCATTGCGCTGATTATCGATAGACTTTGATGCATTAGCATAACCTCGCAGGCCGGTACCACGTTTGCCAAACATTTCACCATGTAGCTCAGCACTTTTGTCATTCACGGCATCTTCCTTATTTTTTAGGTTGGCTTCCAATCTGCTTATCATATCAGATTTTATTTTGTAGTCAATATCTTCCTGATAGCTAAGCAAGTCTATCATACTGCTTCCCATAAAAGCACATAGAAAAGCCAAAGAACCTCGAACAAAGGCCCCCCAGCCACTCACAATTTTAGCCATCACAATAACTCGCTCTAGAATGAGGATTATCCCAAATCCAACAGCGGCAGCCATAAGTGATACCCAGAAACTAGCATGAGATATCTTATAGCAGGTAAGAAAAATGACTATAAACCATATAATAGAAGGTAGCAAGGCAATGTATCCAAGCTGAACGATTTTCTTTCTACTGTTAGTGTCATAGGTAGAAAGTTTAGCATAACTATCGCCGGTTATGCGGTACGGTAAGGTGGTAAAAAAGTTTGTCAAAAGTTATAGATTTAAAAGTGAAAAATGAATTACAATATGGAAAAGTCAAAATGAGATTTCTGCTCAAAATAGTCTTGCATGCCCAGTCTGTAGCCTTTGGTAAAGGATTGAATAGGCGAGGCTATCAATCCTTCATCCTCCACGCTCAGCTCTTTGTTGAGGCGCATCTCGTCTATCGTTCGAGCCATCTGATTAATCTGCAGATCCAGCTTCTCACGCATACTAGGAACATCTTCACCTACCTCAATTTTGCGAGAATGAAGGTCGAGTAATTCCATTTCTGCCAGTTGTATCATACGATCCAGGGAATAGCGAAATTCCGTACGCATATCTTTGAGATATATACTCAGCATATCGTGGGTATGGCATTCAAAGCCTGCCATTCGCCCTTTAGCCTCATGATTACGATCCAGAAATTCCTTTACAGGCTTTTCTGACTTAATCTCTTGTAAATTTTTCTTTTGATAATTAGGCGGTGTGTAATCAGCAAAAAGATCCTGAGATGGAATTGCATCATTTGTAACTATATCATTAAATGAGCCTTGTTGAGGTTCAAGAATTGTATCAGCTTTATTTTGATCTCCTTGAATTTGTTTTCCGAAAAGTTTGAATAGTAATTTGTTCATGTTTTATTTATTTATTATATATGTTTTAATTGTATAAATGGTGTGGCCTTTCTTATGACAGCTTGAACATAAGGTTATTAGGTAATTTGTATCATATTCCCATGGCAATTTTTTCTTTTGTGTAAGTTTTGAAATATGATATTGGCGATGATGTACTTCCAAATTATTAGTTGAATTACAACATCTACATTTTTTGTTATCTCTGTTTAAAATAGAAATTCTTTTATTCTTCCATTCAGGGAGTAAGAGCAATTCAGAATAATTTAAGTGTTGATATATGTCTCTATGCTGCATTGCCAAAATTTTTAAATAATTCTTTTGATTTTGTTCTAATATTTTTAAATGGATTAGCACTTCTGTAACAAGTAATGATTTGATTTGAGTCACCAGCAACAATTACTATCGTATTTTGTAATTTTTGCTTTTGTTTGATAAGTATATCAGGAATATTTTTTTCACCAAGTATATAATATATTAATCCTTGTTTATGAACTACTTCACCATACTCAAGTGTTGCTATGATTTTATTTTTAGCTAAGCCTCTTTGGCATGAGCGTTGATAAGAATGCGCTGTATGCTTAAATTTAAATTCCATTGTTGCATTTATTTTGTTAGTAGCAACTTTAAAAGATAGTTCTCTGTTTTGATTTTCTTGATAATTGTTCATTTTATTTGTATTTATTATTTTATAAGATTTTTTGAAAAAAGTAACCAAGTTTTTATTTTTTTATTTTCTAATTACTGTAATCGTTATTTTATAAGATTTTTTGAAAAAAGTAACCAGACTTAATAAATTAATATAATGTGATTCAATATTTTATAGGGATTTTTGAAAAAAGTAACCAGAAATATTTCATTTCATTAAAAAATGAAAATCAATATGAATGTGTTTTAGGAACTATTGCCACACTTTACTCAATATAAAATGGACAGTTAAACTTTTTATTAATTATGAAATTAAATTATTTCCAAAACGGAAAATTGACAGCTTTTAATAAGTAATTTTTTTTTAATTATATTTGGTTACTTATTTATATTTTACTTATTAATGAAAAGTGCAAATCTATACACCAAATTTAAAAATTATTCAGAGCAAGAGTTGCTGAATGAAATGTTGAAAAATGAAGATGCCTTTAATTTTATTTATTTAAAGTGCAAAGAACCTTGTATTAATTTTATGAAAAAAATGAATGCTAATGTTGAAGATGCATCAGATATTTATCAAGATGCAACAATTGTTCTTTACGAAAAGATTCAAAACAAATCTTTAAAGCTCACTGTAAAAATTGAAACATACTTAACTAGTATTTGTAAATATCAATTGTTAAGTAGATTTAATAACGTCAAATCTAAAAATACAATTTTTGAAGAAAATTTGGAAGAAAAATATGATGATTGGATTGAAGAGGAGAATGAAAGTAATACTGAAAAAATGAACGTATTACTTAAGGAGTTCGATATACTAAGAACTAATAATGATAAATGTTATGAAAGATTAAGACTTTTTTATTATGAAAATTTATCAATGAAAGAAATTGCTAAAAAATTAAATTTCGACACAGAAGTTAGTGCTAGGAACCAAGTTCATAAATGTAGAAAAGAATTAAAAATGAAAATTGGGGTTTAAAATGAAAAACGATCAAAACTATATTGAAGAGTACAAAATACTTTTAGAAACAAAGCTACAGAGTTGCAATTTAAGTTTAAGTGAAGATGAAATAAGCATGTTTCTTGAATTAATATTAGAGAATTTGCCAGAAAATTCTTCAGATGAAACTATAATTAAGAGTTTAGAATTATTGACTGATAATGATATTGAAAAATTAGAAGAACAATTTAAAAAAGAAGTTGAATTTAATAATTTGATTTCTAAGTCATTTCAGATAGAAAAAAGAAAACAATTAAAGGAAAATATCATTGAGTTAGATAAGGAATTTCAAGAATTTGAATTTGATAAAAACATTTCTAAAGCATTTCAGATTGAAAAAAGACAGGAATTAAAAAGAAAATTAAAGCTGATAGACAAGAATACTGAATCAAAACCACGCTTGACTATAACAAAACGCCCATATCTGAAAGCACTAAGCATTGCAGCTTCCATACTTCTATTTATAGGAATTTGGCAACCTCAGCATTTTTCAGATAAAAAACTATACTCAGATTATTTAAGTAATCTTGACAATAATTCAATTTCTGATTATACAAGCACTGAAATTATTAATGAACAGAACGGGTTAAGAGGTGGAGAAGAGCATTTTCGTAATTATAATGACCTTGAAACCAAGCAATTATTGGATGCCATTGCAATGGTTAAACAAAAGAAATTTGATAATGCACTAGAAATATTCAACTCACTCCATGTCGACAATGAAAAAAACTCAGGATTGGCTTTGTACCTTTCTATAGCTCAGCTTAATACTGACAATTTAAATGATGCTATTTTGAATCTAGAATATCTATCAAAACTTTCAGGATTTATATATCGAGATGAATCTAAATTCCATCTTGCTTTTGCATATTTAAAATTAGGTGAAAGGAGAAAAGCCAAACAACTTTTAAATGAGCTAGTAAATAGTAACAGTAAATTCTCTAGTCAAGCCCAAAATACATTAGATAAAATTCGTTGGTTTTAATCTTTAAGCACTTTTTTATATAAAGAATTGAAATATCATATTCTATGAGAATTAGCAAATTACTTTCTTCAATAATTACGTTACTAATAGTAATAGTAGTATCTTATCTAGTAATTAATATTATTCATTTTTCATGGATGATTGCAGAGCCAGAAGGTTTTTGGGGATTCTTTTATTTCCTTGGAATTACTGGGGGTGTCTTAATTGCATGTGCTGTTGCAATTGGGGTTATATTTTTTTTATTAGCAGGAATGTTTTTTCTATTTTCAGATTTCCCTAGAAATCTTACATTAAAAAATATACTAAAGCCATTGGGTTATCTATTAGTGATTTTGTTTATTCTTTTTATCAATATGCTAACTGAATCAGGTATTTCTATGTATGTAAATAAGAAAATTGCTGATAGATATAGTTATATTAATAAATCAGATGAGTTGTTCAATGAAGGTAGAAATAAAGATGCATTAGAATACTCAAAAAAGGCATATGAAAAGTATGGGAATGTTACTTCTTCTACTCAGTTTTTTATACTTTCTTGGCTATTTCAAAAAACAGATTATGACAAAAGGAAAACTTTGACAAATCAATATGCTTCAACTATTAATTATGCATATTGTCTAGACAGAAACCGTATTGATTTAGATCTAGCTGAAAAATTATACATTGAAGCCTTAAAACTATCAGATACTTCTTTACTTAAAGAAGAACAAGATTACAAAATATTTCCATTACTATCATTAGCAGATTTAAATCTTAACAAGGGGAGTTACGCTCAAGCAGAAACCTATTTTAATCAATTACTCCAATACTCTAATAAAACAACTAATGACGATATTGAATATGTTTGTATGTCGCAAGAGACATTTGCTGCTTACTACCTCCAGGTAGGTGATATTAATAAGGCCAAAACATTGAGAGAAAAAAATGTAACCTTATGGGAAGAGAAAGATCAAAGCCTCAAGTCTATTCAATATCTTATATTTCTTTTAAGTGCAACAAGTAGTGAAATTATTTCTCGAAATTTCGATGAAGCAGGAAAATATTTAATCAAAGCCAAACCATTGGCTGAAAAAAGAAACAAAAAAGCTGTGTATCCTGTTTTCCTTTTAATGAAAGGTATCTACTGTAATTATGTTTCTCTCAACGGAAAAGGTGATGAAGATTTAATTGAAAAAGGGTGGTTCAATAAAATAGCTTCAATATTCAATAAGGATATGACGAGTTCTGAAAAATTCAAAGCAGAAGCAGAATCATGTTTCCTTGAGGTTTTAAATATAGAGAAAAGTGCGAATGGGGATAAAAGTATAGGATATGCTCAAGGACTGCACCGGCTTGCATCTTTTTATATAGAACAGGGTGATAAAGTAAAAGGCAATCAATTATTAAAGGAAGCAAAACAGTTATGTGAGAATTACAAAACAAGCAATATTCACTTATACAATTCAGTTTTACTCGCTTCTGCTATTTCTGAATACAGCCTTAAAGGTTATGACTCGATTAAAAATAATCTTGAAGAACTTGAGCAATATTATTTCAATAAACTTATTGCCAATTATGCATTCTTGACAGAAATTGAAAGAGAGAAATATAAAAATTTAGTTGACAATAATCTTGCAGCAATTAATTCAATTTATATCGCCACAAATACCCCTGAAACTAGGAGTAAAATGTATAATAACATTTTATCAACTAAAGAAATTGCATTATATGCCAATGAAAATACTCGAAACTTTCTTAGAACTGTTAATGATTCTTTGAAAACTGAGTATTATGATAATATTAAACAAAGAGATAGTATTGAACTTATTAAAAATAAAGGAGCCCTCATAAATGAAGACGTTGGTAATAATGTTCTTCTAAAAGAAAAAGCAATTCAAACAAAAATAAGTTCAATGCCTGGATTTAAACAATTTGATCCAAGGTCTATCAAATGGAATAATATTAGTGCTGCATTAAAGGACAATGAAATTTCCATCGAGTTTGTTCATAACAATATTGACCTTTCAGAACACTACTATGCATTGGTGATAAAAAAGGATTTTACTGCTCCTGAACTAATTCCACTTTTCGAAGAAAAAGTTTTAATTCAACTATTAAATCAACCTGGAAATTCTGAAGAAAGAATAAATGCTATATATGGGGATTTAAAAGATAGTCTATATTCACTAATTTGGAAACCGCTAGAGGGAAATCTTAATAATATTCAAAAAGCATTCATTTCTGTTAGTGGAATTTTATATGGTGTTTCATTTCCTGCAATGTTAAATGATAAAAATTTAGATATCATTCTGGTGGGTAGTACAAGACAGATTGCTATGAAAACAGAGGACAAAGATCCAAAATATTCTTCGGCTGTTTTGATTGGTGGCGTAAATTATGGTAATTCCTTAAATAGTAACAACAAGGCTGGTAGCAATAGGAGTAATTTTACTAGCCTTCCATTTACAAACAAAGAAGTTCAGGATATCAATATAATACTTTCTACCACTCGTCCTGAAATTAAAGTAAATCTTGTTAAAGGTGACTCAGCAAGTGAATCATCGTTCCGTAATCTTGAAAAAAGAAAACCAGATATACTTCATCTTGCAACACATGGATACTATTACCCTGGAAACAATTTTAGCTCTTCCAACTTTCTAACAGAGAAATATTCAGGTACAAATTTGAGCCCTATGCTTAGAAGCGGAATTGTGCTGGCTGGAGCAAATATTAGTCCAGGCTCTGATACAGAAAATGATGGTTTTCTTTCAGCCCAGGAAATTTCCAGATTGAATTTTGCTAATCTTGATCTTGCTGTTTTATCAGCTTGTGAAACAGGACTGGGAGAAACAATTGGAAGCGAGGGAGTATTTGGTCTTCAAAGAGCTTTCAAACTCGCTGGGGCAAAGAGCCTTATTATGAGTCTATGGAAAGTGCCAGATGAACAAACATCTGAATTAATGGCTCTTTTTTATAGCAATTATTTGACAGGAATTACTAAATCAAAAGCTTTAAAACAAGCACAGCTTGCAATGAAAAAGAAATATCAAGCCCCATTTATATGGGGAGGCTTTATAATACTTGAAAAATGATCATTGACTATTTATTCCTTGAAAAAATCATGTATCCCAAAAAAAATACTCCCCCAATAATTAAAATCCATTTTACAATAGAAAGCGTCCAATCTAAAACTTCGCTTGCTGCATTTTTTGCACCAAATATGAATAAAATAATTGCAATAAATAAACCTGTAAATAGAATTCTGCTCATATTTAAATTTTATACTGAAAATAAAGGTAAATATAATTATTAAATTTTTAGGACAATTATTCTCCTAATTACCATTCTTACTTAATTTCCACCTTTTCCAAAGTTTAAAACGTTGGAAAAGTTGAAAGAACCGTTGGAAAAGTTATTTACCCCTTTCCCTTTATCCCCAATAAATACATATTATACCGCATTTTGTTGGGGCAATGGCTCCAAACACTTATTTTTAATTTCTAAAATTATAAATTTCGCATGAAGAAAGTATTCTTTTCATTCGCCATGGCTTTGATGGCATCTGTTTCGTTTGCGCATGGAGACACCGATCATCCTGGTGATGCTAATCCATCAATGACTCCTTACAATGACGCCAAGGAGGTGAATATCTCGAAGGCTTATTTGCTTCAACAGCAAGCCTGGAAAGACTTTACGCAAAAATATCCAAGTTGGGGTGCCCACTTTAATCGCTACACCCAATTACCACATCGTGCCTTGGGTGAGCCTATCAGCTACGCCCCAGGTGGAAGTAATCCTGTAACTAAAGCAATCTTGTTTTTGCAAAACGAATTGGCAGGATTTAATTTACCATTGAATGAAATGGTGATGACCCGCAATACCAATGATGGCAAATACATCAATGTCGATTTCAAGCAAGTACACAATGGTATGGACGTATTGTGGTCGCGCACTACTGTTCGTTTTTCACAAGATTTGAAAATTGTAATGGTGGGTACCGATTTGCATCGTTCTATTCCAACACTAAACCCGGCTATTTCATCTGCACAGGCTATACAACAAGCTGAGCAAGCTATTGTTACGCCTATCCTTCACTCTACTGTAGAAGCGGATTTAATGATATTTCCATTACCAGTAGATGGTGCATTTCAATACAGACCTGTGTATAAAGTGAATGTGCATACACAAGATGATAAAGAAACACCGGGTAATTACCTCACTTATGTAGATGCAATCAATGGTACGATTCTTTATCGTCAAAACAAAGTATTACATATAGGTTTTGAAGCCAAAGCCGATGTATTTTCTTCTAATCTTTTCGGACCTATGGCTCTTTTGCCACTTCGTCATTTGCAGTTTAATGTAAATGGTACCAACTACAATACCGACGCCAATGGTGTAGGTACCGCACCTGGTGCAGGTCCTATCAATGCAACGCTCACTCTTTCTGGTTTGTATTGCAAAATCGTAACCGGTGCTAATGGCACTGTGTCTCCTACGTTTACAGCTAACGGCATCAACAACAATGATGTAGTAACGTATACGGCTTCAAGTCCAGATGCTACGGAGCGCCATCTTACAGGTTACTATCACACTAATCTTGTACACGATTACATGAAGTCTAAGTTCCCAACCTTTACTACTATGGATATTCCATTGTTAACTCGTATTGACAGAACAGACGGTAATTGCAATGCATTTTACAATGGTACTTCTATTAACTTCTACACCACCGCAGGTGGTTGCAATGCCCTTTCGCAAGTAAATACAGTAATTTATCACGAATATGGACATGGTATCTCTAATGATTTCTGGGATACCAATGGCAGCTCATTTGACAATGGTGGTATGGGCGAAGGTTACTCCGATGTATGGTCTATGTGTATCACTAAGAATCCGGTTGTAGGTGAGGGCTTTTATGTAAACCAACCTGCTAGCTTCATACGTCGCTATGATATTAACCCTAAGGTTTATCCTCAGGATCTAGTAGGTCAGGTGCATGCAGATGGCGAAATCATAGCCGGTGCTTGGTGGGATTTTGCTGTAAATCTATCGTCTAGCATGCCTTTAAGCAATGCAGTAGACACCATGTCTGATATTTATGCTGCTTCTCAGTTCGGTTTGGCTACAGGCCCTGATGGCACAGAAGGACAAGTGTATTATGATATCTTAATCGATGCGTTGCAATACGATGATGATAACAATAACCTCAATGACGGTACACCTCACTTTTTACCTATTGTGCAAGCGTTTGCTAAACATGGTATTTACTTATTAAGTACAGCCGAGTTGAATCATACACCTCCAGGATTGGCCAATTCGGGTACACCAGTTACTATTGATGCGTCTGCTATTGTAGATTATCCTGCCTTTTTGGGTGATGTGAAAATGTTTTATCGATTAAAAGGCGCTACAACTGTGGATTCACTATTAATGACAAAAGTAGGGTTGAACCTTACTGGCACGTTCCCTTCTTCTACTATGGGCGAAATCTATGAGTACTATTTTACAATATATGATAATACCAATTTCCCATCGGCTACTTCGCCTTTTGATGCTAAGTTCAATATCACATTGGCTAAGCGCAATATCCCTCACTACCTAATGATTGGATATAGCTCGGTATATTTAGAAAACTTTGACAATATATCTACCACCACACCAGGCTGGACCATCGGCAATGTAAGTGGTGATAATGCTACAGCTGGCAAATGGATTGTAAACACTCCTATTTCATCTGCTACCAATGGCGATACAGTACAAACAGGCAATGATCACACCACAGGTACTGGCAAATGTGCTGTAACTGGTAATGCAGCTAGTCCTACTTCACAAGCAGGTAGTGCTGACGTGGATGGTGGTCGTACTTCCTTGATAACTGGCGAATTTGATATTACACCTTACACACAACCTGTAATTTCTTATTGGAGATGGTATTCAAACAGTCAAGGTGCTAACCCTGGTAAAGACTGGTGGAGAGTTTATTCTTCTTATGACAATGGTGGTTCTTGGACGTTGATAGAGCGCACTTATGCACCTGATGTAAGCTGGAGACGTTATATATGGTCACCTAATAAAGCAAATGGCAATAAAGTGAAATTGATGTTTGTAGCTACAGATAGTATTCAAGGCGGTACAGGAGCTTGGGTAGAAGCAGCTATAGATGATATTCAAATATTGGATTTAGGTAATTCAACTGGAATTCCTTCATTGAGTTCATTACTTGCTACCATTTATCCTAATCCTGCCAAAAATCAATTGAATATCGTGCTTCCTCAGTCGGGTGAACTTGTATATACCCTTGTGAATGCCATAGGAGAAACGATACTCACTAAAAAAGAACGTATTGTTGCTACCAATGCAGTGATTGTAAATACGAATACGTTGGCAAACGGACTCTATTTTGTGAAGCTCGAAATGGATGGTAAACAATCAATCCATAAAGTGATGATTTCGAAATAATATCAATTTTATAATTTGTTTAAAAGCCCTGCAAAATGCAGGGCTTTTTTATTTTCAAAGTACATTTCAATCTTCTACCTTTGCCAATTACATATACTCCCCTATATAATGAATAATTTAAACGAAATAGCTTCTCAAGTAAGACGTGATATAGTACGAATGGTACATGCAGTTCAAAGCGGACACCCCGGTGGGTCTCTTGGTTGTACCGATTTTTTGGTTTCCTTGTATTTTAAAATCATGAATCATGACCCTGCCTTTTCGATGGATGGCAAACATGAGGATTTATTCTTTTTATCAAACGGTCATATTTCCCCTGTATTTTACAGTGTATTGGCCCGTAGCGGTTACTTCCCAGTTTCGGAATTAGCTACCTTTCGTAAGCTAAATACGCGTCTGCAAGGCCATCCTGCTACACACGAGCATTTACCTGGTGTTCGTATTGCTAGTGGATCTTTGGGTCAAGGCTTGAGTGTAGCTATAGGCGCTGCTTTGACTAAAAAACTAAACAACGATCCTTCCACTATTTTTTCATTGCATGGCGATGGCGAATTGCAAGAGGGTCAAAATTGGGAAGCAATCATGTTTGCAGCCCATCACAAGGTTGATAATCTTATTGCAACAGTGGATTATAATGGTCAGCAAATAGATGGAAGTACTGCATTTGTAATGAATCTTGAAAATTTAAAAGATAAGTGGCATGCTTTTGGTTGGGATGTACTAGAAATGGATGGAAATAACATTGATGACATACTCGTTACTATGGCAAAAGCAAAATCAATGCTTGGTAATCAAAAACCTATTTGTATCCTTATGAAAACAATTATGGGTAAAGGGGTTGATTTTATGGAAGGGACTCATGAATGGCATGGCATTGCACCTAATGATGAACAACTAGCGAATGCATTGGCTCAACTACCTGAAACCTTGGGAGATTATTAATGCAATTTATTCGTACCATATTACTCAACGGTTTTTTTCTCATTGGATTGATTTTATGTTTTTTGCTACAGGCAAATGCACAATCACCCAACAAAAAAACCAGAATTCTATTTTTGATGGATGCTTCATCGAGTATGACTTATCCGTGGAATGCAGATTATAACCGCTTTGGTGTAGCTTCCAATATATTGCTTCAGATAGTAGATAGTATATATGCTATCAACAATGAAATAGAATTTGCTGTACGTGCCTATGGCACTCAATACCCAGCACAAGAAAAAAATTGTTACGACACACAACTTGAAGTACCCTTCAATATTCAAAATGCATATCAAATTAAAAACAGGCTTAATTATATTAAACCTGTAGGTTTCTCACCAATCGCTTATAGTCTAATACAAGCTTCCGAAAACGAATTGAGCAATTCAAATTTGTATGATTATAGTATCATATTTATAACTGATGGTGGTGAGAGTTGCAATGGTGATGTATGTAAAACATTTAAAGATTATATAGAAAAAAAAATAAAAATAAAACCCTATGTAATCGGTCTTGATAAAAATGAACAACTCAAGTCCTTCTATGAATGCATGGGCAAGTATATCGAAGTGACTAAAGCAGACGATATTATGAAGGCCGTCAAAATGATTGTAGATGCCAATAGAACCTTATTAGATAAACCTAAGCAACTGAATATTAAGACTACATATTCCAATACCCCTGTTATCAAGGATACAGCAAAAAAAATAATTCCAAAAGAACCTGAAATCGTCAAATCAAAAAATATATTCCCCCTACTTTCTATTGTAAAATATCCAATGAGAGTCAATGAGCGATCCATTATAAATGCATCCTATATTATTATTAAAAAAGGAAATCCTATTTCATTGAAATTCAATTTTGAAGAAGAAAAAAAAGAAATACCAAAAGAAATAATCAAACGTGAAAACAATGGAATGGCATATGTACGAATGATAAATTCACCACAAATCAAAAAATTAAAAAATAACTTAACTGCAAACCGATATCTATCAAACAATACAGAAAAAGCTACTATACGATTTGCGTTAGACGAACCAGCCAAACCAAAACCTGCAAGAGAATTAGTAACAATCCCGAATATTAATTTTGTAACATCATCATACCCTGTTTCAAAATTAACCAATGTAAAATTGAAACCTTTTAATGCAAAAAAAGGAGATGCAAAACTACGGTTTGAAATAGAAGAAGAAAGAGACAATGTAATAATTCCTAAAATTAGAAAGGTAGAAATTGCTTTTAATAAAGTTAAACCTGCCACACTTAAACCATCCAAGTATATTGCTAAAAAAGCAGATGCTAAATTGAAATTTGAAATAGAAGAACCTCGACAAAATATATTGTTGCCTAAAGTCAATAAAGTAGATTTAGCTATTCAAAAAAACAAACCAGTCGTATTAAAAGCCAAACCATTTATAGCCAAAAAAATGGATGCTAAATTAAAGTTCGAGATTGAAGAACCTCGACAAAATATCCTAATCCCTAAAATGAATCGTGTGGATTTAGTTATAAATAAAAACAAAATCAACTCGCTCAAAGCAAAACGATTTGTAGCTAAAAAAACGGATGCTAAGATTCGATTTGAAATTGAATCTCCTAAAAAAGAAATACTCACCTCATTACGTATTGAGAAATACCCTATGCGATATTCATACGCATTTAGATTGCCTCAATTGAAACCAATGAAGCGTACAAAAGAAGTAGCAAAACTTTACTTTACTGTAGATGCTCCCAAAAAACGAGATACAGTTGTTAGTAAACCAGAAACAAAACCGATTGATTCGGAATTAGAATATACAGTTGAAACAGAAAATAGCAATCAAACTATGATTCAGGTTTTTTTCAAAGGACCTGATCGAAAAGCCTATTTGAAAGCGAAACCAGATATTGAAGTGTTGGACCCAATCACACACAAACTGATAACTACATTTAAACGTGAAATGAATGGAATTGAACCTATTCCACAACCATTGGCTAGCGGTCGCTTTGATATAGTCGTAAAAGGGTACAATGATTTAATTACTAAAAACGTAGAAATTCAACCAAATAAAATCAACAAAGTATTTATTAAAGTTACAGATGGCACCTTGTCGTTTGCCTACATCGGAAATAGAAATCGTCCAGTTGAATTTACAGCCATTGTAAATCGTCGATTTGCTGCTGGGGCAACTATTTTGCAAAAATGTTCTGAACGCCTTAATTACGACCCAGGTACATATTACGTAGAAATACAAACTATGCCAGCAAGTAAATTTAGCATTGATCTTACATTTGGCGCTGTATACGAAATACAAATTCCTGAGCCAGGCACATTACAAATTACCAATACAACTGCATACGGCAAAGTGCAATTACAAAGTGCTTTAGGAGATCAATTCTTAACGTTTAAAACGCTCAATATCACTGGAAACATAAGTGATCAACGACTCATTTTGCAGCCAGGTCCTTACAAAGCGATTATACCAGTGGATCCAAATAATCCACTCGCTGGCACTAAAATAGTTGAATTCAGAGTAGGTTCTAATAAAGAAACCTTGCTTGAATTAAGGTAAACTATTGTTTAGTTACTATGGCAGATCGTAATTCGTTTTTATTGATGTTTTTTACAACTACGTTATAATTTCCTTTAGGAAAATGTTCGGAATCATCGAGATGAATATAATTCACACCTTCAGTCATTGTATATTTTTGTTGAACCATTAATCGGCCAATCATATCATATACTTCAATAGAAGCTTCATGTTTTGTCATAGATTCTACTGGTATAAGAAAATGATCAACATACGGATTAGGCAGTATTGCTAACTTATCTGTTGTGATTTTCAAGTCATTTTGTGCCATGCGTATAGGCGAGTATTTTACATAGTTGTTATTATCTTATATTCATATACGATAGTATACATTACGTTCGATACCCATGTTATCCATGTAGCTATAATGAGATGGTTTATGATTTGGAGTAATATTATTCAAATCTGAAAAGTCGATAGCGTTAAGGCTACGTTGTATTACAAATGACTTGATATTATCTTCCATCGCTGTTGACCACTCTAATTTAGATATCCCATCTTTTACATTTACTGTCATTTTAGTAAGTTCTTCTGGTAACAAACTAGTAACCGTAATTGAACCTAACAATCTACCACCTGCATGTGGATCACATCGATAGGAGTTGGAACCTATTACTGTAAATGTTTTTGAATAGGTCCATCCATTACCTAAAGAACTTGATGTAAAGCTTTCAACTATCGTAGGAAATGAGGCCATTGACCCATTTACATTATGAAAACCAGCTGAATTAGTCCATGTAATCTGGTCACCAAGATTGATGACTATAGCTGATGGATTAAATGAATTATTCAATACTTGGACAGTGTAGGTAGTTTGTACAAATGCACTTGTTGTCATTAAACCCAAATTACGCAATAGGCTTTGACGAATGAAAAGAATAGTGCGTTAGTTGGGGTTACCCCGATATAGTATTTCTAATGGTGATTTGGGGTTAAAGCTAAACTGTAATCTTTTTAAGTTCTTTTTGTAAAGTCTTTGTTTGTTGTATTCATTCTATAAGTTGTTATTTGTGTCAACTTATTCTAGGGCTATTCAATGTTAAAAATAAAAAAGGGATTACATAAACATGTAACCCCTTTTTAAAAATGTTGAAATTGTCAACTATTCGTTGTTTCCTTCCATTTTCTTTTTCAAATCTGCTAGTGCTCCGATATCACCAAGAGTTGCTTTTTCAACTTTTGCTTGGATATTCTTCACTGTTTTTTTCGTATTGTCAGCTTCAATTCCAGCTTCTTTACGTGCAGCTTCTTTCTCTTCTTCTATTTCATGTTCCCAAACTTTTGAGTGCGAAACCATGATACGTTTTTCGTTACGATCAAATTCAAGAATAATAAATTTATTTGTTTCATCAACAGCAATCATTTTCTCATCTTGTTTTTTCAAGTGACGTGTAGGAGCAAATGCTTCTAGACCGTATTGCAATTGGATGATACCACCTTTTTCTTCTTTACGAATCATTACACCATCGTGTTGTGATCCAATAGGGAATACTGATTCAAATGTAGTCCAAGGATCTTCTTCGATTTGTTTGTGACCAAGTGACAATTTACGTGTCTCTTTATCTACACCCAATACGATTACATCCAAGGTTTCACCTACTTTGGTAAATTCACTTGGGTGATTGAAACGTTTAACCCAACTCAAGTCAGAGATATGTATCATACCACCAATACCTGATTCAAGCTCTACGAATACACCATATGGCGTTAAATTTTTCACAGTTCCTTTGTGTTGAGAACCTACAGCATATTTGCTTTCGATTTCATCCCAAGGATCTTGTGTCATTTTCTTGATAGAAAGGCTCATTTTACGCTCATCTTTATCAATTGATACAATCATAGCTTCGTGCTCTTCACCCATTTTGAAGTATTCCTTCGCATTGATAGGTTGGTTGCTCCATGTAATTTCAGAAACGTGTACAAGACCTTCGATTCCAGCTTCCATTTCTAAGAAAGCACCATAATCTTCGATATTTACAACTTTACCTTTAACTTTTTGACCTTCAATGATATATTCTGGTAAAGAATCCCAAGGATGAGGAGTTAATTGTTTTAGACCTAAAGAGATACGTTTTTTCTCATCATCGAAATCCAATACTGCTACGTTCAATTTTTGACCATTTTGCAATACTTCATTTGGATGATTGATACGCCCCCAAGAAATATCTGTGATGTATAATAATCCATCTAATCCACCTAAGTCGATAAATGCACCAAAGTCAGTTACATTTTTGATAGTTCCTTCTAATACTTGACCTTTCTCCAATTTAGAGATGATTTCAGTACGTTGAGCTTCGATATCACTTTCGATCAATGCTTTGTGAGATACTACAGCATTACGGATAATTTCGTTGATTTTCACAACTTTAAACTCCATCGTTTTGTTTACAAACTGATCATAGTCTGTAATTGGTTTCACATCAATTTGAGATCCTGGTAAGAATGTTTCCATACCATATAAATCTACGATTAATCCACCTTTAGTTTTTGAAGTTACATATCCTGTAACTATTTCACCTGTTTTGTAAACCTCTACTATATGCTCCCAAGCACGTTGTTTGCGAGCATCTTTACGACTTAATGATAAGTGACCTTCACGATCTTCTTTATCTACGATTAATACTTCTACCTCGTCACCTACTTTTACATTTGGCAAATCACGAAATTCGTTCAATGATATTAATCCATCACTTTTGTATCCAATGTTTACAACAGCATCCGTTTTAGTAAGGCCTACGATCGTACCCATTACCATTTCGTTGTTGTTGACAGATTTAAAAGTTTCATCGTACTGTTTATCGTACGTTTCACGATCTTTTTGGTTGTAGCTACTTACGTTACGTTTGTCTACGCTCCAATCAAATTCATCGTGAGCTCCAGCATGACCTGCTGAAAGGTTTTGGTTCGACAATGTTGTTTCTTCCATTTTTTTTGTTTTTATGAGCTTCATTTCTCCCTTTCATAGAAATTCAGCTCGGTTATGAATAGTTATTCGAAAGGGGTGCAAAGGTAATTTTTTTTGTTGAAAAAAGAAAAAAGTATAAAAAAAACCGCTCAAATGAGCGGTTTTGTATAAAATGAATTTTAATTATTACTGTGCAGATTTTATAAATGTACGTTGCGCAGTTCCGAATGATGCATTACGAACAGCCCAAGTAATGGTAGTATCAAGTGCAGTTGGTATAATTTTAGAATTTACACAATACATTTCACCAGCTTCTGTAGGTTGAACTGGTACGACCAAGGTTGAATCATCCAATTGACCAAAGTATACTGTGATAGCAAATGCTGAAGGCAATGGAACACCTCCTACATTATCGGTTTTGTATAATCCAGTAGCCACTTTCTCTACATTCATAGGTGAGTTATTGGTAGTTCTGAAATATTCACCAGAATTGTCCAATGCTGAATCTATGTTAGTCACTAATACAAATCGAGTTCCTACTGCTGTATAGCCATTAGAATTTTTGAAATTGTATTGTACGGTATAAAACCCTGGTGTTGTAGGATCGATATCGTTGGTGATGGATGTAGCCGTTAATATTTCATTTAACACCGTATCTTTTGCGGTAGCACCCAAATCGGTGAATGAACCACCTACTGGGATACTCACAAATTGATCTCCAGTAATGGTTATTATTGGATAAGATGCCGTTACAATTTTGGAAACTAAATCCGGACTTTTCTTTTTACAGCTAATCGTAACTGCTAGAGTTATTGCTGCGAATAATATGATTATCTTCTTCATGTTTACTTTTTTTAATTTTAAGATTAATTAATATCCCACCATACTCGTTGTTCAACTGCTTTCAAACCTGGATAGCTTGAATTAAGAGTTGCTTCATCAGTTGGGTATAAGAAACGGGCTGGTTTTTGTGTACCTATCAATGAATTGACAGAAATAATCAAGAAATCAGGGTATCCAGTTCTTCTTGATTCAGTCCAAGCTTCAAATCCTTGATTACCACACATACTAAACCATTTTTGAGTAACTATATGACGTATTTTATCAGTAGTAGTTCCAGTTACAGGATATACACCCCAATAAGTACTATCTTTATAGTAAGTGATTTCAGTTGCATCAGTAACACCGTATGCTTCAAAGCTAGCATCAATTGCAGATGAATATAAAGCCGCATCGTCGCCAGTACTCCATCCGCGAGCAGCTGCTTCAGCTTGAAGCAATAAACTTTCGTAAGAAGATATAAAACGAACAGGTGCTGTAGCAGATGCGTCATTAATGGCTTCTCCAGCTACATTTGCACTTACAATTGATTTACCAGAAGCGCTGGTTGAATTATTATAATCACCTTGTATATTACCTACTACAGTTCCATTTGCCAATGGCTTGTAGAATACAAATACACGAGGATCAAAATTAGCATTCATGCTATCAACACATGTTTTACTAGCAAATAAATTTTGTGTTCTACTTAAACCAACGATTTCAGAATATAATGGATTTTGACTTCCACCAGCTGTTGAATAAGATACTTTAGCATCTTCTACTCCTTCTGTTGAGATGTATCCTAAAAATGCTGGATCTGATTCAATAGACGTAATGATTGCTTGAGCTCTTGTTGGATCAATTTCAGACATACGCAATGCTACTTTTAACTTCAACGTGTGAGCAAATAACATCCAATGTGCCATATCACCACCGTAAATCAAATCATCAGCTCCAGGATGTGCAGGGCTATTGATATCTATCAATGAAATAGCCTCATCAATTTGAGCAAGAATACCTTCGTATATTGCAGATTGCTTATCATATGTAGGATTTAAAATGGTACCATCGGCTTCTAAGCCTTTCAATGCTTCGGTAAAAGGTGCATCACCCCATGCATCTGAAATTAATTGAAATGTATACGCAGACAATAATCTAGAAACAGCCATATATTGTTTGTTATTCTTAGACTTTGCTTTGTTGTATACATAGTACAAATCAGTCAAACCATCATTATACAATGTTCTCCAACTACGATTGTAGTTATCGGTAGAAGGTGCATTTTGATCATATTGTTTGTATTGATTTGCCAATGGAGATTGCGTCCAATACTGAGCCCAGAAGCTACCATTTACTTGAAACTGATTACCCAATACATGTGCAATGGCTACTTGAGCAGAAGGTAATACCAATTCCATTTCTGGATCATTGGCAATATTAGGGTTCGTATTGACGTCGAGGAATTTTTTACAACCGGTAAATGCCATAGCACCTATAATTACCAGTAGAGATATTTTTATTTTATTATATTTCATAATTGCGTGTTTATTATTTTTTAGAAAGTTAAACCTAATTTGAATCCATAGTTTCTAAGAGAAGGGCGTGCACTATAGTCAAATCCTTGAAGGTTTGATGCACCACCTGAGTTTACTTCTGGATCGATGTAATCATTTCCTTTGTTGGTCCAAAGAGCTAAATTGTTACCAAATACTGACAAGTTACCAGAACCAATGAAGGTTTTGCTAAACCATTTTTGAGGTAATTTGTAACTGATAGCAACCTCTCTTAATTTAATGTAACCAGCTTTGATTAAGTCTTGACTAGCAGGCTTAACATTTGCAGCAGTATAATAAAAATAAGGATCTGTTTTTGCATTTGTATTTTCTACATATTCACCTTCAGTTGTTCCTTCAATTACTGAATTTTCCCAAAGGAATGGATCTCTGTTGTTAATCGTTGTAGACGGTGTTACACCTACAAATTCTAAGATATCTTTTGTACGAGAGTAGATATAACCACCTTGTTTCGTGTCAAATAAGAATGACATGCTTAAACCTCTAACGGTAAAGCTTGATCCCCATGATGCAATAAATTTAGGCTGATATGAACCTAAGTAAACAGGGCTTGTAGTAGATATTGGGTTACCAGTTACTGCATCAATAATTTGACGGCCTTTGCTATCCTTAGCTAAATCAACAGCATAAAATGTACCAAATGGCTTACCAACAGCAGCTACTACGCTCATGCCAGAGAATCCACCAATAACAATTTGATCAACCCCATCTTTCAAAGATAATACAGTGTTTTTATTACGCGTGTAAGTACCATAAACATCCCAACGAAGTCCTTTTTGTTTGATTGGGCTAAATTTAAGTCCCAATTCCACCCCTTTATTTTCGATTTCACCAGCATTGATAAACTTAGATGTAAATCCAGAACTTGGTGCAGTAGGGATATTGATAATTTGATCTTTTGTTAAATTTCTATATACTGTTACATCTACTGAGATACGATCATTTAAGAACGATAAATCCAATCCTAACTCACGACCTACTTGACGTTCTGGTCTCAAGTTTGGATTTCCAATTCTATTTTGATACGTAAATCCAGGAGTTCCATTAAATGGGAAAATATTTGAACCAAATCCGCTGTTGATATCTGTAGATACAAATCCAGGATTGTTATTAGCAAATGCTGGAGCATCATTACCCACTGCAGAAATATTTCCTCTTAATTTACCATAGCTAAGTATTTTCTTAGCAGCGTCTGATAAATGTTGGCTAAACAACCATGATGCACTCGCTGATGGGTAGAAATATGAACGATTACCTGCAGCTAATGTAGAGCTCCAGTCGTTACGACCTGTTAATTCTAAAAACAAGAATTGATCAAAATTCAAGTTTAATGTTCCATAAACACCCACTTTTCTATTTCTTGAAATAATATTTTCAGATAATATTTTGCTTTGAGCATTTGAAAAATTATAGAAATTTTCAATAACTAATCCATTGGTCGTAGGATCAATATTAGATGATAAGAAATTTGAACTTCTACTTACTATTGAATGTCCTAGTAAACCATTTATCCCTAATTTATCAATTTGATAATTCACATTCAACATTAAATCATTGAAATAGTTATTCAAATTGTCACTAGACTCATAATATCCACCATTAAATGATTTTGGTGAACCATTGTAAAAGCCAGATCCATCTTCGTCGTAGGCTACTGAATTCAATTTTGGTGACTTCAAATAAGTACGATCAGATAACACTTCACCACCAAAACGATTGCTTAATGTGATATGCTGATTCATTCTCCATCCTAATGTAGTTTGACCCAATAAACGATCGAAACGATTACGATTATCATAATTCTTTGCCAAGAAATAAGGGTTTTGTGTATAAGCACCATAGTATCCATAACGCTTTACACCATTGCTATCAGTTGTATTCATTGAGTTGAAAGGATCATCTAAATTAGCCAATTCTGAAATTGGAATATCACGAGGTTGTTGACATACACTGTTCCATACCGATCCATCACCTTGTCCACTTTGATCTACACGTGATTCGCCATTGATATAATTTACATTCATACTACTGAAGAAATTATTATTGAATTCGTGGTTGCCATTCAAACGAATGCTGTAACGGTCCAAGAATGTATTTGGTACAACTCCTTTGCTATTCAAAGTATTAAATGCTACGAAGTAGTTGCTTTTTTCTGTTCCACCACCGATTGACAAGCTATTTTCCCAAGCTTTACCAGTATTGAAGAAATCTTTTACATTGTTTTCAATAGGACTGTAAGGTTTTACTTTTTGTTTTCCATTGATGATTTGACCCCAAGGGCGGTTTTGACCATCAAATGGTAATCCCCAACTGAAATTCTCACGACGATCATCAGGAACACCGTTCATATCACCTTGTCCGTATTTATTTTGGAACGTAGGGTATTTTAATACATTTGACCAAGTATAACCAGTATTGAAACTAATTTCATTTTTCCCAGATTTTCCTTTTGCTTTACCTGATTTAGTCGTAATCATGATAGCGCCCATAGCACCTTCAGAACCATACAATGCAGTTGCAGCAGCACCTTTTAATACCGAAATACTTTCAATATCATCCGGATTGATATCATTTCCTCTGTTACCAAAGTCAATTTGCTCTAAACTATTTGATTGCGTTCTGTTACCATTGTTTACTGGAATACCATCGATTACAATTAAAGCATTATTATTACCACCGATTGATTTTTCACCACGAATAACCACACGAGTAGAACCGCCTGGACCACCTGTAGAACTAGTGATATTTACACCAGATACTTTACCAGACAAACCACTCAAGGCACTGGTATTGTTACCTTTATTAAGGTCTTCATTACCAAGTGTAGTGGTAGCATAGCCTAAGCTTGATTTCTCACGCTTGATACCTTGTGCTGTAACAACCGTTTCGCGAATGGATTGTACATCACTTGCCATTTTCACACTCATACCATCACGTGCTGTTTTTTCTGTTGGTTTCATACCAATGGCACTGATAGTCAATGTAGCACCTTCCTCTGAATTCAGTCGAAACATACCATTTGCATCGGTCACAGTTCCTTTATTAGTTCCTTTAACTCGAATCGTGGCCCCTATAATGGCTTCGCCTTTTTCGTCGAGTACTTGCCCCTTAAGGACATTGGATTGTGCTAGCACAACCTGCATACTTGTAATCAATAATACAAGTAGTAATAATAGTTTTTTCTTCATACTAAAATTGTTTAATTTTTGTTCTGTCAAGAATATTGGCTGTAAACATATTAAATCAGTTACTAGTTTGCAACTTTTTTTAACATTTAATTCTGAATATGTTAACAATTGCATTATTTTGATAGTGTTTATTCATTAATAAAAATAATATATATTCTTTTTTGTACTGATTATCAACCATTTAATGACCATAAAAAAATATTTATGTAAAATTAATTGGCAAAACGCATTACGAAACCTTACCTTTGCGCTCCTTAATAAAGAAGACAAATTTAATTTTAAAAAATAACAATGAGACATTTAAGCTACAAAACGAAGTTTGCAAACAAAGAAACGCACAAAGCAGAATGGTTTGTAATCGACGCTACCAATATGACAGTTGGTCGTATGAGTGTAAAAATTGCCAACGTATTGCGTGGTAAACACAAACCAACCTATACTCCACATGCCGATGCAGGCGATTTTGTAATCGTATTAAACGCAGAGAAAGTGGTTTTCACTGGAGATAAATTAAATCAAAAGATTTATTTAAACTTTAGTGGATACCCAGGTGGTAAAAAAGAAGAGACTGCTAAAGATTTATTAGCTCGTCGTCCGGAAGCTGTAGTAGAACGTGCAGTAAAAGGTATGTTACCTAAAAACAGATTAGGTCGTGCTATGTACAAAAAACTATTTGTATATAAAGGAGACCAACATCCTCACACAGCTCAAAAACCAACAGAATTAAAATAATCAATTTAAATACTTAAACATTTTAGAATAATGGAAAAACAAAAAAAAGCAATCGGTCGTAGAAAAGAAGCCGTAGCCCGTGTATACCTTTCAAAAGGTAACGGAAAAATTACGGTGAACGATCGTGATTACAAAGTTTATTTCCCACTCATGTATTTGCAAAATCAAGTAGAACTTGCATTGAAAACTATCAATGGTTTGGACAAATATGATGTAAACGTTACTGTAGATGGTGGCGGTCAAAAAGGTCAGGCAGAAGCAATTAAATTAGGACTTTCTAGAGCTTTATGCGATCATGATGCTGAAAATCGTGTAGCATTAAAACCAGCAGGATTATTAACACGTGATCCTCGTTCGGTAGAACGTAAGAAATTTGGTCATAAGAAAGCACGTAAGAGCTTCCAATTCTCTAAACGTTAATCCTTTTCGATTTATATACATTCATTTCAAAAACAACTTAACGAACTACATATATCATGTCAGAAAATACATCATTACAACAGCAATTACTCGACGCAGGTGTTCACTTTGGTCACCTACGCAAAAAATGGAATCCCAAAATGTTGCCTTACATTTTTGCTGAGAAAAAAGGTATTCACATCATCGACTTAAACAAAACAGTTGAAGGATTGAATGAAGCGGCGGCTGCAATGAAACAAATTGCTAAAAGCGGTAAGAAAATATTGTTTGTAGCTACAAAAAAACAAGCTAAAGAAATCGTAACTGATTGCGCACAACGAGTAAATATGCCTTACGTAACCGATCGTTGGTTGGGTGGTATGTTGACCAACTTCGGAACTATCCGTAAGAGTGTAAAGAAAATGCAAAGCATTGAAAAAATGCTTGAAGATTCTAGCATCAGCATTAACAAAAAAGAGCGTTTAACACTTAAGCGTGATATGGAAAAAATGAATAAAGTATTGGGCGGTATTTCAAATATGTCTCGTACACCATCTGCTTTATTCATTGTTGATATTTCGCATGAGCATATTGCGTTGTCTGAATCAAAACGTTTGGGTATTACTACCTTTGGTATGGTAGATACGAACAGTGATCCAAACAAAGTAGACTTTGCAATTCCTGCTAATGACGATGCTACAAAATCTATCGCAATCATCACAAACTATATCACAGCTGCTATCATCGAAGGTCTTCAAGAAAGAGAAAACGAGAAAGACAAAATGGATGACAGCGAAGAAGAGCAACATGATGACAATGCACCAATGAGCCTAGGCGAAGATGGTGAAATGGGCGAAGATGGTGCTAAAAAAGCTCCACGTAAAAAAGCAAGTGGTACTAGAAGAACTACAACTACTGCTCCTAAAAAATAAGAGCAACTATCTAACTTTCGTATAACACGAATTAACTAGTTCAATTATTTATTTAAATATTTCAAAACAATTTCATTAAAGTGAATTAACAGTCAGGCTGTTAATTCACTTTTTAAAAATAAAAAAAATAACTCATGAGTACAGTAACAATAACTGCGACTGACGTAAACAAACTTCGTCAACAAACTGGTGCCGGTATGATGGATTGCCGTGCTGCATTACAAGAAACAAATGGTGACTTTGAAGCTGCCATCGATTACTTACGCAAAAAAGGGCAAAAAGTAGCTGCTAAACGTAGCGACCGCGATGCTAAAGAAGGTGTTGTAATTGCAAAAACAACTGCTGATAAAAAAGTAGGTATTGTAATCAACCTTACATCTGAAACAGATTTCGTTGCAAAAAACGAAGATTTTATCAATTTGGCATTGAGCTTTAGCGAAACTGCTATTAACAACAATTGTACTTCATTAGAATCCTTGAAAGCATGTGCTTATGATAATATCACAGTTGGAGACAAAATCATGGAGACTGTTGCTAAAATAGGTGAGAAAATAGATATCACATCATTTGAACGTATTGAAGCAGAAACAGTGGTACCTTACAACCATGCTGGCTACCGTGTAGCAGTATTAGTAGCATTGAACAAGCCTGGTAATGACGCTATCGAAGTAGCAGGTAAAGATGTGGCTATGCAAATAGCGGCAATGAATCCTGTAGCTGTAGATCCACAATCGGTTCCTGCTGAAACAGTTGCTCGTGAAAAAGCAATCATTATGGATCAGATGAAAGCTGACCCTAAAATGGAAGGCAAACCAGAAGATATGATTTCTAAAATAGCAGATGGTAAAATCAATGCTTACTTTAAAGAGAACACTTTATTAGCACAACCATTTGTAAAAGATGGTAGCAAAACAGTGGGTGAATTTTTGAAAACAATTGAATCAGATTTAACTGTTACTGCTTTCAGCAGATTGAATATCGGATAATCTTTTTACAACATTATATTAAAAAACCGCCTTGTGCGGTTTTTTTATGGCTAGTCGCATGTATTAAATACAACTTAAAGTATTAATCTCTTTGCCTATTGCCCTTTTGTACAGATTATTGTACTATTGCTTTATTTAATTTTCATTATGCTCAACTTTATAAAAAGATTTAAAATTTCTTATGCTATTTACAACTTCTTTCATAGAAAAGAATTGCTTCACAATGAAATTCAATACAAAAAACTAGGACTATCAAAAAAATACTATTCATCCATTTCTAGTAAGGACTTTGAAGGGCTGCCAGGTTCAAATTCCGAAATCCCTTCAATAGATGATTCTATATTATCAACATCCAAATTATATCATACCCTTTCATCTTCTTCAAAAGAAAGCCTTCTTAATTACTCTGAAAATGGATTTGCAGTCCTCGAAAAATACCTTAGTGAAGAACAAGTTGATTCTATTAACCAAGAAATTGAAACCATGTTGAAGAATGGTACAGTTAAATTTACCAATGTCAATAAAATAATGTTTGCCATCCACAAATCAACTCTACTGAGAGAGACTGGCAATAATAAAGATCTGATCGAATTACTTTCTCTTTTAATGGGCGATGAAGCTATTCTTTTTCAAAGCATCAATTTTATTATGGGTAGCGAGCAGGATACTCATTCAGATAGTATACATATGACCACTTACCCTCTCGGAGGATTGTTGGGTGTATGGATTGCACTTGAAGATATCACACTTGAAAACGGCCCATTGCATTACTACCCTAAAAGTCACAAACTACCTTATTACATGAACAAAGATTATGATAATGAAGGGACAACATTTATGCTTGGCGACAAATCATACACTGCTTATGAAACTATGATGAGCAATAAAATAAAAGAGCATCAACTCGAAAAAATAAATTTTTGTGCTAAAAAAGGAGATTTATTAATTTGGCATGCGAATCTTTTGCATGGGGGCAATGAACACTTAAATAAAAATAAAACGCGTAAAAGCATGGTATTTCATTATTTCAAAAAAGATTCAATTTGCTATCATGAAATTACACAGCGTCCTGCTTTGATAAAATATTCAGAATAAAAATAATACTAAAACATTATTTCCCTGATCATACTTTTATAGAATATAAATGGTGAATCAATTTAGTGGCTCTCTAATAATTTATGTAATATTAAATTAATTCTTTTACTTCCTGTTTTTGTATAATTTTATACAACCAAAATAGTTTGAAAATGAAAAAAATATTTACAACTATAAATATACTATGTTGTATATCTAACATCGTTTTAGCTCAAACACCCATTGTTCAACGTGATCTCGATATCAACAATGTAAGGGCTACTATACTCACTCATGGCGATATGTTTTGGGATAGAGTAAATCAAACTGCAGGATATGAGTATCCAAAAGGAAGCGGACTTCATTCTAACTTTCTTACTGCATTATGGGTTGCGGGCTACGATCAAAACACATCCAATCTGCATGTGGCATCTCAAACCTATCGTCAAGGTGGGAATGACTATTGGCCTGGACCTATTGATAATGGTTCTCAAATCGATTCTATTACATCTACCAAATGGGATAAAATATGGAAAATTGACAAAGCCGATATTGATCAATTTTTGACAATCATACCCCATACAGTTTTCAATACACATCCTGCCATTTTGGATTGGCCTGCCAAAGGGAATCCCTATGCCACTGATCGATTTGGAGCATCATTAAGTATTACCAAAAGTATGGCACCATTTGTAGATGCCAATCAAGATGGTGTATACAATGCACTCGATGGTGATTATCCATCCATCAAAGGTGAGCAAGCATTGTGGTGGGTATTCAATGATCAAAAGCAACACACAGAATCTGCTGGCGAAAAATTGAATCTTGAATTTAAAGCAATGGCCTATGCCTGCAATTCAATACCTGCATTGCAAAATAGTACTTACTATAGTTTTGATATTACAAACTACAACAATGCGGCATTTCTGCAAACAAGAATAGGATTGTTTTCATGTGCCAATTTAGGATATGCATTTGATGATTATATTGGAGTGGATACTTTTAGAAGATTTATGTATTTATATAATGGAGATTCGAAAGATGAGGGTCCATCTGGTTATGATAGTAATTTAACAAAACATGGATTAGCAATTATTCAATCTCCTCAGGATTCAGTAGGATATAAAGCTCCATTAGGTGCATTTACTTTTATGAATCCAACAAATGGGATAACAGGATTTCCGACTAGTTCTTATGGAATTAATAATTTTATGCGAGGGTTTTGGAAAGATGGCCAACCTTTTACAGACGCATGCAATGCGAGGGATATAGGTAACATTACAAGCTTTGTATATACTGGCAACCCGATAGATAGTAATCAATGGAGTGAAAAACAATGTAATAATACACCTAGCACCAGAGTATTTTTATTATCTACTAGCGACTTTACATTTTTACCAGGAGAAACAAAAAAATTCACCTTTGCAGCCATCAATACACCAAGATCACCACATACCTATAGTATCACAGATATTCAGAATGTAGCAGATGCTGTGATGATGTATCCCAATGGATGTAACTCATCAAGTCCTTCCATTTTAAAAAATTACAACCTTGCTGAATCACTCATGCTGCATCCAAATCCTGCTAATCATGAAATGGTATTAAGTTGGATTGAATCACACTACAATGATAAAATAAAATCATTTGAAATCGTCAATACATATGGAGAAACTATACATACACCATCGCTATATACAAATTCCAATATCAAATTCAATATTTCATCCTTAGCCAATGGAATTTATATTCTTAAATTAAAAACAGATCAGGAATCGACCACAATTCGATTTTTAAAAAATTAAGGTTTTATCGATTTAACTCTATAAACTGTCATAGTAATGTCATCTCTCTATATCTATTTTATATTTGAACTAACATTCAATATGTTTGAATCGTCTACTGTTTAAATCCCTTTTCTATTCAATTTTAAAAATTACGTTTATGTTAAAAAGACTATTATTTTCCTTTGTTTTAGTTGCCATTTCAATGGTTGGCTATTCCCAATGCGCCGGTATTATGTTTAACGCCTCAGTCAACAACAATACAGCTACATTTGTATCAACGATTCCAGCTGGTTATGTTGCCAGTGGATATACATGGACCTTTGGTGATGGTGGCACAGCTAACAGTGCTAACCCAGTTCATACATATGCCAATGCAGGATGGTACAATGTCTGCATGACAGTATGGGGTGTAACTCCAAACAATACTATTTTTCAATGCTCTTTATGTGATTCTGTTAATATTTCAGGTGGAGCACAACCTTGTAATTCAAATTACTCATCCACAACTTCGGGGTTTACAACCAATTTTACAAGCTTAGCGACTGGGCCTGGTACCATTACCAACTATGCTTGGAATTTTGGTGATGGCAATCAATCCAATTTACAAAACCCCGCTCATACATATGCCAATGCAGGATGGTACAATGCTTGTCTTACAATATACGGTATTTATAACAATGTAACTTATACATGTACTTATTGCGACTCTGTTTATGTGTCAGGTGGCGCACAACCTTGTGTTGCTTCTTATAATTATTCTGTTGGTGCAAACAATGTAGTTTCATTTACGAGTACATCAACTGCACCTGGACCTATATCAACCTATCAATGGGCATTTGGCGACGGTGGTACTGCTAATACTGCAAACCCTGTTCATACCTATGCAAACCCGGGTTGGTATAATGTATGTTTAACTAT
>CANHGW010000001.1 GCA_947460175.1 Bacteroidota bacterium | reverse complement strand
ATAGAAGAATGGGCGAAAGAAGGATTGGTCAATATTGTAGGAGGCTGTTGTGGAACTACGCCCGATCATATCAAGTGTATTGCAGATGCGGTGAGAAATTTATCGCCAAGAAAATTGAAACAATTTTGAGAACCACAAAGGATATAAATAAAGAGAACCACAAAGGCACTAAAACAGAAAGAAGCACAAAGGGTATAAATAAAGAGAACAACAAAGGGTATAAATAAAGAGAACCACAAAGGCACTAGAACAGAAAGAAGCACAAAGCAAATAAATAAAGAGAACCACAGAGGCACTAAAACAGAAAGAAGCACAAAGCAAATAATAAAGAGAACCACAAAGGCACTAGAACAGAAAGAATCACAAAGCAAATAATAAAGAGAAGCACAAAGGATATAAATAAAGAGAACCACAAAGGCACTAAAACAGAAAGAATCACAAAAAAGAATTATTAAAATTTATTTTATGTATCAAATTTTATCAGAAAGAGAGGAATTTTTAGCAAAAGAAATTGTTGATATTGCTTTCAAAATTCATTTTCAATTAGGTCCTGGTTTGTTAGAAAGTATATATGAAAAATGTTTTTGTTATGAACTTAGTAAAAGGAACATACCCTATTTGAGCCAACAACATATAGATATACACTATGACGAAATGATTATTGAAAAAGGACTAAGAATAGATTTAGTAATTGATGATTTAATTATTGTCGAGTTGAAAGCGCAGGAAAATAAACATCCAGTTTGGGAAGCACAATTATTAAGTTATCTTAAAATGACTGAAAAAAGGCTTGGTTTTATTGTGAATTTTCATGTGCCTAAAATTAAAGAGGGTATAAAAAGAATGATTAATTAAATAAAGAAATACAAATTCTAACTTAGTGTATTTTAGAGTTTTTGTGAATTTGTGGTGTAAAATATAAAAATATGTACAATAAATACTTAACACTTTCAGGACTTGAACCATTGGTAATCCGTCCAGAATCTAATTTTATAAATGTAGGTGAACGAACCAATGTAACAGGCAGTAAAAAATTTGCTCGACTCATACAAGAAGAAAAGTATGAAGAAGCCATCAGTGTAGCCCGTCAGCAAGTAGAAGGCGGAGCGCAAGTCTTAGACGTGAATATGGACGATGCCATGCTAGATGGTGTATTTGCAATGACTAAGTTTTTAAACTTAATTCAATCAGAACCCGATATTGCTAAGATTCCTATCATGATTGATAGTAGCAAATTTGAAATTATAGAAGCAGGATTAAAGTGTGTACAAGGGAAGTGTATTGTGAATTCTATATCCATGAAGGAAGGCGAAGCGAAGTTTATAGAGCAAGCTAAAATATGTCAACGCTATGGCGCCGCAGTGATTGTAATGGCATTTGACGAAAAAGGACAAGCTGATACTAAAGATCGTAAGGTTGAAATTTGTCAACGAGCCTATGATATACTTACAACGCAAGTAGGCTATAAGCCGCAGGATATTATTTTTGATCCTAATATTTTTGCTATCGCAACAGGGCTCGAAGAGCATAATAATTATGGTGTAGATTTTATAGAAGCTACACGCGAAATCAAGCGACGAATGCCCTTGACCAAAGTAAGTGGAGGCGTCAGCAATTTGTCGTTTTCATTCAGAGGAAATGAACATGTACGCGAAGCTATGCATAGTGTATTTCTTTATCATGCAATTAAAGCAGGTATGGATATGGGTATAGTCAATGCAGGTCAATTGGTTATTTATGACGATATAGAACCCACTTTAAAAAAATTGTGTGAAGATGTAATTTTTAATATTGATAATGATACGAATGAAACAACTGAACGAATGATTCAGTTTGCCGAAACAGTCAAAGCAAAAGGAAAAGTACAAGTAAAAGATGATGAATGGCGAAGTGAAGATGTAGAAAAACGATTAGCACATGCACTCGTTCATGGCATAACTGAGTATATTGATGTTGATACAGAAGAAGCACGTTTACAATCGTCAAGACCTTTGGATGTAATCGAAGGACCATTGATGAATGGAATGAATATTGTAGGCGATTTGTTTGGTAGTGGAAAAATGTTTTTGCCCCAAGTGGTCAAAAGTGCACGCGTAATGAAAAAAAGCGTAGCATACTTAACACCTTTTATTGAAGCAGAAAAAAGAGAAGCATCCAATGCACCTAAAGTATTGTTGGCGACTGTAAAAGGCGATGTGCATGATATAGGTAAAAATATTGTAGGTGTAGTATTGGCTTGTAATGGATATGAAATCATTGATTTAGGTGTAATGGTTCCTGCCAATAAAATATTGGATGAAGCAATTCGATTAAACGTTGATGTGATTGGCTTATCTGGGCTAATAACACCATCCTTAGATGAAATGGTACACATAGCGCATGAAATGAAAAAGCGAAATATGAACATACCATTGCTCATAGGTGGTGCAACTACATCGCGTATACATACTGCAGTGAAAATTGCAGAGAATTATGAACATGGTGTTGTGCATGTTTTAGATGCTTCAAGAAGTGTAACTGTTGTAAGTGATTTAATGAATGAGAATAAAGAAGGTTTTTTGCAAAATATAAATCTAGAATATTCCAACTTACGAGAGGATTTTCAAAATCGTAAACATGCCAAAAACTTTTTGACCATTGAGAATGCAAGACAGCAAAAATTTAAAACTAAAGAAAATGAGCAAATTGTAAAACCATCTTTTTTGGGTACGAAATCATTGCATGCTTATGACTTAAATGAGATAAGAAAATATATTGATTGGACACCTTTTTTCATTACATGGGAAATGCATGGTAAGTATCCTGAAATATTGAATGATAATATAGTTGGGGTAGAAGCAACTAAATTATTCAATGACGCGAATTCATTGCTAGATAAAATTGTCTCCGAAAAGTGGTTGACAGCTGAGGCCGTTTTTGGTATATGGGAAGCACAACGTGAAGGAGATGATGATGTTGTTTTAAATAATAAAAATGTTCGATTAAACTTTCTTCGTCAGCAAATCCAAAAAGCCGCAGGGCAAGCTAATATGTGCTTAGCTGATTTTATATCGGCTGAACAGCAGGATTATATTGGCGCTTTTGCAGTTACTATAAAAGGTATTGAGCAGCATCTAGTTCGTTTTGAACAAGAACATGACGATTACCATAAAATAATGCTACAAGCCTTGGCTGATCGATTGGCTGAAGCATTTACAGAATTAGTTCATAAAAAAGTGCGAACTGAATATTGGAAATACACTGATGACGATGGTCTTTCGAATGAAGAATTGATAAAGGAAAAATACAAAGGTATACGTCCTGCACCAGGCTATCCTGCTTGTCCTGATCACACTGAAAAAATTAAATTGTTTGAATTGCTTGATGTGAAATCCGAAATTGGAATTGAACTCACCGAGTCGCTTGCCATGTATCCAGCATCTTCTGTATGTGGTTGGTATTTTGCACATCCTGAAAGTAAATATTTTGGTGTGGGCAAAATACAACGTGACCAACTCGAAGATTATGCACAACGAAAAGGAATGTCTTTGTCTGATGCCGAACGATGGTTGAGACCTATTTTGGATTAATAGTCTTCGCATTTAACATCACCTATCGGTTGGTGTCCCACTAAACGAAATCCTATAATGTTTCATGAGGCACTAATTCCAATGTGAAAGATGTTAAGACCAATTTATTGGTCTGTTACATATTTCCAATCGGTATAACCAATAGAAAAATACACATATATGGAGCTGTTCTTTTTAAATTCTATTTAGCTACTTCCCGCTGTTAGCAGCACACGGTGCTTGCTTGCATCGGGGCTATACATCGGGGACATTTTCTTTATTAAGCTGAGTCAATACAGGCCTTTTCGTTCAATCGGTTCAAAGAACCTTTTTTATCAAACTTTCGGAATACTTTGCGAGAACGGAAGAGCGTGGTTTGTTATTCTGGAACAAAAACAGTATGGCCGAAGTAGTCTTTCTTGTAAGTACCAACCTTGTTTCCCCTGCTGTCATATACACCAGTATTTCCGAAATAATCCTTTTTGTAAGTATATTCGGTGTTTCCTCTACTATCTTCTTTGACAGTGTTACCAAAGTAGTCTTTTTTGTAGGTTGCTTGTTTGTTACCTCTGCTGTCTTCTTCAACTGTGTTTCCGAAGTAATCTTTTTTTTGTGTTGAGATAGTGTTTCCACTTTCGTCAACCCAAGTTTTATTACCAAAATAATCGGTTTTTTGAGTTGCAATTGTATTGCCTCTGTCATCTGTTGCTACAATGTTTCCAAAGTAATCTTTTTTATAGGTTATGTTTTGGCTGTAACCTACAACAGCTACTAACATAAAAGTTAGTGATAAAATTAAATTTTTCATTGTTTGAAAATTTATGATTTGCCTACTCTTTCAAAATTGTGGTTTTCGGCTTCCCCGTTTATTATTCCATTCTGTCCTCGCGAAGTCTCCCGCCTCGGGGACTCCGCGACTCGCTGAACGATATGATCATCCTTATATTTTGTGTACATATATTCATTTTATGCTATTAGCCTTGTATCAAAATTAATATCTTGCATATTCATTGTATGATAAAATAGATACCAGTTTGATAAGTTTTTTTTTACTGCCATTTAGTAAAGATAATTAAAAAACATAATCATTCTAGCACAGGAATCCAATTATGCTAAAGTTTTCTAAGTCGCAGAGTCCCAGAGGCTGGAGACTCCTATGTTTGCAATTCATTAATTTTACCCTTTTAACAGAAGAATTAAGAAGTGAAAATGAATGGGAGCACACTCGGGACTTAACAGCTTTCGTAGTATGTTCACGCAGAGATATTGCCCTATTCATTTTTACCTTTTTGAGTTAGAACAGAATGTAAGGAATACAATCACTGTATATCCAGAATATCCTCTAGGAGAAAAAACGAAGAGGGGTTTTCACTTTTTAAGTTCTTCACAAAACAAATATAATGAATATAATTATCAAACAAGTCTTGGGTGTAGATGTCGCCCAAAAAGAATTAGTTGTGACCATTGGCAGAATGCACAATGATTGGATCCCAGAGCTATACGCACATCAGGTATTTGCAAACACACAAAAAGGATTTTCAAGTCTTATGGCATGGGTTAAAAAAAATACAGATGCGAGTGTTCCTGTGATTTTTGTGATGGAAGCCACGGGTGTTTATCATGAATCTTTTGCATACTTTTTAGATGAACGTAGTCAACAAGTTTGTATCGTATTGCCCAATAAGATTAGCAATTACATGCGCACTTTAACTATCAACACAATTACAGACAAAACTGCTGCGAATGCAATTTGTCAATTTGGGTTAGAAAGAAAATTAGATACTTGGCACAAACCAGATCCTACATTCAAAAAAATGAAACAGATTACACGAGAGCGCGACCAAATCGTTACTGAACGTACCTTATGTAAAAATCAATTACATGCTGAAATGACTGAGGCAACCCCAAACAAAAGTTCAATAAAGCGTTTTGAGGAACGTATTAAACTACTAGATAAACATGAAAAGCAAATTAACGAAGAACTAAAATTGATAGTAAATAGCGATGTAGAAATTAAAAAAAATATACAGCTCATGTGTTCAATTCCAGGCATAGGCAATTTAACAGCTTGCACAATTCTTGCAGAAACAAATGGATTTGATTTAATTCGAAGCAAAAAACAACTAACTAGCTATGCCGGTTTAGATGTACGAGAAAAACAGTCAGGAACTTCCATAAAAGGAAAGCCTAGTATCTCAAAAAAGGGAAATCGCTATTTAAGAAAAGCCATGCACTTACCAGCACTTTGTGCCATAAGGCATAACAAAAGATATAAAGCAGTGTTTGCAAGAATCGTCCAAAAACAAGGTATAAAAATGAAAGCGGCTGTAGCAATACAACGAAAACTATTAGAGCTAACATATATTCTATTTAAAACGCAAAAGCCCTTTGATATAAAAATATTTGAAGAATCAATTGAACTAATACAATCAAATGAATTAGAAATAAAAAAGGAAGTAGATGAAATTCAAACTACCTCCTTTACAGTCTAACAATTGCCGACTTTATACAAAAGTAAAAAATAAACCGAATTTTGTTTGGATATTAACACAGAATCTCTGCGAGAACGGAATTTTCCAATATGTTTCCTTGTCTAGTGTTTCCCAAATACCTTGATTTTGCAAACTTTTTGGCACTTCGATTGAGTTTGTATTTCCCCAACCAAAATCGTTTATTTGTTCATAATATTCTTCAGGTAAATTGTCGCTTATTATCAAATTTTCAGTAAAACCTTTCAGTCTTAAGTGAAGTCTCATTGCTAATGTCCAAAAACCTGATGATTTATTGTTGTTATATTCAAGAAATCCAAATTCATTTGCCCATTTACTCGTTTCTTCTAAATAGCTTAAATGGTTATCATTGTTATGGGCTTTCATTAATTGGCTTGTCGGTGTCCAACCATATGTATCTCTGCCAAAATAAAATATCTTTTTGTTTGCTTTACTATAATTTGTCATAGTATGAGGAAGAAATATCGTAGAGAAGTTTTCGTTAATATCAATACCGATTGTTGTCTCACAAAACTGTTTAATTAGTGGCTTAAATATTTTTCCTATGTCGTTAGTTATTTCCATTTCTTTTTATATACTGTCTTTTAGCATGACCGCCAACTTGTTATTATGGAATGTTCATGCCATTTACAAATTCAAATAGAATAGTCTAAATGGCTACAATAGTTTGTCAATAGCATTCTCAAATATAAAACTCATTTCTTACAAATCATATTAATTAAGCTTCCAAAAAAAAGCCCCCACTTTACTGCGAGGGCTATAATTATGCTAAACACCAAAGAGTTGAATTAATATTTTTTTTAAATCCCCAATTCAGCTGCTTTTGTTTTTATCAAATTTCTGAATTTTGGCATCGACATACTTAGGCTTCCACCTGGGTCTTGTTTGTCTCCTTTTTTACCTGCTTCCTTTCTCAACTCATCGTGTCCGGCTATATAATCAAAATCAAACGCTGGGTTATTAGATTTAGCCCATAATATAAAATTGATCAAAGCATTCTCCTGCGCTTCAGTGTATGCTTGATATTTTCCAGCTACAATATATCCATCAGATTCTTTAACCGTTCTATATGGTCCAACTATAGAATTCAAACCCCAACAGCAGATTTCAATTCCTGCAAACTGGTCTGATACATTTTTTATGCCTTTCCATTGACTAACCCCTGAATGGTATCCCCAGTTTTTAAAAACATCAAAATTTTTAGGGATATAAATAATACCATCTTCATCCATGACCATACATCCAAACCCATTATTTTTTAAATACGCTAATACGCCCTTTGCGTTTTTTGCAGTTCTATCACTAACGGTATAATGTACAGTGAGCCCCTTAAATTGACCTGATGGTGTGGCATAGTTACCTCGATTTACAAATTCAATATCAGGTAATATCACAAACTTTGGTTCAATGATTCCATTGCTTGGTGTGTTATTGTCAGACAATGTAGTTCCAGGTTTTGTTGTGTCTGAAAATGCCTCTATTCTAAACTCATATTTTTTAGCTTCTTTGATGGTTTTTGGTCCCCATACGCCATCTACTTCAAGTTTAGCACCTTTGGTATTCATTGCTTCTTGTGCTTTTTTTATTAATGTTTCTACTTTCATTTTATTTAAAATTTTATTGTTTAAAAAATAGCCCCCACATTCGTGAGGGCATTATTGTAAAAATTGTTCCAAACTCCACTAACCCATGTCATAAAACTCGATGGTACATTCGAGGTCTACTGCTTTGTTATTTTGTACATTCAGTTTGGTAGCAGAGAGTGCATTGTAACCCAAGCTCGTTGCAGACTGACGTTTTTGTGTATTGGAGTATACCGTTTGTGTACCTGCAAAACTGTTGGAGTCGTTGCCAAAACCATACACCAACTCAGACGCCGAATTGTTGATGAGTTTGATTTCGGTATTGCCTTGAAGTGCTACACTGCTATAGTCTATCGATTTGATAGATGAAGGAGGAATCATGAGTGTAACGGTATAGGATGCAGATGTATTAGCCCCTGTATCGTCTATGCCAAGAGATGCATTCCATTCGTTATAGAGTAGGGCATCACCTATCGGTTGGTGTCCCACCAAACTAAATCCAATAATGTTTGGTGAGACACCAACCAATAGAGAATCCAATAATGTTTGGTGAGACACCAACCAATAGAGAATAGTCTTCGCATTTAACATCACTTATCGGATGTTGACCTGCCAAATTAAAACCAAATAATGTACGGTTTGACAACAACCAATAGAGAAACTAAATCCAATAATGTTTGGTGAGACACCAACCAATAGAGAATTAATTTTAAATTATTAAAGTTAAACCATGAAATATCCTACAGTTACTATAGACCACAAAAAATATATTTTAATTCCCAACGAGGAGTATTTAACTATCAAACAGGATATTGAAGATTTAAAAAAAGTATTCAATCGTAAAGATGAATCAGGTAAAGAAGCGTCAGCATTTTTTGCAGCATTTAAAAAAACAAAAAAAACAATTTCTTGATGAGTATGATTGATAGAAATGTGTAAGGGATTCACCTATCAGATGTTGAATCACCAATTTAAAGCCAAATAATGTATGGTGTGACAACAACCAATAGAAAAGAACCGTATCTATCTTTCCTTCGGAATGCCGCAGAGGCCGATCATTCCGAAGAGCATGAAAAATGTTTTTAAAAAGGCAGACAGATGGGTGTTATACATCTGCCTGCCATGCGTCCAAACTGCTGTTGTGAGATAGTTGTAATTATGCAGTTCAAGTTTATCAGTTTGTTATTATTTGATTTCTATTTCTCTTTCTTGCTAGCTTTTTTAACTACGTCAAAAATAAAGAAAGTAGAAAAGAAGTCTCCGATAATCATAGGAATTACAAGAGGCCAAATAATCATATCATACTCATAAATTGATATTGCAATTTCTCCAATAATGGCCAAAATAATCATAATAATAAAATACTTTACAAAGTGTTTACTTGTGAAGTATTTCTTTAGTTTTTCTTTCATATTCATTGTTTTTATTTTGAAAATTAATAACCTGTAAAACCTAAAACTAACCCTCTAACAACAGAGTTAGCACCTGCTCCACAAAGTGCACCTGCAAAAACACCAATTGGACCTCCAATGAATCCTCCTCCAATTGCTCCTCTGATGGCACCTATTCCGTCTGATAATCCAATTTTACCTAATTTAGATAATCTTGTTTTTTTTCCACCAAAATATACTATCCATTCATTTAAATGACTATTCCAGTATTCAAGCGAATATGTAGATACAGTAATCATACAAAGTACGGATATTTTCTCATTTTCAACACTAAGAGCATATGCATTTGCTTTTAACTGATTTAATCCTGTAACATAATCATTATAAGTTTTAGTCTCATCGCTTAATAATGCTACCACAGCGTTGATAATATTTTGTGCTTCTGTAGAGAAACTTGTTTGAAAGTTATCATCACTATAAAGAACTTGATTTGAATTTATACAAGGATAAAAACTCCCTTCATTTAAACTGATGCCATTAGATTCATTAAAAGCTTTTAATGTTGATTGTAAATGGTTGTCAAATGCAGGTTGATTATCTTTTGTTAAACCTGAAGTTTGTGCAGAATTAAAGTAGTAGGTAAGGCATTCATTGTGAAGTCTTCCTAGCATTGACAAATTTGTCTCCAAATTTGTGTTAGTGAACGGGCTTGTGATGCTTGTATATTCACACGAAGTTCTTGTCCTTATTGGATTTGCATTTGCGCTGTTGGGGTTCTCTTTCAATTCTGTTTTATTACAAGCAATTACTAATGTTGTTAGAGCTATAATAGCTAAAAATACTTTTTTCATTTGATATTATTTATGTTTTTGTTGGAAGCCTAACTAGCTCTTTCAGTCCAACTCTGGTAGAGTTTGTTATTTATTCTTTGGTTTAACTGGATAACCCAAACCGCAGTGTTCCGTTGCAAATTTACAATAAACTTTATCTCTTCAATTACTCATTCAATTTTATTTGTCACGCTATTTTTTTTGATAGTTTTTCCGACTGTCCAAGTGATTTTCTATTGATGAACAAAGAACTAATGCTCAGTTGCAATTTCGCACAACATATAATAAAACCATTATTTACCATTTAGCATCACTACAAAAAGCTAAATGGCCATAATAGTTTGTACATCTTATTTTCAAATAAATTTTTTATTTATTAGTAGTGAAATTTATTTCTAGTTTGGAATTAAAAAGCCACCATTTCGATTGGGCTTTTAATAAACAATCTAACCCATGTCATAAATCTCAATCGTGCATTCGAGGTCTACAGCTTTGTTATTTTGTACATTGAGTATGGTAGCTGAGAGTGCATTGTAACCTAAGCTTGAAGCAGATTGACGTTTTTGTGTATTGGAATATACAGTTTGTGTACCTGCAAAACTGTTGGAGTCATTGCCAAAGCCATAGACCAATTCAGCCGCCGAATTATTGATCAGTTTGATTTCGGTATTGCCTTGAAGTGCTACACTGCTATAGTCTATCGATTTGATAGATGAAGGAGGAATCATGAGTGTAACGGTATAGGATGCAGATGTATTAGCCCCTGTATCGTCTATGCCAAGCGATGCATTCCATTCGTTGTAGAGTAGGGCATTGGTAGCGATAAATGTTTGCATATAGATGTCGAGCTTTTTACGTATTTCCATAGCCTGTGTAATGTATGGGTCTATCAATGCATTTTGTTGGGCTGCTATTTCTACTTCGCGCTTAGGGTCTTGTATGTAATCGAAAAATTTCTCTTTTGTATCATCCAGCATGGTAATATCTGGAGCCGATACGGCGATATAATTTGCGCCATCTACAGTTGCCATTTGGTGCATTTCCTTTGCAGTAGCATAGAGGTCATTGTCACGCTTTTTGGTCAACTCATTGGATGTAAATTCTACCATACGCAATTCGCGAAGTTGATTGACACTCAAGTAATAAGCCGCCGCACCGCGCGAGACTTTCATCATACTGTCAATCAAGTTTTGCCTTGTAATACTTTTTTGTTCGGCTACACCCGTAAGGTCTAGAGAACCTTTACCTGCTGCTGTTTCAATGTCACTGATAAGATTTTTCAATTCAAGTGCAAGAGGTGCTAACTGTGCCACTGCGGATAATTCGCTTGCGTGGTCGTCTAGGAAATCACTCGATTTAATGAGCGAGTTAACTCGGTTTGTTTGTACGTCATTCATGATAGTAAATAATTTAGTGAAACCAAATTTATTTATTTTTTCTAGTTTACAATCAGAATGCAAGGTCTTTTTTGTTAAAATAAATCATAAATTTTAAAAGGCTCAAACGCCCTGTATATAAGGGTTTTAGCGCATTTCAATACTATTATTACGCACTTCAATACTACTATTACGCATTGCAGTACTAAGAGTACTCATTGCAGTACCAAGAGTACGCATTGCAGTACTAAGAGTACGCATTGCACTACCAAGAGTACGCATTGCAGTACCAAGAGTACGCATTGCAGTACCAAGAGTACGCATTGCAATTTTAGAACACAAATTCACCCATGTAGAATGACTTTTTTTTGTGATTAAATCCTAAATTTGACTATTGAAAAAGTAACTACGAATAACTTAAAATTAGTTTAAACTATGTTTATCCTATGTATTGAAAAGCTATTAAAGTCTAAGGGCATTGATAAACCTTATACATGGCTTAAAGCAAATGGCATTTACCACCACATGGCCTACAAGCTACTCCACAAACCTTCTCAGCGTATACCCATAGAGGTATTGCATACCTTATGCGAGGCGGCATGGTGTACACCCTCCGATCTGTTTGAGTGGATACCCGACGATCCTATCAAGGACGTACCCGATCATCCCTTGCAAGCCCTCAAGCCCAAGGAGCTTGTGAATATTTTACCTGATATAGCGAAGCTAACGCCTGCGCAATTGGCCAAACTGCAAGCGGAAATAAAGAAGGGGATGTAGTTAGTGATGAATACTCACACCGAACAGCATGATGTGTTGGCAAAGCCAACTAAGAACATAAGCCTCACGAAGGCAATAGCCTTCGGAGAGAGGGTTTATATACCTATAGCCCTTATAAATATAACTATAACCCTAATAAATATACCAATAACCCTAGTTTATATACCTAGAGCCCTCATAAATATACCCAGTACCCTAATTTATATACCAAGAACCCTCATAAATATACCCAGTACCCTAATTTATATACCAAGAACCCTCATTTGGAAAAAAAGATGAGGGTTCGGGCTTTCCAGACATTCGATCTGAAAGGCCAAATGAGGTCTCAGGGTAAAAAGATGAAGTCTCGGGGTAATCAGACGAGGTCTCTTGCTTCCCAAACGATGACTCTTTGTAACAAAACGAGGTCTAAGGCTAACTAAACGAAATCTCTTGGTTGCCAAATGAGGGTAAAAACTAGCAAAATGAGGTCTCGGGCTAGCAAAACGAGGGCTCTTATCGACCATATAAGGGTGAAGGCTTGATTTTAGGGATTTTGCCTGAATTTTGCTTACAGGTTTAGATAAGTAATATTTGGTTGAGTTGAAAAAAACTATAAAAATATAGTGGCAAAACATCAAGCACAGGTTGCAAACCTGCGCCAGCCGTTGGTGTTAAAATACACTTGAGCTAGTGGGGTATATGTGGCACAAGTCAGAGACATTGCGCCAGCCGAAGTGGTTAAAATACACTTTGACTAGCGGGGATTTAAAAATACAGGCAAAGGTTGCTTCAGGCAAACTGCTTATAGGATACTCGTACGAGCAAGGCTTTCATTTTCAAATTTGTCTAATTGTGTTTTCAAAGTGTTAAACAATTTACTTTCAAGTGTTTTGGCGTCAAAATTATCTTCTGTCCAAAAAGGAATTTCTGTTGCGGTTACTGTAATCTTATCATCTTTATTAAAGCCTGAAGTAATATCAAATATGTCTGGCTCATTTAAGGAATCTGTCAAGTTTGGATATAAAAGAAATACGTTTGTGCAACCTCTTCGAAATGCATAGCTTGTCATTTGATAGAGGTCTGCTTGATCAATATCTCTTTTTGGGTCGTCTTTATAATTTGTCGAACGAAGCTTATATTTTGTGTCAACAATTATTTTTTTACCTGAATGTTTTGAAGTTAAAAAAATGTCGTGTTGCATATTAAACACTTTTCTACCTGTATTATTTGTTGCTAAATATTCATCAGATTTTTGATATTTTATATACCAGTCTTTTGAAAAATGTTGTTCTAAAAAACCTGCAACAAAATCCTCAAAAATGTATTCCATTGGGAACAACAAACACCATTGAGATAAGTCGTAAGTATTACTTGAATATAGTTGTTGGTTCAAAACCAATTTGCAACTGTCAAGAATTTTATTGTATTCGTCAAAAAACGAATTTAGCGTAATATTTTCCAATTCATAATTGTTGCAAGGAATGTCATCAACTTCATCAAGGATGAATACAACTTCTTGAAGCATTTGCAAGTTTTCAGCAAACTTTGTTTGGTTCATTAAAAGTCGTGAACAATACTTAATAACACGATTGACCTTGTTGTCAAACAAGAAAGGTTCGTAATCACATTCTATGTTTTGAAAATTTCCGTTTGCTAAACTATTTGAAATGTATCGTTTGAAATTTATAGAACCTCTTGGTGTTTGCATTGTTTCTTCAACAGGTTGATACATTGTCAACGGTTGATTCGAGACAGTTTCCAAAAATTGATTTGCTATTAAGTTTATTATCAATTCAGGAAATTCATCTATGGAAAGTCTATCTAGCTGTGCTTGGCTAAAAGGAAATTTCCATTTGCGACAATAGTTGAACCAAAAAAAGATATGGCTAAGCATATCGTTTTTGTCTTTCTCGGGACAGTTGCGAAATACTTTTGGATAAATTTCTACTAAGTCGTTTGCCGTTTGAATGAAGCCAACATAGTTGTTTGCTCTAATTTCGTTGTTTGAAAAACGTAAAAACGGTTGGTAGTTTTTGTCAGTTTCGTTTTCTTCTAATTCTTCTGTTAAGTCTGTAAAATTTCGTTGTCGCCAAATTGTTTTTAGCGAATGAAACAAGGTAGATGTATTTTCAACCTTTACCCATTTATCATATTCAAACAACGTTCCTTTCATTTATCTTGTTGAAATTGTCCAATTAAATTTTGTTGTGTCGTATTCAACTTTCCAATTAGTGTCATTGAAAATATCTGAAACAATTTTTGTTTTTCCTGAAAAATATTCCATTAAAAGCGGAACAATTTTATTTCTCAATGTTTCTTCAATAGCTTGACCTTTAATAAAGTAAGCGTGTCCAATTAAGTAATCCGCAGAATTTTTCAATTTGTAAATTTCTTCATTGATTTTTTGAAGCAAGGTTTTTGCATCTACGTTTTTTATTACATCGTAGTCAGGATATTTTCCTATAAACTCGAATCTTCTTCGCAAAGCAATATCGATAAGTGCAATAGACTTATCAGCCGTATTCATTGTGCCAATTAGATAAAGATTTGGTGGAACGCCAAATTCTTTTTCTCCGTTTGGCAATGTAATTTTCAATTCATTTGGCTCTCCAATTCTTTTGTCGTCTTCCAGCAACGTAATTAGTTCACCAAATACTTTTGAAATGTTTGCTCTGTTAATTTCGTCAATAATTAAAACGAAGTTTTTAGAAGGTTCTTTTTGAACAGTCGTTGATTGGAATTTATACCCTTTTTCCGTAAGAAATTCTCTGAATTTCTTAATGAGTTCAAAACTGTATGTTGCGTGTTGTTTTTCTAAACCTGGAACGTTTTCTAATTTCTTTATGTCTTGTCGGTTTTGAACGTCAGCAAGATAAATGTTGATTAATGCATCATAGTGCATTCCAATTCGCTGATTTTTCCAAAGCTCACCATTTTCTTTTTCGCCTGTATAGATGAAAACTTCGTCTTCAACTGAATAAATTGAAACATTGTTTTTAATTGTGAATTTGCCATTTTCTTCTAATTCTGTTTCAATATACTCTTTAAACTCTTCAAATTTTTCTTTTATCCAATTTTCTCTTGAAATTGTTTGTTCATCTTTCAATGAGTTTTCAAAGTTTTCTCTTGCACGTTTTGATATTTCATAGAAAATTCCGTAATGTTTTTTGAAGCTTAAATCGCTTGTTGTTTCACTGACATTTGGGCGAATACCAACCATAAAATCTTCGTAAGAATAATTTTGATGGAATGTTACAAATTCAATTTGTCCTTGCTTACGCAAATCATCAAATTGCTTTTTGTTTGAAATGTGGTCAGATGACGAACCTGTTGCGATAGCAACGGCTTTATCAATACTGTTATATGTTTTGCCTGTGCCTGGAGGTCCGTACAATATAGAATTTAATGGGAAGCTCATTACTAGAGTATTTTGTGTTGTAGAATTTTCAGTTGTCATAATTCCAAGCAATTTTTCATAGTAGGTGTCGTATTTGTCATCGTCAGATGAGTATGAGGTTATATCTGTTAAGGTTTTAAGAACCAAACTAAAATCAACTCTCCAATTTCCTTTTAATTTCCAGTCAACTTTTCTAATACTATTGTAATCTGAACGATTTTCGTCATATATGTAATTGGAAGTTACTTCTCCGAAACCAAGTAATTCGCCTCTACCTTTCTTTGCGATTATAATATCCCCAATGTTAATCGTGTTGACAAAATCATAGTTTGCAGAAACATCATTCTTTTTAGAACCTTCTCCACCATATGCTTCAACCAGTGCTTCTTTTATTTCCTCACGACTATTATATTGTCGGATATCCTCTAATTCATCCCAACCTAATGCCATAATGCCGAGTTCATAAAATTCTTCCCATTTATGGGCATTCTCTCCGGGTGCATAAAGCCAATATTTTTTAGACATATTTTGTTTATCTGTTACGCTAGATAATTGGGTATCAAGTATTGAATTATAACGTTCAATATTTATTACATCATTTGTTAGGTATCTATAATCTTTAGAGTCCTTAGTTATAGTAATACCGCTATCATTAATGTTTTTAGCAATTTGAATCCCAATTACACCTAAATATGTTGCAAAATTTAAATGCCTATTATTTGATGGAAAAGTTTTATAGAACGTACACATTGAATCATAGTTGTCATCTTTTGAAAGGACTTCCCGAAGTATGTTCTTCCAGTATTTGTAATAAACAGGGTAATTTATGGGGTTTTGACAATGTTTAATGACTGAAAATATATGTGGTAAAAAGTTTACTAGATTGTTGTTTAATTTATAATTTAAATTTTCAAGTTTTTCAGAACGTTTAACAGCATTGAAGAAATCAAACAACTTCAAAACACCATTTTCAAGTTGTGTTCCTTCTTTGAAATTGTTTATTCGATTCGCTATTCGAACGATTGTATTTATTTTACCAACGAAAGTTGACAAAATTGAAGTGTCTGATTCATTAAAATCTTTTTCCCCTTTTAATTTTTGTATTACTTTTTTGAATGCATCCTCACTGTCTTTATTCTTTAAAAGATGAATTTTATCTTCTAAATTTTCAAGCCAATCTTTTTCGGTAAAATACAATGAATCGAAATCTTCTTTGAAATCAGTTATAACTTTATCAAAAGGGAAGTTGTATTTTTTTACGTAATCTTTAATGTCCATTTTAGTAATTAAAATCTATTTATTATGCTGTTGTGTGTCGTTTTAGTCTGACGGCTAACAGTTGCGAATTTGTACAGTAGCGAATTCATAGGTACTTCGCTTCATTATAGAATCAAAAGATCATTAAAGAAATAATGTTCAAAATTGTACATCGTCGCTATTGGACAAATTTGTTGTTAGGTAGCGTTATAATTGGCTCATAACATTTTTTATAGCTTCTTTTGTTTCTTCAGTACTGAAAATTTCGCCTAATACAGTTTCCAACTCACTTGGTGTCTTTGCTTCGTATTTTATACTAGTTAAATTGTCATAGATATGTACTGGGTACATTGCAGTAGTTTTATGCTTTGCTCTAAAGAGAGTAAAAGTGAAACCATCAAGTGCTATTGCTTTGATTCTGAAAGTATGAACTAACCATATTTTATCACCGAACGCTAGTATGTCATCATCATAACCTTGAACAGAACTCACATTCGCTCTAAGACCAATACCTAAGGCATCAAAAAATTCCGCTTGCTTATTAATTATTGCTTTAGGTGCGATTTCCTCTTTTTTTTGGAATTCAGGCCATAAATTTTTCATATTATTATATATTTAATTTAAATTTAATCGGTAAATGGTCGGATACATCTGTGTTTATACGTTTTGTATTATTAACTGTTTTTGTCAGATCAATTCCATTTATTTTTGAAATAATTTCTAAATCATCTTCATTAAAGTAGTTTAGTAAATCAGGTCTTAAAAGAACTTGGTCATACATATTCCAATAATAGTTCATGTATTTACTTGTATTGTGATAATTTGTCCCATTAATGTTACTTTTACCTTTACTGCCTAAAAAAGACCACATTGGATTGTATAAAAACTCATAATCTTCATCATAGATTTTTCTATATTTTGTCTCTGCAATATTTCTATCCATAACAGAATGAAGTCCCATTGCGTTTATCATTCCGTTTTCAAATGGATTCATATTGAAATCGCCTAACACAATTGTTTTTTGATGACCATTGTCGTTTTCAAAATAGTCAATATCTTGTTTCAAAACACTACATATTGCATCATGATCAGCTGAATTTCCCCAATTGTTTTTAGAGGGTAAATGAACAATTACAAGATTGAATGTTTCCCCAGAAAGAGTAATCTCTTTAATAGAATATCGCTGATGTTCATTTAGAGTTCTAATATTATTAAAGTTTGACTTTGTGTACAAATGACCATTTTCAAACCTTAATGTATTCTTGTGGTATAGGTATGTATTGTTAGTTTTCATTTCTAAATAGTCAATCATTTGGGATGAAACTCCTAAGTTTTCTATCAAGATTATGAAATCAGCTTGGTGTTCAAATGCTAAATCTGAAACCTCTTCGTAAAGTGCTTTTCTATTAGTATTCCAAACTATAAAAGTCAATTCCATTTTTTTTTGGTTGTTCTTTAATAATGCTACCTAATTTATTTATAGGGATGATAGATGTTAATTTGCAATAACAAATATCATCCTTTTGTGTGGTATTTGGTAGCAAAAGGGTGATAAATTTATATTTTACCGCTGGTAATTACAAATCATGAAAAGGGGTGAAATGATATAGATGGACGAATAAGCTTAATTCGTTTTATGCATTTGTATTTCATCAGCTTAATAATGTAAATGCCCCCGAAAACTAGCCTCGATAGCCGCGAGCGCCATGCGCCGCAGATAGCGAGTATTAGCTAAATAGAAGTATTTCAGTCTAGCTCCAAAAAAAGAAAAAGGTTTAGACCCAACTTAGATTAGTTATTTTTTAGATTGAGTAACGAATCTAATCGATTGACTTGTTGTTCTAATTGAATGATACGTTGTTTGTCATTCAATATTTTTTCATTCAATGGGTTTTTTTCTTCTTTCCATTTTTGCCATGCAATATATCCACCTGGTATAATCATGGCAATAATAAATAATGTCCAAAGCCAAGTGGCTAGCTTACTCGTTGATTTGTCTTGGGGTTTAAAGTGTAAATGAAAGTTGGTAAATCGTGCTAAAATAAAGGTAGCTAAGCCAATAAATAAACAGTTGATCAAATAAAAATATAGACCTCCAACAAATTCACCCCAATTGCCATGGGCTAAACCAAATCCAGCAGTGCATAATGGTGGCATACAGGCAGTTGCAACCGCTACACCAGCCATTACTTTGATTCCATCTTTTTTCATGATACCAATGAAGCCAGCCAGTCCTCCAAAAAAGGCAATTAAGATATCAAAAATACTTGCTTTTGTAAATGACAACAAAGCATGTGTATCATTGTCAAATGGACTTATAATAAAAAACAAGGTTGATGCAATTAGACTAATGCCAGTCATCCAAATCCAATTTCGAATTGAAATGTTTTTTAGTTTTTTGTCTTTGATCGCTAATGCAAACGAATATCCGGTAATAGGTCCCATGAGTGGTGAAATAAGCATTGCGCCAATTACAGCCGAAGCAGAATCTGTATTGAGACCAATACAAGCAATGACCATTGCAAATCCCAATATCCATAAATTAAATCCTGAAAATTCAGCAGCACATACAATTTCGTGGTATGTTTCACTCTCTTTCTCTTCATGATGAAGATTCAGTGATTTGAATAAAGTTTTTTTGAATTCGGAAAATCGGATCATCGAATTTCAAAAGTATATTATTCAACAATATTATTCAAGAATTGTTTTGTTTAATATAACTGATTATGTTTTACTTAATAAATTAAAATTAGGTCTCCTTTATACTCATATACTTTGCCACTTGCAGAAGTAAATTTGCACAAGTAGTAATAAGTGCCCATTTCGCATCGAGTACCTTTTAATGTGCCATCCCATCCAAAATTTGGATTATCACTTTTGTATACTATATCACCATATCGATTGGCAATCATAAACGTATAATTTTTAAGTGTCGTTAAATCAATGTTGGAGATAATTGGTTTGAAATCATCATTGATTAAATCATCATTGGGAGAAAATGCATTTGGGAAAAAGACACGTTCGTCGTTGATAATATCACCACAATGTGTGACTGAGTCTTTGCATCCTTCTGTGGTTTCAACCACAAGTTTGTAACAATAATTACCAACACTAGATTCGGTTACAGAAGGGCTTGTAAATGTAGAAAATAGCTGACTCCCTTTATACCATGCATAATAATTACCGCCTGTAGAATTATTCTTCAATGTAAATGTTGGATTTTGAATCAATGCAATATTAGGAGTAATATCAAATGCAGCCACTGGTGAAGGTGCAATTACGATAGTAACTTTAATCGTATCATAACTTGGACATACACCCAGGCTATAGCCGCTAAGCGTATATGTAGTAGTTGTACTTGGAGAAAAGGTCAGTAAGGATTCATTTGCATTTAAACTCGTGCCGGTAGAAGGTGTAATTTCAAAATGGTCGTGTGGTAATAATGCATAATCGATTGATTCGCCATTACATATGGATGTATCAGTAGGGTGTGAAAGTGTGAAACCTTGCAAGCCTACAGAGATTGTAAATGTCAATGTATCATAGTCGGTACAAGCACCTGCGCTATAACCACTCATTGTATAGGTTGTGGTGGTAGTTGGTGAAAATATTAGCAAGGTAGTATCGGCATTGAACTGAATTCCATTGCTTGGATTTATTTGAAAATAACCATGTTTTGGTATTTTTAAATGAGCAGTATCTCCAAAGCATAAAACTGTTTTTGCAGGTGGGTTTAAAGTAAATGGAGTTCCTTTGTTTAACATTGAGTCGTATATCCTTGCAAATACACCATCGCTTGAAGCAGCAGAAACCAATGTTGTATTTCCATATTGAACAGTTTGTCTAAAATAACCTGCCATATATACTTGATTCCCCTTGCCTTTTGTAACAGCATTACCACGGTCGTCATCGCCCAATCCTCCAGCAGTGATTGCCCATGACCATTTTCCATCAGGTGTAATCCTTGCCATAAAACTTTGAACACCTTCACCATTTAAAGGCGTAACAATGTTGTCTCCAAATTTAGCGCCTTCGTTAATATCGCCGACTAAGTATACATTGCATTTGTCATCGGCCCATACATCATTGCCTCGTTCGCCACCCAAGTCACTTCCAGCACGTTTGCCCCAAATGGGTTTACCTGTTTGTGCATCAATTTTAATCAGATACGCATCTCTTTTATCGTAGTTTTTTACCAATATAGTATCCATAATTAGGGAATCACGATGCTCACCTGTTATATAAATATATCCATTTTTATCCGAACAGATTCCGTTACTCCAATCATCCTTTGAACTTCCGCCTTGAGTAGCCCATTGAAAAGCACCTGATGAGTCGTATTTGAGTGCAAAAATATCGTACCCGCCACTACTGGTAAGAGTTGTAGTCCCAAATGGCCAAGTGTGGTCAAAACCACCAGTTACATAAACGCCATCAGCTTCATCTACACAAACGGCAATATCGCGTTCAATATATTTGTTTACAGCGGTATCGTAAGGTAGATTGCCAAATGTTTTTGCCCATTGAAAAGTCCCAGTACTATTTATTTTAGCTAGCCAATAACTGTGTTGTTGACTCGAGGTGTTGGTGTTTGTTGCAGTAACCGTATTGCCACCGCATCGCAATAAATTACCAGTCATAAATCCTACAATATAACTGTTCCCATATTTGTCTGTGGCTACATCTAGACCCTGATCATCGCCCGCATTACCAGCAACAAATGTCCCCCAAAGTTGGTTGCCATTAGGATCATGCTTTACAACTAGACATTGGTCGGCTCCGCCAAATCCAGCGTTATTGATAGTAACAGAACCCATTACAAAGTTATTCGACCAATATGTTCCTACTATAATGCTATTTCCTAGGCTATCAACATCCATTCCTAATACTCGGTCATCAAAACCCTGCCCGCCGCTTCTTGCCCAATAACAATAACCTGTGCTATCTAATTTAGCAATAAATGCTTCCTTGCTTTGTGTATTAGCAGTATAGTTTAGTATTAACCCATTGGTACCAATAGGTGTGCTTGTGCTGAAATATCCAGCAATATATATATATCCTAAACCATCAGTTTTGATTGAAGTTATTTTATCGCTCCTTACATTGCCTATTCGCTGCGCCCATTCAAAATTTTGAGCATGTGAGACATTAATAAAAAACACTAAAACTAGAAAAAAAGGTAACAATTTATTCATTGTATAATAATATTAGTTGATTAAAAGACATCGTAAATTACTCGAAAGTTTGAATAATTTTAAATTTGAGCGCTATTTGTATGAAAATAATGAATAAAAGTGCTGTGAATAACACTATTTGAACGATAAAAAACAGATTTCAAAATTTTTGAAATAAGAAATATAAGTTTTTCCTTCACCTTGATATTTTATATCAATCCATCTGGATTTTAGAAAGTTAATAAAATAAAGACTTAACTTATGTATTTGATTCATGTTGAGGATTGTGCAAAATTCGAATCTTTATTTCTTTTTCCACAATACTTTTAAATCAGTGGTTCAATGATTACATTTGCGCTTCAACAGTCATAAGTCTGTGTTTTTCTGACTTCCCGTTTTACAACGGGATAAAAAAAAAATGCCTAAAGACAACTCAATTAAGTCCGTTTTAATTATTGGTTCTGGTCCTATTGTTATTGGTCAAGCTTGTGAGTTTGATTATAGTGGAACCCAAGCGGCACGTTCTCTTCGTGAAGAAGGTATCAAAGTTATTCTTATTAATTCAAATCCTGCAACTATCATGACCGACCCTATGATGGCTGATAGAGTGTATTTGTTGCCTTTAAATGTTACAAGTATTGAGCAGATTTTACAAGAAAATGATATTGATGCTGTATTGCCTACTATGGGTGGACAAACTGCCTTGAACTTGGCTAAAGAAGCTGAGGAATTGGGCATTTGGGAACAATACAATGTTCGATTAATAGGTGTTGATATTAAAGCCATTGATAAAGCCGAAGATCGTGAGCAATTCCGTCAATGGATGATAAAATTGGGTGTAACTGTTGCAAAAGCAAAAACTGCCAATTCATTTTTAGAAGGAAAAGAGTTTGCACAAGAAATGGGCTTCCCTTTAGTGATTCGTCCATCGTTTACGTTGGGTGGAACTGGTGGTGGATTTGTAAATGCACCTGAAGATTTAGATGAAGCATTGAACAGAGGTTTGCAAGCAAGTCCTATTCATGAGGTATTAGTTGAGCAGGCTGTGTTGGGTTGGAAAGAATTTGAATTAGAATTATTGAGAGATAGTGCGGATAATGTTTGTATCATTTGTACAGTTGAAAACTTTGACCCAATGGGTGTTCATACTGGTGATTCTATTACAGTTGCACCGGCTATGACGTTGAGTGATACTGCATTTCAGTTGATGCGAAACACTGCCATCATGATGATGCGTGATTTAGGAAATTTTGCAGGAGGATGTAATGTGCAGTTTGCCATGAATCCTGAAACCGAAGAAATTATTGCTATTGAAATTAATCCACGTGTTTCTCGTTCGTCAGCATTGGCAAGTAAAGCAACTGGCTATCCAATTGCAAAAGTAGCTACCAAATTGGCCATTGGCTATCGTTTGGATGAATTGAACAATCAAATTACAGGTAATACATCAGCGTTTTTTGAACCAACATTAGATTACGTAATTGTAAAAATTCCTCGTTGGAATTTCGATAAATTTAAAGGTGCAAAGGATACCTTAGGACTTCAAATGAAATCGGTTGGTGAGGTGATGGCTATTGGTAGAAGCTTTACGGAAGCTATACAAAAGGCTTGTCAAAGCCTCGAAAACAATGCCATTGGATTGGGTTATTACGGAAAAAGCTTGATGAAAACCGATGATATTTTAGAGTCATTAAAAACACCAAAATGGGATCGAATTTTTAGAATTAAAGATGCTTTGATGGCTGGTGTGAGTGTGAATTCTATCTCAAAAGCAAGTCATGGTATCGACAAATGGTTTTTAAATGAAATTAAAAAACTGTGTGATATTGAAAAAGAAATTGCAAAATATAAATTAGATACCTTGCCTACTGATTTATTGCAGACTGCAAAAACTAACGGATTCGGTGATGAGCAAATTTGCAGAATTATGAATGACGGCACCGAAGATGAATTGTATGAAAAACGAAAATCATTGGGCATTACTCGAGTGTTTAAAATGGTTGATACTTGTGCTGGTGAGTTTGAAGCTGTAACGCCATATTTTTATTCAACGTTTGAAAAGCTATCAATAGAACACGGATAGAATGGACCTAATGGATTTGCACAGATTTTATCAGTGTAAATTTTTCTAATCTATAAAATCAGTGTTCAAAAAATTAGAAATGAATTCAGAAATTATACATAATAAAATATACGAAATAAGAGGGCATAAAGTAATGCTTGATTATGAAATTGCTGAAATGTACGAAGTGGAAACTAAACGTATAAATGAGCAAGTTAAACGAAATATTGAACGTTTTCCTGAAGATTTTATGTTTCAATTAACTGAAAATGAATGGGAAATAATGCGGTCACAAATTGTGACCACATCAGAATCGAACTGGTCGCAAATTGCGACCAGTTCGAAAAAACATCGTGGAAAGTCATATTTGCCATTTGCATTTACTGAACATGGGGTAACCATGTTAGCGTCTGTTTTACGAAGTGAAAAAGCGGTGAAAGTGAGTATTGCTGTGGTTCGTGCATTTATTTCATTAAAACAATATATTTCTGACAGAAAAAATATTTCAAAACAAATCAATTCAATTAAAGACGAATTATCAGAACGAATTGACGAACAAGATGTACAAATTATTGAAATTTATCAAGTTTTAGATAAACTCATTCAAGAAAAAGAAGAACAAAAACCTGTTGAAAGAGAACCCATAGGTTTCAAAACAAAATCTAAAAAGAAAAATCACTAAAAGCTATCTAATCTGTAAAATCAGTGTTCCATATTATGACAAAATTAATACACAACGAAAGCATCGTTACCGACAAAAAGAAAATTATCGTTTTAGGTTCAGGCCCTAATAGAATTGGACAAGGCATTGAGTTTGACTATTGTTGTGTGCATGGTTTGCTTGCCATCAAAGAATGTGGTTATGAAGCCATTATGATAAATTGTAATCCTGAAACGGTGAGTACCGATTTTGATATGGCCGATAAACTTTATTTTGAGCCTGTTAATTGGGAACATATTTATGAAATTATTGAACATGAAAAGCCAGCAGGTGTCATTGTACAATTGGGAGGACAAACTGCTTTGAAAATTTCTAAAAAACTACACGAAAAAAATATTCCAATCATTGGAACAAGCTTCGACAATATGGATATTGCAGAAGACAGAGGTCGTTTCAGTGATTTATTAAAAGAGCTAGAAATACCTTATCCTGAGTATGGAGCTGCGGTGAATGTAGATGAAGCCATTGCCGTAGCCAACAAAGTAGGTTATCCGGTATTGGTTCGTCCGAGTTATGTGATAGGTGGGCAACGAATGAAAATTGTGATTAATGATGAAGAGTTAGAAAAAGCAGTCATTAGCATTTTAAAACATATACCTGACAATAAAATTTTAATTGACCATTTCTTGGATCGTTGTCAAGAAGCAGAGGTTGATGCCATATATGATGGAGATCAACTTCATGTAATGGGTGTGATGGAACACATTGAGCCAGCAGGAATTCATAGCGGTGATAGTCATGCTATGTTGCCTTGTTTTAATCTAACGCCCATGTTGGTGACGACTATGGAACATTATGCGTTGAAAATTGCGAAAGCATTAAACATAAAAGGTTTAATAAATATTCAATTTGCTATAAAAGATAATACGGTTTATGTAATTGAAGCAAATCCTCGTGCATCCCGTACAACACCATTTATTGCAAAAGCATATCAAATTCCATATTTGAATATTGCCACTAAAATTATGTTGGGGGAAAACAAATTAAGTGATTTTACTTACGAGAAAAAACTAACAGGATTTGCCATTAAAGAGCCTGTTTTCTCTTTCGATAAATTTCCTGGAGTAAGCAAAGAACTTGGTCCCGAAATGAAATCGACTGGTGAAGCTATTCGTTTTATTAAAGATTTACGTGATCCTTATTTTAGACAATTATATAAAGACAGAAGTATGTATTTGAGTAAATAGAAATTCGATAATTTCGAACTTTGTAACAGTCTATTTCGATATTAAATAATTTAATCAAGTACAACCAGAGATCAATAAGAATAACCATTTGTCAATATTTTGAATAGGTTAATTTATTTTGAGCTATTTTGTTCAAAAATTATTTCTTATGGTGAAATGGTGTTGTGTATTATTATTAATGACAATGTGTATAGGCAAAGTAAATGCTTCTTTGCTCAAAGGTAAAGTCACTGATACAAAAGGTGAGGCACTTCCTTTCGCAAGTGTTTATATAAAAGGAACTACTAAGGGTACAACAACCAATATTGATGGAAAGTATCAATTTGAATTTGCTGAAGGGAAATATACAATTGTATGTCAATATGTAGGATACAAGAAAGAGGAAATTGAATTGACTATTTCAGCTACAGCAATAAATCATAATTTTCAGCTCAAACCGAATGAAACAACACTCAAAGAAATAATAGTTAAACAAGGCGAAAATCCCGCTATAGCTATTATAAAAAAGACAATACAAAAACGCTCTTTTTACAATAAACAATTGGATGCCTATAAGGCCGAAGCATACATTAAAGGGAATATAAAACTAGATGATGTAGCTAAGAGTGGATTTATTCTGAGTATGATGGGCGAAAAGAAAAATAAAAAGGATACAAGCTCTACCGACGATAAATTATTAGAAGATCAAAAGGGGATTATTTTTTTGTCAGAATCTATTTCTGATATTGCATATAAAAGACCAGACAAGTTAAAGACAATTGTAAAAAGTAGTCGTGTAAGTGGTAGCACCTCAAGTTATGGATTGAGTGAACCTATTTTTATTAATTTATATGACAACAATGTACAAATAAGCAATCAACTAAGCCCAAGAGGATTCATATCACCTATTGCAGAAACTGCCATGCTTAATTACAAATACGAATTATTAAGTGCTTACATGGAAGATGGGAAATTAATCAATCGAATCAAGGTGATTCCTCGTCGAAAATTCGAGCCATTGTTTTCAGGTATCATTGATATCATAGAAAATGAATGGCGATTGCATGCAGTCGATTTAATGGTAGATAAGGAACATCAATTGGATATGATTGATACTATGTATATCAAGCAATTATTTGTGCCAGTGCAGGATATTTTGATGGTCAAAGATCAGTCGTTTAAAATGAAATTAAAGTTGTTTGGATTTGGATTTACGGGCAATTTTGTACAGACATTTTCTGACTATGAATTAAACTATGATGCGAAAAAATATTTCAATAAATTTTCAAAAGAATATACATCCGAAGCATTAACTCGTTCTATTAGTTATTGGGATACAATACGACCAATTCCTTTGGATGAAGATGAAAAGAGAGATTTTGTAAAAAAAGATAGCATTCGAAAAGTAGATGAATTGAAAAAAGATTCAGTCGTCATAACAAAGAATACATTCAAATCAATCATCACAAAAGGATATGTAAAACGATGGAATAAATCGACTAGTTTTAAAACGGATCCTATTATTTCGGTACCTAGTTTCAATTGGAATACAGCTGAAGGATTCAATTACACCTATGGGTTTAGATTTAAACATTCATTTTCTGAGGATAAACAATTAGTTACAAGAGTAAAAATGAGGTATGGCGTGAGCAACCAACAATTCAACGCAAAGGCAAGCATTCGCTATTCGTTTGGTAAAACAAATAAATCGACCCTCTCATTGCAAGGAGGTCGGTATGTATTTCAATACAACAATGCTGAACCAGTAGATCCTCTAATTAACTCACTTTACACACTTTTCTATGGGCGTAATTATTTAAAAATTTATCAAGCAGGATTTGTTGAGGCAAGTTGGAACTACAAACATGTAAGTGGATTTCATTTTAATTCTATTCTCAATTATCAAGATAGAAATCCATTGCAAAATTCAACCTTGTTTTCTTTTAGAAAAAACAACACTCAATTTACTGATAATTATCCTACCGAGCAGTTGAATAATGAGGAGCCAAGGCATCAAGCCTTTAGCTGGAAAAATGCAATTAGTTTTCAACCAGGAAGAAAGTACATCAAATATTCTGATCGTATAGTTTCTACATCGTCGAAGTTTCCAACCTTTGGTGCGAGTTTTACAATAGCCAAAATGATACTAGGATCTGATGTTGATTATAGCAAATGGGAAGCAACTATGACAGATGAAATGAATTTTAATTTATGGGGAGAATTGAATTACAGAATTAAGGTAGGTGGGTTTATCAACAAGAATGAAGTTTCGGTGATTGACTATACCCATTTCAATGGGAATCAAATTTTTCTCGCTTCGCAATACCTAAACAGTTTTCAATTGGCATCTTATTATGCCAATAGCAACACTGAATCTAAGTATGTAACTCTCAATGCCGAGCATCATTTTTATGGTTTATTGACGAATAAAATTCCGTTGTTTCGTAGACTCAAATGGTATTTAGTAGCAGCTACAAATATGTATTATGTCAATCAAGATAATAATTATATTGAAGCTTCTGTAGGTCTTGAGAATATAGGATACAAGTTGTTTCGGTTTATGCGAGTTGATGGTGTAGTAGGATATAGTAATTTTTCTTCACCTGTATATGGTGTACGTATTGGGGTCAATAGTTCAGTGTTTCAACTAGGAAGTAATGATGATTAATACAACATTTTAATTCTCTTCCAACTTAGGAGTACACCCAAAAGTTTCAATTAAATAATTATCGTAGTAATCGGCTTTTTGGAGTAAGTCATTGAACATTCGTTCGCCATTTTCGACCGTCATATCCATATCAAACGCAAGACTAGTTAATATGATGTCTTGTTGAGCTACACTAAAGAGCATTCCATTTAATTTAAAATTTTCACGAAGTAAAAATTCATAAACAAGGCCTATGTTTTGTTTAGGTAACTGACATAGAAAAGCATCTCCCGCCACAAAAAAATTATCAGGATTGTAACTGATTTTAATAGTAGCACTGCCTTCTTTCACTTCCCAGTTATTGGTAGATGTACGAGCAAGATCTTTGTCTTTTCCCAGTTTATGCAATATGTCTTCTATTATTTTTGCAACACCTGTTACTTCTATTGCGTTCTCTTTGTATTTTAATAGTTCTATTTTGTATCCACAATTAGGACAATATTCGCCATCAATAGTTGCTTCGGTTACCATGGTAGAGCAAGAGGGACAACGAACTACGCTTGTACCTCTTACAGGTGCGTATTGTTCTAGCGCTTCTTTCAAATAACTAGATGGTAATGCAAAACCAAGATTGTCACCACCACGTATGATGAATGTATTTACACCTATCACTACTCCTTCTTCATTTACCAATGGTCCACCGCTATTGCCTGGATTGATGGCAGCATCGATTTGTATATATTTCAATCCGTTTTGCACACGATCCACTCTCGATATCACGCCTTGTGTGGATGTATAATTGAGTCCGTATGGATGACCAATGGCCAATACAGAATCGCCATCGCGCATAGTATGATAATCTCCTAAATGTATTGGAGGAAATTCTACGCCTGTTGGTGGTGCTAAAAAAGCAATATCATATTTTTCGTCAGTAAATAAAACTTTCGAAAATTGTTTTTCAAACGTTTTTCCTTTGATGGTCACATCGCCCGAGTCCTTTACGACATGATGATTGGTGATAATCAAATCATAATCACTGAGATAGAATCCTGTGCCAGTTGATTGTTGCGTAGCAATCTGAATGACTGCAGTTTTAAATCGTTCTATTGTATCGTTAATTGACATATAATTTTTATTTGTTGTCAAAATTCAACGTTTCCATTTCAGTCATCAATGTAATGTTGAAGTCTAGTAGATTGGAGAAATTCAATTTGTTCGTGTCCAACGTTAACTTAGGAAACTTATCTTTAAACTCAAGTATAATAGCATTTATACTAGCTTTAATACGGTCTGTATTTAATTTACCCGATTGAATATAAGAAGGTTTTATGCCTAGTTCTTCAAAAAAAGGGGCGTGATTGACCTGCATGTATAATTTGTATAAATCTGTAACAGGCTTTGGTAAGCTGTAAGAGTATTGAGGATAAGACAAACCGTATTCCAATACGCGATGTGCTATGCCTTCGTATTTGTTTTCGCGATACCATAGCATATTATCTTTGGAAGACCGAATACTTTCAATCACGTCATTATATGATTTCGGTAGAGTAATGGCAAAAGTAGCTTTTGCTCTATAAAAGTATTTTTTGACTTCTTCTTCTGGCCATGCTACTAATTTTCGAAACGCTTCTTTAAGCAATTGATTTCGCTCCACAGCCGTTTTTTCTTCCTTATTAGTCCAATAGAGATTATTGATTCGTTCTATTTCATTCAGTAGTTTGCCTTCTGGTGTAATCATAAAGTCCAAACGATAAATCAAGGTAAGCAACATATAAGCTATTCCACCCGAAAAACTATCCTGATTCAGTTCGTCAATTTGTTGTAAAGTATCATCAATCCATTTTTTAAAGTAGTGGTATTTGACTGTTTGTTCGTTTTTGTCAAAAACAGCAACATGCGAATCGTCCACTGCTTGTAATGATGCAAAATCTGTCAATAATAAATCATCTTGTTTGTCGGCTTTGGTGGCTAGTTCTTTCAAGCCATAATATAATTTATTAGGACTTGCTATTTCTTTGGGAGAGTCAAACAGCATGCAGAGTTTATCTTCATTGAGTGCAAAGCGGGCATAGTACAGCGAAAAATTCATTTCCAGCAATCGACGCATGACCGGTATAGATGGTTTCTCCATTTTTGCAAGCGATACAGACGCCTTTACTTCTTGGTCGTTGATTGTACCATGTACTATTTTTGTTCCTTGGTATATCTCAAATGAATAGTTTGATCCATCTTTTACCAGTTTTACATTGTCTTCTTTTTCGTCGCGGAGATAATCAAAAAAGGCTTCAATACATTCATTGAATTTTTTAGATTTATATAAATCCTCGGCTACATACCATTGATTTGTTTTGGTGAGGGTTTTATTATTGTCAGAATATCGACCAAATCGAATACCTGAGGTGTCTTCCACATCATTTGATTCTTCTTCTGCAGATTTTCCGAAATTAAATAGTTTGTCAAATAGTCCCATGGAACGCTAAGATAAGAATAAATGCAACTTAAAAACCCTTTCGAATCTAGAATATTCAAGGAAAAGAATCAATATTACACACAACTGTTAATTACTCTATTTCATTTAAACGAAAAAATCTATATTTGTGCACTAAACAAAAAAGACGTTTCATGAGATTTATTGTATCATCGGGCACCTTACTTAAAAACCTTCAGAGTATTAGTGGTGTAATTAGTTCAAACAATGTATTACCTATCTTGGAATCATTTCTTTTTGACCTCCAAAAGAATAAGCTAGTAGTAGTCAGTACGGATTTAGAAACGACCATGAAAGTAACAATGGATGTTCAGTCCAACGAGGAAGGAAGCCTTTGTGTCCAATCCAAGGTATTGCTCGATTATCTAAAAAACTTACCTGAGCAACCCATTACATTTGATGTGAATACATCTGATTACGGAATAGATATTACCAGCGAACAAGGTAAATACAAAGTAGTAGGTGAAGATGCTAAAAACTATCCTACAGAGCCTAAGGCGGATGATACCACCAGCTTTACCATGTCGGCAGCCGAATTGAGCGATGGCATTGCCAAAACAATGATTGCAGTCAGTAACGACGATTTGCGCCCTGCGATGAGTGGTGTATTTTTTGAATTGAGCAAAAACAACATGACCCTTGTAGCAACTGATGCACATCGATTAGTACGTTGTATTAAAACTGATGTGAATTGTCCATCCGATGATAAATTTATAGTTCCTAAAAAAGCATTGACTCAACTTAAAAATAATTTGAATGCGTCTACCGAAGTATCTATATCATACAATGCCAATCATCTCTTTGTAGATGGCGAAAATATTCATTTGAGTTGTCGATTGATAGATGCAAAATTCCCAGATTATAAAGTAGTGATACCGGCCGATAATCCATTTAAACTCACAATCAATAAAAGCGAATATGTAAGTGCGTTGCGTCGTGTGAGTGTATTTGCCAACAAAACAACCAATCAGGTAGTAATGGAAATTGAAGGCAACCGATTGCATTTGTATGCACAGGATGTGGATGCTTCGTTTGAAGGAAATGAGCGAATGAATTGTAACTATACTGGCGAGGATATGAAGATTGCCTTCAATGCCAAGCTTTTACTTGAATTAATATTGGTAATCGAGTCAGACGAAATCCTATTCGAACTTAGCACACCGACTCGAGCAGGCTTGGTAAAACCAGTCGATAAGCGCGATAATGAAGATTTATTGATGCTATTGATGCCGTTGATGATAGGGGTGTAAGAAATATTCAAACTAAATTTTAAACAAGGAGATTCGAAAGAGTCTCCTTGTTTTGTTATAAGTCACATTGGAATTAAGTGAATTTCGATTCAGTTGATAAAAGTCCTACCTCTGAGACCGATAAGCGTTTCGTTTATCTAAGCGTATCGTTTCCTGAGTGCAGCGAAGGATCTCGAGTTCAGTTCATGATTGCGTTGAGACTCTTCCTTCGTCAGAGACCGAAGAGCGTATTGTTTCCTGAGTGCAGCGAAGGATCTCGAGTTCAGTTCATAGTTGCGTTGAGACTCTTCCGCCACGGCGGACACGTCCTTCGTCAGAGACCGAAGAGCATTTGGTTTCTTGAGTGCAGCGAAGGGTTTTGTATTCAGTTGATGATTACGTTGAGACTCTTCCTTCGTCAGAGACCGAAGAGCGTTTCGTTTCCTGAGTGCAGCGAAGGATCTCAATTTGGTTTATAATTCTTTAGAGATTCTTCCTTTTTCATCAACTACTTTCCACTCAGTAAAGCATTATACTTGCTCGTATTCCCAAGTATATTGATTGCTTCTAGCACTTCATCATCTTCTTTCAATTGATTTTGCAATCGACCTTTTTGGAAATAATAGCGGGTTACAATTTCATCTTGTAATAGACGCGTGATTTCTTTTTTGTTTTTCAATAGGTCTTGTTTTTTATCATGACTCACTGCTTTTTGCAAGCTTTCAAAATCTTTCTTGACCCCTTCATAATAGCTCTCTTTCTCGGCTACTTCTTTCAATTCAGCCAATGCTTCTTCTGTTTTGGTTTTATAAGAATAATCTTTTTCGTCAAGCCATTTTACAAAATCATTAAAATCAGTTTCTGTTAATGCAAAATCTTTAGGAGATGTAATACTTGGATGCTTAGCAACATATTGTGTTGCATAATCAAATACAAATGATTTGTTCATTAAGGTAGCAATGATGCGAAGTGTTTCTTTTGATTCAAGTTTTACGTCGGGATCTACACCACCGCCATCCATTACAGTACGGCCATTTTTTGTTTTAAACTTCGTTTTGATAGAATCGGGGATCTCACCTACACTTCCATCTTCGTTGCGATGGGTATAATCAAGAGCTTGAATGCATCGTCCACTTGGTGTATAATACTTTGCTGTTGTCACTTTTAATTTGGCGTTGAATGCCAATGAACGAGTTGTTTGTACCAATCCTTTTCCGAAGCTACGTTGACCTATCACCACACCACGATCTACATCTTGCATAGTACCTGCTACAATTTCTGAAGCAGAAGCTGAGTTGCGATTGATAAGTATAGTAACTGGAATTTTTTCATCCCAAGGCGTTCCTGTTGTTTTATAATCTTTGTCCCATTCTTCATTTTTACCTTTGGTACTTACCACGAGTTGTTGACCATTCATAAATATATTACAAATGTTGACTGCCTCATCGAGCAAGCCACCTGGGTTGTAACGCAAATCGAGTATTACACCTTTCATCGATGGATTGGTTCTTTTCAAACTGTCAAACGAACTACGCACCATACTACCGCATCGCTCAGTAAATTGTGTGAGTCTTACATAACCATATTCATTGTTATTGCCTACCATGCCTGCGTATGGAACACTGCTTACATTAATTTCTTCACGTGTCAATGTTTTGGTTGATTCGGCCCCTGTGACAGCATCACGAATTTTAAATTTAATTTGTGTGCCTGGTGATCCTTTTAAAAATTTACTTACATCATCAATTTCTTTATCCTTGGTACTACGTCCATCAATTTCGAGTATAATATCGCCGGCTTTAAGTCCAGCTTTTATCACAGGGCTGTTTTCAAATGGCTCGCCGATGGCGATATAATTATCTTTTTTACGAACTGTACTACCAATGCCACCATATTTGCCAGTCGTCATAAATCGATAGTCTTCGATATCTTCTTCCGTAATATAATTGGTGTATGGATCTAAATCTTCCAGCATAGCATCGATTCCCTTTTTTACTACTTTACCAGGTTGGATTGGATCTACATAATAGGTATTCAATTCTTTAAATAGGGTCGTGAATACTTCTAGATTTTTAGATATTTCAAAATAAGAATCTGAATCCTTACCTCGTATAAATAACATGGCAGTAATACCGATTGCAAGACCGAATAAAAACTTTTTAGAATTTAAAAATATATGCTTCATTGAATGGAATAATGTGTAATTGAAGTGCAATTTATTGAAAAAACAGAACGAACAATCAGGAACTTATTCAAATGATGTTAAAGTAAATAAAAATTAGGGTACAGGGTCATAGCCATGTCCACCCCAAGGCGCACAGCGACCAATACGCTTTATACTCAACCACAATCCTTTGGTGATACCATGTTTTTCGAGTGCTTCACGAGCATATTCTGAGCAGGATGGAATATACCTGCATTTGTTGGTACCCAAAAAAGGTGAAATAGCATATTGATAGATGCGGATTAAAAACGTAAAAAATAAAATAAGAAATTTTTTCAAAGGATAATTATCTGTGTGCAAAGGTACAATGATTCACATCAACTTAGGAAAGCATCGTTCGTGTGTATCCTATTTTTGAAGTACATTTGTACAAACACATATCGGTTTATGAAAAGAGCGGTTTTAATTCTGCTAATGTATGTTTTGGGGCTTCCAATGTCGAATGCTCAGAAACTATTGATGAGTGATAAAGAGGATTTTAACCTTCGCTTTGATGATTTTTCGGTCATAGGGAATTTTAATCAAGCAATCGCCGTATACCGTAAACGTGACTCTAAAGTGGAAATTATTCTTTACAACAAGAATATGCAAAAGATCAAATCAATTCCGCTAGATTTTATTGACGAGCGGTATAGCCAAATCTTTTTTTCAAGTCAAGAAGAATCAATACAGGTTTTTTATCAGCAAAAAGAAAACAAAAAAGAAAATCTGTATGCAGTCAGCATCAATAAAGATTATACACATACAGAGCCTATTCAGCTTCAATCACTTACAGCAGGCGTTGGTTTGCGTGATCGGTTAGAATATCATCGCGAAACTAGTGAGAATGGTAATTATCATGTATTGTATACAAGCTACTATTTAGACGGCGCTTGGGTATTGCAAGCGGTAGTAGTAGATAATAAGTTACAAGAACAAAATCGAATTAGTCAATTATTTTCAGAGAAAGATTGGGTAATACGCGATGATGTTGCACTTTCGAATGCAGGTACATTGTTTATGGTTACTACCGAAAAGCCCTCTAGTAAAGGATCTACCGACGAAATAAAAATACTCACATCAAAGATTCATTCAAACCAGTTCATTGCTTATCCAATTGCCCTCAACAAGCATACGGTATCTGACCTTCATTTTATAATGGATAATACCAATACCATGGCTTATCTCTGTGGTTTTTATTCCGATGGAAAATATAGTACGCCTAGAGGTATTTATTATACTGCCTTTGATGAAGAAACGCAATTGGCCCCCATGAGCCATTTTGTATCATTGGCACTACAAGTATCGAGTACAAGAGACGATCTTAAGGATTTGACCTTGCGGAATATTTCTATTAAAAAAGATGGAGGCATTGAATTGATAGCTGAGAAGTATTATCAAAATGTACGTACAATATCTGCACCAAATCCTGTCATGAATATCGGCATGATGTCAATGCCTGATAATAGTCGTACGATCAATGAGTACTATTACGATGAAGCAGTCTTCTTTAATATAAAACCCGATGGCACACTCGCTTGGAGCCAAACCATGCTGAAAGAACAACAAACAAATGACGATGCAGGCATTTATTCATCTATAGGAGTGCTTGAACATAAACTTGGTAAAGTGATACTTTTCAATGATGTGAATAGCAGACAACCTCGATTAATGACTTGCTATATTTCATCTAATAGTGAGTTGAGTATGAAAGAACTGCAAACAAGTGAGGAAATGAACGAATGGAATTGGATGCCCCGATCTTCGAAACAATTATCAAAATCAGAAATAGTGGTACCTTGTATTATGAAAAGTTATCTTTGCTTCCTTAAAATTAGTTTTTAATTTGTTTTTGTGCTAGGGCTTTTCAAACAAAATACCATATCTACAGCTGCTGCGCTTGTAATTGTTACCTTTCTGATGAAGGTACGAGCGATATTGCACCCACCGCCCATTCAGGAATTAGCCGATTTCAATAAAGGATTATTTTTCAAGTGGGATTGGATGAAAAGTTTCTACACTTCAAGTCCAAGTTTGTATATTTTTCTTTCAGTATGTTTTTTACTAGCTTTTGCATTGTACTTGAACTTTGTAGTAAACAACGAAAAGTTATTTTCTAGAAAGAGTTATTTGCCAGCATTGTCGTTTGTTTTAATCACTTCAATGTTGCCATCCTTAAATGTATTTTCATTTGAAATGATAGCCAGTGGATGCTTGTTTTTAGCGGTAAGCAAGGCGCTTTCATTGGCACATACAACTACACCTCGTAAAGTAAGTTTTGATATTGGATTGTTTTTGGGCTTGGCTAGTCTTTTCTATTTTCCTAGTGTGTTTTTCTTTATTTTATTATTGATTTTACTATTTATATTTCGACCTTTTGTATTGCAAGAGGTATTAGCTTATTTTCTGGGTTGCCTTACCCCTTTTTATTTTTCGGCGGCACTTTTATTCATTTCTGGTCAGTGGAAACATCGTTTAGCATCTATTTATCTTCATTTGCATCTGCCATTGAATTTGGTAAAATTTCCAGTATTTGTAGTTATGACCTTAAGTTCGGTGATACTCTTGTTTTATAGCTTGTATTTAATCAATAAAACGGCAACTAAAAATGCCATGGTGGTGCGAAAAAAATGGAATGCAATCGTCATTTATTATGTATTTGCTACTATCATTGGCAGTTTGTCGATTGTATTTCCGTCTACCGCATGGATATTGTCTATTACCCCATTTAGCATAATATTATGTAGTACCTTCCATCATAATCTCGAAAAATTTAATAATTTTACCTTCTATTTTTTAATTGCGGTCCTGATTACGGTTCAGTGGCTGGTCTAAATATGTAAACTATGAAATTTGGTATTGTTGTATTTCCTGGGTCTAATTGTGATAGAGATATGGAATTTGCACTTCGACATGACCTCGGACAGGAAGTAGAGATGCTATGGCACAAAGACAAAGACATTTCTTCCTTTACCAAAGAAGATTGTATTGTATTGCCTGGTGGATTTTCATATGGCGATTATCTACGTTGTGGTGCGCTTGCTCGCTTTAGTCCTATGATGGAAAGTGTAATAGAACATGCCAATCGAGGTGGTAAAGTATTAGGCATATGCAATGGATTTCAGATTTTGTGCGAGTCTGGCTTATTGCCTGGGGCATTGCTACTCAATGATACCCAGCAGTTTATTTGCAAAAATGTCTTTATTAAAAGTGAACACGAAAATACGGCCATCACAAAAGATGCTAGTGGCGAAGCCTTGATGATACCGATAGCGCATGGCGAAGGACGTTATTTTGCAGATGACACTACATTGCAATCCTTAGAAGAAAACAAACAAATAATATTTAAATATTGTAACGAAGCTGGTGAAATAGGTAGGGAAAATCCAAATGGATCGACTAACCATATAGCTGGTATATGTAATGAAAGCCGCAATGTATTTGGTATGATGCCTCATCCTGAGCGTGCTTGTTCGCCTGTATTGGGAAATACAGATGGACTCAAATTGTTTTTAAGTCTTATCAATAATTAATTAGCTTAAAGTATGAGATACTTCTTTTTTTTAATTGCAATGATTGTAACAACGCAATTGCTAGCTCAAAACCCAAACCCTGTGAAATGGAGTTTTTATAGTATGAAAGATAAAGAGGCAGAGGTATATACTTTATATGCCAAAGCTACCATAGAAGAGGGATGGCATGTATTTTCACCAACGCCCGGTGGCGATGGGTTACTCATACCCACGCAGCTCACCTTTGATCATCCCGAAAAGTTTAGAGAAATGAATGCAATGCAAGTAGAGGGGAAAGAAATTTCAAAAAATATGGAAGGAGTCGGATTAGTCAATTATTATGAGCATGAGGTGGTTTTTAAAATCAATGTAGAACCATATCAAGCACATTCTGTAACAGGAAATATAAGTTACCAACTGTGTAATGATATGATGTGTTTGCCTCCTACCGAAGTGCCTTTTAATATTAAATTGTAATTCGAATCTATGATATTCTCCGTTGTTTATTTTGAGGTAATCACGCTACTCTAAAAAGAAAAAGATGAAAAAAAGTATATTATCCCTTGTATTGATATTCGTTAACTTATTTGTGTTTGCACAGGGTGCAAAAAAAGTGAATTTTACTACCTCGACTAAAATAATATCTGAAACAGAAGCCGAATTGATTATTACTGCTAAGTTAGTAAAGGATTGGCATTTGTATAGCTTTAATCCTGGTGGTGATGGAATGCTTATTGCTCCTGAAATTAAAATTACTAAAACACCTAATATTGAACTTGTAGGAAAAGTGAAAGAACAAGGGAAGTTAATAACAGAAGAAATTGATGGTGTTGGTACTGTTTATTATTACGAAAATGAAATAAACTATATACAGAAAGTAAAATACAAAAAACTAGATCAAGTAAAAGCCAATATCTACTATCAAACTTGTGATCATTCAACATGTGAACGAGCTACTGATCAAGATTTGGTTATTGACATGGCTAAAGCAGAAGGGGCTATTTCGAAGGAAGCAACAAAAGATTCTGTGAAAATAGACACAGTTTCTATTGCAACAAGTGGTCAAGATACAATGAACGTGGTGTCGGATTCAACAGCTAAGGATACAGCTACAGTAGCTGGAGTTACAACTTATGGTAGTTTTGGTACACCTGTAGGAGAATGTGGCGAAGTTGCTCAAAAGGAATTGTCAGCTTGGACAGCGTTGCTTTATGGATTATTAGGAGGTTTGGCTGCTTTGTTTTTTCCGTGTACCTTACCAATGATACCTATGACGATTAGCTTTTTTTTAAAAGGCTCGGGAGATAAAAAACAAGGTGTGAAAAAGGGAATCATGTACGGTTTCTTCATCTTCTTGGTTTATTTCTTGTTGAGTTTGCCATTTCTATTTTTAGGTTGGGGAGGTAATGCATTGAACTCATTCTCTACCAACGTATGGGTCAACTTGGTGTTTTTTGTAGTCTTTGTCATTTTTGCTTTTTCATTGTTTGGGTATTACGATATCAGTTTGCCTTCTTCAATTGCTAGCAAAGTAGATTCTCGTAGTAGTGTTGGAAGTGCAGGTGGAATCTTTTTTATGGCGTTGACATTAGCAATCGTTTCATTTTCATGTACAGGTCCTATTTTGGGGTTAGTATTAGGTAATATAAGTAATTCAAAGTTAATTACACCAGCTATGTCAGGGTTTGGAATTGGATTAGGTGTTCCATTTGCCTTATTTGCAATGTTTCCTAATTTATTAAAAGCTTTGCCAAAATCAGGTGGATGGCTTACGGTATTGAAAGTAGTTTTTGGCTTTATTGAAATAGCCTTTGCATTGAAATTTTTATCCAATGCCGATTTAGTAAAACAATGGGGGTTCTTAAAGCGTGAATTATTCATTGGATTATGGATCGTCGTTTTGATATTGATGGCGCTGTATTTGATAGGTAAATTCAAGTTTAAAGAAGATCCTACATTTAAAAGTTCTGCTTTTATGAAAATATTGGCAGGCTTATGCATTGTGTTTGCAGGATATTTATCCTTAGACTTTTTTGGCAAAGACATCAATCTCGTCAGTGGATTTCCTCCACCTAAGTTTTATAGTTGGATGCATAAAGAAGAGAAATTGAAAAATGGTTCGTTGAAAAGAACGCATGAAGTAAAAGGGTTGAAGGTGTATCTATATCTCGAAGATGCAATGGCTGAAGCTAAAAAACAAAACAAACCTGTTATGATTGACTTTACGGGTTGGGCTTGTGTAAACTGCCGTAAGATGGAAGAAAATGTGTGGACCAAATCAGAAGTAAATAATATACTCCGCGATAAATATGTAATAGCTTCCTTGTATGTGGATGAGCAAATTGAATTACCTGAAAATGAAAAATTTGCTACGCCATTTTTAGATAAAAAAATGGCTACAACTGTAGGTGATAAATGGTTTGATTTAGCATTGCGCGATTTCAAATCTGCTACACAGCCTTTCTATGCATTGATAGATCCAGTCAATCATCGGATATTGAATACACCGCGCGGCTTCACACCTACAGAATCGGATTATGTAAAATTCTTAAAATGCGGTTTGACCAATTATAAGAGTTTACATTAATTAGATCTTATTTTTTCAGTACAGTTTTCTTTTTCGAAGAATTTAAAATAAATAAATCGGTCGACTTCAAATCGACCGATTTGCCATTTAAGACGGTATTGTAATATGATTTAATTACAGGTGTGATTGGATCAGGTCTGCCAGGTATTGTAAGAAAATAATTATGTGTTTTTCCAACTGCAAAATTAAAATCAATATAATCGACATTTTGTGCCAATGGGTTACGAGGTCGAGTTCCTAGTTTCTTATTGCCGCTTAATAATTGAGCACCTCGTAATTTGTAATCTTGTTTGTTGATATTGATATAAATATGCTTCGCAAATTTTATTTTTTCAATCCACTGTGCGTGTTTTTTTCGAGGTACACAAGCTGCATTTAAAATGAGTTGATCTACAAAGGGTGTTGAATTAATCGCAAGGATATTCTCATGCATCATCATTTCTCTCAACATTAAATTGCCCATACTATGAAAAAATAATGAAAGTGATTTTTGTTGAAATTGATTGGCTTTATGCAACGATTTTACTTGGGTTAAAAACTGAGTATATTGATGTGCAGATTGAATAGAATTTTGCATCGAAAAATTGAAATTCTTAAACATAGAATAATCGGAATGGATACTTGCATAATCGAATAAAATCACATTCACGTCATACATTTTTGTCATAAGGTAGGCTCGTTCTATATTCCCAGTAAACAACTTCCCCATACCTTCGGTATAGATTACCCAATTTTTAATAGGCATGAAGGAGATTGCTTCTTCAAGCGAATTTACTTCTTGTACATTCCAAGTTGAATCTTGTTTTGCGATATAAAAATAATGTAATTGGGTTGTGTCGATTTCTTCCAATGCAAAACGCAGTTTTTCATTTTGAATAGGTCTATTAGAGACTATTATAAAGGCTGTGTCGCCTTGAATTACTGGTTTTTGCTCAGAATAACGCAACTGTTGCCATTGTAGGTCAGCATTATAATTATTAATATAGCGAGTGTTTTTGCAAGCTAGAAGGAATATAATAAGACCTATTAACAATAAAAAGGATTGAAATACAGACTTCATCCATGCAATATTACTCAAAATACTTGTTTTAGTGTATCTGTGTATTCAATGACTTATTGGCATTAAATATGTTTTTTACCAATAAAAATATATCTTTGTCGCATACATGTCAGCCCGACCAATACATAAAAGCTTAGTCGATTTACGAAGTCAACACAAGAAAGCATTTGCTGTTCTAGTAGACCCTGATAAAGTGAGCATTCCACAAATCAATCATATTGCTAATTTGTGTAATGATGCGCATGTAGATTATTTATTTGTAGGCGGAAGCCTTATGGTCACACAACATCTTGATGAATGTATTCAATCATTCAAAATGAACAGCGATATTCCAGTGATTTTATTTCCTGGAAGCCCATCACAAGTAAGTTGCTATGCAGATGCCTTATTTTATTTATCATTAATATCTGGTCGTAATCCCGAGTTGCTTATAGGAGCACATGTGGTATCGGCACCTATGGTAAAAGCAAGTGGGCTAGAAGTCATCTCCACTGGTTATATGGTGGTGGATGGTGGCGCTGCTACTACTGTTTCATATATGAGTCATAGCGCACCTATTCCGCACGACAAGGATGATATCGCATTGTGTACAGCTATGGCTGGCGAAATGCAAGGTAAACATGTGTTGTATGTAGATGCAGGTAGTGGTGCTCGACAACCAATATCCGAAAGTATGATTCGACGTATTGCATCGAATACTGACATTCCATTGATAGTAGGTGGCGGTATTACCGATCCCGAAAAAGCATACCTCAATTGCAAGGCAGGTGCCGATGTAATAGTGGTAGGCAATGCAATCGAAAAAAATCCTAATTTAATCAAGGAGATAGCAAATGCAGTACATCAAAGTACAGTAAAAGCTTAAGCAATATCAAGTCAATAATTCTTATAGAAAATTCAGGTTTGAAACTTTACTTTTGTAAACTAAATAGTTCACAATGAGTAATAACGAATGGCCATTATGGGAAATTTTTATTCGTAGTAAAGCTGGTCTCGATCACAAACATGTAGGAAGTCTGCATGCTACAGATGCACAAATGGCCATAGAAATGGCACGAGATGTCTATACACGACGACAAGAGGGTATTAGTATTTGGGCAGTGGAAAGTATCAATATCCATGCTTCAAATCCTGATGATGCAGCTAGCTTCTTTGATCCCATGAATGATAAAGTGTATCGCCATCCTACGTTTTACGATTTGCCCGATGAACTTACACATATGTAAGTTGTAGTAAATCATTTTATATTTTAATAATTCAAATTCAATGATCAATTATATTTTACATCTTGCAGACAATGCACTGATATATGGACATCGCTTAAGTGAGTGGTGTGGACATGGTCCTATATTAGAGGTGGACATGGCTTTGTCCAATATTGCATTAGATAATATAGGTGCAGCTCGTAGCTTGTATCAATATGCTGCAACCATAGAGGGAAATGGCAAAACAGAAGATAGCTATCCTTATCAACGTGATGTTCGCGAGTTTAAAAATGTATTGTTGGTAGAAATGCCCAATGGAGATTTTGCCGATACGATTGCTCGGTCTTTATTTTTCGATGCGTATCAATTTCTTTTTTATACTGCATTGCAAAAAAGTTCAGATAAACAATTGGCTTCTATTGCTGAGAAATCATTGAAAGAAGTCACCTATCATCTTCGCTTTAGCAAAGAGTGGACGATACGTATGGGTGATGGTACAGAAGAAAGCAAACAAAAAATTCAACATGCTATCAACGAATTGTGGTCCTACACAGGCGAAATGTTTGATGCAAGTGATGTTGAAAAACAAATGATTGAGACAGGAATTGCACCGGATATTGCATCTCTTAAGCCAATGTGGGAACAAATCATAAGTGATACATTGGAAGAAGCTACCTTGTCTTTTCCTATTCAAATGCAAGGAGCGTGGTTTCAGAAAGGAGGCAAAACAGGTGTTCATACTGAATATATGGGATTCTTGTTAGCCGAAATGCAATATCTTCAAAAATCGTATCCTGGACTTGAGTGGTAATAACTATGATTACAAAAGAAACCATATTAAATTATTTAGAAGAGGTCTTTGATCCTGAAGTACCTGTATTGACTATTCAAGACTTAGGAATCGTTCGAGATGTTATTATTCATTCAGATCAAAAAGTTGAAGTTGTAATTACACCTACCTATAGTGGATGTCCTGCCATGAATACAATCTCTACCAATATTAAATTTGAATTGATTGGGCGAGGGATACAACAAGTGATAGTTACCGAAGTTTTATCGCCAGCTTGGACGACCGATTGGATGACTGAAACTGGTAAGCAAAAACTAAAAGAATATGGTATAGCTCCACCACAATATACCACCAAAAACAATCCGAGTGAAACGGAGGTTGTAGTACCATGTCCTCAATGCAATTCAACTCACACTCAATTGCTGAGTCAGTTTGGATCTACATCCTGCAAGGCATTGTACAAATGTATGGATTGCCTTGAGCCATTTGATTATTTCAAGTGTCATTAAAATCAATTACTGATTCCGTTTATACAATTCAACATACTTGTTACCATATACTTTTGTAAAATTGGTAAGGATGCTATTCATCATTGCTTGACTACAAGTAGAGTAGCTTCGTATATTTTGTAGTAATACATAATCTAATCTTCGATTTATTTGTTTCTCATAGGCCATCACATCACCGCATGGGGGGTAGTTGCCCGGTATTAATCCTTCTACATTTTCACGAGGGTTTTTACCTGCTTGCCAGTTCACAGGGAAATAATTAATCTCAGCTTCATAGTTCATAGCCAATACAAGATGTTTGTTTTTTTCTGCACCTATATAATCACCAATATGTATAAAAGATCCGTCTTTATGAAACAGACTATCTCCATTGGGTAATTGTTGCCAAGCATCCATACTAATATTAAGCACGACTGATTTATCTTCTATTGAATCACTTGCTTTCATTATCTCTTGAGCAATACGATTGGCTTTCATCACAAAGGGAAACCGAATAACTAAAAATGAAATAGAAATTACAAATGATAATCCAATGAAAATATGTTTCATAGTAGATTGCCACGTTTTGGTAGCATAAAAAAAGATAAGAAAAAGGGGTGGTAAAAAAGCTAAACGAATATCGATGGATCCTGCTCCTCCAATACTATGAGGACAAGTGATATAAGAGAAAAAAGTGAATACTGCCATGAAAACAAACACCATTCCCATGGGGTTTTTAGAACGAATATGTACCTTTCGATGAGTAAATAATAATACTATCAAACAAATCAACAATAATAAGCCAACGGCAATAGCAGGATACATTTCGGCATTGCGTGTACTTTGTGATGTCCACATTTTTAAAAACTCAACTAACTTTTTCCATTTACTCCAGGCATGAGGCACAGTGCCTGTGCCGCGTTTTGCCATGAATAATAAAATCATAAATGCAGAAGGCAAAAAGATTAAAAATAAACGAGAGAGTTCAACGAGATTTTTTTTAAAATCAAAAGGAATCAGTGAACGATAATGATCCGAAACCCATATTAATAATATCAATAACATCGTATAGATAGCCGGCATCCCATGCGAAAAAGATGTAATGAGAATCAGGATACTTAGTATAAGTTGAATAAATGAATTGTCAATATGCTTACGTGAACGAATATAAAATCCTACAGACCAAAACAACATACCAAGCGATATGGAATAATTGTAAAAACCCTGTTGAAATGGAAGTGTAAAAAGAAATGAGAAAAATAGAAAACTAAGAAATGAATTTTCTTTTTCAATCGATCGAATAAAATAACGAAAGCCATATGCAAAGACTAGTACATAGATTATTTGAAAACATTTATCGGCAAGCCATGCTGGCATAAATTGTACAAAAACACCCAATACTAAATGACTCATCCAATTGGGGTCGATGCCGCGATTGATTGTATAAAACTCTTTGTAAAAATCGCGCTCATGTCCTAGTACATAATCAAACAAAACCTTGGCATTGTATGTGTGCGAAGCACCATCGCCAGTAATATAATACTTGGGTATCAAGATAATGCTCAATGCGAAGAGCACGAGAAGGTGAAATAAATATTTTTCGTATTTTAACATTGAGATAGAATGTAAATATAAAAAAATACACCTGATAGTTCAGGTGTATTTGTATGTAAAGATTGTAAATAGATTTACTCTTGATTCATAAAAGTAAAAGCATCTACTGTATTAGACGACATTTCGTTTATCCAATTAAAATCGGCGGCATTTGTACTTTGACGATTAGGTCCATCGTTGAAATTAATAACTGGAGAATTGTACATTTTGTTTAAATCAAAAAGCAGATTTACTTTTTTAGTTTCAGCATCCATATTAAGTGTAATTGGAATATTGATCGTTGACAATGCCCTATCTGTTCCGAGGTGGTACTGCAAATCAATGGTATCGCCAATTGTTGTAATAAATTTACCTTCATGCTTGAAAAAGATATAACCTGTATTCCAATCCCATATCATACCATAAGCAGGATCGAGGTCGCCATCTTGTGCGCCATTGTGATTGCGTGCGCTATCAACACCCATATAAAACCGAATGGATGTATAATTGCCATAAGGTAAATCAGATGCTTCTACTGTAGAGAAATTGGCAGGTTCAAAGGCATTGATTAAATCGTAGTTGTTCAGTTTCACTTCTGTATTGTCATCTTTAACCAATACAACATTGGAAATAAAATACTTAAACAAATTAACACTGTATTTGTTGCCAGCAGCATTGGTATAATTCAATTGACCATTGGTTAGTGCTTGGCCATTTATTTGGTGATTGAACTTAATCGTTAGTTTACCCTTGGTAGGTGGTGCAGGATTTTTTTTGCATGCGCTTAGTGTTAAGACAGCAAAAAGAAATAAAACAAGGTTCTTTTTCATTTGAAATATTATTATATCACAAAGTTAGGTATAAATACAATACTAACATCAACGTTGGATATTGGTATTATTTACCCATAAACGTATATTGAATCATATTGGCACCCATTTGCAAAGCTTGTTGGCGCTTTTCTTCAGGGTCTTTGTGTACTTCAGGATCTTCCCAGCCATCATTCAAATCGGTCTCTATGGTGTAAAAGCAAACCACTCTTCCCTGATAGATGAGTCCATAACCTTTAGGTGGTTTCTTATCGTGTTCATGTATTTTTGGTAGGCCATTGGCAAAATCAAATTTTTGATGATAGATCGGATGCGAAAAAGGGAGTTCTACAAAATCTAATTCAGGAAATACTTTTTTCATAGCAGGTCGTACATATTTATCCATACCATAATTGTCATCTAAATGTAAGAAGCCACCTGCTGACAAATAAGTACGTAGATTTTGGGCTTCGGCATCGTTGAACATAATACGACCGTGACCTGTTGCAAATAAGATAGGGTAATTGAATAGTTCGCGACTACCAGCTTCTACTTGTCCTTCTTGTGCATCGAATTGAGTCCCCAAATTTTGATTTGAAAATCGAGCCAGATTTTTAAGTGCCGTTGGATTGGCATACCAGTCACCGCCACCACCATATACGAGCAATCCCAATTTCATTTTTTGCGAATAGCTTATCAATGAAGTCATTAACAACAGACAAATTAAAAAAACATTTTTCATCATAGTAGTGAATTATAAACAACACATGCATACAAGCCGGCGGTTTCGGTACGTAATCGATTCGAACCTAAGCTTACGGGTTTGCATCCTTGTTGAATACACAAATGTACTTCATCTGCAGTAAAGTCGCCTTCGGGACCTATGAGAATTAATGTTTTTTTATGTTTTTGCAAGGCGAGTGTAAGATGGTTTTTATCTGTAAGTTCTTCGCACCAAGCGATGCATTTTATTTCTTCATCACCATGTAGTACTTGCTCAATGGTAGTAGCTTCATGTAAAGTAGGTAAATAGGTTTGCTGTGATTGCAACATGGCAGCAACGAGTATTTTTTCATATCGCTCTTTTTTCCAATGTAGCTTTTCGCTTCTATGAGTGATTAAAGGTGTAATAGTTTCTATACCTATTTCAGTTGCTTTTTCAAGTAGCCATTCGATGCGTGCAGGATTTTTGGTAAAAGCGATAGCAAGATGCAGGCAAGAGGAGGAGGATGATTCTTTCATGCTATCGACTATATCAATAGTGCAGGATCGTTTACTAGCACTCGTAATCGTTGCCAGACAACGTACACCCTTGCCATTGGTAATCCAGCATTGTTCACCTACTTTCATACGCAATACATGCATCATATAGTGCATATTGGCTTCGCTCAATTCTACTATATTGGGAGAATCGAAGGGCTCGAAAAAATAAGGGAGACTCATGTTGTAAAAGTAAGCATTGAATGAAAACAGATGAAGTAAGTGATGTGTTTATTTTAGGAATCCGATATATTTTTTAAAAAGAGTCTATTCTCTTATCTATTCGTTTCGTTTCCTGAGCACAGCGAAGGATTTCTACTTCAGTTCTTAATTCCGTCGAGACACGTCCTTCGTCAGAGACCGAGAATGATTTCTCATGAAATAAACTCTTTTCCTTACCTTTGCGCCCATTATGAAAGTCAACAAAATCGCCATAATACTCATTACATTTTTCATGTTGTTGGGTATTGCATTCCTAGGTTATTATTATTTTACATACAAGCAACATCCTCGTCGATTGACTACCTATGGTAATCCCGGTCATAAGGTTGCACCATTTTCTTTTACCAATCAAGATGGTAAAATCGTAACAGAAAAAGATGTAGAAGGCAAGATTTATGTAGTGGAATATTTTTTCACTACCTGTCAAGGCATATGCCCTAAGATGAATGATAATATGGCAAAGGTGTATCAGGCTTTTCGTGGGCAAAATGACATTGCTATACTCTCACATACCGTAGATCCTGAAACGGACACTGTGACGCAATTGAAACGATATTCGCTGAAGTATGAAGCTGATGCATCGCAATGGAATTTTGTAACAGGTGATAAGCAAGCATTGTATGATATGGCTATCAATAGTTATTTGGTATCGGCAGTAGAAGATACTACGCAAAAAAATATACTACCCGATTTCATCCATTCCGAAAAATTTGTATTGATTGATAAAGAAAAACATATACGTGGTATCTATGATGGAACCAATGCAGGGGATGTAAAAAAATTGATTGACGATATCATTGAATTAAGAAAAGAATATAATTAATTTTGAATAAAACCGTTCAAGTATGGAAGACCAACTGAGCGATGAAGAACGCGAAAAACTTCGACTCGAAAATGAAATCAGGAAGATAAAATTGTCACTCGAAAAGGGTGCTCAATTTATTGAAGATCCTGAAATGCCCTCTTTACCTCCAGAGATAGAAAATGATTTTTTGAATTACATTGAACAATTTGAATCTATGCATGCCGACTCGCCCAAGATATCGGTGTACGATAAAGCAGGTAAGCCAAGCTACAAGCTGCTAGAGGATTTAGATGAGGATGAAATAAGTGATGAATTGGATAATCTGCTGGAAATATTATTTGAAAATGGCATTGGGATAGATACCATCCACGAAGTGGATGACCGAGAGTTATATCGATTCATTATTGAGGATTTGTTTATACATGAAATCTACGATATGAAGTTGATGAAAGGCATGGTGACTCAGTTTATCTATGAAGATTTTTATCCGGATGATGAAAAGGATGTGAAGAAATGCATCGCAACATTTTTTGATAATTTTTTTGACAAAAACGAACCGACTGAACGATATAAATATGCTATAGAAGACTTAGATGTGAAAAACAAATCAGTCAGGGATTTCAGAAATGCGTATGATTCATTTGAATTGAATGAACTTGAAGTAAATGAAGTTGAATTGGATGAGGAGCACATGCATGCTGTAGTGAAATTGAAGATTGATTTCAATGCATATCTTGAAGGAATCCATCAGCCACATCATTTCAGTGGAGAATGTATAGTGCCTATGCAATTTACACCAGGTGGTTGGGAATTGAGAAGCTTGGTTTTTCCTCGAGTTGATAAATAAACGTATAATTTTTTTATTCCTATTATCTTTACACAATGACAGCCATCGATGAAATAGCCGAGTTCAGATCCTCACCCGAGCTCAAGCAAAAATTACAGGAGTATTGTATTGTAAAGCATTATATGCCTGGCGATATTATATTAAACGAACATTCTACTATACGTTCAATCCCCATGGTAGCAGAAGGAAGCATACGAGTCATGCGAACAGATGAAGATGGACGTGAAATTTTGCTCTATTATATCAAAGCAGGCGAAAGTTGTATTATGTCTTTTTTGGGAGGCATACATCATGAAACCAGTAAGGTACGTGCAGAGGTAGAAGAAGAAGCTGAAATATTTTTTTTACCAATCGATAAAGTCAATTCTTTTATAAAAGAGTATCCTCAATGGCTTGAATATATATTTAAACAATACCACAAACGTTTTGAAGAATTGCTCGAAGTGGTAAATGCCATTGCATTTAAAAAAGTAGATGAACGATTGCTGTTGCTCTTAAATAAGAAAGTAGAATTGACTGGCAATAAAATACTTCATGTATCGCACGAACAGATTGCCAATGAACTAGCAACAGCACGAGCGGTTGTCTCTCGATTGTTGAAAAAGCTTGAAGAAGATGGCGAGCTTATATTAGGTAGAAATAAGATAACGATGTTGCGATAGTTCCTTCTCAAAATTTATATTGAGTTGCTCCCTTTTAAAAAAAAGGGGTCTATTTTTATATTATAGTGGATGGTACGGGATTCGAACCAGCGACCTCTACGATGTCAACGTAGCACTCTAACCAACTGAGCTAACCATCCATTTAGAAGAGCAAATATATTCAATAATGGATATTAACAATACAATCATTAAAAGTATGTAATATGACTTTAACTAATATAAAAACGAAATGTCCAACTTGTGTTCGATGGTAAGGATTCGGTTTCAATTAAAAAGCGGTAACTTTAGTAAACCGAACATAACAATTAAAATAAAGAATAATGAAAACTCAATTTTTTAATCTTAAACAAGGCCTTTTAGCACTTTTAGGATTGGTGCTAGTAAGCAATATTGCAACAGCTCAAAATTACAATGATGAGCGACTCGGATTGCCAGGCGACAACTTCAATCTTTATGCTGTTATGGATTTTTTTCAAAATTCAAAAACACTTGAAGAATTTGAAAGCAAAATCAATCAACAAGATAGCAAAGTAAATAATCTTGATCTTGACAATGATGGACAAACAGATTATGTAAGAGTGTCTGATAGTAAATATGGTACAGCACATACGATTGTATTACAAGTTGATTTGAATCAAACAGAGTCACAAGATGTGGCGGTATTTTATGTTGACAAAAAAGGAAGTAATGTGAATATACAACTCATCGGGGATGAAGATTTATATGGAAAAGATTATATAGTTGAACCAAATTATAAAGGAAATTCCACACCAAATCCTGGTTATTCTGGCAATCTAAATAATTACGATAATGACTACTATGATAACAACAACAACGGTGGATATGCACCGCAAATTATAACTTGGGGAATTGTAACCTATATCTACGATTATGGTTATAACCCATGGCGCTCACCTTGGTATTGGGGTTACTATCCTAGCTATTGGAGACCTTGGAGTTGCTACTATTGGTACGATTATAATTATTATTGGGGCTATAGCTACCGTTGGAATAGAGGTTGGTATAATCGTTCACGACATTGTATGTTCAATCATGTAAGACCACAGTACTATCAACACAGAAGCCGATCTCCTATCTATTCGCAAAATAAGCAACGAGGCGTATACAACAAGGTATACGATGGTCGTGAGAAAAATATTCGAAGTGGTGTAAAAAGACCAGAAGGAAGAGTATTGAATCAATCAAATTCAATTGCTACAAGTCGACAAAAAGATAAGCAAAATCCTATCAATGGAAATAGACCAGGTAGATTGAATATGAATGATAAAAATCAACAAAATGTCGCGCCTACTCGTACCGACCGTCCTTCAATAGATCGTTCGCAACCATCTAACGAACCTGTAAGACAATTGCCTGCAACAAAGCCAGCAAGAGATCAGCGCATCGATCGACCTAGTATGGATAGAGAACAACCAACTCAAGTACCAAAGCGTGAACAACCTGCAAGCACTCCTGTACGTGAACAACGACAAGAGCCCGCAGCAGTTCCAATAAGAGATTCTCGAACTGAACGCCCGGTCATGGAAAAGACACAAACACCTAGAAGGGAGCAACGATCTCAACCTTCCAATGTGCCAGCTCGAGAGCAACGAACCGAACGCACTTCAATTGAAAGAACACCATCTGCACCCATTCGTGAAACTCGAGAGCAACCAACTAGACAATATTCGAGTCCTTCTAAAGCGACCAACATTCCATCACAACAACGTGGAACAATTAAACGATAAATAGTATTAATTAGATAATAATGTCTCTGAGTGATAAATGTCACTCAGAGATTTCTTTTTTTAATTCATTTTTGCATATAATAAAAACTCGAAATGATACAAAGGTGGTTAACAAATAACTGGAAAAGTATATTAGGCGCATTGCTTGGAGCTATAGCAGGTTATATTTATTGGCAACAAATTGGATGTGCAAGCGGAACGTGTATGATTACCTCCAAACCTTTCAATAGTAGTCTTTATGGTGCATTGATGGGTTTTTTACTGGGAGGGATGTTTAAAAAGGAATTAAAACCAACTAAGAATCAATAAGCGTAGCTGTTTAGAGTGATTTGCTGCCTTTATAGTTTCAACTATACTAAACATCCATATAAATAGTTTTTTAGTGTATTTTTGCGCTCGTTTTAACTAGGACCATAAATTAATTTATAAGTCTTAACTCTTAAAGCGCTAAAAGCACAATATGAAAAAAATCGCCCTCTTATTTTTATTTTCAGTTTTGTTGTACAGTTGTAATAGCAACTACTCAGTAAAAGGTAAAATTGAAAATATGCCAGTTCAAAAATTCCGATTGGAGGAATTGACAGTTGATGAAAACGTATTTGTAGATAGTGGAACAACTAAAGTGGATGGTACATTTGAATTATCTCATAAAACGCATGAGGAATCATTGTATCGATTGAAATTTGAAAAAGGAAAGTATATTTTACTTGTGCTGAAAGAAGGTGATAAAGCCAATATATCTGGCGATTGGAATATGCTCGAGAATTATAAAGTAGAAGGTTCTGCTGGTAGTGAAACAATGAAAGGCTTTTTGGTTAATCTGAGAGAAAATATCAAGGATATCAATACCATTCAAGTGATTATGGATTCTATTAAAGCAAATCCATCCAAAGATTCACTACGTAAGTCGGCTGAGGCAGATATGCGTATAATTAATACGCGATTTATGGATTATATTAAAAAATTTGCAGATACTACCAAAAGTGTTTCATGTGCATTGTTTGCTGTTAATATGATTAATCCTGCTTTTGAAGGGCCTTATGTAAAATCGTTTTATGAGCAAATTACAAAGCGATTCCCTAATTCAACTTCGGCTAAATCATTTGCCGCTAAATTTAGTGGTAAAAAGATAGAATCTACCAAAGCAGAAACACCAACTGAAGGAACAGCAGCGCCAGATTTTACGGCCAATACACCTGAAGGAACAAGTTTTACATTAAGTAGCTTGAAAGGCAAATATGTATTAGTAGATTTTTGGGCATCATGGTGTGCACCTTGTCGGCAAGAAAATCCGAATGTAGTAGCGGCCTATCAACAAAACAAGTCTAAGAATTTTGCTATAGTAGGCGTGTCGCTCGATTCAAGTAAAGAAAAATGGACTGAAGCAATTGCAAAAGATGGACTAACTTGGATACATGTAAGTGAGTTAAATGGCTGGGGAAGCGCAATAGCTCGTAACTATCAAGTAAATAGTATACCGGGTAATTTCTTATTGGACCCCAATGGAAATATTATCGCTACAAATTTGAGAGGAGAATCATTGATGCAAAAACTCAATGAAGTCGTAAAATAATTTTATACGAAATACATTTCAGCATTCATGTACAATATCGTCAAAAAAATATTATTCAAGTATGATCCTGAAAAAGTTCATTACAAAGTAATGAACTGGCTTACGAAGGCATACAATTTGGGAGTAGGAAAAAAATATCTTGAAAGCAACTATTGTATCAAGCATCCATCATTGGAACGAGAAGTATTTGGATTGAAATTTAAAAATCCAGTAGGCCTTGCAGCAGGATTTGATAAGGATGCAAAATATGTAGATGAGCTCGCATGTTTGGGTTTTGGTTTTATAGAAATAGGCACTGTAACTCCTCGTCCACAAGATGGAAATGAGAAGCCTCGTTTGTTTCGATTTCCAGAAGATGCAGCAATCATTAATCGAATGGGATTTAACAATGAAGGCGTAGAAGCTGCTGTGCGAAGATTGAAAAATAGAAAAACGAACATCATAATAGGCGGAAATATTGGAAAAAATAAAATGACTCCAAACGAAGATGCTGTTAAAGATTATGAAACTTGTTTTATCAAATTATTTAATGTAGTAGATTATTTTGTAGTAAACGTAAGTAGTCCCAATACACCTAATTTAAGAGAATTGCAAGAGAAGAAACCCTTGCATGATTTGCTATTGCATTTGCAAAATTTAAATTTAAGTTACCCTGCACCAAAGCCATTGTTATTGAAAATAGCACCGGACCTTACAGAATCACAATTGGATGATGTAATAGAAATTGTAAACTCGGTAAAATTGAGTGGTATAGTAGCCACCAATACTACCATCGATCGAGAGGGATTGAGTGCCGATAAACAAATGATTGAAAAAACGGGTGCAGGTGGAGTAAGTGGAAAGCCATTGAAGGAACGAAGCACTGAGATTATAAAATACATCACTCAAAAAACAAACGGTACATTGCCGATAATTGCAGTAGGTGGAATTTTTACAGCCGAAGATGCACAAGAAAAAATAGAAGCTGGAGCTAAGTTAGTTCAAGTGTATACTGGGTTTATTTATCAAGGACCGGCCATTGCAAAAAATATTTGTAAATCATTGATTATAAAATAATATGGAATATTTATTAACCGCTGATGCGATTATCAGTTTAATTACGTTAACTATTTTAGAAATTGTATTGGGAGTTGACAATGTGATATTTGTCTCTATCATAATGGGTAGACTTGATCTCGCAAAACAGAAAACTGCTCGTAAAATTTGGATGTTTACAGGCATTTTAGTTCGTGTGCTTTTATTGTTGAGTTTATCTTGGTTGGTCAAAAATGGCAGTTCGGAATTGTTCTCACTTTTTGGAAAGTCATTCAATCTAAGAGGGCTCATTATGTTAGGAGGAGGTTTGTTTTTATTAATCAAAACAGTAGGTGAAATACATCAAAAACTAGAAGGTGAAGAGCATCAAATAGGCGGTAAAAAAGTAGTTGCTTCGTTGATGCAAGTAGTGATACAGATGATGTTGGTAGATATGGTGTTTTCATTTGATAGCATTATCACGGCAGTCGGAATGGCACAGCATGTAGAGGTAATGATTATCGCAGTTGTAATAGCGATGTTTATTATGTTTTTGTTTTCGCCTAAGATTGCAGCCTTTATAGAAAAACATCCTACAGTGAAGATGTTAGCCCTATCATTTTTAGTGATGATTGGTGTTGTATTGTTAGTAGAAGGATGGGATGCTGAGCAAGCACATGATTTACACTTGAAAAACTATGTATATTTTGCAATGGCATTTTCATTTGCAGTAGAGATACTTAATATGCAATTGAGAAAAAGAGCTGCTAAGCCTGTTCAATTGCATGAACCTGATTTAGATGAGAGTATGAAATAAATTGGGTAATTTCTTGTATTCAAATCAGCTTTCAATAATCTAGAAAGTAATTTTTCATTTAGGATGGTAAAAAATAATGCAATCAATTTGAATGTGTCATTTATCATTATTAATCTTAACGCTTATAAAAGCGAGATGTACAAACACTGTTTTTATTGATTACTCTAAGCAAATAAGTTCCTTTATTGAGCATAGGTATTGATATCATTTCGTTGTTATAAGCTGCTATATTTTGAAACAACATTTTGCCATCAATTGTAAATAATTCTATCTTAGATATTTCTTTTAAGTTATGAATCTTGATTTTCATATGTCATAGTTTTGGTTGTACTATTCGTTTGTTCAGATTACTTTATTAATTGGATAGGATGTAGTTTCAAAAACAATGCCAAAGAGTAGAAACATGGTTTTTTATAATTAAAATATAATTGTGTTAGTAATGAGGGTTACGGAATTTTTAAATTGAAAACGTAACGAATCATTACCATCAAAATACAAGAAACCCAACTTTAACGAATTAAATTAATATCACCTTTCAAGGTTTTTTTCTTGCCATAAGCTTCATATTCGATGTAATAGTAGTAGGTTCCAATTTCTGCATCTTGACCTTTGTATTTGCCATCCCAACCTTTCCCAAGTGTATTGGTAAAAAAGACCATTTGACCCCAGCGATTGTATATTTCAAATTTCTTGAGAGTGATATAGCTTGCTACAATATTGAATGTATTATTTTTATCATCATTATTGGGGGAAAAGGCACTCGGTACAAATACAAAATCTGGCATAAGCCTTATACCACAATGCTCAGCAGTATCAGTACATCCAAGAGAGTTATGTGCAATCAATACAAAACAATGTTGGCCACTATCTGTTACAGTATAAGTGGCATCTTGTGCATTTGAAAAAGCGGTGTTTGTATTTTTATAAATCCATTCGTATGATGAAGCTAATTGAGATGTATTTGTGAAATTAAATATTGGGTCAGTTATAAATGCTGATTGAGGAGCAAGTGTAAAATCTGCAATAGGATAAGGTACAACATTGATAGTAAATACAATGGTATCTTTACCAGCACAAATACCTATTTCACTTCCCATTACGGTGTAGGTTGTGGTAGTAACTGGTGAAAATATAATACGAGAAGAATCTGAATTATATACATAATCGCTTGAAGGCTGAATGTCAATATTGATATCTGCAGGTATCGACATTGAAGTAGTATCACCTGGGCAAATATCTAAATCTTGTGGACCGTCCAAATTTAAAACTGACGAAAATCCAGCATCAAAACAAGTCGAATCAGGTTGGAATCTCCATAAATCATTTTTTAATCCTAATGCAGCTGTTGTGCTATCATATGCTAAGCCACCAAATACCCATAAATTATTTTGAGGATCCGACCATATATATACACCGCCACGAGAGCCAATTTTATTTGTTGGCAAACCCACTCCTATAGGTCCAGGTGCATTTACTACATTGGTTGCATTACCACCACTTACCCAAGTCCATTTATTGGTAGTAAGATTATAGAGCCATAAGTCGTTGAATGATTCAGTATTGGTGAGAGTTTTAAAACCACCAAATGACCAGAACACTTCTGTACATGTAGAGGTTGCAACGGTTTGATTTTCGATACGTGCTTGAGGATACGTACTTGTATCTGGCAAGCATTGTCCATTGTATGTGCCGAGATTGTTTACCACTTTTGACCCTGACATATATGTCCAATTATTTGTGAATGGATTAAATCGCCATAAGTCATTTCGAGCACTTGTGCTATTACCTCCTGCAAATACATAAAAATTATTGTCTTTCCCTTTCCATTTTGTAAAAGACAATCGAGCAGCCGGGTTATTGGCCGGGTCCTCTACTTTTTTTACACCCCATATAGGCCCTGAGTTCAATGTATTAGGACCTTTCATCCAAGTCCATACATTAGCAGCTATATCATATTTCCATACATCACTACGTACGTTTACAACTGTTTGCGCTGTTGCACCATCTTGTCCTCCATACATCCAAAGATTATTATTGTCATCAACCCAACCCGATTTGCATTCGGCTCTTGAACCTGGGTCGTTGGTATTGGCTGCTACACCCATGGTTCCGTATACTGGCGATTTATTAACAGTATCAGCACCCCAAATCCAAGTCCATTGATTCGTCGCAATATTGTATCTCCACAAATCAGAGAGTCCTCCTTGATTGCTATTTTTATCAAATCCAAAACCACCAAAAAGCCATAAGTCTCCATTTTTATCAGTCCAGCAATTAGGTCCAAAGGTACGAGCGGGAGGATAATTATTAGGTGATGGCACACCCATTACGCCCCATTCGCCATTTTGATCGGTTACATATTGTGGACCATTCATCCATGTCCATTGATTTGTAGTAATATCATATTTCCATAAATCATTACCATAGCCATAAGGAAGGAATCCGCCAAAAAGCCAAAAGTTGCCTTGAAGGTCGGTCCAAAAGGCGCCCTGATAGCGCCCAGAAGGCATGTTTGTTGCATTGGCTACGCCTTTGGTGCCGTAAAGTCCCATTGCTCCTGATCCTAGGCTACCGCCCATATGAGCCCAAAGACCACCTTGTGCATGAATATCTTTTTTAGAAATAATACAAAGCACTATAAATAAAAGAAAAAATATTTTTTTATTCATATAGTCAGAGTTTTTTGATTTGCTAACACAAATTCTCCAACTAAGATAAAGAAGATTTTGAAAGAATAAAACAAATTAACAATTGAACAAAATCAAATGAAATTTTATTTAAACCAACTACTGTACATTATATAATTATTTGCAATGCGATTTATTTCACCAGAAATAAGTTCTTGCGAAATATCCTTCACTTTTTTGGCAGGCACACCTGCATAAATACTACCGCTTTCACATTTGGTGTTTTCGAGCACCACGGCACCTGCTGCTATAATTGTATTCGATCCTATGTGTACATTATCCATCACGATAGCACCCATGCCAATGAGGACATTGTCTTCGACAGTACATCCATGTACCAATGCATTGTGACCAATGGATACATTGTTACCAATTATAGCTTTCGTTTTTTCGTAAGTGCAATGTATGCAAGCCCCATCTTGTATATTTACTTTGTTACCAATTCGAATACTATTCACATCGCCACGCACGACAGCATTGAACCAAATCGAACATTCTTCACCCATTATTACGTCACCTACAACAGTGGAGTTAGGGGCCAAAAAACAAGATGCTGGAATTGTAGGCGTAATACCTTTAACTGGAAGTATGATCGACATAAGAATAAGTTGAATGCAAATGTAATAAGAACTTTTAATCTGTATTGTATTTACATAACTTTGCATCACATGACACAACGACAACTTTTTTTAAACCATGTAGGCCAAACTTCAGAAACGCCCTTATGTTTTGAAGTTGCTAAAGCAGAAGGCATTTATTTAGTAGATATAAATGGCAAGAAGCATATTGATTTAATAGGAGGTATTAGTGTATGTAATGTAGGTCATGGAAACGAGTATGTTAATGATGCGATTAAAAATCAAGTAGATCAATATTTACATGTAATGGTATATGGAGAGGTCATTCAAAGTCCTCAAGTAAAATATGCAACTTTACTTGCATCGTATTTACCACCTAGTTTGCAAAGTATTTATTTTACCAATAGTGGAAGCGAGGCTACAGAGGGGGCAATGAAGTTAGCAAAGCGATTGACAGGCAGGAGTAAAATGATTTCATGTAAAAATTCATATCATGGAAGTACACAAGGTGCATTGAGTGTAATGGGGAGTGAGTATTGGCAACAAGCTTTCAGACCATTACTGCCAGGTATTTATCAATATGATTATGGGGACGTTGATGTGATAAATGCAATAGATAGTCAAACAGCCTGTATTATTCTAGAGCCAGTGCAAAGTGAAGCGGGCGTAATTATTCCAGATGTAAACTGGCTTAAGTCTATTCGAGCAAAATGTGATGAAACTGGATGTTTGTTGATTTTGGATGAAATACAAACAGCTTTTGGTCGTACAGGTTCATTATTTAGGTTTCAAGCAATTGACGTAATTCCAGACATATTATTATTGGGCAAAGCCTTGGGAGGTGGAATGCCATTGGGTGCATTTGTATCTTCCAAAGAGAATATGGATGCATTGACTAATAATCCTGTATTAGGTCACATTACTACATTTGGTGGTCATCCAGTAAGTTGTGCTGCAGGGATGGCTGCATTAGAATATATGAACCAACAAGAATTAATTCCTTCAGTAAACGACAAAGAATCATTATTTAAATCATTGCTTGTTCATCCAAGCATTCAACATGTAAACAGTTGTGGTTTATTGATTGCGATTCATTTTGAAAGTTATGAATTGAATAAAAAAGTTATTGATCAATGTATTATGAATGGGGTATTTACCGATTGGTTTTTATTTGCGTCAAATGCATTGCGTATTGCACCTCCATTGACTATTTCGTTACAAGAAATCGAAAGTGCTTGTAAGCATATTTTAAAAAGCATAGATGAAGTAATGGGACAAAACGATTAGTTACTTACTATAATATCCATTGGCCAAAATATCTTCCATTACTTCATCTTTTACAAGATAACGAATTGTTTTTTTTTCTTTGATTAAATTTCGAATATAAGTGGATGAAATATCGAGTAATGGAGCGTTTACCAGTTCTATATTTTTACTAAGCGATAAATCGGGTTCGAAACCAGGTCGCTTGTATATGATTATTTTACATTGTTTCAAAAGCTCCTTGTAATTTTTCCATTTTTTGATATTGAAAAAACTATCACTACCCATCACAATGGAAAATTCATGTTGAGGGTATTTATCTGATAAATAGGAAATAGTATCAATTGTATAAGAAGGGCGAGGCAGCGAGAATTCTATATTGCTTGCCTTGAATTTACTTTCATTTTCAATAGCAAGTCTTACAAGATGCAAACGGTGATTTTCGTTTAATAAACTTGATGTCTCTTTCAATGGATTATGCGGTGAAACCACAAACCATAATCGATCTATTTTGCAATGACTCAATACATGATTTGCAATAATCATATGGCCAATGTGAATGGGATTGAAACTGCCAAAATATAGTCCGATTTTCATGATATAAATTGTCTATAAAAACTTTAACATTTGTTAAGAAACCTATTAATGCTACATAGTTAAGCCAAGTTTTGTTAACGTGCAAAAAAAGACTTGACATTATCATTCCTTTTTTTAAACTTTGATATATGGTTTGATCTTTACTATCAATTTTATTTGGTCCGCGAAGTTGGAATTACTTCAGTTTCTGTTGGGTGGGGTAGATGTGTTTCCACCTTCGATGTGACCAAACCCAATTCTCAGGCTGGCGTTTGATGCTGTCCTCCAAATGACGAACATAAGCTTCTGTAATGTCGCCCTCGTTCGTATCACGGGGATTCTCAAATGCCAGTTTTAGTTTTATCTCATAGTACCCTCGTTTGATTTTTATTATTTCTCCAAAAAAAACAAGATTGTTATATCTACGTGCTACAAATTCGGGTCCTTTAAAGAAGGCTGTTTTTCGATTTAAAAAATCATTCCATGATACGCGTTTAGGATCGCTAGGATTTTGATCGGCTATAAACCCCCAGAGTGATTGGTCTTGTTGTACCGATGCCATTTCTTTTTGCATATCCTGTACTTTGATCAATCGTGTACCACTTCGGCCTCTAATTTTTAAATAGAGTTTATCAAAAGCTTTATTGGTCAATGGCATATAGAGGCCTGTAAATCGTCGAGGTGCTTTCCAATTACATATGACAGTCCCCCATTCCCAATTAAATTGATGTGACATATAGCCTTGTCCATTTCTGTTTTGTTGTGTCATCAAATCAAACATCTCCCAGTTGCATTTAATTCTACAATCTAATTCTTCTTTTGTAATAGATAATAGCTTGATGGTTTCAACTATACTATCGCATAAATTGCGATAATATTTTTTTGTTATTTCTTGAATGTCTTCTGCAGTTTTTTCAGGAAATGAAATGATTAAATTGTTATGGACAACTTCTTTTCTGTAGCCTAATACTCGATAGAGTAGTATATATAGCATGTCGGCTATTGCATACAATACCTTGAAAGGAAGTAGAGATATCACATAAATAAAACCGTATAATATATAATACATGTAATTGATAAAATGTAAAACAAAAGTAGGTTGAAATAGATAAAAATTACAATACGATATTTTGAACTAAATCGCTTTTCTCTGTATAGTCAAGGGTGAAATGAAGTCCTCGGCTTTCTTTTCTAAATTGAGCTGATTTTACAATTAGATAAGCAACTGTAATTAAATTTCGAAGTTCGCAAAGTTGAGGTGAAAGTGTAGTCGTTTTATAAAGCTGTTCGGTTTCCTGATGTAGCAAATCGAGTCGTTTCATTGCACGTTCGAGACGCACATTACTGCGTACAATTCCCACATAATCACTCATAGTTAATTGGAGTTCCTTAATACTCTGTGTAATCAGAATCATTTCTTTTGGTTCGGTAGTACCTTCTGTATTCCAATCAGGAATATCATGCATGATAGAAATAGAGTCGATAGACTGAATTGTATCTTCAAAGCACCGATATCCAAATACAAGGGCTTCTAATAAAGAGTTGCTAGCAAGTCGATTGGCTCCATGCAATCCCGTGCTAGATGCTTCACCACAGCAATATAGATAATCAATGGATGTTTTACCCATTTCATTCGTTTTGACTCCTCCGCAACTATAATGAGCTGCAGGTGCTACGGGTATCATTTGTTTTGAAACATCTATACCAATGCTCATGCATTTTTCATAAATATTGGGAAAATGATCTTTAAACTTATCTATATCCATATGTCTACAGTCAAGAAAGACATGTTCATCTCCTAAAACTTTTAATTCATTATCAATAGCACGGGCTACTATATCGCGTGGAGCCAATGAAAGACGTTTATCATACTTAATCATGAAATCTTCCCCTTTGCTATTTCTAAGAATGCCACCATCGCCACGCACAGCTTCTGTAATGAGAAAGGCTTGTCCGAAACGTTTGCCAGGTTCGAATAAAGCTGTAGGATGAAATTGAATGAATTCCATGTTTTCTATACGACCTTTAGCCCGATAGGCCATTGCCATTCCATCGCCAGTTGCTATTTTAGGGTTAGTCGTTGTTCTGTATACTTGTCCACAACCACCAGTTGCTAATAATGTTACTTTGGATAATATTTTTTCAGTCTGATTGGTTTCAAGATTTATAACATACACGCCATAACATTCAATTTTTGGAGTAGCTTTTGTAATTAGTTTTCCAAGATGATGTTGGGTAATAATGTCTACTACAAAACAATAATCTATGATTTCGATGTTAGGAAGTTCATGTGCCTTTGCCAATAAGGCACGCTCAATTTCTTTACCTGTAATGTCCTTATGATGTAGAATCCTATTTTCAGAATGGCCTCCTTCTTTGCCTAATTTATAATCACCATCTTGTTCTTTATCAAAAGCAGTTCCCCACTGAATAATTTCACGCATTCGTTGAGGGCCTTCTTTTACTACTATTTCGACTATTGAAGGGTTGCAAAGCCCATCACCTGCTATTAAGGTGTCAGCAATATGTTTATCATAACTATCCTTTTGGTCGTCAAATACTGCAGCTACACCACCTTGTGCATATTTGGTATTAGTCTCATCCTCATTTGTTTTTGTCAACACGATAATTTTTAAATCGGGTCGGTCAATCGCAGTGTGTAGTGCGTAAGTCAAGCCTGCTATGCCAGAGCCAATCACCAATACGTCTGTAGTCATGTAATTGTTTTAAATAAAAATCAAATATACTAGAAATTAGTTTGTTAAATTTACATCGTTAACCTGCAGATAAAGGTGATCAATACCTTATTTTTGCAAACCTTGAATAGTATTGAACTTAATTGTTTGATTTATTCAACATGCACACAAAAAATGAATAATACACACATGAAAAATAGTCTAAGCATTTTATTATTAGTTCTATTGAATGCATTAAGCATTTTTACCCAAGCTCAAACGAAGGGAAGATATATACCTACAAAAGCAGACGGGGTGAAAAAAATAGTACCTCAACAAGTATATGGTAATCCTAAAGCAGCTCGAACAGCAGATTCAATTGCAAATGCCAAAAAAGTGGCTGAGGAAATACAAGCTAAGCAAATGAAAGAAGCAGAAGAATTAAGGTTAAAACAAGAGGCTGCTTATAAAAAAGAAGCTGAAGATAAAAAGAGATTAGAGAGAAAGCAAGGCAAAGAAAAAGTGGTGAAAAATACTCCTGAGAAAAAAGTGAGCAATCCAAAAGAAAAAAAAATAAAGCCACCTGTTGTAAAAGAAACCCCTATTAAACGTGAACCTATTATTGAAGAAGTGCAAAAACAAAAGCCATCTAAAAACTATCAAGGGGTATGGCCGCTGAATGAGTGTGTTGCCTATGCAAGAGAGAATAACTTGCAAGTAAGAGAATCGGAATTAAATGAGCGATTGGCAAAATTGGTATTTGAACAAAATAAAGCAAGCCGATTGCCCAATTTAAATGGCGAAATGTCATTGGGCGAAAGCTATGGTAGATCCATTGACCCTACGTCCAATCAATTTGTTACAAAAGGCTTTTTGTACAATACCACAGGCTTGTCTTCGCAAGCGCTCTTGTTTGGTTGGTTTCAGAAAAAGCATCAGATAGATCAAAGCAAGTATGATATTGAAGCTGCCACTTACGCATATAATCAATTGAAAGAAGATGTGTCATTAAATGTTGCTACTGGTTTTCTTAGAGTTTTATTGGCTCGCGAGCAAGTGAAAATAAGTGAATCACAGTTGAAGTTGGATAATGAACAATATCAACAAACTATCAAATTGGTTACATCGGGTAAATTACCAGAATTGAATTCATATCAGATGCTTTCGCAATTGTCGTCCGACAGTGCAACACTCGTAAGTAATAAAGCAGATGAGCGTATCGCATTGTTACAACTTCGTGCGTTGATGAATTTTAATTTCGAAGATAATTTTGATGTTACTGCGCCGAATCTAGATATGATGCAGATTACCAACATGTACAACTTGCCTTCACCTGAGGCTATTTATTCTATTGCAATCGAAAATCAAAATAGAATGAAATACAATCAAACTAAATTGTTGTCAGCAAATAAAGCCCTTGATATAGCGAAGTCTGTTCAATATCCTCAATTGTCAATATTTGGAAACCTTGGAACCAATTTTTCATCCAATGTAAAAGATATTACTGGACAAAATTATTTAGGAGAAGTGTCATTGGGTAATGTAAATATATTAGGTACAAGTTATGCAATTACTCGACCGGATTATAGTTATACCACACAAACTCGACCATTGTTTAAGCAATATGGTAATAACATAAGATTAAATGTAGGATTGAGTTTGAATGTGCCAATATTCAATGGGTTCTCAGCCAAAACAAACATTCAAAAAGCGAAAATTGGATTAGTAAGTCAGCAAATAGCAATGGATAATGATATGCAACGACTTAAGCAAGATATATATACTGCTTACGAACAAGCCAAAGCAGCTTCACAAAAATATTCGTCAGCCAAGCGAGCTGAAGATGCTGCGCAACGCGCATTGGATTTTTCAGTAAAACGCTATGCGATAGGAATGATAAACACGTTTGAATATACATCAAGTCTAAATAGTTTCAATAATGCAAGTACATCAACGTTAGCAGCTAAGTATGATTTGATTTTTAAATTAAAAGTATTGGATTATTATATGGGTAATCCGTTAAAATTATAATACCGAAATAAAAAATGAGTGGTAAAAAACTGTATTGGATTATAGGTGGAGTTGTTGTGTTAATTGGAGTACTTATAGCGCTTTCAAAAGCTGGATTATTAGGGAACGATCATACACCTAAGGTGGCTATAGAGCCTGTAAGTAAACATGATATCATAGAATCAGTTTCGGCTAGTGGGAAAATATATCCAGTATCTGAAGTGAAAATTAGCCCTGATGTATCTGGAGAAATTACAGAATTATATATTGAAGAAGGGGATAGTGTTCGCAAAGGACAAGTATTGGCAGCTATTAATTCAACCATGTATAAATCGATGGTGAATAAAGCCAATGCACAATTAAATCAATCGCGATCATCTGTATCCAATGCAAGCGCATTGATGCAACAAGCAAAGGCGCAACTCGAACAAGCTACGGCTGCTTATATGCGCAATAAAAGTTTATTTGAAGAGAAGGTAATTAGTGCCATGGAATTTGAAAATGCAGAAGCATCTTACAAAGCCGCAAAGGCTACCTATAATGCAGCTATGGAAAGTATCAATGGAAATCGATACAGTGTAGATGGTGCACGCGCTAATGTGAATGAAGCTCAACAGTCCTTGCAACGTACTACGATTTATTCGCCTATGACGGGTATTGTATCAAAGTTGTTTGTAAAGAAGGGAGAGCGAGTTGTTGGTACTGCTCAAATGGCTGGTACTGAAATCATGCGAGTAGCTGATATGAGTAAAATGAAGGTGGATGTAGAAGTAGGTGAGAATGATATACAAAAAGTAAAGTATGGCGATACAGCCAATGTGGAAGTGGAGGCGTATCCATCAAGAGTATTTAAAGGTGTAGTAGTAAAAATTTCACAATCGAGTACTGCAACAGGATTACAACAATCCATTTCATCATTAACCGATCAAGTAACTAACTATACGGTGAGTGTTGAATTATTGACTGAAAGTTATCAGGATTTGTTGTCATTAAATACTGGTAATTTTCCTTTCAGACCAGGCATGTCAGCTTCAGTAGAAATACTAACTCGGCACCAATTGCAAGTCGTATCTGTTCCTATCAATGCTGTTACAACTCGTGAAGAAGAGACCAACGAGGAAGAGGTCAAAGTAAAAGATGATAAAATCAAAGAGTATGTATTTGTTGTAAATGAAAATAATATGACAACATTAAAAGAAGTAAAAACAGGTGTGCAAGATAATTTGCATATTGAGATAATATCAGGATTGAAGGAAGGGGATAAGGTAGTGATAGCGCCATTTAGTGCTATTGCCCGTACATTGAAAAAGGATATGAAAGTAAAAGTAGTGCCTAAAAAAGATTTGTTTGAAAAGAAGAAGAAAGAAGACGATAGTGGGGAATAACTAATTAAAAAAAGCGCAAGTGAAAACTTGCGCTTCTCTTTTTGTCATAGTTGGATTTATTTAGCGATTGTAAATTTCTCAGTAGTTATTTGTCCATCAGCTAGTATACTAACATGATAATTGCCATTACTTAATTGAGGTAAATCAAATGTTAGATTGTTTGTACAATTAGCGCATGTTGTAAATTGTTTGCGTGCTACTTCTTTACCTTGCATGTCCGAAATTGTTACCCAAACAGATCCTTCGTTGTGAGTATACATTTCAATATTTAAATTATTATTGCGTATAGGATTAGGATAAATTTTGATATTGTTATTTGCAATTTGTGTATTGGTATTCAAACTTGATTTATTGCCATTTGAAAGCATTGCTTTGATTTCTGCCAATTGATTTTCTAAATTTTCAATTTTAGAATTTTGATTTTCTATGGTTGCATTTTGTTCTTTCATTGCTTCAGTCAATACAGGAATTATTTCGATATAATTAATTGCATAATCACCATTAGCATCTTTGGTTACAGCAGCAGGCAATACTTTTTGTATTTCTTGTGCGATGAATCCTATTTGATTTTCGGAAGAGAATTTTTTTGATTTAAATTCTTCTGTTCTCCAATTATACGTTACACCTTGAAGTTTGCTGATAATATCATTTGCATTTTTTAATGGAGTTATATCTTTTTTGAATTTAGCATCTGAAGTTGCCCAAAGCGAAACACATTTTATATCACCATTGACTTCCAATTCCCAACCAGCAGCGGGGGTAGAAGTACCAATACCAACCTCGGAACCATTGTCATATATTTGACTACATGTTAAATCACCAGAACCTGTAGTTTGTACTTTAGGTACAAAATTTGCAGTGCTGCAATTACTATTGATTCCAGTAGTACCGGTACCTGACAATAAAGAACTTATTCCAATTGTATGTAATACTCCCAAAGCATCTGTTGTAACAATTGTAGTGTCGTTTGATGAATTTAAATTTTCGAAACGAACGGGATCGAAACCAATTACAGGTACTACATGTAATTTGTTCGTTGGAGTAATTGTGTTTACTCCTACATTACCATTGTCAAAGATTTGGCTACAAGTGAGGTTGCCAGATCCTGTAGTTTGTACCATAGGAATAAAGCTTGCAGTTGTACAGCTATTTGAAATTCCTCCAAATCCAGTGGAATTAATTTTGTGTAAAACGCCATTAATATCTGCAGTAATAATAAATGGATCTGCAGCAAAATTTAATCCTTCAAAGCGAACTGGATCAAAATTTGGACTTTCTGGTATTACATGTAATCGATGAGTAGCATTTGCAAGAATTGCAGTCCCACCAATACGTAAATTGCCTGTTGTTCCATTAATACTCATTCTATATCTACTAGGCGTAGGATCCCAAATGCCAAAATTGCCAGCACCTATACTACTGCCTGAACCGCCAGACCATAACGACCATTCTTTTGAACCTGTACCACCTCCTTTGAGTTTCAATGTGGCAGCTGATGTGGTAGTTTGAGTCACTCGAATGCCATCATTGGTAAAAGGTGAAGTAATATCCAATTTCCATGCAGGTGTTGCAGTTCCTAAACCTAATCGAGCATCTCCATTGGCAGCAGTTTGAGGAGTGATAGTCATTAATTGAGCTGAAGAATTTCTCCACTGAAATAAAGGTCTTGTTACAATAGGACCAACAGTGCCATAAGGTATAGGTGGATTTTCAAGACTAGAAGAAGGCATAAAATTAACTAGAGTTGAAAATATCATTGCTGGAGTAGTTCCTAAATCAACAGTGCTTCGAATATTAGCACTTAGGTTTAATCCACATGATAAATTGTCGGTCACGTTAGTACCCATAGTAAAGGCGCGAATGAATTACCTGCCCCACCTTTAGCATTCATGATACGGATATTGTCTCCGTTTTGTGCACGTTGTAGTTCGCCGTAAAAAATGGTTTGTCCATTTCCAGAGCCATAAAAGTTGTTATCCAATGCTCTTACATGTAATGCGGCATCTGAATAATTAGCTCCAACTGGAACGCCAATCCCAAATCCATTTGGAAAAGAATTACCTGCTGGTATAATTGGTGCTTGTGCGTTTGCAAAATGAATAGCGAGTAATAATGCTATCGTTAAAAGTTGTTTTTTCATAATTGTAAATTTTAGTTATTTTTTTGCCTACTCTAATCAGTTTTCGGCTTCTCTGTTGTTGTTATAGTGAAATAATTCTGATACAAAGATGATAACTATATAAACTAAAAAAATCCCTAATTGTAGGGACTTTTATTGATTCGTAAATTGTATGAAATGAGATATTTATTTTACATTTTTATAATAGTAGGCTATGGCCTCGCCCAACGATGAAATGTGCAGTTTTTCGTAAATTCGTTTTATATGTGTGTTGATAGTTGAATAACTTACACCTAGCTTATCAGCAACCATTTTATAACTTAGTCCTTCTGCAAGTAATGCTAAAACTTCATTTTCTTTAGGGCTTAAAGGTGATTTTGTTTTTTGTGGTGTGAAAAAATCTAATACTTTTTGTGCAATGGCAGGATTCATAGAAGCGCCACCTTGGTATACTTCTTCTATAGCTTGCAAAATTCGCTGAGGCTTATCATTCTTGAGAATATAGCCACTAGCACCATTTTTGATACATGTGAATATTTTATCACTATCATCAAAGGCTGTTTGAATTAAAACTTTAATTTCTGGATAAGTACTTTTAATAATTTTTAGTCCTTCAATGCCATCTACTTCTGGCATATTGATATCCATAAGTACAACATCGGGATAATATTTTTCAATTTCTTCTTTTACATGTAAACAATTAGGAGCTTCACCTACATATTTTAGATTGTCGTTTAAACTTAATAATGCTCTTAAACTATCTCTTCGGTCAGCATTGTCATCATATATAAAAAGGCGTATTTGCATTTAGCAAACATATAGATTTTATTTATTTTATTATGTAACTAAAATTAGGGACAGGGAATGGTAACACGTACATGACAACCTAAATTAAGGGAGCTTTTTATTTCTAGGTTGCCATGTAATTCTTCGGTTCTTTTTTTTATGTTGCGAATTCCATTACCCTTCACATTTTCAAGCTCAAATCCTAAGCCATTGTCTGAAATTTCTAAAACTAAATTATTGTGTTCATAGTTGAGACGTATTTCGAGTTCAGAAGCCTTGCTATACTTGGCTGCATTATTGATAGCTTCTTTAGTAATAAGTACAATATTTTTTCTAACTGAAATATCTTGTATAAGTGTATCAACTTTTGGGTCAATTTGAATTGTGTAGTGAATACTTGTAGAAGAAAGTATATCATTTGCAAAAGTCTTAATTCTACTACTCATGGTCATAAATTCATCTTTGCCCGGTTTCATACTCCAAATAATATCACCTATTTTATCTGCTAATTCGCGAGATTGATCCTCGATTTTATTCAATACATGTTGTGCCTTGGATGTATTAGAAGCAATCAGTTTATTTGCAACCGCGCTATTAATTTGCAAACTGCTTAAAGTGGCACCTATATCATCATGTAGATCAGCAGTTATTTTTGCGCGTTGTTTTTCTAGTGCTATTTGTTGATCTTTTAATACTTTATGTTTGGCCTGTTTTCGATTATTAATAAAAATAAATACCAAAGCAGTGGCAACAATTGAACTAAGGATCCAAAACCAACTTTTATAATAAAAAGGCGAAGCGATAGAAATAATTATTTTCTTTTGAATTAATTCTTTGTTGGAATACTTGTCATACGTGCCTAACTCTAATGTATAATCATCTGGAGCTAAATTAGTAAATCGCAGTGTACTATTATTGGGCAAGTAATTCCACGTGGTCTCTTTTTCAGTAATTCTGTATATTATTTGCCGTTGATCAGCATTTAAGAGATCTTTTACAATTGCTTTAATTGATATATTATTTTGTTTGTAATCTAGGTCAAGTAAATTAATTATATCAGCATTTAGTTTCGAGTTATATGTGATATTGTTTACTAATATTTCATCTACATATACTTCAGGTTTGTAATAAGAAGTGAAATCTAATGGGGGTTTAAAATAATTAAATCCATTGTTTCCCCCAAAAAATAATGTGCCATCCGATGTTTTAAGGAAAGATCTATTGTTGTAATCCCACCCTTGAATTCCATCGCTTTTATCAAAATTAATTATCTGATGAGTTTCAGCATTTATAGAACTTAACCCATGTTGATGACTGCAATACACATTGCCATCGTTGTCTAATAATAGACCATATATATAGGTGCCTGCCAATCCGGTGCTAATGTCAAATTTTTTAATAATTTGAAAATTATTATCTAATAAATACACACCCTGATTAGTTCCTGTCCAATAACATTTACGTATCGTATCAACTTGTATATAAAATGATTGGACACCCGGGAGTATTGCTTTTTCAAATTGGAGTAAATTGTCTTTTTCAATTTTAATAAGATTCATATGGCCGTTTAAATAACTGACTGCTATTTTATTTTCATTCAGTTGATTTATTTTAAACGGTTTTAATAAGTAATCACCTTGCGCTTTTTCAAGTGTTTTCGAAATTGTATTGATCCAATACAATCCAGTTTCAAATGAACACAATACGCTGCCGTCTTTTAGCACTTGAATGTCTTGTGCAATTCCTAAGGTGTCATATTTGGGTAATTGAATATTGTATTTGAGTCTATAATGTTGATCTATAAATGAAATGGTTCTTTTCGGATTTGTATTTGAATGAAATCCACTGATTAACCAAAAGCCTTTTCTTGCTTTGTCTGTTGTACATTCATATATAAATATATCTTTTAGAAAAGGCAAATCATGTTTTTGGAAAGTCCTTTTTTTGTTATCATGACTAACCATTATATTACAACCATTTAGATAGTTTGGAATACTAACTGTTGAATCGGGCATTTCGACAAATCGATTGGCGCCCATATTTTCAAAAAAATTCAAAATTAAATTGTCATTAGGTTCTTTATTGAGTACAGGCTGATTAAAATTAAATATTACCTGCCCATTACCATCATCACATAACCAAAGCCTGTTACTTTTATCAAAAGTAAACCCATAGGACCTGTTATATTTTTTGACTATAACAGGTGAAATTGGCAATTTATTTTTTTCATTTTTTGATAAAAAAACAAGTTGATTACCTTCTCTGAAAATCAACATATTTTCGTTAGATGTAATGGAAGCAACGATCGATATTTTTGAGGAGCCTATATTGAATAGTTCTTGAAATAGTTTATTTTCTATATCATAATCAATAATGCTATGCTGAGTCCCCCAATAAATATGGTTATTAGTTTTATCATAATGGCAACAGAAATAGGTTTTAGATTGTTTGGGATATATGAAGGATGAAAGTGGGTTTGCTATTTCTTTTGAGCTTAGATTCAATGTGTACACATTCTTCTCAGTTGTAATCCAAATTATTCCATTATGATCAATGAATGGATAATGAAAATAAAACGAGTTTCCTGATAGTTCATATATATGAATCGACTTTATTGGAGATACATTCAGTTGGAATTCGTGCTTCACAATACCTTTTTCAACATCATAAGATACAATGTTGTAGTTTTTATTAAAACACCATATTTTCCCATTGTAATACCCAAATGGCATTGCGACCTGTTCCTTTTCATTTGGGAAAATATTTTTTAATATAAACCGATCTTCATTTCTTACATAGATATACAAACCCCGTATACTACCGATATAAATATTGCATTTAGTGTCTTCGGTAAATCCATAGCCTTGTTGAAGGATTGGGCAGTTTTTAAAGTATTTTTCTTTATTGTAAACCTTCACTGTTTTGCCATCATATCTATTTATAGCATCATTCCCAGTAATCCACATAAACCCCTTACTATCTTCGTATTTGAAATAATTGGAACCTTGCGATAGACCATCGTCCATTGTCAATGTTTTGATCCTAAATGAATTTACAATAGAATCTTTGGCTATGGAGCAATTAACATAGCTAAAAAATACAATTAAAAATATTTTAAGTAAATTATACAAATTGGTTTTTTCTATAACACTAATGTACAAATTTGCAAATCAAAATGGTACGTCCATTGGTAATAATTATTTCACCCTTAATTCTATAGGCTTCTTGGAAGCTTTGATAGAAGGTATAATGGATGCAATAGCTGCAATGACAATAACTGTAAGCATTACAAGTAAGAAATCTTCCCATTTCATTTTTACAGGATAGGCATCTATTAAAAACGAGCCAGAACCGCCTAGTTTTATAAATCCAAATTGCTGTTGTAAGATACAGACTGATGTAGCTAGTATACATCCAATACCAGCTCCTATAGTTGATAATAATATTCCTGTAGCCATAAAGATATTTCTTATGTGTCCGTGTTGCATGCCCATGGCTTTGAGGATAGAGATGTCCTTTTGTTTTTCGATGACTAGCATCGACAAGGAACCAATGATATTAAAAGAGGCAATAATGAGCATGAGCGTAAGAATTGCATACACGGCCCATCGTTCACTTTCAAGAATAAAATACAAGGTTTTATTTTGTTCGTATCTGGTTTCAGCTTTTAAATGATACTGAGCGCTTAGTTGCTTTAATTCCTTTTCTAAGCTTGCTTGTTTTGCATCTTTACTAAATGCAATTTCAATAGAACTAATTTTGTCAACATTTTGTGTAAGCTCTTGCACAATATGAAGCGGCGCAAATGCATATTTATTATCAATCTCCTCTTGAAGATAATAAACACCAGTTACAGAAAAATAACTGCTGTTGTATGCTTGTGCCATGTCTAAAAAGGATGTCGAAGTGCCTTTTTTAAATGAATAACAATTGATAGGTAGGGGCGATTCGTCGCTTGCGCCTAATCGATTGGAAATGCCTATACCTAATACAATTGGTGCAATATCTTCAACCGAGGTAAAATCCATTTTGCCATATCGAACATTTTTATTCATATTCGTTACGTGATTATAAGCAGTGTCAATTCCTTTTAAGGTGGCGATTACTTGATTTTCTTCATAGGAGAATAATACATTTTCTTCGAGCGAAGTGCTGATAGATTGTATTCCTTGTAAGTTTTTAAGTCTAATTAACAAGCTGTCATTAGGTATAAATGTTTTTCCTTCTATTGCTGTTATTTTTATTTGAGGATAAAAATCGGAATACAAATTTTTGATAAAGGATTCAAAGCCATTGAATACAGATAAAACAATAATCAACGCAGCAGTTCCCACAGCCATGGCAAGTATACTCACCCACGAGATAATCTGCACAGCCTGTGTTGACTTTTTACCTTTAAAATATCGCCATGCAAATAATAGTACCATATAAAAAGGTGAAATTAATTTATTTTATTCACTTTTTACTTCCTTGATTTGATTGTGTGATTTAACAAAATATTACACGCTAATATGTGTGTCCCTATTTGATGTGAGTTACTTTTGGGCTAGAAAAACAAAACATCATGGAAACAGTAAAATCAAAAATTCTCTTAGTTGAAGATGATACCAACTTTGGGAAAGTATTAAAAAACTATTTAGAATTAAATGATTACGTTGTAGAACTTGCTCGAGATGGTATTCTTGGACTTGCAGCATTCAGAAGAGAAAAATTTGATTTGTGTATTCTAGATGTCATGATGCCTAATTTGGATGGCTTCTCACTTGCAGAAGAAATACGAAATATTGATCTTGATGTTCCGTTGTTTTTCTTGACTGCCAAAAATATGAAAGACGACATCTTGAACGGATATCGCTTAGGTGCCGATGATTATATCTTGAAACCGTTTGATAGTGAAATTTTGCTTTCAAAAATCAAAGCTATTATCAAACGAAATGCAGATGCTGTTGAAAAACAAAATGAAAATTTTGAATTCTCTATAGGTAAATTTACTTTCAATAGTAAATTACGCGAATTGAAAATTGCAGATACTGTACATACACTTTCGCCCAAAGAAAATGATCTGTTAAAAATGCTTGCTGAGCATATCAATGATTTGCTGCCACGCGAACAAGCCTTGAAGAAAATATGGGGAAGTGATACCTATTTTAATGGACGTAGTATGGACGTGTATATCGCCAAATTGCGCAAATTTTTAAAAGATGATGAAGCTGTTGAAATCGTGAATATTCACGGGAATGGTTTTAGATTAGTTGTACAAGAAACAGCATAATTTAAATGAGAAAATTAAAATTAATAACGATAGCATTTTTACTTGTATTTACAGCTACATTGGTAAATGCACAAGAATATAAAATTATTACTACTGTAGAATCTATCGTGCCTGGTGGAATGGGACGATCGCGTATGATAGATAATACCGAGCAAGTAGATTATAAAAAATTTACGACTGTAAGGAGTGATGGTAAAGATAGTGATCAAGGTAAGGTGGATCGCAATGATGCTAAAATAGAGAATTTAGAAGAAACCAAATTACTGAATTTCTATAGTATGGTTGGAATCAATTTTCAAAATATAGCTTCCAATGATGCAATCGTTTCATCTAAACTCAACGAAATGGCAAAGCAAGGTTGGGAATTGATGTTTGTAACTAGTGGAGTAGAAAGTGATGCTGGCGAAAAAGATGGCAAAGGAATTTTTATCACACGATATATTTTTAAGAAAAAATAATTAAAAAGATTGATTTATTGAATGCGGCTAATTAGTTAGTCGCATTTTTTATTTATACTATTTACACACTATAGATACATCATCTATAAGAATTTTTAATTTCGTTGTAACTTGCACCCAATGAGTTATTCTTCCCTCGAAGCTTGTTTGCTCGACCTTGAAAAAAATGGACATCTTATGCGTATACGCGAAGAGGTAGATCCATATCTTGAAATGGCGGCTATTCATCTCAGGGTTTATGAACAAGGAGGTCCTGCCCTACTTTTCGAAAATGTAAAAGGTTCTAAATACAGGTGTGCCTCAAATATTTATGGAACCCTGGAGCGAAGTAAATTCATATTTAGAGATACGTTGAAACAAGTACAAGATTTGATTAAAGTAAAAAATGATCCTATCAAAGCAATCAAAAGTCCAATAAAAAATTTCAAAACTGGCTTGGCAGCTTTGAAAGCCTTACCGTTGAAAAATCCTTGGTCGAAACCAGTGATCTATGAAGAAATTTCCATTTCGGATTTGCCTCATATACATCATTGGAAAATGGATGGTGGTGCATTTGTAACACTCCCACAAGTATATACAGAGGATATTGATAAGCCAGGTATTATGAATGCTAACTTGGGTATGTATCGTATTCAATTATCAGGAAATGAATATGTGCCCAATCAAGAAATTGGATTACATTATCAATTGCATAGAGGTATCGGTGTTCATCAATCAAAAGCCAATAAAAAAAATCAACCATTGAAAGTGAGTTGTTTTGTTGGTGGTCCTCCTTCGCATGCCGTTTCTGCAGTCATGCCATTGCCTGAAGGAATCAGCGAAATGACGTTTGCCGGCATACTAGGGAATCGTCGTTTTAGATACAGTTATGAAGATGGATTTTGTGTAAGTACTGATGCTGATTTTGTCATCACTGGCGAAGTATATCCTAGTGAAGTAAAACCTGAAGGGCCCTTTGGCGACCATCTTGGCTATTATAGTCTCACACATTCATTTCCTGTGATGCGAGTATATAAAGTATATGCACGAAAGAATGCTATTTGGGAATTTACAGTAGTTGGTCGTCCACCACAAGAAGATACAAGCTTTGGTCAACTCATTCATGAAATGACAGGCAATGCTCTCAAACACGAAATACCTGGCTTGAAAGAAGTACATGCCGTAGATGCTGCAGGTGTTCATCCTCTATTGTTAGCGATTGGAAGTGAACGATATACGCCATATGCACAAACCAAGCAACCTGCCGAAATATTAACTATTGCGAATCATGCATTAGGAACAGGACAGTTAAGTTTAGCAAAGTTTTTATTTATCACTGCCGACGAAACCAATCAGTTAAGCACACATCATATAGAATCGTATTTCAAGTATATATTAGAGCGCATAGATTTGACACGCGACATTCACTTTTATACCAAAACGACTATTGACACCTTAGATTATTCTGGCGAAAATTTGAATAGCGGCAGTAAAATAGTGATAGCAGCCTATGGCGATGTGAAACGAACATTATCTACAGAAGTTCCATTATGCTTAAATGAATGGAATGCCAACATGGTGATCCCAGGGGTAGTGGCTATTCAATCTGCTCAGTATAAATCTGATAATCAGGATATAGGTTATATCAAAGCGAAACTGGAACAATATATCAACGAACTTCAAGAAACGCCTATGATCATTTTATGTGATGATGCTGATTTTGTGGCCGAAAAACTCAATAATTTTTTGTGGGTTACATTCACTCGTTGTAATCCATCGCACGATATACATGGAATAGGAGAGTTTACAGAACATAAACATTGGGGTTGCAAAGCGTCGCTCATTATTGATGCACGCATCAAACCTCATCATGCACCACCGGTAGAGAAAGATGCTGAAGTGGAAAAAAGAGTTGATGAAATTCTTTCAAAATATAAGTTTTAATTTTTTTACCAGAAGTAGGGGTAAAGTAAATGTAGGTTGTCTCATTACTATAAACACAAACAATATAAATAGTATGAAACAAGTATTTGTAGCAAGTATGTTCGGTTTTTTCTCCATTTTAATGATGTCTTCCTGCGGAAAAAGGCTCGTAGGTCAAGGAGATATAGTCAGTAAAACCTATTCAATAGAAGATTTTTCAAGTATTAATTTGTCTAACGAGGCCAATGTGTATTACAAAATGGACAGCAATTATTATGTAGAAATACAAGCCCAACAAAATGTATTGGATGCAATGAAGGTAGAAAAACGTGGAAGCGAATTATGTATTGGATTTAAAAACATGATCAATATTATTAAACATGATCCAATCACGGTAATGATTCATAGCCCCAAATTTGATGGCGCAACAGTGAGTGGATCAGGATTAGTAAAACTGACGAATTATGTTGAATCAAGCTCCATGGAATTTAACGTAAGTGGAAGTGGTGAAATAAGTGTAGATCATATTAGCATATCAAGCTTGGATGCAACTATCAGTGGCAGTGGAAAAATTGTTATATATCAAGGTCAGTGTAAGAATGTATCAACCAAAATAAGTGGCAGTGGAAAAGCAGATTTGCAACAAGTGGAATCTCAATCTGTAACTACGACTACAAGTGGTTCAGGCACTACGAAAGTATGGGCGTTGGAAACTTTGAATGCAACTATTTCTGGCAGTGGAGATGTATATTATAAAGGGAATCCATCAGTAAGTTCTTATATTTCAGGTTCGGGAAAGTTGATAAAATTGTAAAGAAACTAAACTGTAACCTTAACTTTGGCATGTGGTCGTAACGGATACGAATGACATAGAATTATTGCTCAATGGTAATATAGAGACATATGAAGTGGTGTATAAAAACTACTTCAAACCTTTGTATGTCTATGCCTTTACCATGTTGAAAGATGAAATGAAAGCAGAAGAAGTAGTGCAAACTATTTTTTTGAAACTGTGGGAAAAGCAAGAAAAAATAGATATTCAAACTTCGTTGAAAGCCTATCTGTATAGGTCGGTACACAACGCTAGTCTGAATGTAATAAAACATGAAAAAGTAAAACAACAATACGAAACCTATGCAACACATGCGATGAAAACTACTAAAAGCGAAACCCCAGCACATGCCACGATGTATAAAAATCTGGAGAGCAAACTTCGTGAAGCCTTGAATGAATTGCCAGAACAATGTAGAACAGTTTTTCAATTGAGTAGATTTGAAGAATTGAAATACAGAGAAATTGCAGATCGACTCAACATTTCTGAAAAGACTGTAGAAGGGCATATGGGCAAAGCATTGAAACTACTTCGTATGAAATTGGTTGATTTTATCGTGGTGTTGATACTTTTTTTTATTCACCTAAAAAATAATATTCTTTGAGTAAAAAGTTACATATAGAAGATGACTTGCTGGTGAAATATTTGCTAGAGGAAACCTCCATGCAAGAAACAATCGAGGTTGAAAATTGGCTTGCCGCTAGCGAAGAGAATCAACACTATTTTAATCAATTAAAAACTATTTGGGACGAAAGCAAAGCACTTGACATCGCAATTCCAATCAATGAAGAAGAGGCATGGATGCGGTTGAAATCAAAAATGATACAACCCAAACGGTCGGTTTTTAGAATGATGACATTTGCAGCTGCAGCAAGCGTTTTGTTGATGATAGGTTTATATTTATTTTTCAATCAGAATAATAATAAAGGGAATGAAGTAGCGGTTCATCCTGAAGAAGATACAATAAAGCAACAGGTTATCTTTTCTGATAAAATGACATTGATAGATACCTTGTCGGATTTAAGTATTGTAACATTGAATAAACATACCGAACTGAAAGCACCAACAGTTTTTGAAGGTCAAGAACGTAGAGTGAGTTTGAAAGGTGAAGCGTTTTTTTCTATCACACCTAATAAAGAAAAACCTTTTATTATTGAAACTCAAAATCAAGTAGAGATAAAAGTATTAGGAACTTCGTTCAATGTAAAATCATACAATGATTACACAGAAGTGATTGTTGAAACAGGTACTGTTCAATTGAAAAAATTTAATAAAGTAATATTGCTTCATCCGAATGAACGAGCAAGAATCAATAATGATGACTCTACTATTGTTGTAATTAAAAGCAAAAATAAATTGTATAAATACTATAGAAGTAAGCAGTTTGAATGTGATAATACGCCATTGTGGAAAGTAGTAGAAGTATTGAATGAAGCCTATGAAGACACTATTGTGATAGAAAATAATGAGTTGAAAAAGTTGACATTGACTACACAATTCAACAACGAATCGCTGGAAAGTGTATTAGACGTATTGAGTGAAACGTTTGAGTTTCAAGTGGAGAAGAAAGGTAAAATGTATATATTGAAATAAGAAAATCATGAAAAAAATTAGCATTGTAATTATTCCTATTTTATTGTTCACTCAAATTGTATTTGCGCAAAATCATTTGAATAAAATTATATCTGTCAATGTAAAATCATTGCCATTGCAAGATGCATTGACGGTCATAAGTAATGAAGGTGATTTTACATTTTCGTACAATAGCAAAGTAGTGAAGAAAGATTCTATCGTAAGCATATCGGCTAAGAGTAAATCGGTGCACGATATTTTGCGTACGCTCTTTAAGTCAGGTTACGATTTTAAAGAAAGTGGCAATTATATTATTATTCGTAGAAAGGCTATTACTACGTCGAGCGTGATATCTAATTCTCCTGTTACAAGCGATCATTTTTATATTACAGGTGTAATTATAGATGAAGAAACAGGCGATAAAATTCAGGATGCAACGATCTATGAACAACAAAATTTGATTTCGTCTATGACAGATGAAAAAGGTAATTTTTCGCTCAAGTTGAAAAACAAATTCAAAACAGCATCGGTCTCTATTAGCAAGCAAGATTATAAGGATACAACAGTTGAAATTAAAACTAATTTCAATCAAAAATTGACAATAGCACTTGCCAAAAAAGAACCAGAATTTGTGGCGATCGAAGATGCTCAATATATAAATGTAGAAACTGAAACAGGTACTATAAGAAAGGAAGATTATCTACTTGTAATAGAAAAAAAATGGTTTACGAATTTGTTTTTGACATCAAAACAAAAAATTCAAAGTTTGAATTTGAAGAAATTTTATACAACGCGTGGTTATCAGTTTTCAATTATACCAGGTATTGGAACACATGGAAAAATGAACCCGCAAGTAGTGAATGGGATCTCTATCAACTTGATTGGCGGCTATAGTGGCGGCACAAGTATAGTTGAAGTAGGCGGTATATTTAATATCGACAAACGAGATGTAAAAAGTTGTCAAATAGCAGGTGCTGTTAATCTAGTAGGAGGAAAGATGGATGGAGTTCAAATATCATCACTTTATAATGAAGTGAATGATACGATTCGAGGAACTCAAATAGCTGGATTGGCTAATGTGGCCAAAAAAGAAGTAAAAGGAATACAAATAGCTAGCTTGTATAATAAGGCAAAAAATATCAAAGGCCTTCAAATTGGTTTTGTAAATGTAACGGATGGTACAGATGGAACTAGTGTAGGATTCATAAATATTTCAAAAGGAAAACGAGCTAAACATCGTGTGGGATTCATACTTCGTGTGCCTAGAAAAAATTAATAGCCAATACAACTATGGAATCCGCTTGCTCAATACAAATCGAATATCAGCCCAATCGGTTTCGGCCTCTACTAATGTGCAAATACCATTGGCATAAGTGTAACTTGTTTTATTTCCGTTTGGCAATTCTAATGTATACTTTTTATTTCCAACTGATTTTATAGCAATCATTTTTTGAAAATTTTCGGAAAAGACGGAAGGGATATTGCTTGGTTCCAGAAAATAGAGCGACGCGGTGCTGTAATGAATTAAATGTCTCAATGTAGTTACATCTTTGTCTTTATTTGTCATATGATAAGAACTGCCATTCCAAATAGCTAAGTTATTGACTCTTACTAGCCCATTTAAAGTTCTGTGCAATTCGGCTCTTTCCATTCTATTGCCACTGTAACTTACTTTCATTTTGTCTGTCACTTTTATAGTCACTAGCATATTTACTTTCACCACAGATTGGGATGTGTATTCGGTTATATCATTGATTTTATTTCGATCAATTCTAAACTCCCCTACATTGTCATCTCCTTTCATCACAGTATAAACAAGCGCTTCGCCATTTGCTATAAAAGTTAAAAACGAGAAACAGAACATGAGTAAAATTTGAGTTCCTCTAATTATGTGATGTATATTTTTTGAGAAGGCAGTGAACATAATTTTTTCATTTATATTAAAACAAAAGTGTAACATTTTCAATTGTATATAAATAAGACAACAATCTACGAAATTACCCTTATACTACAAAAAAAGATTTCGATATAAGGGTGTTTTAAAAGCAAGTTGTCTTGTTTGAAATATATATTATGAACTCGAAAATCATTCTTTTATTATGGATTGCTCAATTGTTAAGTTTGAATACAAAGGCTCAACACTTTACACAAACCATCAGAGGATCTGTAATAGAAAATGCCTTGGATAAACCTATCACGGGTGCTACTATAAGAATTGAAGGCACTCAATTTGGTGCTGTCAGTGATGCCGAAGGGCATTTTAAAATTGAGCAAGTGCCTGTGGGAATACATAATGTGATGATAACTGCTATGGGTTTTAAGGATAATATAGTTTCGCAATTGTCTGTCAACGCTGGAAAAGAAATAGTGCTCACGATTAAACTTGAAGAAAAAATAGTAGAACACAAAGAAGTAGTAATAAAAGCTCAGAGTAAGAACAATAAACCGCTCAATGAAATGAGTATGGTGAGTGCTCGAGCTTTTACAGTTGAAGAAACACAACGATATGCCGCTTCGGTGAATGATCCTGCACGTATGGCTACCAACTTTCCAGGTGTGATAGCGGGAGACGATGGTAATAATCAAATAGTGATAAGAGGAAATTCGCCTAAGGGAATGCTATGGCGTATGGAAGGAATTGATATTCCTAATCCAAATCATTTTGCGGCTGCAGGCAGTAGTGGTGGTGGCATTTCTATATTGAGTACACAATTGTTGGCCAACTCAGATTTTGTGACTGGTGCATTTGCATCTGAATATGGAAATGCATTAAGTGGTGTATTTGATTTGCATTTGCGCAAAGGTAATAATGAAAAAAAAGAATATACATTACAAGCAGGCATATTAGGAATCAACGCTGCTGCAGAAGGACCATTTAGTAAAAAATATAAAGGTTCGTATTTGATCAATTATCGTTACTCAACCTTAAGTTTGTTCTCAAAAATTGGAATTGATCTGACGCCGTCTGTAACTAATTTTCAAGATTTGTCGTATAATATTTATTTGCCTACCAAACGTTTCGGTGACTTTACACTATTTAGTTTTGGGGGCTTGAGCAATCAATATTTTAATGCAAAAAAAGATAGTACAAAATGGACAACAAGAAATGAACGACATAGTGATGATTTTGTTTCCAATACTGGTATGTGGGGCATTACGCATGCCATCAATATAGGTTCAACTAGCTTGTTGAAAACAGCTGTTGGTTATTCAAAAACTAATATTGGATACAATAGAAATTATATGCAAGATGATTATTCATTGCTGGATGTTTATAAAGTGTCTTATCAAATTGATAAATTGACATTGACATCGAGTTTGAACAAAAAGATAAATTCTCACATGCTAGTCCGTTCAGGTATCATCGTAAATTCAATGGCTTTTAATTTTAAGGAAAACATAAGAGATGTGTATACAAACCCATTGCGCTTACTTGTCAATTCTACTGGAAGAACCGAAACATTTCAAGCATATTCTCAAATGCAATATAAGCCTTCGGAAAAAATTACCATCAATGCAGGCTTGCATTATATAGGTTTAGCTTATAATCATTCGCAATCAATAGAACCTCGTGCTTCAATAAAATGGCAAGTTGATAAAAAGCAAAGTTTAGCTTTTGGATATGGCAAGCATAGTCAAATTCAAGCGTTAGGGATTTATTTTTATCAAGAAAATGGTTTGAAGCCAAATGATCAAATTGGATTTTCAAAAGCGCATCATCTAGTCTTGTCGCATAGTTATGCCATAGCCAAGAATTTGAAATTGAAAACAGAAATCTACTACCAACATCTTTATGATATACCAGTAAGTGCATTAGATTCTAGTACGTTTTCTGTATTAAATTCTGAGGGTGATTATGTAAGAGAAAAATTGATTAATAAAGGCAAAGGGAAAAATTACGGCTTAGAAATTTCGTTGGAAAAACAGTTAAGTCAGAATTTTTATTTCATGTTGAGCTCGTCATTTTATCAATCAAAATATATAGGTAAAGACGGAAGAGAATTCAATACAAGATTCAATGGAAACGAAATTATTAATGTAGTAACTGGCAAAGAATTTGTTTCGAAAAATAACAGAAGAACCTTGGGGTTAAATTTGAAAGCAGTGTATGCCGGAGGTTATAGAACTTCACCTATTGATCAATTAGCATCACAACAAGCAGGCGAGACTGTCTACTACCAAGATAAAGCTTATTCGGATCAATTGCCTGCATATATCAGACCCGATATTAGAGTGAGTATGAAATGGAATAGAAAGCGATTTACAAGTACCCTGTCGCTCGATATTCAAAATGTCATCAATAGACAAAATGTGTATGATAGATTTTATAATGTAGAATCCAACACAGTTAAAACCTATTATCAAACAGGCATATTGCCAATATTGAATTACAAAGTGGAGTTTTAAGGAAAGAAGAATTTATTTTAAACTTATCCAAATACGGCTTTCATCTCCTCCTTTACAAACTCGCTCAAGGCTTTTACATTGTTGGCCGAAAAATCAAAAGCAATACCTGCTGTTTGGTATAATTCTTTCAAAGTCTGAGTATAGCCTTTGCTCAATGACAGCATATAATTGTCCAATGTTTTTTCTTTATCAAGCTTATATTCTTTCCACATAGCCAATGCACCAAGTTGTGCGATGCCATATTCTATATAATAAAAAGGAACCTCAAATAAATGCAACTGCTTTTGCCAAAGTATGGATTGGTATTTTTCTAAGCCTTCCCATGAAATATTTTTTGGAGCAAATTCTTTGTGTATACGGAGCCAAGCATTTGTGCGCTCTTCGTGCGTGTGGCCAGGATTGGTATAGAGCCAATGTTGAAATTTATCGATAGTAGCTATCCAAGGGAAAATAGACAATGCACGTTCTAACTCTTCAGCTTTGGCTCGCTGCAATTCATGTTCATTTGGATAGAAAATTGGCCATTGGTCCATGCTAAATAATTCCATACTCATACTGGCAAGCTCAGCCATTTCCATTGGATATTCTTTGAAGGCACTGAGAGATAAATCATGACTTAAGAAAGAATGTAATGCATGTCCGCCTTCGTGCATCATAGTAACAACATCGTCGGCTGTGCCAGCAGCATTCATAAATATAAATGGTGCACCTGTTTCAGCCAACGGACAGTTATAGCCACCAGGGGCTTTTCCTTTTCTCGATTCCAAATCAAACTGATGTAAGTCATCCATTTTGCGTAAGCAATCGCCAAAATAAGGACGAAGGTTTGAAAATGCAGTTATAGATTTAGTCAATAGTTCTTCTCCATTTTTAAATGGTTCCAATGGCTTTTGCCCTTCGGGTTCTGCATCGGTATCATAAGGTTTTAAGATGTCCAAACCAAGTTGTTTACGTTTGTGTTCGTAAATGTCTTCTACTATAGGTGTGATATATTTTTTGATAGATTCATGAAAATCTTCACAGTCTTTAACTGAGTAGTCAAATCGTCCGAGCTCTTCAAATTTATAATCGCGATAATTTTCAAATCCTGCATTCAATGCTACTTGATGTCTTTTTTCGAGCAATTCATCAAATAGTTTATTTAAAGCATCTACATCTTGTATGCGACGTTCGTTTACTTTTGTGTATACCTTTTCACGAAGATTTCGGTCGCTCTGCATTAAGAATTTAGCAGCTTGTTGCAATGTATATTCTTTGCCATCGATTTCCACACTCATCTTGCCAGTGATAGCACCATAGTGCTGAGCCAATACATTTAAGTCGGCGCTCAATGCAATATTTTTTTCATGGAAAAGTTTGATATCTTTTTTTACGTTTCGCAAATAGGTATAATATGTTTTTTGATCAAGTTCCTTGATGAAGGGAGATGCCATCAATTTTTTATTGAGTGCATCTGCAAAGGGTTTAATGTGTGGTTCTATTTCCATACAAAAAAAAGTAAATGCATCTTCAAGCTCTTTGTTTTCAGTATCGCATGTCATTTTAATTTGTCTCCAGCAAGCGTCTTCACTGATTACAGCTTGTAATTCGCTAGAGTCTAGTAGCCATTTTTCTAATAATACTTTCGACGAAATATCTCTTGTTGATAATTCTTCAAAGTAGGTTTTTAACGATTCCCAATCTGTAATTTTAAAATCATTGGGCAAAAAGTTTCGTTGTAGTTTTTGTATATCAGCACTATACGTTTTCATTGTTCAAATTTAAGATTGCGAAGTTAGGATTTTAATTTTACTCGAGCTAGCAGAAGTGCTTTTGTCAGTTGCTTGTTATTTTACCTATCTTTCTTAGCTTTTTACCTACTAGCATCTAACTACTTATACTCAAAGGAATTACATTTGATAAAAACATTCCATTGAGGAAATTTGGATTTATACTAGCGCAAATAATCATTTGGATCTTATTCTGTTTTATACCGATCCTATTTGCACCGCCGCTAAGAGAAGGAATGCATCATCCTGCATTTGAGTCTCCACTTGCATTTTTGTTTATATTTTTTATTAAAAATATTAAATTCATCCTGCTTTTTTATTTCCATTATTTAGTCCTTATACCACGATTTTTTAATCAGAAAAAGTATGCAACGTATATAGTAAGTGTCGTTATATTACTTATGTTTGTTATAGCATTTCCAATGCTAGTAGAGTGGTTAATGCCTCATCGCCCTTTTAATTTAAATCATACCGAACTTCATTCTCATGGTGGAATGCACAAGCACAATCACGGAAAACCTAATCGAATGTTTGGAGGAGAAAATGGTATTCATTTCTTTATGTCTATCTTGATTGGGTTACTTCCGTTTTTACTTACCATCTACAAGAACTGGATTTCTGTTCAAAAGGAACGCACAGAAATGGAGTTAGCGTTTTTGAAATCGCAAATCAATCATCATTTCTTATTTAATTCATTGAATAGTATATATTCATTAAGTCTGCAAAACAATCCTCAAACACCTCCATCTATTCATAGTTTGTCATATATCATGAGATATATATTGGATGAATCTGTGAAAGAAAAAACACGATTAGACAAAGAACTCGATTATTTGCAACATTATATTTCGCTGCAACGTTTGAGATTAAACCCTAAAGTGAATCTTACATATAATGTTATTGGTGAGGTTAATGATCAGGTTATATCACCAATGATATTAATACCATTTATCGAAAATTGTTTTAAACATGGACTAAGTACAGTGAAGCCTTGCGAAATACTTATTGAAATACAAGTTCAATTAAATTCGTTGGTATTAAATACTAGAAATGAGATTTTTGATAAAGGAACAAATGCAGGGATCGAATCGGGGATAGGTGTGGCAAATGTAACTAAACGACTTAACTTTGATTATCCCGATAAGTATTCGTTGAGTTTAGAACAAATTGACAATCATTTTGTAGTTGAACTAAAGCTGAATTTACAATGAAACTTAAATGTGTAGCAATAGATGATGAGCCATTGGCACTTGCTGTCATTGAATCATTTTGTAAAGAACATGAAGATGTAAATCTTATAAAATGTTTTACAGACATAGAAGAAGCTATTTTGTTTTTTGAAACAAATCAACTTGATTTAATTTTTTTAGATATTCAAATGCCCGATTTGAATGGGTTTGAATTTTATAAAAAGTATGGGTTGGATAAAATGGTCATTTTTACGACTGCTTTTTCTGAATATGCCAATGAAGGCTTTAATGTAAATGCAGTTGATTATTTATTAAAACCGTTTAACTATGAACGATTTTCAATTGCATGCAAAAAGGCATTGAGGGTATTTGCAAGTAAACAAGATACACACCAAAAGGAGTTGACCTACATTACGATCAAGTCAGAATATAAAATGATAAACTTAGCGGTTGATCGTATAATGTATATTGAAAGTAAAGATGATTATGTAAAAATATATTTGTCGGATGGAAAATTTATTATGAGTAAAATAACTACTAAAAGCATGATGGATAAATTACCATCTTCAGTATTTATTCGAATACATCGATCCTATGTTGTCAATATTCATTTCGTTAGAAGCATTTCATCTACATCATTAATGATTGAAAATAAAGAATTTCCTATTGGTAAAAAGTTTAAAGAGGATGTTCAACAAATTATGAAAGGAAATTAATGCAATTATTTTCTTCAATCAAAAAGGCCGGAATGTAAATTCCGACCTTTTTGATAAATTCTATTAGTATAATATAATATATTATTCTTTTGTAAACAGAGTTGTTTGTGTATCACCATCCATATCTACGACGATTAAATAATTGCCACTTGCTAATCCAGCCAATGATATCGGAAATAAATTAACGCCATCATGAATTGAGGTTACTTTTTTCATGATTATTTTTCCATTGATATCAGTTACTAAAAGATCAGCTGATTGGTATTTTTTTGAATTGATTTGTAATTGTATTATGTTGTTAGCAGGATTAGGATACACTGTCATAAAAGAAGGTGTAATTTTCTTTTCTGTTAAACCTACTACATATCCATTCGCTACTGCTTGATCAACTGTTGTGGAAGCAGCATTATCAATTTTTCCATCAGGAGCAATAAATAAACTTACGATATGTAGTTTATTTTTATTCCAGCCAGTTGTATTGAAAGAAAAATTATGAATGTAATTGCTATTGGCTGTTACACTTGCAGGATATGCATTCGGGATTCCGTTAAAATCAGGTGCAATAGCTTTTGCAACATGATCATATTGCATTTGTGCAGCAGGTACAGGATTAGGCTTCGTTTCATAACCACCCATTACACCATTGGCTCCACCAGCATAGGCATTGGATTGATTGTATCCAGCTGTTGTTCCCTTGATACTATCTTCAATTATCACACAAGCAATTTTATAATTTCCCGTAGCAGCCGATTTGAAAGTGGTAGTTACAGAAACATCTAGTTGACCAGTTGTGCTATTGTATGTTGCGCCGTTTTTCATTTTAGCTACGGGTGTTAATATGATGCGTTGCATAAAATCGTTTTTAATAGCAAGTGGATCTATTTTAGGTAATCGATCTACTAATGCACTTGGGTAGCCTGATATATAAATGCCCAACACAGAATCGTATGGAGTTACTTCCATAGGATCGTTGTTATGAACTGCAATTCCCTGAAAGTAACCATCAAAATCTTTATGCATATTATCAAGCGTAACAGCTCCTCTTGGGCACCACTGACACCATGTGCCTGTAGCTTCTTCGGCAACAACCATTTTGTCGGTACCTGCTAATACGGGTGTAAACGTGAATGTTTTAATATCGTCTGTAGCATCATTGTCGGCACCCATTCCGTTTACATTAGAAATTGTAGCAGTCAATGTGTTTAATCCATTGATAAATGTAACAGGGCTTGTAAGCACAGCTGTATAGGCAGCACCACTTGCGATATTTAAACCTGTGAAGTTTTGATTTGTATTGTTTCCGTTAGCATTGATCGTCATACTAAAACTTGTAATAGCTGTTGTCCCAAGATTTCTGATTTTTAATTCAGGAACACGAGATTGAGATACCAAGCCGTTATTGACTGTAAAGTATGAAACAGCTCCATTCAAATTAGGCATTGTATAAGGGGTGTAAGTAAATGAAACATCATCTACCCAAAAAGCATCTGTAGGGCTAGTAGCATAATAGTCGATGGATGCGATATCGAAATCAGCATTTTGAAATACACCTTTCGATACATTGTTTACAAATGCTTCCCAAGAATTGGTATTCAAATTTGCAACCAACTTGAATTCAAACCAAGCACTTTGAGGATACGTATTGCTTAGCACGACTTCTTTTGAATTTTGTATATCTAAGGTGCCATCTGGATTGAAAAATGTATTTAACGTGAAAAGAGTACCAGGAACATTGGTTCCCTGAAAATTAAAATAACCACCTTTTCCTGCTGGCATTTTGAACCATGATGTAAATGTAAAAGTGCCTTTATTGTGTGGTCCACTAAATGGAAGAACTATATCTGAAGGTCCACCTGCTGCAGCGATTGAACTGAAATAAAGACTCTTGGTGCCACTATGTGCATCTGTATTGTTTACATTGATATCATCGGCACCGCCTTGTACACCACTCCATGTTGTCCAATCGGGTGATTGTGGTCCTAGCGGACTGCCTACGGTGTAGTTTTCAAAATCGTCTGTAAACGTAATTTGTGCATAAAGTGAGTGACTGCATAGAAATGCAATGAGTAGTAAAAATTTGTTTTTCATTGAGTATACTTTTTTTATAAAGACTAAATGTAGTCTTTATAATTTGATAAAGAAAATGAGAGAGACAAATTTGCGATTAGGGCTGTTTTTTTTTTGTTTAAAAATAAGCGCTTAATTCATCAGCAATTTTTCGATCGTTGCTAAGTCGAGGGACTTTGTTTTGACCACCTAGTTTGCCTTGACTTTTCATAAAATCGATAAAAGCATTTTTCTTCAATGGACGTATCACCAAGGGTTGAAGTATATTGCCCCTTATAAGATCGTCATAATATATATTTTTAGATCGTAGTTTTTGATCTACTTCCATAGAGAATTCAGCTAAATTATCAGGGATGAGTTCAAATTCTATAAACCATTCATGATAGCTTTTGCCTCCTGATTGAGAGATGAAGGGTGCTACAGTAAATTCTGTAATAGGTAGTTTATACTGATCTGCTATGCTCAACAGTGCATGTTCTACCTCTTCGGCTATTACATGTTCTCCAAAGGCAGAAATAAAATGTTTGATACGTCCTGTTACTACAATACGATATGGATCGAGTGAGACAAACTTAATCGTATCGCCAATATTATAAGCCCATAAGCCTGCATTGCTACTAATAATGAGTGCATAGTTTACCCCTATTTTTACATCATGCAGTGAAAAGCGTTGAGGATTCTCTTCAAAAATTTCAGATGCCTCAACAAATTCAAAGTACATGCCAGCATTAGTATTAAGAAGTAATCCTTCTTCATTTCGAGTATCTTGATATGCAAAAAAACCTTCACTTGCTGGAAAGCTTTCAATGGTATCTATTTCTTTACCAATGGTATCAAATAGTTTGGCTTTGTAGGGTTCGAAATTTACTCCACCATGAACTATCAATGATAGATTTTTGTAGAGATCTTTTATTTTCAAATGACTTTTCTCGGTGAGTCTATCCAGATACATTTGCATCCAAGGTGGTATGCCACTGATGAGTGTCATGTCTTGATCAATGGTTTCATTTACTATAGCATCTAGTTTAGTTTCCCAGTCTTCAATGCAATTGGTTTTATAGCTTGGTAGTTGATTTCTTCTTAAATAATCGGGTACATGATGATTCACAATTCCACTCAATCGGCCTGTTAAGATTCCCGCGGTTTTTTCAAGTTCGGGTGAGCCCGATAAGAAAATCATTTTGCCATCTACAAATGAACTATTACCTGTTTCCGCTATATAACAAAGCAGGGCATTTCGAGCTGCATGGATATGTGCTGGCATACTATCCTTTGTAATTGGAATATATTTGGCACCACTGGTTGTGCCACTTGTTTTTGCAAAATACAATGGCTTCCCATACCATAGTATATTTTCTTCGCCATTTTTTATTTTATCGATATAAGGTCTAAATTCTTCATAATCTCGTAAGGGAACAGCTTGTCCAAAATCATGATGAGATGTAATTTGAAGAAAATGATGGTCTTGACCAAACGCAGTCATTTTTGCTTTGGATACTAAAAACTGCAAAATAGCTTCTTGGTCTCGAAGGGCTGTTTTTCGCTGTTTTTGAATACCATTATAAATATACTGTGCATATGGTTTTGCCAGTAGTGACTTGATATGCATACATTGCTTATTGATGCAAAGATGTGAAATAAAACGATTCTATTTCAATCCAAATTGAGTAAAATAATTCAACTCACAATAATGAAGGTGAAAATGAATGTGGTGTTTCTAGCACTCTTTTTCAATCTATTCAGTTAAATAGGGCATATAATACAGTTTTGAACTATTTAGCATATATATTTGACCTCCCTGAATACATTAGAATTATTAACATTTGAAAGTAATTTGGTGGAAAAGAAAAAATGTATATCTTTGCACTCCCAAAATTAAAAATGAAGCTATGTTCGCTATAGTAGATATTGCTGGTCAGCAATTTAAAGTAAAAAATGAAGACAGTCTTTTTGTACACCGCTTACAAGGTAATGTAGGAGATGTAGTAGACGCTAAAGTTTTAATGACCTCTAACGATGGTTCTATCGCCATGAATGGTTCTGCAAAAGCAGAAATTCTTGAACACTTACAAGGTGATAAAGTAATTACTTTTCACAAAAAACGTCGTAAGGGTTACACGAAAAAAATAGGACATCGTGAAGCATTGACTAAAGTGAAAATCACTTCAATAGCATAATTTCAAAAAAAAATCTATCAATTTTTAAAAAAATTTTTAACTCATGGCACATAAAAAAGGTGAAGGTAGTGTAAGAAACGGACGCGATTCTCAAAGCAAGCGTTTAGGTGTAAAATTATTTGGTGGACAGGCTGCAAAGTCAGGAAACATCATACTTCGCCAACGTGGTAATGTATACCACCCAGGTGAAAATGTAGGTCAAGGAAAAGACTTTACATTGTTTGCATTAAACGATGGGACAGTTACATTTAGAAAGTCGAAAGAAAAAACTTTCGTATCTATTTTGTAATTATAAATAAATATTATATATATTTGTCGTCATAAAGTTCTTTTATTTACTAACCTTAAAATTCAAAACAAAATGGCAACAGCAAAAAAAGCAGCAGCAAAAAAAGCGGCTCCTAAAAAAGCAGCTCCTAAAAAAGCAGCAGCTCCTAAAAAAGCAGCAGCTCCTAAAAAAGCGGCTCCTAAAAAAGCAGCTCCTAAGAAAGCAGCAGCTCCTAAGAAAGCAGCAGCAAAAAAAGCAGCTCCTAAGAAAGCAGCAGCAAAAAAAGCAGCTCCTAAGAAAGCAGCAGCTCCTAAGAAAGCAGCAGCTCCTAAGAAAGCAGCAGCAAAGAAAGCAGCTCCTAAAAAGAAATAAGCTTCAAAACTTTCACGTAGAAATTACGTCAGAAAAACCCCGCAACAGCGGGGTTTTTGTATGTAAGGACAATGTTTCATTCTTGGGTACTTAATTTAAACCCAGATTCAGCATTAAAAATGCCGAAACGAAGAAGTAGTTGGAAGTCAATTGTTGCAAACAATTGACAACATGACTTGTCCTAAAACAGGTTTTCACTTTTTGTGTATTATTGACTCTAATTAAATATATAGAAATAACCTATTGATTTTATCAATTCATATAGATGTTATTGATATTTATATTTGTGCTTAATAAAATTATTAATCATGACCACTCAAATACAATCGTTGAAATCAAAGCACATAATAAAAACGTTCTTACTTCTATTAGTCACCCAACTCATGTTATCCTCTTTTACATTTTCCAAATTTCACAAGAGGGCTGCATCCCTTTATCAAAAAGTGATGTCGAATAAAGAAGTTTATGACGCAGCTATTGTAACAGGTATGCCTGTTGATAATGGTAAATTAAATAAGACAGTGAAGGAGCGAGTACAATGGGCCGTATATTTATACCATACAGGTGTGACAAAAAATCTAATTTTTTCTGGTGGAGCAGTTTATACAGACTACTACGAGAGTAATGTGATGGCTGCTTATGCACTTCAACTAGGCGTAAAACAAGAACATATTTTTGTAGAAAATCTTGCTGAACACAGTACTGAAAATGTGTATTATTCATACAAAATTGCCAAACAAAATGGATTTAAAAAAATTGCATTAGTTACAGATCCTTATCAGTCAATGATGCTAAAAAAACATACTCGAAATAGATATGCCACTCATATTCAACACATACCTATTGTATATAAATACATCGCAGGAATGATGCCTGAACAAGTGAATTTAGAACTAGAAAAAAATAGAAAAGATGGATTTGTTTCTATAAAAGCAAGAAAAAATATATTTCAACGATTGAAAGGGACATTGGGAAAAGATGTAAATTATGGTATAGAAGGTAAATTGGGTAAATTATAAATCACTTTATAAAACTACATTTTTTTAATCGCAATACAGTTTGTAATACATTGCTTTAAATTGTATTCTAAACTTTTTAATAGCTAAACTCTCCAAATTCACTTCGTACGATCAATTCTTTTTTATCCGAAGCTTCTACACGACCTACAATTTGAGCTTCTACATTCAATGTGTTGGCAAATGAAATGATTGCTTCGGCTGTTTGTGCATCCGTATAGATTTCGAGTCGTGTACCCATATTAAAGACTTGATACATTTCATGATAACTGATTTGTGAAGCCTCTTGAATAAGATTGAAAATAAGAGGAGGTGTAAATAAATTATCTTTGATAAGACGCACCGGTTGATCGATGTATTTTAAACATTTAGTTTGAGCTCCACCGGTATTGTGCACGATGCCATGTATTGCATGGTGATAATTTTCTACTACATGTTTTATAATAGGTGCAAATGTGCGAGTGGGCGATAATAATAATTTTCCAATTGGAATGCCATTTTCAGCATGGTCGGTAAGTTTATGCTTGCCTATATAGCAAACCTCAGGTGGTAAATTGCCATCATAGCTTTCAGGGTAGTTCGTTGCATAGCTTTTATCCAATAGGTCGTGACGAGCACTTGTCAATCCATTGCAACCTATTCCACTATTGTATTCGCTTTCGTAAGATGATTGTCCAAAGGATGCAAAACCTACAATTACATCGCCTGCTTGAGGTTGAATGGTTATGATATTCTTCTGTTCAAATCTTGCAAAGGCAGTATAGCCTACATCGATCGTTTTAACAAGGTCGCCCACATCGGCGGTTTCACCACCGGCCATTTGTATGTCAATGCCATACGTTTTCCACTCACGTATTAATTCATCACAGCCTTGTATAATAGCGCCGAGTACTTCCTTTGGTATTAAATGTTTGTTTCGAGCAATCGTAGAAGACAATACAAAATGATTGGTTGCACCAGAGCATATCATATCGTCGATATTCATCACGATAGCATCTTGAGCTATGCCTTTCCATACACTCAAATCGCCGGTTTCTTTCCAATATAAATAAGCAATGATTGATTTAGTACCTGCGGTATCGGCATGCATGATACAACAATGATCTTCGCTGCCAGTTAACGTATCCGGCAATATTTTACAAAAGGCAGTTGGGTACAATCCTTTGTCTAGGTTTTTTATCGCATAATGCACATCTTCTTTTTGTGCCGAAACACCTCGCTTTGAATACAAATCGCTCATAAGGTGCAAAGATGCGAAGAATTAGATTAATATTTAAACGAATGCATTGAAGAAAATAACATTCAATTGTTTAAACTATAATTAGCGAGAAGAATGTGTTGAAAAATAGTCAATATCCTCCTCTAAATCAAGATAAGGATAGTTATGTTTCAATTCATTACAAAGCTCTAAATGATCTTGTAAAAATGTTAGGTGTGCTTCGCTACCAGTGTCTTTGGATCGATGATGTCGTGCTTTGTAGATTTGCTCAAGTTGTTTCATCAAAGGGAGGCAATTGGGGTCAATGCAATGCGATACAAATTGTTCCCATACATAAGCAGTCGCTTGATAATTGGGATGCACCATATCCATATCATAAAAACGATAATCACGCAAGATGTCAATCACCAATTCGTAGGATGGGAAATAGTAAATATTCTCAAGGCTATGAACAGCTTCGAGCAATCGGGCTTTGCTTCGATTGTTTTCAATCACGCCATCACGTATATGTCTTACAGGGCTAATGGTGAAAACAACCTGAATTGTAGGATTGAATTTTTTTAGATTTGAAAGAGTATTTTCAAGCGAAGTGCTGATTGTTTCTATCGATAACAACTCTTTTCGAAACCATTGTGAAGGTGCTCGGTGATTGTTGCTTACATAGATATTCTGTTCTATTAAATTATACGCAAACGCTGAACCCAAGGTGATAAATAGAGTGTCAGCCGTTTTCAAAAACTCATGTTGAAGCTTGATTTCTTGAATAATTCTATCCAAGGTTTTAGACTTATCTCGATACGAAAAATCGGTATGATGATACCAGCTATTCCAATATTCGTTCAATAGAAAAAGATCAGTTTCTTTATAAGCCTTACATTCTATCACATCATCTATGGCTTTACAGACACTCAATGGATTAAATACAATTCCATGCGAATTTTGCATGGTTTTAAACTTAGCACGATGCAAAAAATGGGTGATATGTTCTGTAAAACATGAGCCTAGTAATACAATCTTATTCGTGTAATTAATCGGCTTATTTAATTTGGGAAAGTCTATATTTAACGTAAAGTTCATGATGTGAACAAAAGTATTAATACCAATTGTATTTGTAAAATTGCCTATGGGCTATTTTATAAATTTACAATGGTTATGCCGATATAAAATATTCATAGTTCAATGGAGAGAAACGAAAAGTGGACTATTGAATATTTATAATCGGTATATAATCTGAATCGAATACTAAATTCTAATTGAACATAATTGACCATGTAATTGAGTTTTATGAATACCGAATGACAATTTCATGACAATACACGCTTTTACATCAAAAAAACCAAACTAAAAACATGATAAATATCAGTTATAATGGTCTTCTAAGCGATATAAAAATATTTTTACCAAATGTGTATAATTTTTAACGTTCGAGAATTACATTTGCAGACATTTGATTTAACACAAAATTATATTTAACTGATGTTAAGTTACTCATTGCGTATGGCGAAAGACTTTAAAGGATACTTACTGCTTCTAGCATTCTTACTCCTTCACACCTATTCTACCGTGGCTCAGCCCGATGGTAAAGCCCTATTTCAGGCAAATTGTGCTGCTTGTCACAATCCAATCAAAGATGCTACAGGTCCTGCTCTTAAAGGGGTTTCAGGTCGAGTACCTAGTAAAGAATGGCTCTATAAATGGGTAAAAAACTCTGCTTCTGTAATTGGGAGCGGTGATAAATATGCCAATGAAATTTATGCCAAATGGAATAAAACTGCCATGACAGCATTTCCTGCTTTATCCAATGAAGATATTGATGCTATTGTAAAATATGTAGATGAGTATGAAGTGCCTGGACCAAAAGTTGTCCCAGGAGCTGAAACTCCTAAGGAAGCAGGGGACAATACCTTGCTATATGCTATTTTAACTTTGGTATTACTTTTAGCTGTATACATTCTTACTCAAGTCAACAAAGTATTGAGTCGCTCTGCCAATGTGAAATCAGGCTTGCCTTCTCCTAAAGATGTTCCATTCTTCAAGAACAAAGTAATCGTAGCCGTTATTGCAATTTTGATTTTAATTGGATTTGGTGTTTGGTTGACCAATGCATCGGAATTTGGCCGTCAGAAAAACTATATGCCTAAGCAACCAATTTTCTATTCGCATAAAGTACATGCTGGTATCAATCAAATCAACTGTTTATATTGTCATGCTGGTGCTGAGAAAAGTCGTCATGCGATGATTCCTTCTACGAATGTATGTATGAACTGTCACAAACAGATTAATGAATACACAGGTGCTGAAACACATCCATTGGTAACCCTTGAAGGTAAAAAAGTGGATGGAAATGCTGAAATTAAAAAATTATACGAATACGCTGGATGGGATCCTGCTAAGAAAGATTATATCCGCGATGATAAAGGAGCAATACAAGCAAAACCAGTAGAGTGGGTTAAAATCCACAACTTACCTGATCACGTATATTTCAATCACTCATTACACGTAGTTTCTGGTAAGTTGGCTTGTCAACGTTGCCATGGAAACATTGAGCAAATGGATGAAGTGTATCAATTTGCCGATTTGAGCATGGGATGGTGCGTAAACTGTCACCGTGAAACTAAGGTTCAATTTGCCGACAACAATTACTATTCAATCTTCCAAAAATATCATGATGAAATCAAAGCAGGAACACGCCAAGATGTAAAAGTGAGTGAAATTGGTGGTTTGGAATGTCAACGATGTCATTATTAATTTTTTAGAAATAGGAAATTAAATTAACAAGAGAATTAAAAATATTGTCAACTGACAACCAGTATAATATGAGTAAAAAACAATATTGGAAAGGACTTGAAGAATTAAACCCTTCAGATAAGTTCAATGATCAAGTAGCGAACGAGTTTCGTGAAGATCTTCCATTTGCCGGTGTTGAATCCATTGCTGAAGCAACTACATCACGAAGAGATTTCTTGAAGTATTTAGGTTTCAGTACTGTTGCAGCTACAATGGCTGCAAGTTGTGAAATGGAAGTGCGTAAGGCGATTCCTTATGCAATCAAGCCAGAAAATGTAACACCAGGGGTACCTTTGATGTACGCTTCTACCTATGTAGACGGCGGCGAAGCAGTACCTGTATTGGTTCGTACACGTGAAGGTCGTCCTATTAAAGTGGAAGGTAATTTTGATAGTAAATTGACCGGAGGTGCTACAACAGCCCGTATCCAAGGTTCAGTTTTAAATTTATATGATGCAACTCGTCTTAAATTTCCAACCATCGAAGGAAAAGAAAGTACATGGGAAGCCGTTGATAAAATGGTGATGGATGCATTAGCTGGTTTGGGCGGTGCACCACTTTATATCATTACATCTACATTAAATAGTGCATCGACTGCTCAGGCTGTTGCTGCTTTTGCTTCAAAATACCCGACTGCGAAACACGTTATGTATGATGCAGTGTCTTACAGTGGCTTATTGGATGCAAATTTATCATCATTTGGCAAGCGAGCTGTGCCGGCTTATAGATTTGACAATGCAAAGGTAATTGTAAGTATTGGGGCGGATTTTTTAGGAACATGGATTTCACCAGAAATTTATGCAAAACAATACAGTAAAGGACGTAAAATAAGTGCTAAAAATCTTATGATGAGTAAGCACTACCAATTGGAAGGAATGATGAGTTTGACAGGAAGTAGTGCCGATGAGCGTTACACTTGCAAGCCATCTCAGTACGGTGCTGTTGCATTGGGTTTATTAAATGCTTTAAATGGAGGTGCTGCTACAGTTTCTCCTAGTATAAACGAAGCGATTAAAAAAATTGCGGCTGATTTAAATGCCAACAAAGGCAATGCATTAGTGGTATGCGGAAGCAATGACCCTAATGTACAAACAATAGTTAATGCAATCAACAATGCAATTGGGGCCTTAGGTACTACAATTTCATTTGGTTCAGTTAATAATACAAAACAAGGAAATGATTCAGACATGAATGCATTCGCTGAGGCATTGAAAAATGGCCAAGTGGGTGGTGCAATGTTCTTGGATTGTAATCCAGTTTATGATACTATCCATGGTGAGGTAATCAAAGGAAAATTACCTTCGTTGAAATTATCCGTTTCGTTCAACGATCGTAATGATGAAACTACACAAGTGTGTAAAGTTGCAGCACCTACTCATCATTGGCTTGAAAGTTGGGGTGATGCTGAGCCACATACTGGTTATACATCATTAATGCAACCAACTATCAATCCATTATTTAAAACTCGTCATTTTGCGGAGTCTTTATTGAAGTGGAGTGGTAATCCTATTTCACACTATGATTTTGTAAAATCATATTGGATGGGTAAACTTGGAGGTGAAGGTGCGTTTGACGCAGCAATCCAAAGTGGTCTAATTGAGCCAGAAGCTATGCCAATGTCAGGTGCATCATTCTCAGGAAATGTAGCTGATGCAACTGCAAAGATTGCAGCAATGAAAGGTAGCGCAGATGGTAAGCCCGAAATGATTATCTACGAAAAGGTAGGTATTGGTCGTGGAGGTGCATGGAGTAATAATCCATGGTTACAAGAATTGCCAGATCCAATTACAAAATGTACTTGGGACAACTATGTATTAATGTCGCCTAATCGCGCAAAAGCAATGGGTGCCGAACATACTGACTTGAACGAAGTTCAACGTGAGAAAAAAGTATTTAGTATCAAATCAGGTGGAAAAGAAATAAAACTACCTGTATTGGTATTGCCAGGTATGCATGATGATGTAATTGCTGTGGCAGTTGGTTATGGTCGTGATAAAGGAGCAGGAAAAGCAGCAGCTGGAACTGGTATTAACGTTTACCCTATGGTTTCGAAAGGAGAAAATGGAAATGCCTATTTCTATGCTTCTGATGTAGAATTAACGGGTACTTCTGCAACATATCCATTAGCAATCACACAAACACATCATAGCTATCAAAATGATCGTCCAATTATTCACGAGTTTACATTCGATGAATTTAAAAAGAATCCAATGGAACTTTTCAATGAAAGAAAAGAAGAATTGGGTCATTATACACACAGTTTTGAAGCAGGTGGAGGACATGGTGAAGGTGGTCATGAGGCCAATGCACACATAGAACCTACTAAGGCAGACCAAGACTGGCAAGATGCTTATCGTAAAAATGGTACTCTCTATCCTAATCATGAATCATTGGGAATGAAATGGGGTATGAGTATTGATTTGAGTAGTTGCGTTGGTTGTGGATCATGTACTATTGCTTGTCAAGCAGAGAACAATGTTTCTGTTGTCGGTAAAAACCAAGTATTGCTTGCTCATGATATGCATTGGATTCGTATCGATCGTTATTTTGCTGGAGATCCAAGCAAGCCAGATTCAATTCAGACCTTGTTTCAACCCATGATTTGTCAGCATTGTGACAATGCACCATGTGAAAATGTGTGTCCTGTAAATGCAACCAATCATAGTAGTGAAGGTATTAACCAAATGGCTTACAATCGTTGTATCGGTACTCGTTATTGTGCTAACAACTGCCCTTATAAAGTACGTCGCTTCAACTGGAGAGACTGGAATGAAGCAGATTGTTTTGATGATAACGCATATGAAGATGGACGTCGAGATGATATCAATAACAATATCACGCGTATGGTATTGAATCCAGATGTGACAGTACGTAGTCGTGGGGTAATGGAAAAATGTACTTTCTGCGTACAACGTCTTCAAGGAGCAAAAGCTACAGCTAAGAAACAAGGTAGAACCATGAATGATGGTGAAGCAAGAACAGCTTGTCAGCAAGCTTGTCCTACTGATGCTATTGTATTTGGAAATGTAAATGACACTGCAAGTTCAATCTACAAATTAAGATACGAAGAACAAAAAGAACGTGTATTCCATGTATTGGAAGAAATACATACGTTGCCAAATGTGAACTATTTATCAAAAATTAGAAATACCAATGTTTTACAAAGTGCTAATCCTGAACATAGTGGACACAGTGCTGAAGCAGAACATCATGTATAATAGAAAAAGAAATTAATATATCTAACAACTGTCTAACGACAATTGAAAAAAAAGAAAAAGATATGCATTTAAAGTACGAATCGGTTATTAGAGAAGCCTTAGTAGATGGCAACAAAGATTATCATCAGGTAACTGAAGATATCTGTGCTCCTATTGAGAATCCACCTACCAAGCTATGGAAAATTGGTTTTTTCCTTTCAGCTGCGCTTTTAGCGTTTGGAGCATTTAGTGTAGGTTGGGAAGTTTACTGGGGTACAGGGGTTTGGAACCTGAACAAAACAATCGGATGGGGTTGGGATATTACCAACTTCGTTTGGTGGGTAGGTATTGGTCATGCTGGTACGTTGATATCAGCCATCTTGTTACTATTCCGTCAGGGATGGCGTACAGGTGTAAACCGAGCTGCTGAAGCGATGACTATTTTTGCTGTAATGTGTGCTGGGCAGTTCCCGATATGGCACATGGGCCGTGTATGGGATGCCTTCTTCGTATTGCCTTATGGGAATACACGTGGTCCACTTTGGCCAAATTTTATTTCACCTTTGTTGTGGGACGTATTTGCGATTTCAACTTACTTTACTGTCTCATTATTATTCTGGTATTCTGGTTTAATACCTGATTTTGCTACAATTCGTGATCGTGCTAAAACTAAATTAAGAAAAAGACTTTATGGCTTAGCATCATTTGGATGGGCTGGTAGTGCAAAACATTGGCAACGTCATGAAATGTTATCGTTGGTATTAGCTGGTTTGAGTACTCCACTTGTACTTTCTGTACACACAATTGTATCGTTTGACTTTGCTACATCTATAGTACCTGGATGGCATACAACTATCTTCCCTCCTTACTTCGTTGCTGGTGCGGTATTTTCTGGTTTTGCAATGGTACAAACCCTTTTAGTTATTACACGTAAAGTTTTAAACTTACAAGAATATATTACAATTGGACATATTGAAGCAATGAATAAAGTAATTGTATTAACAGGGTCAATTGTAGGTGTTGCTTATTTGACAGAGTTATTCATCGCTTATTACAGTGGTGTATTATGGGAGCAAGAGGCATTTCGTTTGCGTGTAATGGGACCATATTGGTGGGCTTATTGGGCAATGATGACTTGTAATGTGGTTTCGCCTCAGTTATTTTGGTTCAAAAACTTACGACGAAATATTTGGTTTACGTTCTTTATGAGTATTATCGTAAATATCGGGATGTGGTTTGAACGTTTTGTAATCATCATGGCTTTGCATAGAGATTATCTTCCAAGTAGTTGGAGCTATTACACTCCAAGCTGGACAGAGGTTGGTTTCTACCTAGGTTCATTTGGGTTATTCTTTACATGCTTCTTTTTATTTGCAAAATACTTCCCAGTCATTGCAATTGCAGAGATTAAATTTATTTTGAAAACGAGCGGACAAAACTATAAAGATAAAATGAACGCTATAGAAGAGCAATCGGATGAACATTTTATAGAAGAACAAAGTCATCATCATTAAACAATTTAAAGTATCAGGAAGTTTCAATAAAAACGACTGAAAACATTAAAAATAATTTTAGTAAAATGAGTATAAAAAAATTTGCTGTAGCAGCTTACGACGATGAAGCAGTTTTATTCCCAGCAGTGAAGAAAGTTCGTGGCTCGGGTTATAAAATCCATGATGTATACACTCCCTTTGCAGTGCATGGATTAGATGTAGCTTTAGGAGAAAAAGAAAGTGATTTGCACATTGCTGGTTTTATCTATGGTATTACTGGTACTTGTACGGCATTAGGTTTTATGGGTTGGATATTTACAACTGACTGGCCTCAGAATTTTGGTGGTAAACCACATTTTCCATTACCTGCTTTCATTCCTATCACATTTGAGTTGACTGTATTATTTGCAGCAGTAGGAATGGTTTTGACGTTTTGTTATTTGAATCAAATCATGCCGGGTGTAAAAAAACATATCTTTCATCCAAGACAAACAGACGACTTGTTTGTAATGGCTATTGAAGTAGATGATAGCAATGCTGCAGAAACTGAAGCGTTTTTAAAGTCAACTGGAGCTGTAGAAACTAACATTCAGATAGCTGAATCAGAGTGGTGGTATGGTCGATTTGATAAAAAAGAAGATTACGAAATTCAACAACAACTAGCATAATTCTCATGAAGAAGTTAAGTATATTCATATTATTCGTAACCACTACAGGACTTATAGCGTCTTGCGGTAGCGAGTACAGAAGAAATCCAGGTAAAACCTACGCTCCAGATATGGTTTATTCTAGAGCGGTGGATTATTACAATGGAACAGAAAAAATTGAAGCCGAAAAAGGCTCTTACACTAAAATGCCTGCTCCAGGAACTGTCGCACGTGAACAGTCATTGCCTGACCATATTGGAGAGAATGATACATTATTAGCAAACGCTCATACTTGTAATATCAATTTGGCGGAAAAAGATGTAGAAGAAGGGCAACGTTTATACATGATCTATTGCGGAATCTGCCATGGAACTGCGCTTGACGGGAATGGTCCTTTGTATTCAAGTGGTAAATTTGCGGCTATGCCTGCTAATTTAAAAAGTGGTGAAAAATACCTTAAAATGTCAGAAGGTAGAATTTATCATGGTATAGTGTATGGTAAAAATGCTATGGGATCGTATGCAAGTCAATTAGATACAAAACAACGTTGGCAAGTAGTGGCTTATATCAAAAAAGTACAAAGTGAAAATGGAGGTCAAGCATTTACGATGATAAAAACATCTACAACTGAAACTAAAAAAGATTCAGTAAAAGTAGATGCCAAAGCACCTGAAACTGCCAAAGCACCCGAAACTGCAAAACCTCATTAATCCTATTTAAAACTAATCTATATAAAAACTGATAGAAGATGTTAAATCAAGAATTTAAAGTCCCAGCAAAATTGAAAACAACCAGTATGGTCCTATTAGCAATAGGTGTAATTACCTTATTGGCTGGTGCTGGTTTGTTATTAATGTCCAAAGACCAAATGGCTCAAAATCGTTTTTGGGCTGTATTACTACAAAATAGTATTTTCTTTTTGCTAATCAGCTTAGCGAGTATATTTATCTTGAGTGCAACTACGCTTGCACAAGGTGCATGGATTGTTTCTTTCCGAAGAATACCAGAAGCTATTGGTAGTATTGTATGGGTATTAGCTATCATAGCTGGTGTTGTATTGCTTACACTTATATGGACCGACAATCATAATATCTATCATTGGCTTGGTAAAAACGAACATGGAGGGGATTACATTCCTAAGAACTCATTAAACGCACTGAAAAACTTTTTCTTAAGCAAACCATTTTTTACAATATGGACGGTCATTGTACTTGCATTGTGGGGTTGGTTTGGTGTGAAAATTCGCGAGTTATCAGTTCGTCAAGATTCAGAGGCTAAAGGATCGACTAAAACTTATTGGGCTAATTTTAATGTATCAGCAGGATTTATATTTGTATTCGCATTGTCATTAGCTTCTACTATTCCTTGGTTATGGATTATGAGTCTAGATTCACATTGGTTTTCAACCATGTTTAGCTGGTATACTTTTGCTAGTTCGTTTGTAAGTGGTATGAGTATGATTATGTTGTGGATTCTATACACTAAGCGCCATGGTTATCTTGAAATCGTAACAGACGAGCATGTTCATGACGTAGGAAAGTTCATGTTTGCATTTAGTATCTTCTGGACGTATTTATGGTTTTCTCAATTTATGTTGATATGGTATGCGAATATTCCGGAGGAAACAATTTATTTTCAAATTCGTATGCATGGACCTTATAAGTTTTTTTATTGGATTAACATCATACTTAATTTCGTTTGCCCAATATTAATATTGATGCCTCGACCAAATAAAAGAAACTACTTTGTCGTATCTTTGGTTGCTGTATTGATATTGTTAGGTCATTGGATCGATTTTTATCAAATGGTAATGCCAGCAACAGTTGGAGAAAATTGGCATATCGGTTGGTTTGAAATCGGAATCGTTTGCGGATTCATCGGTCTAATTATATTTTTAGTTAGTAATAAATTGACAAAAGCACCTTTGGTGCCTCAAAACAATCCATTATTAAAAGAAACAATCATTCATATAAGCTAAAACAACACTATTTATGTCAGGATTATTGTTAGTACTTCTAGTCGCTTTGATTTTTGTGGTCCTTTATCAGGTATCACGATCAAGTGAATTGGTAGCAAGTATTCAAGGAGAAGATTTATTTGATAAGAAAAGAAACAAGCTATTGGGCTTTTCAATGCTCATTTTGTTTGCTACATTAATGATAGGCTTTTATGCATGTCACAAATACATGATGCCATTGATGGGGCCTGCTGCGGCTTCAGATCATGGAGAGCAATATGATTTTATGTTTATGGTAACGTTGATAGTTACTGGTATAGTATTTCTATTAACCCAATTTCTATTATTTTGGTTTGCTTTTAAATATCAACGTGATGAAAACCGTAAACCATTGTTTTTCTCTCATAGCAACAAGTTAGAGATGATCTGGACAACAGTTCCAGCCTTAGCAATGGCGGTATTGGTAGCTATTGGTTTAAAATCTTGGTTCCAAATGACTGGAGATGCGCCAAAAGGTGCAATGCAAATTGAGATTGTTGGAAAACAATTCAACTGGATATCTCGTTATCCTGGGGCTGATGGTGTTTTAGGCAAACGATATTTTACAAATATCAATGATAAAGATAATGTGTTAGGACAGGATTGGAAAGACAAAGCCAATATGGATGACATTATTGTACAGAATGGTGAATTAAGATTAATTAAAGGGAAACCTGTTGAATTAATTATTGGTTCTCGTGATGTTATTCATGATGTTGGATTATCACATTTCAGAATGAAAATGGATGCCGTACCAGGAATTACAACAAGACTTTGGTTTACACCAACAGTTACAACTACAGAAATGAAAGCTAAAACTGGGAATGAAGAATTTGTATATGAAATATCTTGCGATCAAATGTGCGGTAAAGGACATTACTCTATGAGAGCGGTCGTAGTAGTTGAAACACAAGCAGAACATGATGCATGGATGGCTAAACAGCAATCATATTATGTTCAAAATCACCCTGATGAATTTCCAGCTGCTAAACCAGTGGAAGCCCCTGCAGATTCTGCAAAAAAAATAACAATGAAATAAATAAGAATATAAAATGAGTAACGAAGCTACATTACATCAACACGAGGTACATACCCATCATTCCGATCATGGACATGATGATCATGGACATCACGATCATCATGAGCACAAACAACACTTTTTTTCAAAGTATGTGTTCAGCATGGACCATAAAATCATATCGCGTCAGTTTTTAGTGACTGGTATTTTTTGGGCAATAGTTGGAGGCTTAATGTCTGTACTTTTTCGTCTTCAATTGGGTTATCCAGGAGAATCATTTAAAGTACTAAGTTACTTTTTAGGTGACTGGGCTCCAGGAGGTATTATTGATCCTGAAATGTATTATGGATTAATAACTATTCATGGTACAGTATTAGTATTTTTCGTATTAACGGCTGGCTTAAGTGGTACATTTAGTAATTTCTTAATCCCCTTGCAGATAGGTGCTCGTGATATGGCCTCGCCCTTCTTGAATATGCTTTCTTATTGGTTTTTTGCAGTTGCAGGTTTGGTTATGTTTGCATCTTTATTTGTTTCTACAGGACCAGCATCAGGTGGTTGGACTACCTATCCTCCTTTGAGTGCATTGAAAGAAGCTTCAATGGGTTCTGGTATTGGTATGGATTTATGGTTAATTAGTATGGCATTATTTGTTGTGTCTTCATTGTTAGGTGGTTTAAACTATATCGTAACTATCTTAAACATGCGTACAACAGGCATGAGTATGACACGTATGCCTTTAACAATATGGGCATTCTTATTCACTGCTATTTTAGGAGTACTTTCTTTCCCTGTATTACTTTCAGCAGCAGTGTTGTTATTAATGGATCGTCATGCTGGTACAAGTTTCTATTTATCTGAAATTTACATTGCAGGAAAAGCATTACCAAATGTAGGTGGATCACCAATTTTGTATCAACATTTATTCTGGTTCTTAGGACATCCAGAGGTTTATATCATTATGTTACCAGCTATGGGTATGGCATCAGAAATTTTATCTACCCATTCAAGAAAACCAATCTTTGGATACCTTGCTATGATATTATCGCTTATAGGAATTACAGTTCTAGCATTCTTAGTATGGGCACATCATATGTTTGTAACTGGAATGAGTCCATTCTTAGGTGGTGTATTTGTATTACTAACGTTGCTTATTGCCATTCCATCGGCCGTAAAAGTATTTAACTGGTTGACGACTATCTTCAAAGGAAATATTCGTTTCACAGTTCCTATGTTATTTGCAATTGGGTTTGTATCCTTATTCATATCTGGTGGTTTGACTGGTTTATTTTTAGGAAACTCAGCATTGGATATTCACTTACATGATACATACTTTGTAATTGCACACTTTCATATCGTAATGGGTATCTCAGCATTCTTTGGAATGTTTGCAGGTGTATATCATTGGTTTCCTAAAATGTATGGTCGATTTATGAATAATACAATGGGCTATATTCACTTCTTCATCACATTCATTGGTTCGTATGTTATATTTTGGCCTATGCACTATGAAGGTGTTTCAGGTATGCCACGTCGTTATTATGACTTTAGCAGTTGGGAATCGTTCAATCAATTTGGAGACTTAAATAAAATGATCTCAGTTGCTGCTATCATTGTATTCTTTGCTCAACTACTTTTTGTATTCAACTATTTTGTAAGTGTATGGAAAGGTAAAAAAGTGACTGATCCAAATCCATGGAAAGCTAATTCATTAGAGTGGACTACACCTATTTTGCCAGGTCATGGTAACTGGGATGGAGAAATACCTGAAGTACATCGTTGGGCATATGATTACAAAGATGATGGAAATGGAAATGATTTTATCCCTCAAACAGTGCCTTTAAAAGACGGAGAAGAAGCACATTAAATTGAAATAATAATTAATAAACTAATTCCAAATTCCAACGGATTACTTCAAGTTGGAATTTGGAATTTTGTTTTAAAGTTGAACATATAATATAGAGGAAGTTGTTTATACAAAAATTAAAAGACTATCAGCAATTAATGAAACTCAACTTGAGTATGCTCGTAGTTTTTTCGAGTGTAGTTGGTTATGTAATAGTACCTGAGCTTAAGGTGGAATTCAAGAGTGTAATTTTATTATTATTGGGTGGAATATTAGTTACAGCTGCGGCAAATGCATCCAATGAGATTCTAGAAAGAGATACTGATAAATTGATGAAGCGGACAATGAATAGACCATTGCCCGATACTCGTATGAGTGTAATAGAGGCAATTATATTTTCAGCAATCACATTGGTGTTGGGCTTGATCATTCTGTATAGTTTCAATATAAAAAGTGCGCTGTTAGCCTTATTCTGTTATGTTTTATATACGTTTATATACACCCCGTTAAAACGGATATCCCCTATTTCTGTTTTGGTTGGTGCCATTCCGGGATCATTGCCTTGTTTGATTGGGTGGGTTGCTGCTACAAATCATATGGGAAGCCTTGCGGCATGGACCTTATTCATCATACAATTTTTTTGGCAGTTCCCTCATTTTTGGGCCATAGCTTGGATAGGTCATGAGGATTATGAAAAAGCAGGCATGAAAATGTTGCCAAGTAAAGGAAAAGTAGGCCAATTTACAGCTTCGCAATGTGTGTTATATAGTGCAATTTTAATTCCATTGAGCGCATTACCAATGGTAGTAGGGTTAGGTGGATTTATTTCCGTAATAGGGCTTTTATTGGGTGGATGTTGGATGTTATATAAATCTATCTTATTTCTAAAAGATAATTCAGATTCGAATGCTAGACAAGTGATGTTCGCATCGTTTGTTTACCTGCCGTTGGTGTTGATTACATTGGTGGTAGATAAGTATGTTTAAAAATAATAATTTCGTTCTCCTCTTTTTGTAAAATACCCTCTTCATGGTATTGCAGCAATTCAATATTCGTTGGACATTTGTATTGAAATTTATATTCAAACAAAAACCAATTCTTATGAAAAAATTATTTTTAGAAATGTCTTTAGGAATACTCTTATTTGCTTCATGCGATAAAAAAGCGACAACACCTAATACAACTCCCGCCAATAACAATACAAGTGCTACTACACCAATCCCAGCAGGAGGTGACGGGGCCTTGGTGGCTGTACAAACAGTTTCAAAAATGACTGTGGGAGGTTTCCCAATTACAACTACATTAGGTACAGGAGTAGCTGTTTTCGGCAATTTATCAACAGGATCATACAATGATGCTGGTGCAGTAACCTTGAATACTAAAGCGTTGACAAAACAATCAAACAATAGTTATGTTTACACACCAAGTGCAACTGATATTACAGGAATAGATTTGTCAAGTAATATTGATTGGTCAGTAGTAGGTGGGGGGTCATTGTCGGGATTTACGTATGATGCATCTGCTCAAGGAATGCCAGTTGCAGATGATATCAGTGGAAGTGCTACCACAATTAATTCGGCCAATAGCTTTACGTTAAGTACAGTAGGTTCTATTTCAAATTCTGATTCTGTGTATTTTCAATTAAGCGGCTCATCCACTACGATTATAAAACGAATGGCAGGAAATACGAGTTCAGTTACATTCAGTGCGTCTGAAATTCAAAGTGCGGGTAAAGGAACAGGCGTAATCATTATTGCACCATGGAATATGACATCACATACATTGGGTGGAAAGCAAATTTATACTATCAATGAAGTTGCACTTACACGTACGATTACGATCGAATAAGATTTTTTTTTCTAACCAAATCAACCAAAAGGCCATCTTTGCAAGGATGGTCTTTTTTTTAATTTTCGATACTTTGGCGTATTATCTTTGATATATGTTAGTACAACATCGTTCAATACTTTTTTGGATTATACAAGTCTCGTATTTGTTTCTTATTGCAATGACTATACTGTTTTTTCAAGAGCGATTGTTAAGTGATACGAGTTACTATTTCTTTAAAACACTTAATCAGCAACAGTTTCATGTTGAACACCAACGGTATGTATTGGCTATTGCAGAGCTTCCAGTGTATCTATTAAGCAATATGGGCGCACCATTGAAGGTAATAGTAATTGTTTTTTCTGTATGGCATGTTGTATACTTTTATTTGATAGGGTTCGTATTATTTAAAAAATATAAATCAATCTATCCATGGTTATTGTTATTGCTGTTGCAATTAATAGGTGTTGTGTATGGTTTTGTATGCCCTATTTTTGAACAATATTATGGGACAGCCCTAGCCGTTTTATTTTATTTTGTACTAAAACAACATAGTAGGATATCCATTAAATCCAATATACTGTCGTTATTCTTGTTTGCAATGATAATAATGAGCCACCCGTTCAATGCTGTACTTGCAATTTTTATATTGGCTTTAGATTATATCGAATATAGAAATATCAAAAAGTATATTCCATACCTTCTTCTAATCCCATTGTTTATTTTATTTAAAAAACTGACTGCTAGCGAGTATGAAAGTGGTAAAATGAATTGGATATTTGATTTGAAACATAATAAGACCTATGAAATGTTATTTCAGAAAGAGCATATTATTCGTCGCATTCAATTTCTATTCTCACATTATTATGAAGTTTTGATTGGGCTTGTTGTTATCTTAAGTTATTATATTTATTCAAAATCGTTGTTGAAATTTTTTATTGTTGCTTCCTTTTTTGCTGGAGCAATGTTGTTGATTAATTTTAGTTATAATATCGAAGAACTTACTCGTTACCACGAACAAGTTTATTATTTGATAGTTCCCATCGTTTTCATACCGTTTATATTGGACTTTTATGCAAACCTATCGAATAAGATGGTGAAAGGATGCTTCACCTTTTTGTTACTTGTTGTTATTTTCAATCGAATGTGGAAGCAAAAAGAGATAGCCGAATTTTATACTGCTAAACAAGCTATGGTAGAAGCATGGATACAAAAAGGACAGTTTCAACAAGGCAGTAAATTTTATATTTTCAAATCAAGTTATCCTGAACTGCAACAGATGATGGATTGGGATATACCTTATTATAGTTTGATGATGTCCTCAATGAAACACTATACTAAGCAAGTGACCATTTTTCCAATAGAAGAAAAGATTTCCGAAGTGAATCCAATCGCAACAGATGAATACTGGTTTCGGGCCGGCGAAAAGGAAAAGATTTCGACCTTGAATAAACAATATTTTCAATTAGGTGATACGACTCGTTTATATGAAGAATTGAAATAGAACTAGTTTATTTCTGTTCTTTTTCTTCTAGCCGTTTAAGTAATTCAGTTGCAGGTATTTGTGTAGAAACACCATTGACACTCATCACCAATGATTCATTGTGAAGTGCCGACTCTCGTACTAATTTTTCATACGAAATTTTAAATCCCAGAGTAACCTTTTCTATAAAGTCCATATGTTCTTTACTGACTGTTGTACCCATTATAATTTGAATTTATTTGATTCCAAAGATATTGATTTTCTATATTCTCAGCAAAATTTTTTTCACCATAGGCTATTCGTTCTAGTCGATCATTTGAATTATTAACTAATAACCATGAATCGACAATTGGAATATATAAATTGAAAAAATTATTAAGACCACGTTGGTACCTCCTTTCTATAACGACTAAAGGAATATTATGCCCACCTTTTTTTACTCTTAATGCGACTCTGTCATATGCAATTTGTATATTTTCGAGCCAAACGAATAACAGCGTTACTTTATATCCTAGCATTTTAGCTTGTTTCACCAACGAAACATAGGTTCGTGATGAAAGGGTTGTTTCAAAAGCAAAATCTGTTGTTGAGTGTAATAATTCATTAATTCGAGTAAGCATGATTCTGCCTGATTCGAATGCAACAGACTCCACGTTAAATGGAGATAAACCACGTGCTATATTGTCTGCATTTACAAATTCCTTGCATTGCAAAATCTCTGGTAAAATTGTTTCACTCGCAGTTGTTTTTCCCGCACCATTACATCCTGCTATGATATAAAGATGAGGATGTTTAGAAAGATGCATTGAATCGTATATTTATTTTATTACAAACTTCAACCCTTTGCATAATCGCATTTTCTGATCAGGTGATTTGGCTATAATCTTGTCGAAATAAATGGTATCGCCCTTGTAACTTCTGTCATGAAAAATTTGTTTCCATGCTGTAGGTATTGTATCACCTTTACATGTAACGGATGAGTAGTCAGTTACAACAATAGGTAGTCCTGTCGAATCTTGATAAAGCCCACGTTCGGCATAGGTAATTTCGAAGCTCTGTACTTTGCAATAGTTGTTGTTACTATCCTTGGCACAAATGGGTAATGCGACTAAACTATCAAACAAATTTTTGTCTACAAATACCGAATCTGTGATTGCACAACCTAAATAGGTAATGAATTTAGATTTCGACGCATTTTGTCGTTCATCTCCTTCGCCAGAGGTGAATGAAATTAGAACGAATGACAAACAAAGCCCTGCAAATAGTTTAAAAAGTTTCTTTTTCATATCAAATACTAAAGCAAGTTAAGACTTTCTTCAATGATTTTCAATTTTTCAATGGCATCATTCTTCTTTTTAACTTCTATTTCAATAATTTCTGGTTTCGCATTTTGTATAAAACGTTCATTACTGAGTTTCTTTTCTACACTTAGTAGGAATCCATTCAAGTAGTCTCGTTCTTTTTCCAATTGTTCCTTTTGTTGCGTAGTGTCGATTTCTTTTTCAGTCGTAAAACTACATTGCATTTTGTCTACCATAAATGTAATTGACTTTTCGACAGGCTCACTTACAAATGAAACTGAAGTTGCGAAACTTTGTTTTTGCAACGTCTTAATGATTGGATTCAATTCGTTTTGGTACGCAATTGGTAATTGTAATTCTATTTCGTCTTTGGGTTTTAAATTTTGTTTTATACGTACATCACGAATCGATGTAATCATTTTTTGCAATACATCACCTTGATTTAATATTGTACGACGTTCGTCTATAGATTGCATGTTGTGTATTGCCAACTGCGAAACTGTAATATCATCTCCTTCTTTTCTATCATTTAATGAATGATAAATTTCTTCGGTAATAAAAGGCATAAAAGGATGGAGCATTTTCATTAATTCTTCAAAAAAGAAAAATGCTTTTTCAATATTGTATTGGTTGATTGGTTGGTCCTGCGGAGGCTTAATCCATTCCAAATACCAGCTACAATAATCGTCCCATATCAATGAATAAATCTTCTTGAGCGCTTCGCTCAATTTAAATTCTTTTATATCTTGTTCTATTGAAATGTTGACTTCATTCAATCGCTGTTCAAACCATAAACTTGCAAAAGTAGATTCGCTTGTATCGTCCACTTGCTTTTCTTTTTCGTTTAAGATATGAAGCAGTTTCAATGCATTCCAAAGTTTATTGCCAAATAATTTGCCTTGTTCCAATCCACTTTCATCAAACAATAAATCGTTGCCAGCAGGTGAAGCAATCATAATACCAAAGCGAACTGCATCTGCACCATATTGATCTATCAAGCCAAGCAAGTCGGGACTATTGCCCAATTGCTTACTCATTTTGCGGCCTTGCTTATCACGCACCATACCAGTAAAATACACATCCTTGAATGGTATTTGTTGTTTGAATTCAAACCCAGCCATGATCATACGCGCTACCCAAAAGAAAATGATATCTTGACCAGTAACCAAGGTAGTTGTGGGATAATAATAATTCACTTCAGCATTGTTGGGATGACTAATACCTTTGAAAACTTCCATTGGCCACAGCCAAGAAGAAAACCATGTATCGAGGCAATCTTCGTCTTGTTTCAAGTTGAGGGTTGAGAGTTCTGGGTTGTAAGTTGTATCGTTCAACTTACAACGTTCTACATACAACTTCTGAGCAGTTTCAAGGTTTTCTGCCACTACAAAAGTTCCATTCTCGTCATACCAAGCTGGTATTTGTTGTCCCCACCAGAGCTGCCGACTAATACACCAATCTTTGATATTTTCGAGCCAATGATTATAGGTGTTTTTAAGCTTAGCAGGATGAAATTTAATTTCATCATTCATCACAGCAGACAATGTTTCGGGATGTTTGCCCAAAAAAGTTTTCATATCCATAAACCACTGCATACTCAAGCGTGATTCGATAATAGCACCTGTACGTTCGCTCGTACCTACTTGTCCTTTATAGTCTTCAATTTTTTCTATCAATCCTAGCGCAGCAATATCTTCTACTATTTTTTTTCGTAAATCAAATCGATCCATACCATGATAACTCATAACCAATTCATTGGGTTGTTCGTCCATGAGTTGTTCTGTGGCAAACTTACCATCGGCATCGAGTGTGTCAATCGTTTTGAGGTTGTGTTTACGACCTATTTCATTGTCATTCTTATCATGTGCAGGTGTAATTTTCAAGGCCCCAGTTCCAAATTCAGCATCTACATATTCATCAGCTATAATTTTAATTGTACGATTTATAATTGGTACAATGACCTCTTTGCCTATCCAATCCTTGTAACGTTCATCAGTTGGATTCACACAAATAGCCACATCGCCCAAGATTGTTTCTGGCCGGGTGGTAGCCACCATGATGTAGTTGGGAGTTGGTAGTTGAGAGTTGGTAGTTGAGAGTTGAGGGTTGAGAGTTGAGGGATCAGTGTTGGAATTTGGATTTTTAGAATTGGAATTTACAAATGGGTATTTAACATAGTAAAGCTTAGAATCTATTTCTTTAAATATAACCTCTTCATCACTCAAAGCTGTTTTGCTAGCAGGGTCCCAATTGACCATACGAAGCCCACGATAGATAATGCCATCGTTGTACAGTTGTACAAATATTTTTATCACGGCTTGGTAATAATCATCATCCATGGTGAATGAAGTACGATCCCAATCGAGTGAACAGCCTAATTTGCGTAATTGTTGTAAAATGATTCCACCATACTTTTCTTTCCATTCCCATGCATAAGCTAAAAATTCTTCACGGGTTAAGGATGATTTGGTGATACCTTTTTCACGCAACATTTGTACTACTTTGGCTTCGGTAGCGATAGATGCATGATCGGTGCCAGGCACCCAACAGGCATTATAGCCCTGCATACGAGCGCGACGTATCAATATATCCTGAATTGTATTATTCAAGCAATGCCCCATATGCAATACACCTGTTACATTCGGGGGAGGTATTACAATAGTATAAGCTGGCTTTTCGTTGGGTGTAGAGCTAAAGTAGCCACTCTTAACCCAATGTTCGTACCATTTGTTTTCTGCTTCCTGCGGGATATAATTTTTAGACAATTCCATAAGGCTGCAAAGATAAAAGGACATTTGGATAAAAAGAGAATTTGAGAAGATACTGACATCAAATGTTTTCTTGATTGGTTAAATTATATTTGATTCAATCGAAATATGATATGGTTAGTTAAATCGATAAGTACATTTTAGCTCTTTTTTACCTTTTGTTTAATCCAATATGATTAGAGTATAGTTAAAATTTATTCGATAAATTAGTGGTTTAACTTACTTTTGCCCATATTTTTGAATTATGAAATATTTAATTGGTATTAGTTTATTGTTGATCTCTGCAACTCCATTGTTAGCGCAACGTACTATTTATGAAGATGGTCGCTTACGAGTGATTCGTACAGGTATCGCAGGTGAAACTGGTTCTGAATCTGAAGGTGGAAGTTTAACTAAAAAAAATATCATCAAACTCAATTTGTCATCCTTGGCATATAAAAATATTGGAGTGCAGTACGAACGAGCGTTGTCCTCTAAAATTTCATTTGCATTGCAGGGGCGATATATGCTCGAAGGTACAATTCCTGGTACAAGTCAATTGTCTGATTATTCTACAGATACAATTAATATATTTAAAAATCTTAAAATTAGCAGTTGGGCTGTTACCCCCGAATTTCGTTTTTATGTAAAAGAAGCACTTCGAGGTTTTTATATAGCACCTTATGCTCGTGTGCGGAATATGAGTATCAACTTCCCAATTAACTATACCGATGATAATAACAAAGCTCAGACAATTAATACGAAAGGCAGTTTTACCACGATTGGTGGTGGCATTATGATTGGAGCCAATTTTAAAATCGGAAATAGTATATCGCTCGATTGGTTCATTTTAGGAGGTCACTACTCCACTACCAATATCGATATTAGTTCTAAAACAAGTCAAACCTTATCAGCATCAGATCAGTTGGAAGTGAATGATTTTTTAGCTTCTACCAAAGAACCACTATCAACCTTTATCAAGAACTATTCATATTCGGTTACAGGCAATGAGCTTAGAATCAAAGGTAATATGAATTCATTGGGACTTAGAGGTGCTGGTATTAATTTAGGATTCCGATTTTAATTAAAAAAGCCATAGCTTTTAATCTAGGCTAAACATATCAAGATATACAGAATTAACTTTATTTGAGCGATTATTTCTTTAATCCAATGCAAGTTATCAATATACTTTACATCCATTTACAACTAAAATGATAGCTGAAAAAAAGCTACTTTTGCACCATGAAACGAAATCTGCTGTATCTGTTTATTTTACTAGTTCTCAGTTTTTTAACCTATTACTTCGTGTTCCGTGAAAAATCAGAATTGTACGACACTTCAGAAGCTAATTTCAATGTAAAAGATACTAGTCGTATTACAAGTATTTTCCTCACCGATCTGTTGGGAGATAATGTAAAGATTTCCAGAAAGGATCAAGGATGGGTACTAAACGATTCATTGGCAGTTCGCAAAGATGCCGTAGACTTTATGTTGGAAGCATTGGCATTGCAAAAGGCCGAACAACCTGTACCAACAGGATATCATGACGCAGCCATTCGAGAATTGAGTGCCAATAGCACGAAAGTGGAGATTTATCACGAAAAAGAAAAAACACATACATTTTATGTTGCTCGCAATGCTGGATACAACAATGTAACGTATATGTTGACCGAAGGTGCTAAGCGCCCTTATATTGTAAAAATTCCGATGCGCAATATGTTTCTTGGGGTGCGTTATTTTACACGATTAAATGATTGGCGTGATCGTAAAATATTATATTCCAATAATGCAATTGAATCAGTAGAAGTCAATTACAAAGATTCTATTCAATATTCTTTTACACTCAGTATGGTCAATGGAAATCCTGTAATGAAAGGAAATACAGTCATTGACAAGCCATTGAATCTGAAAAGAGTCAATACTTATTTAAAAATACTCAACGAAGTTTATTGTACTGGTTTTGAAGAACGATATCTTGAAAAGGACAGTGTAATCAAAAATGGGCGACAAATGGCGACAGTTACCATAAAGCGTGCTAATTGTAATCCACAGCAATTAATCATTTTCTTTAAGCCGCCCGACAAAGGGACTAAGGGCATATTTAAAGTAGGAGGTATAGAATACGATTTCGATTCATTTTTTGGTTTACTCAATCAAAAAGATTTTTTAATTTTAAGTCGAAAGAATGCAGAGAAAATGCTTCGTTCTTTTCCAGAGTTTTATGAAGCGGATCAATAGTGAATTAAAAATTTTATTTGATATCCCTCCCTATAACCAATAGCTTTGCCGTTTATGAATAAAGATTTAATCAGTTATCTTATTTTTATTGTCGCTTTAATCCTTTCATTTATATTGGATTTGTTTGTGTTCAGTAAAAAGGGTAAAGACGTTTCTATCAAAAGTGCCTCTTTTCAATATTTATTTTGGGTTAGTATTGCATTGGCTTATTTTGTATACCTTTTTGTCAATTATGACTCGCATACTTCGTTGAATTATCTATCGGCCTATTTCATGGAAATGGCCTTGTCAATCGATAATATATTTGTGTTTGTGATGATATTTTCATCGCTACAGGTTCGAAGTCAATACATAGGAAGGGTATTGATGATAGGTGTTGTATTAGCCATTTTATTTAGAATAATTTTTATAGCAATAGGTATTGTGCTTATTCAACAATTCCATTGGTTGATGTATGTTTTTGGCGCATTGCTGTTGTATACCGGGGTGAAATTATTTTTTGAAAATCAAGAAGAAGAAAATGATGTTCGCGATGGCAAAATATATAAATTCATACGAAAGTACTTGCGATATACTGAAGAAGAAGCCGAGGGGAGTTATACTGTGAATCGATTAGGTAAAACCTATTTTACTAAAATTGCCTTGGTAGTATTGATGATAGGTATCACCGATATTGTATTTGCATTAGACTCTATACCGGCTGTGTTTGCAATTACAACCGATAATTTAGTCGTGTTTTCCTCCAATATATTTGCTGTGTTGGGTCTCAGGGCATTGTTTTTTATTTTACAAAAAGCGGCCGATAAGTTTGACTTTCTTCAACAAGGTATTGCTGTAGTATTAATTTTTATTGGGGCAAAAATGTTTTTAGAAATTATTGATATTCATATGCCTGTTTGGGTGTCATTGGTAGTTATTGTAACTTGTATTTCGTCTGCAATATTTTACTCAATTTATCATAATAGAAAAAACAGTAAACTAGAAAAGTTACATGATTAATGCCAACGAAATAGCTAATGTGGTAAAAGGGGAATTGCTCTCACGTGGGGAAGATTGTGTAATTGATAATTTATTGCTCGATAGTAGACGCTTGGCTCATCCAGCTAGTTCTATGTTCATACCACTTGTAACCGAACGAAGAAATGCTCATCAATTTTTGCCAGAAATATACAAAGCGGGCGTACGTGTTTTTTTAGTGAGCGAATCAATAGATACTATCTCTTATTCACACGCATGGATAATCAAGGTAGAAAACACATTGACGGCCTTGCAACAGTTGGTGGCTTGGCACAGAAGTAAATATACTATTCCGGTAGTTGGCATTACTGGCAGCAATGGAAAGACGGTGGTAAAAGAATGGCTCTATCAGCTACTCGAAATGGATTATAAAATAGTCCGAAGTCCTAAAAGTTTTAATTCACAGATTGGCGTCCCATTGTCGGTATGGCAAATAAACGAAGAGCATAATTTAGCATTGTTTGAGGCGGGCATTTCGCAGGCGGATGAAATGATTCAACTGGAAAAAATTATTAAACCTACTATTGGCATTTTTACCAATATTGGAGAAACACATAATGAAGGTTTTTTAAATCAACGACATAAGATCAATGAGAAACTCAATTTGTTTAAAAATTGTCCAGTCCTTATTTATAACAAAGATTATTATGAATTACATGATTGTATGTTGCATTTTGCAACACAGTTAAAAACGAATAACGATAAAGAAATTTTATTGTTGAATTGGAGTAAGAAAACAGAAGCTGTATTGCAAATTCTGCAAGTAGAGAAGCAACTGAATCGTTCTACCTTAAAGGCATCCTACAAAGGCAGTATACTAGATCTTACTATACCATTTATAGATGATGCATCGATCGAAAATGCAATTCATTGTTGGATGCTAATGTTGCATTTGAATATAGAGCAACATGAAATTCAATCGAGAATGACTAAGCTGACGCATATTGCTATGCGATTAGAATTAATCAAAGGATTGAACAATTGTACGTTGATCAATGATAGTTACAATTCGGATGTTTCATCATTTTCAATTGCGTTGGATTTATTGGTACAACAAAATCAACATGAGAATAAAACAGTGATATTATCTGATATTTTACAAAGTGGTCGTGAAAATGAATTGTATGTAGAAGTGGCTGACTTGCTAAAGCAAAAAAAAATAAATCGTTTTATTGGAATTGGCGATACCCTCATACGAAACAAAAGCATTTTCAGAGCGAATAGAAAATTAGAATCTTCTTTTTATAAAACAACTGAGGAGTTTTTACACGAAATCGATACCACTTCTTTTGCCAATGAAAGTATACTAATCAAAGGAGCTAGGAAATTTGAGTTTGAAAAAATAGCCAAACGATTGGAAGAGCGAGTGCATCAGACTGTACTAGAAATCAATCTCAACGCGTTGGTCAGTAATTTAAAAACCTATCAGTCATTGTTACAAAAACCTACCAAAGTAATGGCGATGGTCAAAGCATTTTCATATGGAAGTGGTAGCTTTGAAGTGGCCAATAAATTGCAATTTGAAGGGGTCGATTATTTAGCTGTAGCATATGCAGATGAAGGTATTTTTCTTCGTAAGAATAGAATTGATTTGCCAATCATGGTTATGAATGCCGATGATAATTCATTCGGTTTAATAATAGATTGGAAATTGGAAGCGGAGATATACAATATGCATACACTGCGTAAAATGTTGGAAGCGGCTCAGTTTGCAGAAGTGATTCAATATCCTATTCATATCAAGTTGGATACTGGTATGCATCGATTAGGATTTGAAGAAAATGAGTTGGATGAACTTATTCAAGTATTAAAGAATAATCAAGAACTCAAAGTGGTATCTGTGTTTTCTCATTTGTCGGGCAGCGAAGAAAAAGAATTGGACGATTTTACTACGCATCAAGCTGCAATGTTCAAAAGGATGTCTGAAAAGTTGAAACAAGAATTAAGCTATTCATTTATGCGGCATTTGTGCAATTCATCGGGCATTGCTCGTCATCCTGATTTGCATTTTGATATGGTAAGGCTTGGTTTAGGGCTTTATGGTGTAGATACCTCTAATAATATCAACAACAAATTGAAAAATGTAAGTCGACTGAAAACGATTATTTCTCAGATTAAAAAGGTACCCTTGACCGAAACTGTTGGATACAATCGTAAAGGTATACTAAAGAGAGATACGCTAATAGGGACAGTGTGTATTGGATATGCCGATGGCATATCGCGTCGATTAGGCAATGGTCAGGGTAAAATGTATTTGAATGGACACCTAGTGCCTATAGTAGGAAATGTATGTATGGATATGTGTATGTTAGATATTACTGACGTTCCTGATGTAAAGGAGGGAGATACTGTCATAATATTTGGAGAAGAACTATCCGTAACTAAATTGGCAGAATGGGCTGGAACTATACCTTATGAAATTATGACCGGTATTTCGCAACGTGTAAAGCGAATTTATTTTGAAGAGTAATCATTCTTGTATTTATTCCTAACACATTATCTTTATTTTTAGATGAAACAACTAGAAACACTTTTTCAACAAAAATGGATAGGATGGCTGTTGTTCTTTATTTTTTGGATTGTAATCGGAGTGATTTATTATCCTGCTCACAAGGCTTTGTTGATTGATGATGGCATTAGCGGTTTGTGGGAAATGAAACAAGAAGGATTGAAAGGATTTCTATCATCTTACGGATTCAAAAGTTTTTATTATGGGCATTATATCATTATTGGATTCATTTATTTAGTTTTTGGAACCAATCAGTTAGGCTGGTTTTTAGTTTTTACAGCAATGCATGCGCTGAATTCAACATTGATATTTACTGTCTTTAAAAAAATCTATCAACAATATGTTCAAGGAAGCCAATCAAGTTGGATTGGGTTGTTTGGTGCTTTGTTGTTTTTGCTTTCGCCTTATCAGTCCGAAAATATTATTTGGGGGGCTACTTCTCATTATTTTTCAACCTTATGCATTTTGTTGATAGGAATGAATTGGCTGGTAGATTATATAGTTGCAGACAAAAGGAATTTTTCTATTTATTTGTTTCATGGCTTGTTTGCTTTTTCGCTCATCACACTAGAGATATCGTTTTTATTTCCTGTTGTTTTTATACTGTTGTTTATAATGCTTATTGTTACTCGTAAAAGTGCCATTTCGATTCCGAATTATTTGCTTACCATCTTGCTTCCTCAAATCATTCTAGTTGGTGTATATATTTGTTTTTATCGTCTTAAAAATGGCAGTTGGATTCCACATGATCGAAGTCAGATGGACGCTGTGGTTACTGTGCCTTATATGATTACAACATTGTCTCAGCACTTGATGAAACTTATTGGACAGATACATCTTTTCGATTTGAAAACAAGAGAGTGGGTCTATGGCTTGGCTATTCATTGGAAACGAATGCTCATACTCTGGGGTGTTCTGATAGTTGCAATTTCGGGTTGGTTTTATTACAAAGAGAAAAGCAAACTTATTGGTGTCTACTTTTTATTGTTTGGTTCCTTACTCATGTTTGCTCCTTTTGTTCGAGTTTATTTTATGTATTTTAATCAAGTTGAAAATAATCGATACAGTTATTTTGCTTCTGTTTTTATGATGCAATTGATTGTTTTTATTTTGTTTCTTTTCAATAAATGGCTTCGTGGGATTTTGCTAGTTTCATTGTTAGGATTATATGTTTTTTTTATTTTTCCAAGTATGGAAGCACGTACGTATAGTTCAAAATTATATACAACCTACTTGAACAAATTTCCAGATACGATAAAGGGCAAAATATACTTAATGAATGTGCCGGCCTATTGCAACAACGCTTATATGTTTAGAGCTAAATACCGTTTGCCTATTTCGATTCAGGCAATTTATAATAAAGATGTTTTTAATCAATTGGTACAAATTGCATGGTATAACTCAGTGACTGATCAAGATTCTTTTGCTGTGAAAACACTTTCGGATTCGAGCTATGAAATGGTGCTTAAAACAAATGGTGCTTGGTGGATGTACGAATCAAATGGTGCTGCAGATTATGAAAATGATGATTACAAATTCGATGTAGGCGAATGGGGGAATTATACATTGACGTTTAAGCATCCACTTCGTAAAGAAGATGCCTTGTTATATTTCAATGGCAAGCGATTTGTAAAAGTCAATTAATCTACTAAGTCATTATTTCATCAGAGCAAATCCAATACTACATTCTAAACATCTTTTTTTATCACAATAGTATTTTTTCAATTGAAGTAAGGCTTGGGTGTCGGCAGCTGATGAGGGTTTAATGCCAAGAACTATCCATTGTGTAATAAGGCTATTTTTTTCTGCAGGAATTTGCCTTATCCATTCAATGGCCTTATCACTATAGGCCGTTTTTCCTTGTAGTTTGCCATAGATGAAAATAGTAGGTATAATTACATTGATGATGAGTAGTTGAATAAAGGTTTTACCCATAGATTTATTTTGCTCGTTGCTTTTTTCTTGAAAAGTAAAGTGTGTAAGCCAATAATTTGATACGGTTACTTTCAGTAATTGTTCAATTTCTTTTAGGCTTGAGGCTTCTACTATTTTTGAAAAAAGATGGGTTGACTCATGAAGTAATTGAGCAAATTCTGCGATGCGAAGCGTGGGGAAATTGGCAGGTCGTAGTCGTAGAAATTTCCATTGATGTTTTTCAATGGCATGAAGAGAATATAGTTTCTTTAAATAGGCGTATTCTTTTTGAAGCAATTGAGGATAAATTTCATCAAAGTAATCATCTAGAAATCCGGCTTGCCCAAAAAGGAGTGCTTCGATTTGTATGGGTTGTTGCTTGTGTTTAGCAAAAAGATTTAAAGGGGTTTGTAATGCCAATCGTTCGAAAGCATCTTGATTGATATGCAATCCAAATCCTTTGGCAAGTAATACATAAAATACTTCCTGCCAATTATTTTTATATCTCAACAATAGTTCCTTGATATAATCTGTTTTTTCTTCCAGTCGCTCTGCTAGCATTCGATCGAGTTGTTGACTGATAGTTATTTCCTTGATAGTATGTATAAAGCTTGCACATGGAATGAATGCAGCATTGTTCATTAGCTTTTCGTAATTATCAATCAAGTTCATATTGATTGCTTGCTTAAGTGATAAGGTTGGAAATGACTTATTTTCAAATATTTGAATGGGTTCATCATATTCATACACTACATGTAGTATAAGGTTAGAGTAGTTGATATCATGCTGATGAAGATGCTTGTTCCAATCACTACTTTTCAAATGAAGTTCTATGTTGCCTGCCCAAATGGTATCACCAATTTTCACTTTAGCTTCTAAAAAATCAGGTCCAGCATGTGTATTTAATGAGCCAGGATGAATGATGATTACATCTTCGTTTTCAATCGTTTGAAGTTGAATTGAATGATTGAATAATCTATGTTGCCAAATATATTGGAATAATTTTTCGGTCATGTTGTAGGTATTAATGACCAAACGAAATTAATGTTTTTAAGTAATATTGACTAAAAAATCATAACCAACTTACAACACCGTATTCATATTTAAGTTGGGTCAATTCAGGAACTTTTAATAATAGAGGGCCATCCATGTCTACATAATCTAATTGGGGTAAAAAGTTTGCAATAGCTACACTTCCTATTTCGGTTTCGTTCATGCAACCCATCATTACTTTCAAGTTTAATTTCTTAGCATGCTCTATCATGCGCTTGGCTGGTGTAATGCCACTGCATTTTGTCAGTTTGATATTAATACCATGAAACCCTTCGTAGCATTTTTCAACATCAGCTTCAGTTACACATGATTCATCGGCTATGAGTGGAATAGTGGATTTTTCTTTAAGTATTTTCATGCCTTCCCAATTGTCTTTGGCGAGGGGCTGTTCGATTAGTTCTATATTTAGTTTTTCCAACTCAGGCAATAGTGTAAGTGCATCCTCGAGCGACCATGCTGCATTCGCATCGATTCGAATGATAGCGTCAGTTTCTGTTCTCATTTTATTTAAAATGGCTAAATCGTTTTTCTCAGCCAATTTTACTTTATAGATAGGCCATGGTTTTTCATTCATTTTTTCAATCATCATTTCGGGTGTATCCAGTCCGATGGTATAATCGGTAAGAGGACAATTTTCCCAAGGGGTATTCCATAATTCGATTATTTTTTTTCGCTTCATAAGTGCATACATATTCCAATAGGCCATATCCAGTGCACATACCAGAAAATGATTCGTAGGAAATAGATGATGACAAAAATGCCAAAATCGATCAGGTTCGGTGTAGGAGTATCGACATAGTATGGGCATTTTCTGAAGCAGCTCTTCTATCATGCTTTCAACACTTACATTATAATAATGAATTGCGGGGGCTTCGCCAATACCTGTGAGGCCATTGAACGTAATGGCTACCAATAAAGCAGGTTGATGGGTTTTGAGCCCATGTGCTGTGGTAAATGGATGATGAAATTCAGTCGAAATGGATTTGTACTTGATTTGAAGCATGTGTAAAAATAAGGCTCATGTATATTTTTCAAGAATCTATTTATTCACTATAGAATCTTTTTCCCAATTGCACAACTGATTTCATACTTTCATAGATACTTTTGTAAATAGAATCGTTTATTCGATAATCAAAGAGTTGAAGAAAATCAAAAACATAGCTTTAGTTGGGAACCCTAATTGCGGGAAAAGCTCGCTTTTCAATGCATTGACGGGTTTGAATCAAAAGGTAGGTAATTTCCCTGGTGTAACGGTTGATAAAAAAACGGGTCGAACCACCATACCTTCAGGTGAAGTATTGAACATGGTTGACCTGCCAGGTACATATAGTTTGTACCCTAAGAGTGCCGATGAGGTAGTTACATTTGATGTGCTTTTTGATGATGATGAAGCAGTGAAAATAGATTTGGTTATTGTAGTAGTAGATGCTTCCAATCTCAAACGGAATTTATTGTTTTGCTCACAAATCATGGATATTAAAAAACCTTTGGTAGTGGTACTCACTATGATGGATATAGCACGTCAAAAAGGAATTCAAATTGATGTGAATGGATTGTCTAGAGAGTTAGGGGTGCCAGTTATTGCAGTTAATCCACGTAAAAACAAAGGAATCAATGAGTTGAAAAAGCAACTTGAAGCTACCTTGAGCCAACGACACGAAGCATCTATTCGAGATTTTATTGATAATTATCATTTGGCAAAAGAAGCTGTTGATATTGTCAAAAAATATAAAACAGTTACGAGCGATTATTCTGCAATTCATTTTGCAAGTGCATATCCTGTCCTCAATATTATTACAGAAGGAACAAAAGCACGATTGACCGAGGAATTAACTAGCATAAAATTTAATAAAACCAAAATTCAGGCTGAAGAAACTCTTTTGCGTTATGCTAGAATTAAAAAGATCATGACTGCTTGTGTGGTAGAAAGTGACCCATTGAAAAAGGAGTTATTTAGCCGTCGTATTGATAGTATTCTTTTGCATCCATTGTATGGCAACTTGTTTTTATTAGTTGTGTTGTTTTTTCTTTTTCAAAGTATTTTTTGGTTGGCCCAATATCCAATGGAATGGATTGATAATGGATTTGGATGGTTGATTTCGAATCTAAAAAATACACTCCCTGTTAATTTTTTTACCGATTTATTGCTCAATGGAGTCCTCGCGGGAATCAATGGTATTGTAGTTTTTATTCCTCAAATCATGATTTTATTTGGTCTCATTACCTTGCTTGAGGATTCAGGTTATATGTCGCGTATTAGCTTCCTCTCGGATCGATTGATGCGAAGTGTAGGCTTAAACGGAAAATCCGTTATGCCACTCATCAGTGCGGTTGCATGTGCAGTTCCTGCTATCATGGCTGCTCGTACTATTGAAAATAAAAAAGAAAAACTCATTACGATTCTCATTACACCCTTTATGAGTTGCAGCGCTCGATTGCCAGTGTATACTATTTTAATTTCATTGGTAATCCCAAATTATTCTATCATGGGCATTTTCAATATTCAAGGCTTAGTTATGATGGGGCTTTATCTCGCTGGTTTTTTAATGGCTTTATTGACTGCTTTTATTTTAAACATATTTATTAAAGTTAAAGAACGTAGTATCTTCTTGATGGAATTGCCTGTATACAGGATGCCTCGATGGAGTAATATGGGTATTACCATGTTACAAAAAGCTAAAGTGTTTGTTTTTGATGCGGGTAAAATTATATTAGTTATCTCTATTGTTCTTTGGGGCTTATCATCGTACGGTCCGGGTTCCAAAGGAACTGCTTTTGTACAAAAAACTTCGTTGGAAAATTCATTTGCAGGCATTACAGGTAAAGCTATTGAGCCAGCTATTACGCCATTGGGCTTCGATTGGAAGATTGGCATTGCACTCATTACCTCTTTTGCTGCTCGCGAGGTATTTGTAGGAACAATGGCTACGCTTTATAGTGTAGATGAAGAGGATAATAAAACCCTCATTCAGAAAATGGCAACTGCCAAAAGGCCTGATGGAACTAAGGTTTACACGCTTCCTACAGGATTATCCTTGCTTGTATTTTATGTTTTTGCCATGCAGTGTATGAGTACCTTGGCTATTGTAAAAAGAGAAACCGGAAGTTGGACATTACCCATAGCGCAGTTTTTATTTATGGGTATCATTGCCTATCTATCATCTTTCTTTATATTCAATATGTTAAGTTAATCGCATATTATCACATCTTTATCATTTTGTTTACATGTTGCATTCTAAGTGGTCTTATATTTGCATATAAACGGTTGATTTAAACACAGTTAGAGAATGGAAAGGACGACAATGAAGCGACAGCTCGACAAAGATTTAAAACAAACTATTCAAAAAAGAAACCAGCGATTGGATCAATTTTGGAGTAAATTGGGTTTAGAGGTTGAGATAATTGGTGACATGGAAACACCTGCAGTAATCAAAGATAATTATTGCTTGGCATGTTATGTACACAATTTTAATTTGATTTTTACCGATCACTATGATCAAGGTAAGGAATTGTATAGAGTGAAATTGCAGAAAGACCAAGTATTTGATACCGAACCTATTGTTGAATGGCTTAAAACAGCAACTCACCGTAGAATTTATCGAATAAAAATGAAGGCAGAGCCCAATTTGTATTTAGTGGGCTATAATTTCAAATCCAAAGAAACGGCCGATGACAAATATCCAGTTTTTGGAAAATTTGGAGCAAAGGTTTACTTCACAGAGGATTATGCAAAGGATATAGTGAATCTATATCAATTAGATTACTGCGAAATACTTTAAGAAGTTTTTTAATTTATATAAATAATAACCTCAGATTGGGGTTATTATTTTTTAGTATATAGTAATGTATCCAGTCTCAGACAATGTTGTACCATCATACAATTGAAAATGATAGGTTCCGGGCGAATTGAAATTATTTTTGTCTAAAATCAACATTGGTTTGGTCACACGTGACACGCGCAATACTTCATTTTTCTTAGGATCGTAGAATCGTATCGAGTACTTTTTGGTAAGTGCATCTTTAAGGCTGATGTTGATATGACCTGTGTAAGGATTGGTGTATATTTGAGAAGAAGGAGTGTAGTAAAAATCGGTCGAGACAGAACCGCTGCCACTATTGTTGTAGTCGGTATTGGCATTGGTAGAGCCTGTTTTAATGATACCTTCCATCGATTTGGCAATTACATTCGAGTCCAAAATGACTTTATATAAATTACTAAACCATTCTACATCACCCGCAAACATAATTTGTAAACGATAGTTATTTTTTCCAGCCAAGGGTCTATTGTCAATATAAGATTGAATCCCTTTTTTCGGATTGTTTAATACTCCAATTGTATTAAAATTTTTGACGCTATCAGCCGAACGTTGAATGGCAATGGATTTTACACCATCATATTGACATGTCCAACTCAGTTTGTTTTGTGCATTTTCTGTCACTACACTCATAGAGGGTAACTCCGGGTATTGTGCTTGTGCAACAAATGGAAGTAAAAAGAGTATAAGAAGTAATCGGAATGAATTCACCTGAACTATTTTGATGTGGGCGAAGATATTAAATAATACTTTAAACAAATGCCAAAATTTTTGAATTATATAGAGCGATTTCCTTGTAAGCCTCCTGTATGGATGGCCAGTATTTTTGTGCCAGATTGAAATTTGTGTTGTTGGATTAAATCAAATATTCCTGTCATCATTTTGGCTGTATAGACAATGTCTAGTTCAATATTTTGTTCAAGTTTAAATGAATGGATAAAATCTACAAGAGTGTTGTTTTTTTTTCCAAATCCTCCAGCATGATAATCAGTTTCTAAGTGCCATCGATTGTGTTTCACAGCTGGGGAGATTGTATCATTTAAATACGATCCATTTTTCATTGCAGTAAATCCAATAGCAGATTGATGAGCTTGGATAGATTGAGCTAAACCTATAAAGGTAGTAGCTGTTCCAACTGCGCAACAGAATGTATCGTAGTGACTCGTATCGGTTATAGAGACTATTTCTCGGCAACCTTTTAATCCCAATGGGTTGCTACCTCCTTCGGGTATGATGTAAGCATCTGGATGCATTTGTTGAAGGGTCTCAAGAAATTCATTTTCATTTTTATTTTTATAGTCGTTGCGAGATATAAAATGAAGTTCCATGCCCCAGTCTGTGCAGTCTATAAGTGTAGGATTCTGGACTTCTTCGCCACGTATATATCCAATAGTTTTCAACCCAGCTATTTTGCCTGCATATGCCATCGCATGTAAGTGATTGGAATAGGCTCCCCCAAATGAAACAAGACAGGTAAAATTATGCTCGAGCGCATATTCTATATTGTACTTTAGTTTAAACCATTTATTGCCTGATATAGCAGGATGCAACAAGTCCAAGCGAAGCATGTCCAATTGGATGCCATATTCACATAGCAATGGATGATGGATGGATGAAATCAATTCGATGGATGGATCAATAACCATATTCTTTTAAATACAAATCATTGTTACGCCAGTCTTTCCTCACTTTTACATGCAATTCGAGAAATACTTTTCGATCGATGAATTTTTCAATGTCTTCACGTGCAAGTTGTCCTATTTTTTTTATCATAGAACCTTGTTTGCCAAGTATAATTCCTTTCTGTGATTCACGACTAACGATGATGTCTGCTACGATTTTGGTTAAGGTATTTTTTTCTTCGTATTGACGTACAAGCACAGCAGCATGATAAGGTAGTTCTTCATCCAATTCGAAAAATAATTTTTCTCGAATGAGTTCGGAAACAAAAAAGCGAATAGGTTTATCGGTTAAGGTATCTTCATCATAGTAGGCTGGCATGGCAGGCAAAAGATCTACAATAGAGGTCATTAATTCTTCAATATTGATTTTTTCCAAGGCAGAAATTTCAATCATTTTTTTTACCTGAGGGAGCTTTGAAAAGGCTGTTTTTACAGCGTCTATTTTTCCTGCTTTTGCTTTGTCTATTTTATTAATGACAAGAATGGTAGGTTGTTTCGAATTCAGTTTATTGAGCAATTCAGTATTTTCTTCTATATTGTCATTCGCATCGATTAAGTACAATACCACATCGGTACCTTGCTTTACCATACTCACTTCGTTCATCATTTTTTCGTGTAACTTATACTTCGAATTTAGCAATCCGGGCGTATCTGAAAAGATGATTTGATAGGTAGGTTCGGTCAGGATACCCAATATTTTATTTCGAGTCGTTTGAGCCTTGGGAGATACGATGGCGAGTTTTTCACCTAAAATTGCATTGAGCAAGGTCGATTTACCCGCATTGGCTTTGCCAAAAATACCTACGAAGCCGCTTTTATAATCTGTCATCTTTACAAAGATAGGAACGAAGCTTGATTTAATTTGATATTAAAAGCACCTAAAGAATAATTTATTTATTCAAATAGGAATTATAAAAGTATTATTGATGCAACTGAAACGCTTTATTCATAGGCATTATAGGCAAAACATACATTCTCGTAACAACGATATAACAAGTTGAATTGGGAGGAGAACTATTTTTGGTTACCTTTGCACCGCGAGGTAGAGCAGCGGTAGCTCGTCGGGCTCATAACCCGAAGGTCACTGGTTCGATCCCGGTCCTCGCAACTAACAAAAATCAAATGGCAAAGATTATCTTTGCCATTTTTAATTTCAACGATTATGTCTTTATTTACAGTAGCCGTCGTAGGACGACCGAATGTCGGAAAATCAACCTTGTTTAATCGTCTTATCGGTGAGCGTAAAGCCATTGTAGATGATGTAAGCGGTGTAACCCGCGATCGACAATATGGCGAAAGCGAATGGAATGGTAAGCAATTTCATGTAATCGATACGGGTGGTTATGTCGTGAATGGTACCGATGTGTTTGAACGTGAAATACGTCAGCAGGTTGAAATAGCCTTACGCGAAGCACATGTAATATTGTTTGTAGTAGATGTAAGTACAGGTATCACGCCTTTAGATGAAGAATTTGCCGAATTGCTTCGCAAAAGTAAAAAGCCTGTCCTAGTTGTTGTCAATAAAGTAGATAATAGTCGTAGACAAGTAGATGGAGTTGAGTTTTATGCTTTAGGATTTGAACACATGCATTTTATTTCTTCATTATCAGGTTCAGGCACGGGCGATTTGCTCGATCAGGTTACGAGTTTGATGGTAGAAGAAAGCTTCAATGAGTTGGACAATGACTTGCCAAAAATCGCCATAGTGGGTCAACCCAATGCTGGTAAATCATCCTTATTGAATGCATTGGTAGGTGAAGATAGAAATATAGTATCTGAGATTGCAGGTACGACTCGCGATAGTATACATACCCATTACAAATTATATGGGAAAGAATTTATTTTAATCGATACAGCAGGACTTCGCAAAAAAAATAAAGAAAAAGAAGATATTGAATTTTACTCAGTGATACGTGCTGTGAAGGCATTGGAGGAAGCTGATGTATGTATGTTGTTGATAGATGCAACCAAAGGTGTTACAGCGCAAGATGTCAATATTTTTAGCTTGGCTACACGCAAGGGAAAAGGGATTGTGGTATTAGTGAATAAATGGGACTTGGTAGAAAAAGAAACTATGACTTCTAAAAAGATTGAAGATGAAATCAAACATAAGATGTCACCTTTTACCGACTTCCCAATCATCTTTATTTCGGCAACCGAAAAATTAAGAATACACAAAGCCATTGAGGAAGCATTACAGATTGTAGAGAATCGCTCTCAGAAAATCCCTACATCTAAAATCAACGATATTATGTTGAAAGAAATTCAACATTATCCACCTCCATTTTACAGAGGCAATGCGGTTACCATCAAGTATGTAACACAATTGCCAGTGGTAGTTCCTTCATTTGCATTTTACAGCAATCACCCCGATGAAATTAAAGAGGCATATAAAAATTATTTAGAAAATAAACTTCGTCATCATTTCAATTTCAGAGGCTTGCCGATACGCTTGTTTTTTAGAAAGAAATAAAAATTACGCCATTTTCTCGTTCAAAGCAGCAATTTTTTTATCGTTGCGTTTGATTTCATTTTCAATGTACTTGCCATAACTTTCCCAATTTTCGTGCGATTTAGATAACTTTTGTTGTTGCTTCAAGTATTTGCTATAAGACTCTAATCCTGCCAATTGAAATTCATTGAATTTTTGTGCGAATACATTTTTTAATTCGTGGTTAGCGTTTGCCATGGTGTTTAATATTTGAAAATAAAGGTAAGTAAATTTGAGAATTTGAGAATGAGGTTTTTTGAAAGAGTGTTCGTGGTGAGTTCTCTCATTTACCATGTAGATTATTTCAAGACAACGTGTGATGTTGCGTTGGACAAGAACCTTGGCATAATATCCTAACATTATGTTCGAACTAAATCATCTTATAAGTTTTCAAGTATTCAATCAATAAGTCTGACTGAATAATATGCCTTAAAGGTTTTACCCTTCATGCAAAATCAAGATTTAATCGCTTATATTTGAATTTTATGATTTCTAAAGCGAGTGTTCGATGCAAAAGATAAATACACCTATTTGTATAATCGGTGCAGGACCTGCAGGCATTACAACTTCGTTGTTTTTATCAAAATATAAGATTCATCATGTCTTAGTAGAGGCAGGCTCACTACCTCAAGATAAAGTTTGCGGGGAATCTTTTATTGGAAGAGTCTTACATGTATTGAAAGAAATAGATCCTAAGTGGGAAAATGAATTGTACCAGGAACGTATTATTGCAAAATCTCATCAGGTAAAAGGTTTTTGGCAACAAGGGGCTAAGCAATTAAGTTGGGATTTTTCGCCCAAGAGTACACCATTTTTAAAAGCCAAACGAAGTATTTTTGATTCAACTTTACTAAAAAAAGCACAGGAATCTCCGTATTTAACTTACTATGATCGTTGTCAAATCAGTACTTACAATTCTATGCAAGATGGAGTTGAGCTTGTGGACAAACATTCAACCATTCAAATAAATGCACAGCTAGTCATTTTGAGTGTAGGCGAACAAATAAATCAATTGAATAAATTGTTCACAGATTATCCTTCCGATGGAGTGCCATGTTTGGCTTCACGTATTTATTACTCTAATCCAGTGTACCAAGATGATTCTTACGCATCTGAAATTCACTTCTTTAACAAACCAGCTTCACATATATTATACACAACTCGTTTGCCTGACGATAGCGCTATGATTGAAATTTTTATGGTAAAATCAGACGCCAAGAAAATTAACTTTAAGCTCGAAGATTGTCTTTTAAATAGTATCCATCAATCGCAAATTTTGAGTAAACGTTTTTCGAATGCTGATAGGATTGGTAAGGCACATGGGAAATCTATTTTGCTTGGATCCTATCCACGAAAATTATCTGATAATCGATTTTTAATAGCAGGTTCTGCCATGGGTTCTGTACATGTGTTTACTGGATTTGGAGTAGGTCATGCCATGCGTTCGGGTCAGTTAGCTGCTTATTGGGCCTTTCAAAGTTTGACACAAAAAGATTATTCAGCTGCTTATTTAAGTCAATATGATAAAGCAATTCAATCACGCTTCAAGTTCGATTTTTTTATTGGGAAAGTATTAGTGCTTTGCGTGAAGTACCCCAAGTTATTTTTTTTGTTTTCTTATAGTATTTTTTTTATTCGTATGATGTTTCTTCGAATCATATTGAGGTTTACACCAAATTAGTATTTGTTCTATGATTAAAAAAAAACGTACAAAAAAATTTCTCCTCTCTATGAAGGCTCTGTTTTCGTAGAGAGAAGAAAAAATACTATTATATAATTAATCTGTAAAAATATTAATCAAGTTTGTAAATCAAGTTTGCAGGATTTACACCCCATACTTGACCGTCTGAGCTAGCAGATATACATTTTAATCTAGCAATTGGGTCAGGCTTTTTCCATTTTCCATTGACTATATTATAAACCATTCCTTCAGCATTTACACCCCAAATGTGATTGGCATCACCTACTGAGATGCAGGTAATCCTTGCTTTGGGCTCAGGTTCTATCCAAGCGTTTTCTATAAAATGATATACATTCCCACTTTGTTTTATTGCCCATACGTCACCATCAGCGCCTACTGCAATTTGAGCAAACTGCCATTTGTCGGTTCCAGCTGATTCGAATTTCTTGTTTGAGGTATTATATACCAATGCAACCCCATTTGCATCTAAGGCCCAAATATTACTTGCAGAACCTACGGCAATACATTTTAATTTTTTATCAGTCGCAACTCGTTTCCATCCATTATTCTCCCATCGATATAAAACATTAGCGGCATTTACACCCCATACATTTCCATCTGCAGATGCAGATACTTGCTTTAACTTTGCAACAGCTTGGGGTTTTGTCCAGCCGTCATCGGTACTCTTATAAATATCATGTTGATCATTTACACCCCATACATTGTTTTTGTTGCCGACTGATATTTGCATAAGCTTTCCGTCTATTTTTCTCCAACTTTGTGCTTTTAAAACAGTGCTTAAAAACATTACAGCCAGTATAAACACAGTTGTTTTTAATAAATTATTTTTCATTTTTATTTTTTGAAAGTGAATTATTTTATGGCTTGTTTAGTTGAATCATTGAATGAGTTTAGTTTATAATCATAATGAATGAATAACGAATTAGATACTGGATTCTGCGTTTTGATGAAGCTTGTAAATTTGCGAAATAAATTTAAAATCCATCTTCAATCAACTGCCAATATGAACTCCAAAAACCCGGATTACTAGTTGTACAGTCAACGCCATTCGTTTGACTCACTTTTTCATTGTTTAAGTACAATGTAGGTTTCCATCTATTTTTAATTCTATAAACACCAGCCTCTTTGCCCACTTTTTCAAGCACCCATTGCGCACTGAACCATCCTTTTTTAATTTGTCCATAATCAAGTTGTCCTGTTTCAATATTCAAATAATTTCCAGATTGATAGTGTTTTATAAAATAGGTATTTTTTTGACCAGGTACTGGTTCAAACGTCCAAGAGTTAGCGTCTGGAGTTGCCTTTTTACCTCCACATCCAAAGTCTTGACCGCCAAACAGATATGTCTTAGTCCAATAGTTTTTTACATAATAGTACTTAACTACATCTTGAGCTAAGAGGCTAGAAGAGATAAATAAAGTTGCAAATACTATTGCAAAGTAAAAGAAAGTGTTTTTCATGGTTTATTAAGTTTAGTTTAATCATAAAGAAAAAAAAATAACTTTATTTTTAATAATTATATTCATTATTTTTTGATTATCAAGTATTAGTAGGTTTTTGTACTAAAGAATCATACTTGGTATACATAATTATTCAAAGTCTATCAGCATTAGCATATGCTCTCGCTTGCCAAGCGTAAATGTTTCCATGTTAAGTGACAAACGAAATATTGCGTAAAAAAGTGGTATTTTTACAGCTTAACCAAACGAACTATTTCTTGTTTATTATTCGATATTACCTTAAGAATATACACCCCGTTTGCATATTTTGAAAGGTCGATGTTTGCGTTGTTTTTGTTTGTATGTTTTTGTTTTTCAATTAAATTACCTTGCATGTCTAACACTTCAATTTGGATATAGTTGTTACTTCCATTTCTAAAATCTATTTGATAAATGCCATTTGATGGGTTGGGATAAACAACAACACCCGTTGAATTTTCATCGCGTTTGACCGTTATGATTTTACTATGATTAAAGGAGCCGTCAATATCCACACTTTTTAATCGATAATAGGTGGTAGGAGAATAGTACTTTTTATCCTGATAGGAATAGCAATTGATTTCATTACTATTCCCTAAACTGACAATGGTGTCAACTATTTTGAAATTAATTCCATCCTCTGAACTTTCTAATACATAATGACTAAAGTTAAGTTCAGCTGCAGTTTTCCAGGTAATTTCGTTTTCGTTTTGAATTACAAAGCCTTCAAAGCTAATTAACTCTATAGGTAAAGAAAATGGTATACCTAGCTTCGTTACAAAAACATCCGTGTTCCCACCGTTTACTGTTTGAAAAGCCCCTGGTGTAATGTAGTAATTAGTAGAATAAGTGAAGCCTGTAATATATAGGTTATTTGATGCATCAAGGGCTATTGAAAAACAACGATCCCAACCAGCATTACCCACAAATGTTGAATAGACTAAAGCTGTACCTGTAGCATTGAGTTTGCTTACAAAAATATCCTCGCCTCCTGCATAAATTGTTTGAAAAGCCCCTTGTGTAATATCGTAATTTGCTGATAATGTGAAACCTGAAACGTAGGCATTATTCAAAGGATCAAGAGTAATTACTTTACTGTCCTCATAGCTACTTCCGCCAATATATGTAGAATAGATAAGCGACGTACCATTTGCATTGAATTTACTAACAAAAATATCGGAGTTTCCTGCAAAATTCGCCTGAAAAGCCCCAGGTATAATATCAAAATTTGATGAATAAGTTATACCAGTTATATAAGCATTCCCTAAATTGTCCACTGCTATAGAATTACCCCAGTCTGAATTACTTCCTCCTAAATATGTAGAGTAAACTAATATAGTTCCAGTTGCATTGAGTTTACTCACAAAAACATCCCAGCCTCCAGTGATATTTGCCTGAAAAGCTCCAGGTGTAATGTCATAATTATTGGAATTAGTATAACCTGTAATGTAGGCATTTCCAAGCCCATCAATAGCGACCGCCTGTCCTCGACTATCTCCACTACTTCCTCCAATATATGTGGAATAGATTAATGCATTACCAGTCGCATTCAGTTTGCTTACAAAAACGTCACTAGTCCCTTCTTTGGTTGGTTGAAATGCCCCAAGACTTATATCGTAATCAGTAGAGTTTGTCGCACCAGTAAAAAATACATTACCCTGTATATCAAGCGCGATAGAATAAGCAGCCTCGTCACTTGATCCGCCAATAAATGTAGAATAAATTAGCGCCGAACCTGTGGAATTGAGTTTACTGACAAAAATATCATTGTTTCCTGCTAAAGTGGTTTGAAAAGACCCAGGTGTAATATTAAAATTATTTGAAGTAGTGTTCCCAGTAATGTATCCATTATTTAATGCATCAACTGCGATGGAATTACTCAGGTCATTATTACTGCCTCCTATGTAAGTCGAATAAATCAAGGCAGTTCCTGATGCATTAAGTTTACTGACAAAAATATCATTGTTCCCACTATTTATTGTTTGAAAAGCCCCAGAGCTAGTATCAAAATTAATTGAGGAAGTTTGCCCAGTAATATATGCGTTAGCAGAAACATCCAAGGCGATGGAAAGTCCAACTTCGTAACCACTTCCCCCAATATAAGTCGAATAAATTAGTGGATCAATAATCAGCGTTTGACTTTTGTTGTAGTTGCCCAAATCAAAGCTGAAGCCTTCGTCTGTTTTAATAAATTTAGATTTTACTTGCATTTTATTTTCTTCTTGATAAGTGTATAAATCCGCATTTTTTACTTCTCCAAAACAAGTAGTAAAAACCAATTCTCCCTTTTCGTTTAAGTAAGAATTTTCGGCACCCTCAAACTTAAATTGTATTTGCCTTGGGTCGGCACCAGGCTTTACTACATAATCGTAGCGCAAGCTTCCTTTATCAAAATAATAGCGCATATCAATGCCTTTATATACTTCTTTTATCAATGCTTCTTTGTACAAACCCACATAACTTGCATGTTTGCTTGGGTCGTTTCCAATCAGGTAATTGTAATAGCCTTCTTGTTTTTGTTTGGCTTCAGTAATTACTGTTTTGTTGTTGCCTATTAAAGTGTATCCTACTCGATGTCCCCAACGTTTTGTTTCTTTATGCTCAAACTTGTCTGGCATCGCAAATTCATTGGTCATTTGTTTTTCAGCAGGATTTATTTCTTCTGTTTTAAAAAACTCATACCACATCCCTTTAGTAGTAATCCAGGTATTTAATCCTGCGCTTTGGGTTAAGTAAAGAACTTCCTTAGGCCATTGTCCTTTGTTTTCAATAAAATATTGCTTGTTTACTTTCGCGAGTTTTTGTTGAGCGTCTAAATTTGATTGCACCACTTGCGCCTGTATACTTGTCGCTGCAAAAATGAAGCTTAGAAAACAGCTCAATAGATTTTTTTTCATGGTGTAAAACTTTTGTGGAAACCTCAATTTTTAAATTATCATACAATTGATAAATCAAATATAATATTTTTCATTTGTATTCTCCATGCATTATTGTTCTTCCATTTGATGCATATATTCCTCAAGGGCATTTATTTTTTAATTCAAAGCTGTCATTTTCTATTCTAGTTCTTCGAGGTTTCTAAGTTCTTTACAAGCTTTGCTTTTTCATAAAGCATTTCAACTGCTAAATTCATGCGATAGACGATGAAAGCTAGCCTCGACCATCTCTGCGAAGGCTGTGCCTTCGCAGTTTCTATGTTCTCGACAGGCTTTGCCTAGTCATTATGTATTTCTCAGCTCAATTCATGCAATAGACGATGAAAGCTAGCCTCGATGGTAGCGACTCCGCCGTGCGGATGCGGACAGCGAGAAGTAGTTGAAGGCAGAAGTCATGCATGGCTCCAAAAAATACTAACTCAAATATTTCGCTACTATCGGCACTCTTCGGCCTACACCAAATGCTTTAGGCGATACACGTATGATAGGGCAAAATTGATTGCGTTTGTATTCGTTTGTATTCACAAGTTTTAATGTGCGATCTACGATGGCTTTGTCAAAACCTTGTGTAATGATTTCATTCGGTCCTTGACGTCGCTCTATGTATTGGTATAATACGGCATCGAGTATGCGATAATCGGGCAGGGAGTCGCTGTCTTTTTGATTAGGTCGCAACTCAGCCGAAGGTGCTTTATCGATAATATTTTGAGGTATAATTTCTCTATTTCGATTGATGTAATTGGCCAAGGCATACACTTGCATTTTGTATACATCGCCAAGCACGGCTATGCCGCCAGCCATATCGCCATAGAGTGTACCATAACCTGTAGCGCATTCGCTTTTGTTGGTGGTGTTTAGGAGTATTTGTCCAAATTTATTAGCGATCGACATCAATAAGTTTCCTCTACTACGAGCTTGTATATTTTCCTCAGCTACATTGAATGGAAGGTCTTGATACAAAGGTTTGAGCTGTGTCATAAACACATCAAAGATGGGTTTAATCTCGATGATGTGATAGGGGTTTTTCAAGGTTTCAGAAAGTTTGACTGCATCGTCAACTGAGTGTGAGGTAGAATATTGAGAAGGCATTAAAACGGCTGTTACGTTTTCTGCACCCAAGGCCTCGCAAGCCAATGCCAATGTGACTGCGGAATCAATGCCACCACTCGAACCGAGGATGGCTTTTTTGAATCCCATTTTGGCAAAGTAATCTTTGATGCCCATCACGATAGCGTCATGAATCCGATCAGTATGTAAGTTGTCGTGATAAGTTATAGGATTTAATTCTTCATTTGGAATATGTTGTGCTTCTGTTAGAATTGTTTCTTGAAATGTACCATTGTCAAGCAAGTTTACAGTGATTAAATCTTCTGCAAAATACTTGCCTTCGTGTATCAAATGACAATCTTTATCAAACACCAATGAACCTCCATCAAAAACAATTTCGGTTTGCGAACCTACCGCATTGCAATACAATAATGGAATTTTGTATTTGCTCACATTAGCTTTTATAATCGCTTTGCGATCTTCTACATGCGTATAATCAAATGGCGATGCACTGAGGTTGATCATCACATCCGGATTAAATTCCATCAGTTTGTCCATAGGACAAATCCGATACAAAGGGTTGTTGCCTAAGTTCCATATATCTTCACAAACGGTTACTGCCAATTTCTTGCCCTTGAATTCCATCACATGCCATTCATAGCAAGGCTCGAAATATCGGTTTTCGTCAAATACATCGTATGTAGGCAACAAGGTTTTGTGTACGATGTCTTGCACTTTTTGTTGGTATAAAAGGTAAGCACTATTGAATAAATCTTTTCCTTCAGGAACTTTATTGTAAGAAGGACAACCTATCAAAACACCAATGGTATCTGCATGCATTTTGATTTCATCGACAGCAGCTAAACAACGTTGTATAAAATCATTGAACTCCAAAAAATCTCGTGGTGGGTAACCGCATACACTCAACTCTGAAAATACAATCAAGTCGGCTTGTTGTGCTTTAGCTTCTTGTATAGCTTCAATTATTTTTTTTGTATTCTGTTCAAAATTTCCAATATGATAATTCTGTTGAGCAAGTACGATTTTCATAAAAGCAAAAATAGAATACTTTGTGGGATACTGTGCAAAAAAAAGCCACGCAATGCGTGGCTTGAAATATAGTCATAAGAATAATTAGAAATAATATCCAAAACGAATCGCAAATGTATTACTACGTACATTGCCATCACTGAATTTATAACCATTATTATTGTTTTGAGGCGTTGTGGCATCAATAAAACCATTTCTGTAAAGGATAGTAGCATATACAGCGTTTTTGTCATTTAAAGCATATTCAACACCAGGTCCAATTTGCCAACCTAAATTGACAGGTACACTTGATGCGATATCTTTTAATTTTGTTTTAGTAGATATCACGTTTAAGCCACTGCTCAATGTACCAGAATAATCACCACGGTTACTTAAAAGTATACCTAAGTCAAAGCCAGTTTGTGCAAATACTTTGATTTTTCCAAACTCAGCTGCTTTCATTTTTAATCCCAATGGAATAGTAAGGTATTGATGCTTGTATGTAACAGCTGCTTTACGAAGGTAATCTGGTTTCAAAGTAACTGAAGTGTCAGTAGCTGTAATAGAACCACCTCTCCAATCCATACCGATGCCTGTGTAGATTGAATATCGGTCATTGATATTGTAATCTGCGTTGATCCCAAAACTAAACCCTACATTGCCTTTCCCTTTCGAAATGAAGTAATTGTCAGCAGAAGATGAAGTAGGTCTTAATGAATTGAACGTTGGTCCTAAGAACAAACCAAAGCGATATGTTTTGAATATTTCATCCACTTTTGAATCTTGAGCATTCACATTTGTTGCAAATAATGAGTTGAACAATAGGCCTAAAATGAGCAGTTTTTTCATGTTTTTAATTTTTAGTAAATAGTTAAGAATAATTACATCAAATTTGCATTCAAAATAATGTAATTGATTATGGGGCAAAGATACTTTTTATATAAGGGGTTCATATTAATGGTTTGTTATTTGACTATGTTCAGTTTTTCATCTTGTAAGAATTCAACTGAATCTAAAAAAGTTGATGTGAGTCATATCAAGGTAGATTTTAAAAGTATACGATATGACCAAGAGTTGTATCAATGCGATACCAATAATCTTGAATTGAGTGTGAATGCATTGGGTAGTAAGTATCCAGATTTTTCGTCAATTTATTTTAATGAGCTCACAGGATTTTCCAAAACAGATGACAATAAAGTTTTTATGAATTCGGTTCGTCATTTTCTTACCTATAAAGATTACAGAGCGTTGTTTGATACTGTATTCGTAAAATTTCCCGATGTGAAAGATGTTGATGCTGAATTAACAAAACTATTTAAGCATATCAAATATTATTTTCCAAATCAAAAAATTGGCGATGTGTATTATTTCATTACAGGTCTCAATTTTTGGAGTGCTGTGACAGTGGATAGTACAATTGGAGTTGGACTAGATATGTATTTAGGCAAGCAATATCCTTTTTATGCTTCGGTGCAAATACCAGCCTATCAAATAGAACGATGTGAGAAAGAATACATCCCAGTCAATGTAGCAAAAGCAATCTACGAAAATAATTATCCTATGAATGCTGAAGGTAAAACCTTACTCGATTTAATGATAATGAAAGGCAAAGAACAATTGTATTTGGAATATACATTACCTGAAACCAATGAAGAATTATTGATAGGTTACTCACCTGAACAATTGAAGTGGTGTCAACAAAATGAAGGTATGATGTGGAGTTATTTTGCAAAGCAAAAATTATTGTATTCTACACAATGGCAAGAGATACTTCGCTATGTCAATGACGGACCTACTTCTACTGGCATGCCTGCCGAATCGCCGGGTAATATTGGTAGTTGGATAGGATGGCAACTAGTACGTAAATACATGGATGCGCATCCTGAAAAAAAATGGACGGATGTATTGAAGGATCAAATTGAATCCCAAACATTTTTAAGAGAATCAGGTTATAAGCCACGATAATTTTATCATTGCTAATAGTTGAACTTAACAGATAGCTTCAAGTATGTTTGATGGAATATTTCAATTGTTCCTTCATTCTATTATTTGTTGGTGAAATACTTTAAACGAAATGCCTGCCTTTTATGGAGGCCTTAGAAAAAAAGCGTTAAGAAAATGATGTTTTTTGTCTTCAGAAATAAAAACAATTGCTTATGGCTTTTAAAAGATAAAATTGCTTAATCTAACAACACTTGATGAAGGTGATATTTAAGATGAATAGCTTTTTTATTTCAGACAAAAAATGATCATTTTTAGCTATTTTTCGATCGCCTTGACTTTTTGCTCTACTTTTGTGTCAAGACAAAAGTAGAAATGAAACTTAATCAAACGAATCTATTTTTTGTAAACTTAATTTTTTAAAGATCATATAGTAAAACTAAAATTCTAAGTATTGGACGATTTACAAATACTTTCCCGTATAGCCTTTCTTTTCTTTTTTCAACGCTTCGGGCTTTCCCTCAAAAAGTAAGTAACCACCTTCAATGCCTCCTTCCGGTCCGAGATCAATCACCCAATCAGCATTGCGTATCACATCGGGATTATGCTCAATTACAATGATTGAATGTCCACTTTCTATCAATGCTTGAAAGGAAGTAAGGAGTTTTTGTATATCATGAAAATGAAGCCCTGTAGTAGGTTCATCAAAGATGAAAAGTATTTTTTTGTTGTTGAAACTCTTATCCAAAAACGAAGCAAGTTTTACTCGCTGTGCTTCACCACCACTCAGCGTATCCGATGATTGACCTAGCTTTATATAACCCAATCCAACATCAGCTAAGAGTTGAAGTTTGTCTTTTATTTTTTTATCATCTGCAAAAAAAACAACGGCTTCATCTACACTCAATTCAAGTATATCGTAAATGTTTTTTTGTTTGTATGTTACTTCCAATACCTCGGCTTTGAATCGCTTTCCTTTACAACTTTCGCAGGTGAGATGTACATCAGCTAGAAATTGCATTTCTACAACGGTTTCTCCTTCACCTTTACACTCGTCGCAGCGTCCACCATCTACATTGAATGAATAATGACCTGCAGTATATCCTCTTATTTTAGATAGTTTACAATTGGCATACAAAGCACGAATTTCATCATAGGCTTTGATATAGGTTACAGGATTGGAACGAGATGATTTACCTATTGGATTTTGATCTACCATTTCTACTTGCTGTATTGCTTGCATGTCACCTGTGAGCTCGCCAAACTCTCCTGGTTTGATACTGAAATCACCTTTGGCATTTTTCAATGCAGGGTAAAGTATATGTTTGATTAAACTTGTTTTACCCGATCCACTTACACCAGTAATCACACACAACATATTCAATGGAAATTGTACAGTGATATCTTTTAGATTGTGTTGTCTGCAATTGCTTAATATGAGTTTGTTCTGTACGATTCGATTTGGTTTTTGTATACCGACTTTCATCTTGCCGCTCAGGTATTGTCCAGTTAGACTCTTTTTGTTTTTCAGTATTTCTTTATAGGTACCAGTGGCTACAATCTCTCCACCAAGATGCGATGCAAATGGTCCTACATCAATGATGTAATCCGACTCGCGCATCACTTGATCATCATGTTCGACTACAATGACGGTATTGCCCAAATCACGAAGGCTTTTCAATACCTTGATTAATCGATCGGTATCTCTCGAATGAAGCCCAATACTAGGTTCATCCAATATATACAAACTATCAGTGAGGTTACTTCCTATTACGCGCGTGAGTTGTATACGTTGACTTTCACCGCCGCTCAATGTATTGGCAGTACGATTTAAGGTAAGGTAATGAAGGCCAACATTCAGCAATGTTTCTATTCGAACATTGAGCTCGGTCAATATACGTTTGCCGATTGTTGTATCATGAGGATTCAATTGAATGTTTTTCAACCAAAGACTCAATTGGTCTATCGGCATATCGAGCAATTGTCCTATATGAGTTTCATTTATTTTTACATACAAGGCGTCTTTTCGGATACGCGATCCCTCACAGGATGTACATTTCGTTTTGCCTCTGTAACGCGCTTGCATCACACGGTATTGAATTTTGTACAAGTTTTCTTGCACCATATTGAAAAAGGCATCTATGCCATGAGGACTTTTCCAAAGTAGATTGATTTCTTCGTTACTAAGATCTTTTATAGGTCGATGGATTGGAAATGCGCCTTTGGTTTCATGTATAAATTGAGTTTTCCATTCGCTCATTTTTTCACCACTCCAGCAAGCAACAGCGCCTTCATATACTGAAAGATTTTTATTTGGAATTACAAGGGAGGGATCAATGCCAAGTACCATGCCAAAGCCTTCGCATTCGGGACAAGCTCCATAGGGATTGTTGGACGAAAAAAAGTTAGGCGTAGGTTCTTCAAATCGCATGCCATCGAGTTCAAATCGATTGCAAAAGTGAATCATTTTTTTAGCATCAAGTTCCAGATATACATCACCATTGGTTTCGTCAAAGGCTGTTTGTATACTATCCGATATGCGATGCAATTCATCTTGTTCAAACTGCTTGCTTACCAGTCGATCGATTAAAATATAAATTTTAGAAAAATCTAGCTGGGTAGATTGTTCAATGCATTCCTCTATTTGCAAATAATTTTTTTCTTCAATATTGTACAATCGTGTAAAACCTTTTTGCAATAGGTCGGTGAGGTAATAGGTTACATTTTTTTCGGCCGATAATTGCATTGGAATTAAAATCAATATTTTTGATCCAGCTTTTAATGTTGTAATGTATTTCGTTACATCACTTACTTCTTGCTTTGTTACTTCCTGTCCTGATATGGGCGAAAAGGTTCTACCTATTTTAGCATACAGCAAGCGTAAATAATCAATGATCTCTGTCATGGAACCTACCGTAGATCTTGGGGTTCTACTCGTTACTTTTTGTTCGATGGCAATAGCAGGGCAAAGACCTTCGATCATATCTACATCAGGCTTTTGCATGCTTTTCATAAATTGTCTGGCATACGAACTCAAGCTTTCTACATACCGACGTTGCCCCTCAGCGAACAGCGTATCCATGGTCAGCGACGACTTGCCCGATCCGCTTACGCCTGTTACTACGATTAACTTATTGTATGGAATGGTGACGGTTACATTTTTAAGATTATGCACACGTGCACCTTTGATGATGATATCTTGATTTATTTCGCTCATGGAGAGTGCAATTTAGTTAAACTTCAATGGCAAAAAAAATAGTTGCGTTTATATTGAATAAACGCAACTAAGAATTAATTTTTCTAGAGTAGTATTAATTCACCACCACCATTTTCTTACTCATTTTCTGATTGCCTACATGTATTTGATAATAGTAATTGCCAGCAGGTAATGCATTGCGATCTACACCTACATCGAAGGTGCCTGCAGGTACATCGTTTTCGTAAAGTACGCGAAGCATACGACCCATTTCATCGTATAACAATATTTGTACCATGCCTCCACTTGTTGTAAATCGTATGATGGTATGCTCTCTCACAGGATTAGGGAAATTCTGTTCCAATGATAATTGGGTAGACTGAGTCGTTAAATCTTGCTCGCCTACTGCATATTTGAAGATAGGTAGATTATTCGAAGAATAACCGTTGAGAATACTGGTAGACGTAGCAGCAGACACACCAAACCAATCGGTCAAGATTGTAGTATAGATTTGTCTGAAATCATATTGCATTGGCACATTATCATTGGCGGTAGCAGCTGCAGGTAAATTAGGACTTGTACCTATAATTGTAGGGTTTACTTTAGCGCCAAATACAATCATTGGTCCACCCGAACCATGGTCGGTGCCTACGCTAGCATTTGATTTTACTCTGCGTCCAAATTCGGTTAATGTACAGCCAGTTACTTTATCAGCCTTGCCTAACAATGTAAGATCTTCTTGGAATGCACCAATAGCTTCAGATAATTTGAGTAATAAATCGGCATGATCGCCCGTTTTATGATCGAGGGCATCCACTTGATTGTCATGTGTATCAAATCCGCCAAAGTTTACAAGGTATACAGGTGTTTTCAGTCCGCCTGATATTAACTTGGCAACTATTTTTAACTGATCAGCTAATCGGTTGCCTGCAGGATATACAGCTAGATTGTTACCCAATGTAGCTGCTTGTTGTAAAGCAAGCGTATAGGCTTGCGTTTGCTGTGAAATGAATCGTATATATGTCAACTCATGTCCTGCAGGTGTTGCAGGAGCAGGATCTACCGTTCCATTTACAATTTGATAAAAATTGGAAATACTTGATACCGCTTGTCCATTAAGTCCATTCGCACCTGTGAGAATCGATGAAACAGAAGAACCGATTTGGATTGATAAGGGATCTAAAAAGTTTGGATCGGGATAAGCCTGTGGAGCGCCTGGGAATTGATTATCCAAGAAACGACCTATCCATCCTGTATCTACAAAGGTGGTAGAATCAGATGCGCTAAATAAAATATCAGTTGATCTGAAATGGGAAAAATTAGGATCAGGGTAACTTACACCTTGTATGATGTTCATTTTACCAGCATTAAATAGTTGCTGTAACTTAGTCATAGATGGATGAAACCCTGAATTGGGTTGTCCATTGAGCGGGAGTACATCGGCCTGATTGATCAATATATTGGCACGTGCATTGGAAAGTTCGCTGTATTTGTCCAATGGTATGAGTGTGTTCAATCCGTCGTTTCCGCCCGATAATTGTATTATAACCAAAATGTTTCCATTGGTATTACGGGTTTTAAACATGCCATTTTCTCCAAAGGCGTGTACCGGTATTCCGTTCATTGTAGTGGCAAGTGTTGCCATCGAACTCATTTTCAGGAAATCTCTTCTCTTCATAATTGAAGTATTAATGAATTAATAATTTAAAAATTGTTTTTAGCAAAGATGGTGCTCTGCCATTCGTAATAATTTAGTAAACATGTCTTGTAAACGAGTTCGTACTGTACCAGCAAAAACAGCATTACCAGGATTGTTGATATAATCATTCCAAGCATTGGTCCAATATATATTATTGGTCTGTCCAGGTCCCAAGAGGATAGATTTGAAATCGTCTTTTAATGTTTGTGATAATGTAAGTGCTAGGAAATAAGCAACGCATTGATTTATGACTGCGTCGGGATCACTAGGAGTAGAAAGACTACCCACAAATGCCAACACATCATACTTAAGTGTAAATGCTGCTGAAACATAATAGCCAAAGTTTGTCAATAACGTATCGGTATTTCGCATACGCTTAGGCAAGGTATCGGAATTAATCCACATCTCATGAAATTGAGGCGTTTGATAATAAGCAGGCCAGCCAGAAACAGATGGAGGACTTCCCGGATCCATGGCGTTTTGTTCACACATAGTTGCAAATGAATAATGAGCCTTGTGATAATCGACTATATCCATTAATGGGGATAGTTGTATATTGAATGTACGTGCAGTTCCTAGGTAGAAATCCATAGGAGTTCGTATAAGACAGTTCATCGACAAGGCATCATAGAAGTGGTCACTTTTGAATAGCTGACGCAAGACGGGTTTGATTTCCCAGTTATTCAGAATCAAGGTTTGAGCCATGCCGGTAATAATGGTGGATTCAATATTGGTGTCAATATCATAATATACAAAGAAGCGATAGATTTTTCTACACAAATGCTTCGCTACAATCTGATCATTGGCAAAAATCATATTTAACAAATCGTCCAATTCATTGGCACCATTTGGGCCTGTTTGTCCGGTGATGGTAGTATTATTATAAAAAGCAGAGAATGTTTTATTGACCGTTTCATGACGCGTTGGGTCAAAGTTAGTAGTCAATGTGGTGGTATCAGCTCGAAAACCTGTAAGCACTTTAGCAACAGCTTTCACATCATCTTCTGTCCACATATTGGCACCTTTTCCAGTGGTAAATAACTCTTGCAATTCACGTGCATAGTTTTCGTCCGGAGAATTTTTTACATTGTAATGGCCATTTAAGTAAAAAAGCATCATGGGGTCTTTGGTGATTTCTTTTACAAATGTCTTAAAGTTGCCCAAGGAGTGTGTTCTAAGTAAATTATGATATTTATACAATAATCGACTGTCGCCTACTACATTGGCTTCTGTCACGAAATGATTATGCCAAAACAAGTTCATTTTTTCTTGAATACTCAAGCCTTGGTTTAATATGTTTTTCATCCAAGATGCTCGAAATGATAAATAACGATAATAATTCACCGTACCATCACCATAAGGAGCAGTCACCCAACTATTACCTAGCAATACGCCTGTAGGATCGGGATAGACACTTTCATAATAATTGACAGGTTCGGCAGGAAGAGGTTGAACTGTATTAATCATTTGATCTACAGCTTGACTCATGGTTAAGCCATTGAGTGTAACTAAATCAGTAGGTTTGGCACCAAACATAAGCCTGCGTAGCAAATGAAGTTTTTGTTCTACGCCCCACACGCCCGTATATTGACTTAATCCGGCTCTTGATTTTTTTAAATTCAGGGGAAGTGATTTGTTAGAATACTTCAAAAAGAGTTCATCTTTGTTGATGTCGTATCCTTGCTTAGGCTGTTTCTTTGTCGGAGCTAGCTCGTTTAAAAAATCTTTTCTGTTGAATGCGCCCATAAATAGTAATTTAAAAGATTGTGTTCTTGATATAGCTTAAAACTGAACATAGTAAGCTGTTTTTCAATTCTAAAGGTATACAATTATTTTAGTATAAAGTTGCATAAACCCATGAAAAAATGAATATTTTTTTTATGGAATTGTTTTTTGAGCTTGTTTTAGATAAAAACTAAAAAAAAATTGTGTAGTTAAAAATGTATTTACTATCATTGTATTTCGAAAATTAGAAAAATAGCTATATGAGAAAAGTATTATACAGCATTATTGCTTTGTTGGCCTTAGTAAGTGTAGGTCAATCTGCGTCAGCTCAATATGACAATCAAGAATTAATTAGAGTATATCGCTGGTTAAATACAGTCGATAATAACTATGTTACATTGGCCGAAGGTGAAATCCAAGAAGGTCAATTATTACAATGGAAATACAAAGAAAAAACATTGTTGTTCTACGCATACAAAACGCCAGGCGCTGATCGTGTAGCGGTTTACAGATGGACTAACCCTGTAACAAAAGACCAAACTAGCGTAGCGGAAGATGAAGCTACTGATAGCGATATGCAACAAAAAGGATATACATTGAAGTCTCTTCAATTTTATGCTCCTGTTCGTCGTGCAGAAAACCATATTGCTATCTACCGTTGGTACAAAAGCAAAAGTAAAGATTGGGTAACAATTCCTGAATTTACCGATACAGATAAATATTGGGACAAAGGTTACAAAATGAAAACCTTCCAATATTATGGTGTAATGCGTAATGAGTACGAACGATAATCAACACAATATTCAACGAATCTCGCAGAAATGCGAGATTTTTTTTGTCAATACAATTAGCAGATTCTCCCTAAAATATCATTCATTCCCATTATCTTTGCACGCTTTTGTGACACCTTGTCAGAAAATAAAGGTGGGCACATATTTTGAATAAAAAATAACTCATTGCAATCATCGATTGCACTTAAAATAAGATCATTTATGTTAGATTTCATTAGTAAACTTTTTGGCGGAAGCAAGTCTGAAAAAGATGTAAAAAAAATGCAACCTGTCATTGATAGTATCAACAAACATTTTGCTTCGTACAGCAATCTCAGCAATGATCAGTTGCGAAATAAAACACAAGAATTTAAAGCAAGAATACAAGCGCATGTCAATTCGGTACGTGAACAAATAGAAGCAAAAAAAGCGGAAGCTGAAAATACAGCCGATATTCATGTAAGAAGTGAAATATACAAGCAAGTAGATGCTTTGATAAAAGAAAAAGATAAACAACTAGAAGTTGTATTACTTGAAATTCTACCTGAGGCATTTGCAACTGTAAAAGAAGCCTCTCGACGACTAAAAGAAAATGACGAACTAAAAAGTACGACTACCGAGCTAGATAGAACCTTGGCTGTAACCAAACAGCATATTACGATTGAAGGCAATGAAACTACCTTTAAATCTACTTGGTTGGCAGCAGGTTCGCCTGTCACTTGGAATATGGTGCATTACAATGTACAATTGATAGGGGGCTATAACCTTCACGAAGGTAAAATTTCAGAGATGGCTACTGGTGAGGGTAAAACACTTGTTTCTACATTGCCTGCATACTTGAATGGCTTAGCTGGCGAAGGTGTACATATCGTTACTGTGAATGATTACCTTGCCCGACGTGATAGTGAATGGAATGGTCCATTGTTTGAATGGTTGGGCCTTACGGTAGATTGTATCGATAAACATCAACCCAATTCAGAAGCTCGCCGTCAAGCTTACTTGGCTGATATAACTTATGGTACCAACAATGAATTTGGTTTCGATTATCTCCGTGATAATATGGTGCATACGCCCGATGAAATGGTACAACGCAAATTGCATTATGCCATGGTCGATGAGGTGGATAGTGTATTGATTGATGATGCGCGTACGCCATTGATTATTTCTGGTCCAGTTCCGAAAGGCGACGATCAGGAATTTCATTACTTGAAACCGGGTATTGAGAAATTGGTCGAAGTACAACGTAAAGTGGTAAATGCCTTTTTGATAGAAGCTAAAAAATTAATTGCCGATGGCAATGATGATAAAGAAGGTGGTGGATTGGCCTTATTGAGAGCACATCGTGGCTTGCCAAAAAATTCATCTACCATTAAATTTTTGAGTGAGGTCGGTATCAAACAAGTATTGCAAAAAACTGAAAACTACTACTTGGCCGATCAGCAAAAAAACATGCCGAAAGTCGATGCAGAATTATATTTCACCATTGATGAAAAACAAAATCAAGTTGATTTAACAGCAAAAGGAATTCAACTATTGACAAGCAGTGCCGAAGATGCTAATTTCTTTGTGATGCCTGACATCAGTACAGGATTGGCTGGTATCGATCAAAGTGAACACCCTGCTGAAGAAAAAAGAAAATTAAAGGATGCGCTCATACAAGAATATTCTGTAAAAGCAGATCGCATTCATACTATACAACAATTGCTGAAAGCCTATACCTTGTTTGACAAAGACAAAGAATATGTGGTGATGGATGGCAAAGTAAAAATCGTAGATGAACAAACAGGTCGTATACTCGATGGTCGTCGATACAGTGATGGATTGCATCAGGCGATTGAGGCCAAAGAGAATGTGGATGTAGAAGCAGCTACGCAAACCTTTGCTACAGTGACCTTACAGAATTATTTCCGTATGTATCATAAATTGGCTGGTATGACAGGTACTGCCGAAACCGAAGCAGGTGAGTTTTGGCAAATTTATAAATTAGAAGTAACCAATATCCCGACCAATGTTAATGTAATCCGTAAGGATGATCAAGATTTGGTATATAAAACCAAGCGTGAAAAATTCCGTGCGGTCATAGAAGAAGTAAAAAAACTACGTGAAGCAGGACGAGCTGTGCTAGTAGGTACTACTTCGGTAGAGGTATCTGAATTGCTTAGCAAAATGCTTGCTTTTGACAAAGTGCCACACAATGTATTGAATGCAAAACAACATGCTAAAGAAGCACAGATTGTTGCTGAAGCTGGTTTGACTGGCGCTGTAACCATTGCAACCAATATGGCTGGTCGTGGTACCGATATCAAATTGGCACCTGATGTAAAAACTGCTGGTGGATTAGCTATCATTGGTACCGAGCGACATGAAAGTAGACGTGTGGATCGTCAGTTACGTGGTCGTGCTGGTCGACAAGGTGATCCGGGTAGTTCTCAATTTTTTGTTTCTCTTGAAGATGATTTAATGCGTCTATTTGGAAGTGATAAATTGAGCGGATGGATGGACAAACTCGGACATAAGGATGGCGATGTGATACAACATAGTATGATATCAAAATCTATCGAGCGAGCCCAAAAGAAAGTGGAGGAAAATAACTTTGGTATACGTAAGCGATTGCTTGAATATGATGATGTTATGAACTCTCAACGTGAGGTGATTTATACACGTCGTAGAAATGCCTTGTTTGGTGAGCGATTGGCGCTTGACCTGGACAATGCCTTCTTTGATAGTTGTAACTTAGTTGCTACACAGTTTGATACCAACCGTGACTACGAACAATTTAAGATAGAAGTACTTCGCGACTTCGCCTTCGAACCTGAGATTGGCGAGCAAGAATTTTTAAAAATAGATGCAGCTGCATTGGCCGAACGATTGTATCAACAATTGACCAAAACATACCAAAGCAAATGCGAATACATTAAAGAACAAACAGCGCCTGTATTGCAAAATGTATTGACTCAAAATGGCGAACGTGTGCAAAATATTGCTGTTCCATTTACCGATGGGATACGTGGTATACAAATCGTAACGCCATTGAAACAAACTGTAGAATCGGGCGGTAAAGAGTTGATTAGCGCTGTAGAACGACAAATTACATTGGCACTCATTGATGAATCGTGGAAAAACCATTTGCGTCAAATGGATGAAATGAAACAAAGTGTGCAATTGGCGAGTTACGAACAAAAAGATCCATTGTTGATTTACAAGTTTGAAGCCTTCAACTTGTTTAAAGATATGATTGGCGAAACCAACAAACATATTGTCGCATTCCTGATGCGATGTGGTATCCCGATGCAACAAGAAGAAGATATACACGAAGCACGTATCGAGAAAACTGATATGAGTAATATGCGCGCCAACAAAGAAGAAATAGATGCAGCAGGTGAAGACTATGGTGCCAACGAAAATGATTATTACGATCCATCTACACCGGTAGCGAAGCCAGAACCTATCAAGCGACTTGAACCCAAAATAGGCCGCAATGATTTATGTCCTTGTGGAAGTGGTAAGAAGTATAAACAATGTCACGGAAAGTAAAATAAAAATTGAAAAGCGCTCGAGTAATCGGGCGTTTTTTTTATAGAAAAAAAATAGAAATTATACAGAATTTTCGATCTCAAGAAAATCAATTCTTGTAAGAATTAAAAGTGGTCTTTAATCATTAAATCTATTCGTGTATAAAGTCCTCTGCTTGTTAAAGCATACTTGATTGTTTTATTATTAAAGAATAAACCTTAAATTCGTTAACGATTTTTGCTTAACCAACATGCTATGAACAAATTTACCAAACTATTACTGACATTTTGTTTTCTAATTTCTTTTAATGCAGTTGCACAGCCCTTCATCACCAAATGGAATCTTTCAACTCAGGGCTCCGGCCCAACCCAACTGACCTTTGGTGTGGGTACCACGGGATCGGTGAGTTATACCTGGGAAACGATACCTGCTGGACAAAATGGTTCTGGCACCTTTAACGGCTCAGTGGCCACAATCAGCGGATTACCGATGGGGGCTATGATCCGTCTTTCCATTGACACCACGCATTTTCATGGATTCAACGTTTTCAACGGATTGGATACCGCCCGATTGGTGGATGTAGTACAATGGGGTGGCGTGCACTGGACTACCATGCACAGGGCTTTTGAACATTGTCATAATTTAACGATTTCTGCAACAGATGTACCTGATTTGTCGGGTGTTACAAGCATGAATGCAATGTTTAAATTTTGTTACGCGCTGAATGGCCCTGCCAATATCAATAGCTGGAATGTGTCGAACATCACCACGATGAAAATGCTGTTTATGGGTGACAAGATTTTTAATCAGAACCTGTCCGCCTGGAATGTATCGAACGTGCAGATTTTCGATTCTATGTTTTGTAGCGCCCACGCATTTAATCAGCCTATCGGAACTTGGAACGTGAGCAGTGCAACCAGTATGGAAAGCATGTTCTATATAGACTCCTCGTTTAATCAACCCATCGGAAACTGGAATGTATCATCGGTTACCAATTTTCGCTCCATGTTTGAATATGCGACGTCCTTTAATCAACCCCTGGGTATCTGGAATATGCAGAACGCGCTTGATTTGACCAAGATGTTTAAACATGCCATTTCCTTTAATCAACCCATTGGAGCCTGGAATACGCAGAATGTAACCAACATGAGCTATTTGTTTGCTTTTGCATCAAGTTTTAATCAGCCTGTTGGGACTTGGAATACGGCCAGCGTCACTAATATGAATGGGGTTTTCAATGTTGCACAAGCCTTTAATCAGCCACTCAATTCCTGGAATACACAGAGTGTAACCCACATGGGATATATGTTTGCCGGTGCCATCTCCTTTAATCAACCCATTGGCACTTGGAATACACAAAATGTTACCAATTTGAGTTATATGTTCAGTGGGGCTGTGTCCTTTAATCAACCAATTGCATCCTGGAATACGCAGAGTGTTACAACCATGCAGACAATGTTTCATGGCGCTGTTACTTTCAATCAGCCTATCGGAAACTGGAATACCCAGAATGTAGTTTACCTGAGCTATATGTTTCAAAATGCTACTTCATTTAATCAGCCCTTGGCCAACTGGAATATCAACAGCGCCTTCGACATACGATATATGTTTTCGGGCGCTACATCCTTTAATCAATCGTTGGGTAACTGGGTGTTGCCCGGAAATGTGATACTTATTGGCCTTCTGAATAATTGCGGTATGGATTGCTTGAATTATTCTGCCACATTGAACGGTTGGGCTGCAAATGCCAATGTGCCGTATAATCGAAATTTGGGCGCGCTGAATTTGAAATACCTGCTCAATGCCCAAGGTTCTAGAAATGTTCTCATCAATACAAAAGGCTGGATGATTAACGGAGATTCTCTTGATACCGGTATTTGCTGCACGCCGCAACAGGGAGTCAGCGAAGTGACCGCCTGCGGTTCCTACTTTTTCAACGGACAGGTACTGAGCAGCGGTGGAATTTATTACGATACCCTGGTGAGTCAAAGCGGTTGCGACAGCATGCTGACCATGGTGCTCACAATTAACACCGTCGATACGACCGTTTCACAATCAGGGGTCTTACTGAGCGCCAATGCCGCTGGAGCCAGCTACCAATGGTTGCGTTGCAATCCCTACCAAGCCATCACCGGCGAAACAAACCAGAATTTCACGGCTTCTGCCAATGGTTCGTATGCTGTGGCCGTCACGATGAATGGCTGCACCGATACCTCAGCATGTTATACTGTAATGGGCATTGGTTTGGATGAATATTCAAATAATGATAAAATTATAATCTATCCAAATCCTGCTAAGGATAAAGTCAATATTTCATCCAAGTTTTCTACTCTGCAAAATACTAAAAAGGAATTGTACAACACCCTTGGTCAACTCATACTCACTACCTATGAAAATGAAATTGATGTAAGTGCACTTGTGAAAGGTGTTTATTATGTTAAATGCGGAAGGTTTGTAGCTAAGGTAATCGTAGAGTAAAGTTTTTTTGTACAATTTAATTTCCACTGCTTGTTAAAGCATGCTTGATCCTTTTTTTTATTGCTAAAAAGCACTAAATTCGATAACAGGTTTTACCTCACTTTAGAAGCTATGAACAACTTTACTAAACTTTTCCTTACATTATTTTTTCTAATTTCTTTTAATGCAGTAGCGCAGCCGTTTGTTACAAAGTGGGATTTGTCGATACCAGGTTCGGGTGCCACTCAATTAAGCTTTGGTGTTGGTACTACAGGCGTAGTGGATTATACTTGGGAGACTATACCAGCAGGAACGAATGGTTCAGGAACATTTACTGGTACAACAGCTACAATAACTGGCTTGCCAGTTGGTTCTACCATACGATTGTCTATTGATACAACTAATTTTAATCGAATAAATATTAATAATGGAAATGATAAAAACAGATTAATAGATGTTGAACAGTGGGGAGGTGTAAAATGGTCAAGCATGGAAGATGCATTTTATGGTTGTCAAAACTTAAATTGCAATGCAACAGATGTGCCCGATTTGACATCTGTTACAAGTATGTCTGCAATGTTTAGAGCATGTAGTAGTTTGATAGGGCCAACGAATATAGGGACATGGAATACATCTACTATTACAGATATGTCGATGTTATTTGGAGAAGCTTCAAGTTTTAATGGTCCTATCGGTTTATGGAATACTCAAAGTGTAACGGATATGACCTTCATGTTCGGATTAGCGACATCTTTTAATCAACCAATTGGGAATTGGGATGTTTCCTTTGTTACTAAAATGAGTAGTATGTTTCGTTCTGCTACTTCATTTAATCAACCTATAGGAAATTGGAATACACAGAATGTAACGCATATGAGTTGGATGTTTTATGAAGCCAACTTTAACCAACCAATTGGGAATTGGAACACCCAAAATGTAGTTGATATGTATAATATGTTTGCCAATACCAATAACTTTAATCAACCGATAGGGAACTGGAATACTCATAATGTAATCAATATGACTAGTATGTTTCGTAATGCCATTATGTTTAATCAATCCATAGGAAATTGGAATACACAGAACGTAAACAGTATGAATGGAATGTTTGCCAATGCCAGTAACTTTAACCAACCCATAGAAAATTGGAATATACAGAATGTAGTAGGTATGAATTGGATGTTTGAATTTGCCATCAATTTTAACCAACCCATGGGTAACTGGAATACACAAAATGTTAGTACTATGGATAATATGTTTTATGGAGCCAGTAACTTTAACCAACCCATTGGTACTTGGGATATTCAGAATGTAACAGGTATGTACGGTATGTTAAGTTATTCAGGGCTCAACTGTGCAAATTACACGGCAACATTAAATGGATGGAATTCCAATGTTCTGACACCAAACGTTTTAACACTTGGAGCAAATGGCTTACTGTATGGCTTAGATGCCTTGACTTCCAGAACAAATTTAGATAATATTAAAGGTTGGAACTTTATTGGTGACTATCCTACAGGATATGTTTGTAATCCGAATGGGCTATCAAATATTGAAGACGACAAGCAAGCTGAGGCATGTATTTCACCAAATCCAAGTTTTGGAAACCCTCAGTTAACTATAAAAAGCAACTTGGATCAAAATACCAGGATAAAAATAATGGATGTATATGGAAAAATTGTTCAAGAAACTCAATTCCAAGTATATCAAGGGGTAAACAAATTTTACATACCAACTTCCAATTTAGCCCTAGGGCTAAATTTTGTTCAACTTGATTTGGATCAAGAACGAATAGTACTGAGGTTTAATTTGATTCGATAAAGACCTATTTTTTTCTCCTAAAATCACCACGCTTCCAAGCCTTAAAAAAGTCCATCCAAGCCAAGGGGCTAAAGATGGTCATAAAGCAAAACTATAAGTATAACGTTGTTGTATATCTTCTATAATTGTCTTCGTTGAAAAGATTGTTTATTTAGTGAAAAAAAGGATTAACTTTGTTAACGTATTTTACTTTAATCCTTAACTATGAATAACTTTATTAAACTTTTATTTTCATTTTGCATTTTATTGTCATTCCATGTTTCTGCACAGCCATTCATTACAAAATGGAATTTAGATACATTGGGTTCAGGGCCAACTCAATTAACCTTTAACGTAGAAACATCAGGTGTGACAAACTATACATGGGAGACTATTCCTGCTGGTCAAAGTGGTTCGGGTACTTTTTCAGGCTCTACCTTTAATTTATCTGGCTTGCCAGTGGGAGCAACTATTCGCTTGAGTATCGGCCCTACTAATTTTAATCGAATATTTATTGATAATGGACTTGACAAAAAAAGACTTCTTGATATTGAACAATGGGGTAATGTAATATGGTCAAGTATGCAATATGCATTTAACGGGTGCTCAAATTTGAATATTTCTGCTACTGATGTACCTAACCTAACAGCATTAAATGATATGTCGTTTATGTTTGGGGGATGTAAAAGTTTAAATGGACCAGCCAATATGAATCAATGGAATACATCGAATGTTTTAACAATGGGGGCATTGTTTTATGAAGCATTTAACTTTAATCAGGATATTTCAAATTGGAATACATCCAATGTGATTACAATGAATTGGATGTTTCACGGTGCAACAAATTTCAATCAACCCATTGGTACTTGGAATACTTCGAATGTAGCAGATATGAATTCAATGTTTTTAAATGCAACGTCATTTAACCAAAACCTCAATAATTGGAATACATCCAATGTGGGTGATATGAGTTTCATGTTTTTGAATGCGTATGCATTTAATCAACCTATTGGTGCATGGAATACAGCAAGTGTGTTAACAATGAATTCAATGTTTGAAAATGATACATTGTTCAATCAGCCAATTGGTAATTGGAATACCGGGAGCCTTCAAAGCACGAACGCTATGTTTAAAAATGCAAAATTATTCAATCAACCAATCGGAAATTGGAATACATCGAATGTAACAACAATGAATTCAATGTTTCAAAATGCGCAGTCTTTTAATCAAAATTTGAATAATTGGAATACGGCAAATGTAACGAGTATGGAATCTATGTTTAACTATGCTAACAATTTCAATCAAAATATTATGAGTTGGAATACATCCAATGTAACCAATATGAATTCAATGTTTCAAATGGCAAATTCGTTTAATCAAAATATAGGAAGTTGGATTACTTCCAATGTAACCAATATGAATTCCATGTTTAATGGAGCATCATCATTTAATCAACCTATTGGCAGTTGGAATACTGTAAATGTTACCTCTTTTAATTCTTTATTTAAAGACGCTTCTGTTTTTAATCAACCTATTGGTAATTGGAATACAACTAATGTAACTTCAATGTCGTGGATTTTTGCTGGTGCTACAAACTTTAATCAATCAATTGCTAATTGGAGTACGGGTAATGTAACTGACATGAGTGTTGCTTTTTTTCAAGCTTCTCAATTTAATCAACCTGTTAATAATTGGAATGTATCAAATGTCAAAAATACAAGTTACATGTTCAATTCTGCAACTTCATTTAATCAAGATTTAAATGCATGGAATACAGCAGGAATTAATAATATGAGTTTGATGTTTTATAACGCAACTTCTTTTAATAAAGCATTAAATACTTGGAACACAGCACAAGTAAATGACATGTCTGAAATGTTTTCCGGAGCTACTTCATTTAATCAATCACTGGGAAACTGGCAATTGAAATCGAATGTCAATATGCAAAACATTATAACTAATAGCGCTATCGATTGTGAAAATTATTCCAACACATTAATTGGATGGAATGCAAATCCTCAATGCCCTTCATCCATTAACTTTAATGGAACAGGAATGTCATACGGTACGAATGCACAAAGTGCAAGAGATAGCCTTTCGAATACAAGAAGTTGGTTTATATTTGGTGATACACCTTCTGGATTATTCTGTGGGCAACCAAATTCAATAAATGATTTAGAAGTGATTGATATTACTTTAGGCGATATTTATCCAAACCCATCGAAAGGGATTTCTAAAGTTGAAATTGTTCTACCAACTGAACAAGTTGTCACTGTAGCTGTTTTTGATTTATTTGGCAAACAAATGTCGATAAAAAAGATCCAATTAAAATCAGGAGCTTCTATATTGCCAATAACTTTTGAAAATTTGACAGATGCAATTTATCTAGTTAAAATTAGTGTCGACAATAAAGTATTTGTAAAAAGAGTGAGTCTTTTCAATTAATAAATAAAATACAAATATTAGTCGAGGAGTAGTTTATTTCCACTCTATTTCTTCCTTCTAAAATCGCCCCGTTTCCAAGCCTTAAAAAAGTCCATCCAAGCCAAGGGACTAAAGATGGTCATAGGAGGTTGTTGCCCTGCCCAATAATTGCGTTGAGCTAACATATTTTGATAAGCATGTTGGTTTTCCCTGCCATCTTTTGGCAATGTAAACGCAAGCATACGCATAGTTTGAAACTCTGTGTTTTTACGAGCCGATTCATACTTATCGTCAGGTACATGCCATGTCTCAAAAGCTTGTTGAAATTGTTCCTTCGTAAGTTGTGGTCGTATAATTGTGACAGGAAGGTAGAATGTATCCTGTACCATGAGTTGTATTACCGAATAGCGGTTAGAACTTAACTCCTTGGGAATGATATAGCGTTTTTTGCGATAGCCTAAATAAGAAAATTCAAGCGTATCGCCTTTTTCAGCAATAAGACTAAAAACGCCTTTCTCACTCGACATGGTACCAAGGTCTTTGCTAGGAATAGACACAGTTACAAAAGGTAAATAACGAAGGCTGTCACCACTCATTACTACACCCGTTAGTTCCACCATATTATCAAAGCCGTATTGAGCTTGTGAAATTTGAATACAGCCTACATGGAGTATAAGAAATAATAATAGTTTTCTCACTTTTCAAAGGTAAAGTAAAACGTCTATAAAATTATTTGTATGTACATTTGTGCCGTTGATTTAACAATAGTTTAGAATGATTACACACGAGAAGGTATTGGCAGCATTGGGTCAAGTGCAAGAGCCCGATTTAGGAAAAGATTTGGTGACCTTGAATATGGTAAAAGACATCGTAATCGATGGGATGAACGTTTCGTTTACGGTTGTGTTAACGACACCTGCTTGCCCATTGAAAGATATGATTCGTGGCGCCTGCGAAAATGCTATTAAAATTTTGGTCGATAAAAATGCTATTCCTACAGTCAACTTTACAGCCAATGTAAATAGCAACCGTAAGGACAATAAAATGGTATTGCCCAATGTTAAAAATATCATTGCAGTAGGATCTGGAAAAGGTGGCGTTGGTAAATCAACTGTTTCGGTTAATCTAGCATTGGCCCTAGCAAAAGGCGGTGCGAAGGTAGGCTTGATGGATGCCGATATTTACGGACCTTCGGTGCCTATCATGCTCGGGATTAAAGGCGAGCGCCCCTTGATGCAGGATGTAGATGGCAAAGGCATGATAGTCCCTATCGATGTAATGGGTATCAAAGCCATGAGTATTGGATTGCTCATCGATGATAGACAAGCAGTGGTATGGCGTGGTCCAATGGCAAGTAGTGCCTTGAAGCAATTCGTTACGGATGTGCTATGGGGTGATTTGGATTATTTGATTATTGATTTGCCACCAGGTACAGGAGATATTCATTTGACCATGGTGCAAACGATCCCTGTTACAGGTGCTGTCATCGTAACTACACCTCAAGAGGTAGCATTGGCCGATGCCAAGAAAGCCATTATGATGTTTGATGGTCCGCAAATCAAAGTACCTATATTAGGAATCGTAGAAAATATGGCCTACTTCACTCCATTGGAATTACCCGATAATAAATATTACATCTTCGGCAAAGATGGTGGAAAGCGATTAGCCGATTTATTTGAAATACCTTTTCTGGGGCAAATACCTATCACTATGAGTATCCGAGAAGGAGGTGATGAAGGCAAGCCTGCCTACCTCAATGGAGATGCAATCTCTCAGAATGCCATTGATGATGTAGCACAACAGATAGCTCGTAATATTTCTATTCGTAATGCCAATTTAGATCCTACGAAGGTGGTGGAACTGAATGTGTAATTAAAATTTGTCACTTTGAATAATAAAATAAATTCTATATGACAGTATCTGCGATAAGAGAAAAACTTCATTCATATATTGATACAGCTGATTTGAAAAAGGTAAAGGCTATTTATACTATGTTGGAAGATTCAATTACAGAAGATGTTCAATGGAACAAATCATTTAAGAATGAATTAGATTCGCGTTACTACGATTACAAAAAAAACTGGAATAAGTGTATCAGAAAAAGATGCCAATAAACGAATTAATCATATTCTGAAAAAAGGAAAAATTGCTTAAAATGTTTTCTGTAGAATACGCTGAGAGAGCACTTCAAGAACTTGAAGAAATTGTATTTTGTTAAATAAGTAGAAGTGTAAAAGCTGCAAATGATTTTGTAAAAGAATTTACGAAGAAGTTAGATGTTATTAAATTAAATCCATTACAATTTCCTAAAAAACATAAGCAGCATAGAGAAATTATACTGAAAACAATTCCCTTTAGTATTATATACGTTGTTGAAGATTTTTTTTTAATTTTAATTACCTCTATTTTTCATCATAAAAGAAAACCTGCAAAGAAATATTAATTTAAAAATTTACATAAATCTTTTATTAACTTTGAATTATGAATCCCATTTCAATAAATACAATTAACAATAAATTGAAAAATCTTTCAGATGATTTTGCAAATGAAATTATTTCTTACTTAGATTCATTGAATAAAAGTATAAATGAATTTAGTCAACATGAATTGACCGCCATTCGTAATGGGGAATTAGATTTTGAAAAGGGAAACATTTATACACATGACCAAGCAAGAGAAATTATTCAAAATCATATCAAACAAAAATTAATCTAGTGTTTTGGAAATAATTTGGACAGAAGAATCTCTAAATTCATATTTAAAAATTATAGATTATCTTTTTGAACGTTGGAGTGCAAAAGAAATTATTGAATTAGAAATACAAGTTGAGACTTTACTAAAAAATTTAATTCAATTTCAAACGTTTTGTCCTGTTTCGAAACTGACCCCCTATAGAAAATGTGTATTAAATCCACATACATCATTAATCTATTTAATCAATAATCATCAAATCATATTAATAACATTTCTACACAATAAATCTGCACATAATTATTAATTTCATGAACAGGCAAGCACTCATTCAGCAAATTAAAACGAAAAAATCTTACCTCTGTGTAGGGTTAGATTCGGATAGTACAAAAATTCCGCAGCATCTTTTACAACTTGAAGATCCTGTATTTGAATTTAATAAAGCCATCATAGATGCTACCAAGGATTTGTGTGTGTGCTATAAAATCAATACGGCGTTTTATGAAAGCAATGGCCTGAAAGGTTGGCAAAGCATGGAGAAAACATTGAATTATATTCCAAAAGATATATTTACCATAGCTGATGCAAAGCGTGGTGATATTGGCAATACATCCACACAATATGCTAAGGCGTTTTTTGAAGCAATGCATTTTGACAGCATTACTGTGGCACCCTATATGGGAAAAGATAGCGTGAAGCCTTTTCTGGATTTTGTGGGCAAATGGACAATAGTACTTGGACTTACCTCCAACGAAGGAGCCTTTGATTTTCAATACTTGAGAAGCGACGAGAAGGAACTTTTCAAACATGTGATACAAAAAGTTTCAACTTGGGGTACCGACGAAAATTTGATGTTTGTAATCGGAGCTACTAAAACAGCACAGTTAAAAGAAGTGAGAGAAATTATTCCAAATCATTTTTTGCTTGTTCCAGGAGTAGGTGCTCAAGGAGGTAGTTTAGAAGAGGTATCCAAAATAGGGATGAATGCCGATGTTGGTCTTTTAGTGAATGCATCACGTCAAATTATTTTTGCAAGTAATGGTGAAGATTTTGCAGAAAGAGCTAGAGAGGAAGCGATGAAATTGCAACAAGAAATGGCTAGTTATTTGTAAGTATAAATTGGTTATTTTCCTAAACAATCTTTCCAATTTGGAAATGGAGGAGGTGTAAGAGTTGGACCATCCTCACCTTCAGTCGCTATGCGGATTGAAACAGTTCGTGGTCGTTCTATACCACCATAATTGAATATAAATCGTTCAGGATTTATTTTTTGTATAGAAACTAAATAACTGATAACAGTATTGGTGTATTCCCAACTTTTTTGTTGACCAATATAGGTGCTAAATCCATTTCCCGAAATCACATATCTTGAAGAGTTTTGGGATATATCTGTCGCTAATTTAATTAATTTCTTTTTCGAAAGTTCATCTAATTCATTGCTATTGCATGGAAAATATATAGTGGCATAATCGCTTTCATTGTTGAACTCCTTGGTAGGAAACCCATTGCAGTTTTGAATGCAAATACCAAATGGATTCAGCACTCGCCATTGATTTTCGTACAATACTTTTGCATAGCCGTTGCTAAAGCTATCCACTCGATCATAATAATCAGACAATAAAAAATCTTGACAAGCATCAAGAAAAGTATATTTTCCATCTCTTTTTAAAATAGCATATCCTTTGTCAAAATCACCAATGGAGTCAGCGCCGAAATCCACCCAAGCGGCATACCCACTTTTGTCAATGACAGTCATGTGATTTTCTTGTTCATCATCAATGTATTTTACAACTGCTATGCCATGATAGTAAGGGCGAGCCATATTAAAATAGACAGGACGATTATCCATAGGGTCTTTATGTGCAACTTTACCTTTTTTGTCAATATAAAACCACTTTCCATTTTTCTTCACAGGTGTAACACCTTCGCTGAAAGCAAAAGCTGAATCATAAATAGCAGGAATGATTAATTGTCCACTTTTAGATTTGAATCCAAATTTGTTGTACTTCTTGAAAATTGTTAAGCCGTCGGAATAGGATGCTTTTTTTTGAGCCGAAACATGAAAGGCAAATAAAGAATAAACTAACATGAAAACAATAAATCGGGTCATAGTTTTTTTTTATAAAGGTATATATCTTTATCAATAAGTCTTTGAAATTGATAATCTGAAATATATTATTTCAAAATCATTGTTTTTTTTAACTTTATGAATTCCTAAAATAATTACATTGTATGAGTTCGGCCCATAAAATATTAGTCCATCTTAAGACACTTGAAAACAAAGCCAATCAAGAAGGCATGAAACGATTTGCAATTGGCAATGATAATACATTGGGGATTAGCATGCCAATACTTAGAGATATAGCCAAAGAGTATAAAAAATTGATAGATAGACATGCCATAGCAAAAGAGCTTTGGCAAAGTAATATTCATGAAGCGATGATTTTAGCTTCGATGTTGGCCGACCCCAAATTATTAACCAAAAAAGAAATGGATGCTTGGACGCACGATTTTTACAGCTGGGATTTATGCGATCAGACATGTGGCAATTTATTTCAAAAAACAAGTTACTTTCTTGATAAAGCCTTTGAATATTCTCATGCCAACGAAGAGTTTGTAAAGCGAACTGGATTTGTATTAATGACCATGTATGCGGTGCATCATAAAAAAGCTGATGACGATATGTGTCTGAAATTTTTAGAACGGATTGAAGAGGAAGCGTGGGATGATAGAAACTTTGTTCGTAAAGCATTGAATTGGTGTCTTAGACAAATCGGTAAGCGAAATTTATATTTATATCCCCATGCCATGCGCACCTGTGAGGTATTGCTTCTTCAAGATACAAAGTCGTCGCGCTGGATTGCCAATGATGCAAAACGAGAATTACTCGATAAGTTTGAGAATCATAAAATACCAAATTCGAAAAAGTGATATTATTCGAGTTGTTTGTATATTCACAGCCTAAATAATGAGTATGAAACACGCATATGTATTCCCTGGACAAGGATCGCAATTTCCAGGTATGGGAAAAGAGTTGTATGAAATAAATCCTATGGCTAAAGAATTGTTTGAAAAAGCAAACGAAATACTAGGCTTTCGCATTTCAGATATTATGTTCAATGGTACTGCCGAAGAATTGAAACAGACCAATGTTACTCAGCCCGCTATTTTTTTACATTCAGTGATTTTATTTTTAACCACAGAAGGTTTGAAGCCTGATATGGTAGCAGGTCATTCGTTGGGTGAGTTTACGGCGTTGGTTGCAAACAAAGCCATGGCCTTTGAAGATGCGTTGAAGTTAGTTTCGATGCGAGCCAATGCCATGCAGAAGGCCTGTGAAATTAATCCATCTACTATGGCAGCTGTGTTGAATTTAGATGATGCAAAAGTGGAAGAAATATGTGCTTCAATTACTGATGAAGTAGTTGTAGCTGCTAATTATAATTGTCCAGGTCAGCTTGTCATATCTGGTAGTTTGAAAGGAATTGAAATCGCTTGCGAAAAAATGAAAGAAGCAGGTGCAAAACGAGCATTGGTATTGCCAGTTGGTGGTGCATTTCATTCGCCTTTGATGGAGCCGGCACGTATGGAATTAAAAGAAGCTATTGAACAAACATTATTTTCAACACCTATTTGCCCAGTTTATCAAAATGTAACAGCAAGTGCGGTTTCTAACCCCGATGAAATCAAACAAAATTTGATAGCACAATTAACGGCTCCAGTACGTTGGACACAAAGTGTATTGCAAATGCAAGCAGATGGTGCCACTCACTTTACTGAGGTTGGACCTGGAAGTGTATTGCAAGGGCTTGTAAAAAAAATCTACAAAGAAGCCATCACAGATGGCATTAATTAATCATCATTATCATGAATAAATCCATCAAAAACCTACTTATTTTTTCGATCGTATTGTTTATGTCATCAGGTGCAATCACAATGCTTGGCGCACTTGCTAAATTGCAACATTGGCCGTGGGCTGGACCATGGTTAATTGTAGGGATGCTTTTGAATGCAAGTAGTTATCTTGTAGGAGGTGTTGCTTTAATTCAATATATACGATCAAAATAATAAGGATTATTGTTATGTCTTTCAACGATTATTTTAATTTTTCAAAGGGCCAAGCTAAAGCTGTCATTCTGTTGGTTACATTGATTTTAATTTCGACAGTCATCTATTTTTTATTGCCACAATGGATTACTCCCAATACAGAACTTCCATCGGATGAGTTGAAAACATTGATGTCTCAAATACAAGAAGACTCAAGTGCTACTCAAAATAGTTATGGTTCAACAAATGATAGGAATGGCACTCCGAGCAAATTGACGCCATTTAATTTTGACCCAAATACATTGGATGAAGCAGGCTTCAAACGTCTTGGATTGAGAGATAAACTTGTAGCGACCATTTTAAATTTTAGAAACAAAGGTGGAAAGTTTTACAATAAGGAGAGCCTTAAACGAATCTATGGATTGCACGAAGATGAGTATGCACAATTAGAGCCCTATATATCAATCCCTGGAAGTAATCAGTCTAGATTTGAACAAAAGCCGAAAGAATATATCCAAGTTGAATTAAACTCAGCAGATACTGCAAAACTAGTAAAGTTGCGAGGTATAGGGAGCAAGTTATCAATGAATATTGTAAAGTATAGGAGCCAACTTGGTGGATTTGCAGGTGTAGAACAATTGAAAGAGGTATTTGGTATATCGCCCGAAACCTATGAGAATATTAAAGGAAATTGTACAGTCAATAAAGGTTTAATTCGCAAATTGAATTTAAACGAAGCTACCTATAACGAGCTCAATGTACATCCATATTTGAAAGGAGATATAGCAAACGCAATTGCTGATTACCGAAAGGCTAAGAATTATCATATTGACAATCTACAGCAACTTAAAGAAATTCAATTGATAAATGAAGAAATATTTCGTAAAATTGCACCGTACTTAAGTATTCAATAATTAAAAAAACAATTTTATGAATTTTGCTCCAACTGAAATGCAATCACAGATAACTGATATGATTCGTGATTTTGCTGAAAAAAACATACGCCCTAAGATGATGGAATGGGATGAATCACAAGAATTTCCAATTGAGGTATTTCGAAAATTAGGAGAGTTGGGGTTGATGGGTGTTTTGATTCCTGCCGAATATGGAGGGTCAGGATTGAGTTATTTTGAATACATCACTGTGGTAAGTGAAATAGCAAAAGTATGCGGTTCTATAGGATTGTCAGTAGCTGCTCACAATTCATTGTGTACAAATCATATTTATAAATTTGCAAGCCCTGAATTAAAGAAAAAATATTTACCAAAACTAGCTAGTGGTGAGTGGATTGGTGCATGGGGATTGACAGAAGCTAATACGGGATCTGACGCAAGTAATATGAAGTGTGTGGCAACCAAAGATGGAGATGGATGGGTTATCAACGGAACTAAAAACTGGATTACCCATGGTAAATCGGGAAATGTAGCTGTTGTACTTTGTCGTACAGGTGAACCACGAACTAAAAATAATGTAACAGCCTTTGCAATTGAAATGGGTACGCCTGGCTTTACAGCAGGTAAGAAAGAAAATAAATTAGGTATGCGCGCTTCAGAAACATGTGAATTAGTTTTTGATAATTGTCGAATATCAGATGCACAACGATTGGGTGAGATTGGCGAAGGTTTTAAGCAGTCAATGATTATACTAGATGGAGGTCGTATTTCAATAGCCGCCTTAGCACTTGGTATTGCAAAAGGGGCTTATGAAGCTTCTATTAAATATTCAAAAGAGCGTCAACAATTTGATCAGCCTATTTCTAATTTTCAAGCTATCCAATGGAAATTGGCTGATATGGCAACACAAATCGAAGCAGCAGAATTGTTGATATACAACGCAGCAGACAAATTGATTCGCGGAGAAAAAATGACGAAAGAAAGTGCATTTGCGAAGTATTACGCATCAGAAGTATCAGTGCGTGTAGCAACTGAAGCTGTGCAGATATTTGGAGGATATGGCTATACGAAAGATTTCCCTGTAGAGAAATACTATCGTGATAGCAAACTATGTACGATTGGAGAAGGTACGTCTGAAATACAAAAACTTGTAATTGCTCGAGATATACTGCAGTCATAAAGATTGTTAAAAATTGGAATAATTTTTAAATCCTATCTCCTTTTTGTTTGATATTTGGCTTAAATATCGTATGTTTAAACATTATTTATTAAAACTTATTTATATGAAATCTAAAAAATTACTTTTTTCAACATTATTGGCCTTTGGTTGTATCACAGCCTATATTACAATGTCTTCAAATTCTGGTGGGGCAATGGGTGTTGCTTCTACTGGTTGTAGTTGTCATGGTAATAATCAAAATCCTGCAACTACAATTGCTGTTACTGGTATCCCTGCGGGTGGCTATGTAGCAGGTACAACTTATCCTATTACATTAACTATTTCAAACGCAACAGCATCTTTAACAAAAGCAGGCTTTGATTTGAACTTTAGTGGAGGTTCTATCAGTGGAGCTCCAGCTAATACAATGATTATGGGAACTGAACTACATCACACAAGCCCTTTCAATCTTACAGGCGGTACAGTCAATATTAATTTCAACTGGACTGCACCTGCTGCAGGAGGTGTAGTTACATTGAATGTGTCTGCTAATGCTGTAAATAACAACAATGCTACTAGTGGTGATCAATGGAATAAAGTTAACTTAACATTTATGCAAGCAACACCTACAGCTGTAAAAGATTTAAATCAAGCTGAGGTTTCTGTTTATCCAAATCCGGTTAATGAATTTGTAACTGTTAAAACTGAAGCAACCGTTCATTCCTTTAAAGCAGTATCTATGACAGGTTCTATTATTAATCTGAATTCAATTCAAGATGCTAATAATCAATATAGAATTAATACTCAAACATTGTCTTCGGGTAATTATATTTTGTTGATGAATGATGGTAATAAAAACTTACATACAATTTTTACAAAAAAATAATTTATTAATATCATTGATTAAAAGTTGGCTTCATCAAGCCAACTTTTTTTATTTTTAGGCATAAAAACTATTCTTATGAAAAATATTAAATCGAATGTGCTATACATATTGAGTTTACTTGCTATTAGTTACATTGTTTTTTCCTCCAATAGTGCTGGTATTACAGGTCGTAGTGTAACAGGATGTGGAGGCAATGGTTGCCACCAAGCAAGTGGTAATACCACTATGAATCTTACAGGCATACCCATTTCAGGATATAAAAATGACTCTACCTATACAATGACATTGACGATTTCAAATGCACAAAAGCTAAAAGCGGGTTTTGATTTAACAGTCAATAGAGGTTCCATTACAGCAAGTGCAGGAACCAATTTGAGTGGACCCAAAGAATTGTCTCACTCAGTGCCGGCTACAATAACAGCAGGAACTGCCACTTGGACATTTGATTGGAAAGCGCCAAGTACTGGCGACAGTTCAGTACTGTTTTTTGTTGCAGCCAATGCAGTTGATAATAATACTCATCCATCAAACGATGAATTTGATACCAATAATTTTTTATTTGAATCAGCATCGACTCCTGTACATGATATAACAACTACTACCATTCAAGTATATCCGAATCCAGCTTCTCAACAATTAACCATTACAGACCAAACTGCCCTTGACAATTCGTCTATACAAGTATACTCAAGCATAGGTATACAACAATCGATAGAGATACATGCAACGGCAACCAATAGAAGTACTCTTGATATAAGAAGACTTGCCAATGGACCTTATTTTATTCGATTGGAAAAAAATAAACGTTTTTACTATCATCCTTTTGTGAAACTACAGATTTAAATAATAAGTCGTTAAAATTAGATATTCTATCAAGGACTTTTTACGATAGTTGATTCAGAATATAGATTTCTAGTATATTTGTGAAAATACATTTATATGAAAAAGGTACTTGTACTACTACTGCTTTTTATTTCAATGCAATCAATTGCTAATCCTATTAGTTTGTATAATGTAATGGACAATAAAAATAAAAAGAAATCGAGCAAACAAGGAGGAATTGATAAATCTAGATTGTTGTTTGGACCTGGTATAGGATTTGGTGCTGCCTATCGTTCATTTTCTATCAATCTATCCCCCTCAGTTGCCTATTGCATCACAGATCGATTTCATGTTGGTACTACCTTAGGATTCAATTATTTTCAACAAGGATTAGATTATAATAATATCGTCAACGGAAACAAAGAAGTCTACAAGTATAAACTACCAGCCTATTCATTGTCAGTCTATGCAAGATACTTAGTCGGAAACTTTTTATTGCTAAATTTCGAACCAGAAATTAATAACACAAAGTATATAACTAACTTTCCATTTAATTCTTTGGCAGATTATGATTTAAATACCGGCAAGGTTAAAGAACGCTCCGAAAGACGATTTATACCTGCTATATTGTTAGGTGCTGGCTATGCTCAACGGTTTGGCAACTATGGTTATTCTTTTATTATGGTATGTTACGATTTAGTACAAAATCCCAATTCAAGATATTATCAGACACTTGATTACCGTTTTGGTATCATGATCAATTTATGGTAATAAAATGCTAGTTTTTTCTAAAAGAAAAATATGTATCTTGTAAGACTAATCTAATTCTATCATTAAAATATACAGGAATTAATCATCTATGCTACAAAAACGATGGGCACTAAAAAAAGTGGATGAAGAACTTGTGGTTGCATTACAAGAAGAATTAAAAATCCATCCTGTATTATGTCGATTATTAATCGAGCGTGGTATTTATACTTATGCGCAGTCAAAAGATTTTTTCAGAACAGTAAAGGAACATTTGCATGATCCTTTTTTAATGAAAGGGATGCAATCGGCTGTTGATCGAATCCATAATGCTATTGAAAATAATGAACGAATATTAATTTATGGGGATTATGACGTAGATGGAACTACAGCCGTAGCTGTAGTATTTAGTTTTTTTAAATCATTTTATTCTGATATTGAATTTTATATTCCTCATCGCTTTGCAGAAGGATATGGTGTTTCTCAAAAGGGTATTGATTACGCCATAGATCATGGGTTTAAATTGATTATTACCCTAGACTGTGGCATTAAATCAAGCGCATTAATAGATGTTGCAAACCAACATCATATTGATGTGATTGTATGTGATCATCATATGCCCGATGAAGATTTGCCAAAGGCGCTTGCTATATTAAATCCTAAACAAATTGATTGTTCATACCCCTACAAAGAATTATGTGGATGTGGTATTGGTTATAAATTAATTAGCGCTTATGCAATACAACATCAAATTTCGCAAGATATCGTCGACAGGCATTTGGATTTAGTTGCAACAGCCATTGCAGCCGATATTGTACCTATTACAGATGAAAATAGAACGCTAGCTGTATTAGGTTTGCAAAAAGTAAATACAAATCCATCTATCCCGATACAGGCATTAAAGCAAATTAGTGAGTTGAATAAACAATTTACTATTTCTGATTTGGTATTTATCATAGCGCCTAGAGTGAATGCAGCTGGGAGAATGGACGATGCCAGAAAAGCTGTTGAATTGTTTATTGAAGATAATAAGGATAAAGCAAAAGAAATTGCAAATCAATTGCATGACGACAATAATGATCGAAAAGAGGTAGACCGAACTACTACATTGGAAGCATTGGATATGCTGACAGACAATGAAAGTCATGAACAACTTCGATCTACAGTAGTTTATCAACCACATTGGCATAAAGGTGTTGTTGGAATCGTTGCTTCAAGATTGATTGATCATCATTACAGACCCACTATAGTGCTAACCAATTCCAATGGAAAAGTAACTGGCTCTGCACGTTCGATTAAAGGGTTTAATTTGTTTGATGGATTAAATCAATGTTCGGAATTACTTGAAACCTATGGTGGACATTATTTTGCAGCAGGACTTACTATGATGGAAGAAAATCTGACTGCCTTTCGAAAACGTTTTGATGAAGTAGTACGAAGCATGGTTCCCGAAGATTCATTTTTTCCTGAAATAGAGATAGATGCTGAACTGCAATTTTCAGATATCAATGATGCCTTTCTTCGTATATTAAATCAGTTTGGACCTCATGGTCCAGAGAATATGAAGCCTGTATTCATTTCTCGAAATGTAATAGATTATCAAGGGTTGAGTACAGTAGTGAAAGAAAAACATTTGCGATTGGTTGTTTATCAAAATGGAAGTAGAACGTTCAATGGCATTGGATTCAATATGGCAGATAAAATAGAGGCTGTGAAATCTAGAAAAATGTTTGATATACTCTATCACATAGAAGAGAATGAATGGCAAGGGAATAAATCCATACAACTCAAAATTATTGATGTGCGGTAAGTACTTCGTGGTATTTTATATTTCATCATTTTAAATTCAATATTGTACTTTTGAACTTTCATGAAACTAAGTGATATTTTTTCATTAGCTCAAAAAGCAATTAAAAGCAATCGTCTTCGCTCTAATCTTACTATTGCTATCATTGCAATAGGTATTACTGCTTTGATAGGTATTATCACAATCATAGAAGTGCTGAAAGGGACTATTCACAATAGTTTTTCTGGTATGGGTTCTAATACATTTAATATTTCATCGCAAAGTGTCATTTCTAAAAACAAAAAAAATGGACGACGAAGAAGAGTAAATACAAGTGATGAAAAGAATAGAATCAAACTTGAAGATGCTCGCTTGTTTAAAGAACGATATCAGTTTCCCGGTACAGTAAGTATCAATATAATGGCAACGAATGCAGCAATTATAAAAAGAGAAAATAAAAAATCAAATCCAAATATCCTTGTGATGGGTGCCGATGAAGATTATATCAATGTGTCGGGCACCAATCTTGTGGCAGGTCGAAATTTTAGTACAAGAGAGATTGGTAGTGGAGAAAATGCCTGTATTTTGGGTAATGGGATAGCTAAAAAATATTTCAACTCAGTTCAGAATGCAGAAAATGGATTAATTAATATAGGAGATGCTCGTTACAGAGTAGTAGGCGTCATGGAAAGTAAAGGCGCTAGTTTTATTGATCGCTCAGACAATATGGTTATCATTACATTGAACAATGCTCGTCAGCGGTTTTCCATTTCACAAAAATCCTGTGTAATTAGTGTGCGAGTCAATGATTTAAAATGGATGGAAGCAGCAGCCGATGAAGCTGAAGGTACAATGCGCACATTGAGACGATTACAGCCAGGAGATGAAAATAATTTTGCAGTAAATAAAAATGATGAAATAGCAAATTCATTAATTGATAATTTAAAATATGTAACCTTGTCGGCAAGTCTCATTGGTTTTATTACCTTATTAGGTGCAGCTATAGGGCTAATGAATATTATGCTCGTTTCGGTAGCAGAACGAACACGTGAAATTGGTTTGTCCAAAGCCATTGGTGCAAATAGCCAAACAATTCGATTGCAATTTTTATCCGAGGCTGTTTTTATCAGTGTAAAAGGAGGTATTATTGGTATCATTATTGGAATATTAATTGGGAACTTACTTTCATTAGCATTTAGTGCACCATTTGTGATACCTTGGATGTGGATTGGTATAGGTATTAGTATATGTATCATAGTAGGATTAGCTGCTGGTATTTATCCCGCAATCAAAGCTTCCAATTTAAATCCAATCAATGCATTGCGATATGAATAATTCAATAATCGTAAGAAGTCGATTTTTATAAAATTCCTTTACCTTATTTTTCTCTTTTTCTATTACCTTCGTACTTCAATTTTATAGTATGAAATATCTTCCACTAGATTCTAAATTATTTACACATAACCGAGAGCGTTTTGTAAAAAAAATGAAATCTAATTCAATTGCAATTTTTAATGCACACCCCAATCTTCCAGAGAATGGCGATGCACAATATCAATTTAAATCAAATTCCGATGTGATATGGCTAAGTGGCGTAGTGCAAGAAAAAACTATGGTGATATTGTACCCTGATAATATTGATAAAAATTTCAGAGAAGTATTGTTGATATTAAGACCCAATGAAGTACTTGAAAAATGGGAAGGACACAAATTGACCAAAGAGGAAGCTACTGCAATTTCTGGAATTAAAACGGTTATTTTTTTAGATCAACTAGATGCAATGTTGCATGCTTGGATACATCATGCTGAACATATTTATCTCGATAGTAATGAAAATGATCGACTAGATACATCTATCCCTCGCATCGATTTATTATACGTACATGATTTGATGAGGCGATATCCATTGCATAAATATGAGCGAGCAGCATTAATAATGAAAGATCTTCGTGCTATTAAAAGTAAATACGAGGTAGCCGTAATGCAAGAGGCAGTAGATATAACGCATAAAGCATTGATGCGAGTATGTAAGTTTATTAAGCCTGGCGTATACGAACATGAAATTGAAGCAGAGATTACACATGAGTTTTTGAGAAATAGAGCAACGCGTCATGCATATGGATGTATCATTGCAAGCGGTGATAATGCACGCATATTACATTATGTAGAAAATAATCAAGCATGCAAAAATGGTGAATTAATCTTAATGGATTTTGGTGCTGAATATGGAAACTATTGTGCTGATTTAACTCGTACGATTCCTGTAAATGGAAAATTTACCAAACGACAAAAAGAGGTTTATGATGCTTGCTTGGCTGTGCATCGATTTGCTCAAAAAATGTTGAAACCTGGTGTGACTTGGCTCGACATTACTGCGGCATCAGAAATTGAAATGAATAAACAGCTGCTTAAAATCGGATTACTTACCAAAGAAGACATTAAAAATGAAAGCGCGGACAATAGAGCCTGTCGTCGATATTTTTATCATGGTTTAGGACATCACTTAGGAATTGATGTACACGATATCGGCACTCGAAATACGCCTATCAAAGAAGGAATGGTATTTACCATCGAGCCCGGCATTTATATCAAAGAAGAGCAAATGGGTATACGAATTGAAAATAATTTTTGGGTAACCAAAAATGGAAATATAGATATGTTTAAAGCAATGCCAATAACAACTGAAGAGATAGAGGCAGCAATGAAGAAAAAGTAATGAATAGTATTCTATCAAAAAAAGAGGCTGTCTTAACCAAGACAGCCTTTTTTGTAAGTTTAAAAAATCGAGGAATTATTTCCCGTCATATGCCCATTTAATATATGTACTTCCCCATGTGAAGCCACCGCCAAATGCAGCCAACACAATATTATCACCTTTGCGTAGTTTGCTTTCCCATTCCCAAAGGCAAAGTGGTAAAGTGCCGTTGGTAGTATTGCCATATCGTTGAATATTTACCATTACCTTTTCTTCGTCTAGCCCCATGCGTTCACGGGTTGCATCTATGATTCGCTTGTTTGCCTGATGTGGTACAAGCCATGTAACATTATCTGAAGTTAATTCATTTCGTTGCATGATTTGATATGCAACATCGGCCATATTTGTTACAGCAAATTTAAAAACAGTTTGCCCTTCTTGATAAACAAAGTGTTCTTTGTTCATGACAGTTTCAATCGTAGCAGGTTTTACAGATCCGCCTGCCTTTTGATGCAAATAGGCTCGGCCAGCACCATCAGATTTGAGTATGCTGTCTATAATGCCAAAGCCATCGGTATTGGGTTCAAGTAAAACGGCACCACATCCATCACCAAATATGATACAAGTCGCTCGATCTTCAAAATTCAAAATAGAGCTCATTTTGTCACCACCTACTACAATTATTTTTTTATGCTTTCCAGTTTCAATAAATTGTGCAGCGATAGTTAGAGCATAGATAAATCCACTACAAGCTGCATTGATATCGTAGCCCCAAGCATTTTTAAGTCCAGCTTTATCTGTAATAACATTTGCAGTCGCAGGAAATGTAAAGTCAGGGGTAGTAGTAGCGCAAATCAATAGTTCGATATCCAGGGGGTCAATACCTGTTTTGTCTATAATTTGTTGTACGGCATGAACTGCCATATCAGACGTGCCAAGACCCTCGCCTTTCAATATTCTTCTTTCTTTGATGCCTGTTCTAGATGTAATCCACTCGTCGTTAGTTTCAACTATTTTTTCCAAGTCGGCATTGGTCATTTTATCTTCTGGTACATAACCACCTACTGCGGTGATAGCTGCATGTATTTTTGACATTTGTAATATTAGTTTGTATAAATGGAGGGTAAAGTTACAATTAAACTTAAGCTATGAAAGCATTTTTTTTAATTTGATTGTTATAGATATCTTTTAAATATAGAATTTAATATTTATTAGTTGGTAACATTAAAATAATCTAAATTCTATGAACCACTGATAGCAATGCTTTTGCAAGATTTATCGAGTATTTCTATCTTTCATTGCAATTAATGTATTAAAAAAACTTTTGAAGTATAAAAAGTTTCCATAGTTTTGCATCGTGAATACTCAAAAACATCAAATAGTTCAAGCAGCCTTTAGCCAATTTAGGCAATTTGGATTCAAAAATGTTACCATGGATGACTTGGCACGCAATATTGGTGTGTCAAAAAAAACCTTGTATGAATTATTTGAAGATAAAGATGATTTGGTACTGGAAAGTGTAAAATATATGCTCGATAGCAATCAGTGTGAAACGGAAGATGCTTTTAAAAAATCTAAAAATGCTGTTGAGCAAATAATTGCCATTTTAGTCATCATGGAAAAAATGGTCCGAGGGATGAATTTAGTCTGCTACATCGATTTGCAACGACATTATCCCGTAGCTTATAAATATCTACAAGAACATAAAGAAAGCTATTTGTTTGAATGCATCGCAGAAAATCTACGTCAAGGAATCAAAGAAGAGTTGTATCGTGAAGATGTTGATATAGATATTATAGCGCGATTTAGAATGGAGTCTTCATTAATTGTGTTTCAAAATAATATTTTTCCTCAGGAAAAATATGATATCGTAAAGGTCAATACACAGATTTTTGCAAATTACATGTATGGTGTTGCCACACTTAAAGGGCATAAGTTATTGTCAAAATATTTATCCAGTCATTTAAAAAAGTAAGTATGAGTTTTCAAAAACAATTATTCATTTTCTTGTTATTAAGTATATCAATATATACAAAGGCGCAGGACAAAACTGCCTATTCATTGCAAGATTGTATTTCATATGCAATGAAGAATAGCAATACCATCAAGGGGGCTTTACTCGACGAGCAAATACAGTTAGAAAAAAACAAAGAAGTACTTGGTATAGCACGCCCGCAAATACAGGCTACCGGGCAGTTTCAATATCTTTTTATAATACCAAAGCAACGTGCTGATGCAAATGCATTTGACTTTACATCTAGTCTAAGCTTTTTTAAAATAGACACACCTGCTTTTTTAGCTTATCAGCAACAGCCTAAGCAAAAATACAGCGAACTAAAGTTTGGATTGCCATTAAATATGAGTGCAGGCATTCAAGCTACTCAAATACTTTTTGATGCAGGAGTTCTGATTGCGCTTAAAGCAAGAACAAGTCTTGAAGAATTGTCTGTATTAAATACAAAACGTAGCGAACAAGAGTTGAGAGTAAGTATTTCGAAAGCATATTTCAACTGTGTAATTGCTGAGAAAAGAGTTGCATTGTTGAATGACAATATTACATTGCTTGCTTCCTTGGAAAATATGACTCAAAAATTATTTGGAGAAGGCTTTGCCGAAAAAATTGATGCTGATCGTTTAACTGTTCAAAAGAATAATTTAATAATCGAAAGAGAAAAAATTCAAAATTTAATTCAATTGAGTTATATGATGTTGAAATTTCAAATGGGTATGCCATTGGATAATACAGTAACTCTCACAGATGATTTGAATCTAGAAATTATTAAAAAAGATATGGAACTAGATCGAATAGTAGATTATAACAACCGAGTTGAAATGGATTTATTGAAAACAATTAAAAAATTAAATTCATATGATTATAAACGATATCAAAAAGGGTATTTGCCAACAATAGCAGCTGCAGTTTCAGGTAGTTATGCAACACAAACAATTGCTTTTAAAGAATTATTTACCTTGCCATATTTTCCTACAGGAGCCTTAGTTTTAAATGCTTCAGTGCCTATCTATGATGGTAATACACGAAAAGCTAAAATGCAACAAGCAAAGTTAAATATGCTTAAAAACGACAACGATATGGAAGCGTTGAAATTGGCAGTCGATTTTGAAAGTAAAAACGCTAAAACTCAATTGAAGAATAGCATGATATCGTTAGAAAATCAACAAAAAAATATTGAACTAGCCAATAAAGTATACACCATCGCGCAGAAGAAATATAAAGAAGGTGTAGGTTCAAATATCGAAATACTACAAGCAGAGACAGCTTACAAAGAAGCTCAAACAAATTATTTCAATTCATTGTTTGAAGCGATGATTGCTAAAATTGATTATCAAAAATCATTGGGCTTGCTCAAATAAAAACACTTTAAACTATTCATTACAAAAACAAAACTATGAATTCCTTCATTAAAAGTACCTTCACGCTAGCTGCAATTATTTTATTAGCATCGTGTGGGGGAGGTCAAGAACCTAAAGATGCCAAAGGTGAATTGGCTAAACTTAAAACACAACAAAAAGATATACAAGCTAAAATAGCTGCATTGGAGGCAAAAGAAGGACCGGTAAAAGGTGCTCGAAAAGTGGCTGTATATGTAACATCAATGTCCCCAACTGTATTTAATAATTATATTGATGTACAAGGTAAGGTAGATATAGACGAAGTAGTAAATGCCATTCCAGAAACACCTGGCATTATTAGTGCTATTCTTGTTAAGCCAGGTCAATATGTACACAAAGGGCAGGTAGTAGCTACATTGAGATCGGAATCTGTGAATAGAGGCATAGACTTAATAGATCAACAAATAAGCTTTGCAAAAATTGTGTATGACAAGCAAAAAAGGCTTTGGGATCAAGAAATTGGAACAGAGATTCAATTGCTGCAAGCAAAAAATAATTACGATGCATTGTTGAAACAAAAGCAATCAACCTTGACCACTAAAAACACGTTCAATGTGTACTCGCCGATCAATGGTGTAGTAGATGCTGTCAATGCAACAGTGGGACAATCTTATGCTTCGCCTATGAATGGTCCCGAGATTCGTATTATAAATACTGGAAAATTAAGAGTACAAGCTGACGTAGCTGAGAACTATGCATCAGTTGTAAAAACAGGTAGTTCGGTGATGTTGATTTTCCCAGATTTAAGAGATACACTTTTAACGAAAGTATCATATGCCGAGCGTATGATTAATAATGTGTCTCGTACCTATGCCACATATATTCCATTGCCAGCAAGTAATAAGTATCAACCAAATATGATTGCGAAAGTTAAAATTGCTACTTACCAAAATAATAGAGCATTCGTGTTGCCAGTGTCGTTGATACAAAAAACAGAATTGGGTAATTTTGTTTATATAGCAGATGAGAATAAAAAAGCAAAATTAATACCTGTGCAATTGGGCAACACATACGAAAGTAAAGTAGAAATAGTTAGTGGGCTTACATTGGGCGATAATGTAATCACTACCGGTTATGAAGAACTAAATGAAGGTGATGAATTATTGATTGGAGAATAATCTATTGTCAATAGCACTATACCAAGTTAAAACTATTAATTTATATTATTAATTAAAATAAAGAGAATTGAAAGTACAATAATTTTTAGGTTATCCTATTTTCAAATCATCGAATTATTTATATGAAATTTAATCCATCCAATTGGCCCATTAATAACAGGACCAGTATTTATATCCTCACAATTATCATTACCTTGATCGGACTTGTGAGTTATATTAATTTACCCAAAGAACAATTTCCAGAAGTGAAATTCCCACAGATTATTGTGCAGACAATCAATCCAGGTACCTCGCCCGAAAATATGGAAAACTTAGTTTCGAAACCCATTGAAAAGCAATTGAAAAATATTTCGGGTATTAAGAAAGTAACTAGTAATTCGTTTCAAGACTTTTCAGTTGTAATTGCTGAATTTAATACGGATGTAAAAGTAGTCAAAGCAAAGCAAGATGTAAGTGATGCGGTAGATAAAGCAAAGTCTGATCCAAACGGTTTGCCAAAAAACCTACCCAATGATCCTGAAGTAAAAGATATAGATGTGTCCGAATTTCCAATTCGATTTGTAAATATATCAGGCAATTTTGATGTGAATCGATTGGAGGAATATGCAGATCGAATTAAAGATCGAATTGAAAGTTTGAAAGAAATTAAACGTGTAGATAAGGTTGGAGGGCTTGATCGTGAAATACAAATCAATGTTGATTTGTTTAAAATGCAATCAGCCCAATTGGCATTCAGAGATATACAAGGTGCTATCGCTTATGAGAATGTTGAGGCTACACCAGGTATTGTTAAGGTTGATGGAGAGCAACGAATTATTAGTCTTAAAAAAGTATTTAAAACGGCAGATGAAATTGGGAATGTTGTAGTAAAAAATCCAATGGGTGCTAGTATTTATTTAAAAGATATTGCTGAGATAAAAGACACATATAAGGAACAAGAAAGTTTTGCCCGTTTAAATTCTAAAAATGTAATCACACTTAATGTAATTAAAGCGAGTGGGAAGAATTTGATTGAAGCTTCAGATAAAATCGATGAGATTATTGATGAGATGAAGAAAAGCGAATTGCCAAAAGAGTTGAGCGTAGTAGTAACAGGCGATCAATCAGATGCAACAAGAACAACGTTGCATGATTTGATTAATACAATCATTATCGGATTTGTATTAGTAACTTTTATTCTTATGTTTTTTATGGGCACTACCAATGCGATTTTTGTTGCCATGTCTGTTCCTTTGTCATGTGCAATTGCGTTTATGGTATTGCCTGGTATAGGATTCACTCTCAATATGATTGTGCTATTTGCTTTCTTATTGGCATTAGGTATCGTGGTAGATGATGCCATTGTGGTTATTGAAAATTCACATCGAATATTTCATGAAGAAAAAGTCACTGCAAAAGAAGCTGTTAAGAAAGCAACACAAGAAGTTTTCTTACCTGTATTAACTGGAACGATCACAACCTTGTTGCCATTTATTCCATTGGCATTTTGGAAAGGTGTGATTGGTAGCTTTATGTTCTATTTGCCTATTACGTTAATTATTACATTAGTAGCTTCGTTGTTAGTCGCCTATATTATAAACCCAGTGTTTGCAGTTGATTTTATGAAAGATGAAGAATATGATGGCAAATCAAAAATCAAATGGAAAAAAGGTACTACAATTACTACAATTGTTTTTTTAGTCATTGCGTTGATTTGTTATGCTACACAGTCTTTTGGCTTAGGAAATTTTGTTGTCTTTTTGTGGCTATTATTTTTATTAAACAAGTTTATACTAGTAAAAATTATTTATGCATTTCAGCATAATATATGGCCAAAGGTTCAAAATGGGTATTTGAGATTATTGACATGGGCATTAGACCATAGAGCTATCTCATTTTCTTCTGTGATCATTTTATTGGTATTATCTATTTTGCTTATCATGGTTCGTAGTCCAAAAGTATTGTTTTTCCCTTCAGCGGAGCCCAATTTTGCATATGTATATTTAACCATGCCTGAAGGTACCGATCAGAATAAAACCAATGAAGTATTGAAAGTGCTTGAAGATAAAGTATACAAATCGTTGGATATTGATTTAGCAAAAAATCAATATAACCCATTGGTTACCTCTATAATTTCGAATGTGAAGGTAGGAGCTACAGATCAAAATAGTGGTGAAATTGGTGATTACCCTAATCGTGGTAAAATAACAGTTTCGTTTGTCAAATTCGAAAAAAGACATGGTAAAAGCTCTCAAGAATTATTAGATAAAATTCGTGCTGGTGTAAAAGATATTCCAGGTACTAAAATCACAGTAGATAAGGAAAGTAATGGACCGCCTACTGCAAAACCAATTGTAATTGAATTAACGGGTGAAAATCTTGATTCATTAATATCGACCTCTAAGAGCTTGAAGAAATTTTTGGATAACAAACAAATTGCCGGAGTTGAAGAATTGAAAAGTGATTTTCAAGCAAATAAGCCAGAAATTATTTTTGATTTATCGCGCGCTCGAATGAATATCGAAGGAATTAGTACAGGTATGATAGCGGGTGATTTACGTACTGCCATGTTTGGTTCCGAAATTTCAAGATTCAAAGACGCCAATGATGATTATCCTATTACATTACGTTTAAATGAGGAGCAACGTAATAATATAGATGTAGTGAAAAATATCAATATGACTTATAGAGATATGGGGATGGGAGGCGCTGTAAGGCAAGTGCCTATTGGAAGTTTTGTAGATCTGAAATATGGCAACACCTACGGTGGTATTAAACGTAAAAACGAAAAAAGAATTATAACACTTTCTTCCAATGTATTGTCCAATTTTAATCCGAATGAAACTGTAGCTGCTATTCAAAATGAAATTAATCAATTCAATGCGCCTGCTGGAGTAAATATTAAAATGGGTGGTGAACAAGAAGAGCAAGCTGAAACGGGCATCTTTTTAGTAAGTGCATTGGGTGTATCCTTTCTTTTAATCTTTTTGATATTAATCATTCAATTCAATTCCATTAGTCGTACTATCATCATTATGAGTGAAATCGTATTAAGTGTGATTGGTGTGTTCTTAGGAATTGGAATTTTCAACATGGATTTTGTAATTGTAATGACAGGTATTGGTATTGTAGCTTTAGCCGGAATAGTGGTTCGAAATGGTATCCTGTTGATTGAATTTGCTGATATTAAATTAGCTGAAGGCATGGCGCCGCGCGAAGCAATGATAGAGGCTGGTCGTACACGTATGACACCTGTATTGCTAACTGCAACTGCAACTATGTTAGGATTAGTGCCTTTGGCAGTTGGTTTAAATATGGATTTCGTAACATTGTTTACAGAATTTAATCCACATATCTTTTTTGGTGGCGATAGTGTTGCTTTCTGGGGACCATTATCTTGGACTATGATTTTTGGTTTAGGATTTGCAACTATTATTACACTTATAATTGTTCCAGTCATGATGTTGATGGCACTCAATCGTAAAAGCAAAATGTCAAATTGGATGAAGAAAAAATAACGTGTAAACGTAATAATGAAAAAAACCGATAGTTATACTATCGGTTTTTTTCATTATTATTGATCTAGAAATATTTTTGAACTATTCTTCATATCGTTTCATCTCGCGATCGTAAAATTCTACTGCTTGTGACACAAGACTTGTAAGTTCAGTTTGCAATTCGGCTTCAGTCATTTCCTCATCTACTTCTTCTAGTAGTTCCAGTTCGTCATCCTTAAGATTCACCATAAAACGAGGATAGTCTAAATGGATAATAAAGATATCATCTGGGAAGTCGGTGTTGTCACCTAATAAAAATTTTGGGAATTCCATTTTAATTATTTTTTAAGTAGTTAAATAAGTTTACATAACAAAGTACCGAAATATAATTCAAACTATTATTTAAATTATTTAATTCAAATTGAGTAACTTCACTATTCAGATGAACTATAAAGTATTTTTTTTAACTTTCTTTTTGTTGCATGGACTATTGAGTACATCTTCTGCACAAGTTCGTTTTAATTCAGTGATAGATAGTTCAAATCGTAAAGTGCAATTAACCAAATTGAATAACCAAGAGATTAAGTTGATTCCAGCTAATTATGCAACGGTCTCATTTGGTTTTTTTTGTAAAAAAGAATTGATGGTCGATAAATGGACCGTTCGGCCTATTCGATTTAGGTTAGGGTCCTTAGAATATTGTAATTGGCTTGAAGGTAAGCTAAGGTATAAGCCTTTTCAATAATGCAATATTGATTCATTTATTGATAACATTCGTTGAAACAGGGCACCAAAACAGTGTTTTTTAATACTAGATGATGACTTATTTCTAAAAAATTATGTTTTTGACGAAAAACAATCTATTTTTAAGCCAAATTTTAAACGAACAATGAAGAAGTTGATATTCAGTTTGGCGGTTTTATTCTGTATGCAGGCAGTTTCTGCGCAGCAATATTACCCTTTAGCAAGTCCTTGTGATCCGGATAAAGTATATGATCGATTGCCTTATGCAGCGCATGATAATAATTGTGTATACAATCTACGCATTACAAGTCAGCCACACAATGTATTTCCAAAAGAGATATTCCGTTATCCAAATCTTCATGAATTAACGCTACAAAATACTAATATCAATTCAATCCCAATTGATATTTACTTACTCAATAATCTGGAAATATTGGATTTGTCCAATAATAATTTGACATCTATACCTGCTACTGTAGGTGAAATGAAAAAATTGCGTAAGCTGATTTTAAGAAATAATAAAATCAATACATTACCTGCTTCAATAGCGAACTGTACTAATCTTGAAGAAATAGATATCACTGGCAATCCAATCAATTTCATACCAAATGAAATTAATAATTTGCAAGCGTTAACGACATTTAAATTTAGTGGTAACGAAATCAAGGATCCAAAGTTGTTGCTACAAATCATTCGTCAGATGAAGCATATCACTAATCTTGATTTGAGTGGTTGCAACTTGAATTTTGTGCCTTCTGATGTTAAGTATCTTAAAAATTTACGCGAGTTGAATTTGTCAAACAACAACTTGCATTTTTTGCCTTATGAATTAAATCAGTTAACAAAATTGGAAACCTTGATATTAGGTGATCCTGCTCATCCTGGTAATAAAATTTACGATTTGCCAGCTTCGTTTTCTAACTTGAAAAAACTTAAAACATTGATTGCAACTAACAATGGTTTTGTAGATTTTCCAATGGTACTTACTTCATTAGAAGGGCTTGCAAATCTTGATTTGAGCAACAATCAACTACAGGCTATTCCTGCTGAAATCAGTATGATGTCTGGTTTGACTAAGTTGAATGTAATGAACAATCAATTGACTGATGTTCCAGTTGAAATAGCTCAATTAAATCGTTTGAATCAATTTGATTATTCAGGGAATAATTTTAGCGCCGATGTACAACAAAAAATTATTAGCCTTATGTCTGGTACATATCTCGATAAGCCTGTAAAGAAAAAAGTAATCAGAAAGTCGAAATATAAAAAAACGAAAAAAAGAAAATAATTAAATGAGAGAGTTGCAATTGCAACTCTTTTTTTTGAAACAAACTCAACTGTTATTCTTGTGTCTTTCATACATTTGTAAAAAACAAACCTTGCAAAAAGAGATTATTATACAAGCGGCATTGAATACTATTGCTATTGAAACTAAATCGATAGAGGGGCTTGCTGATGGTATCAATGATGTATTTGCTTCTGCAGTAGAGTTGATACATCAGAACAAGGGTAGAGTGGTCATTAGTGGTATTGGCAAAAGTGCTATCATTGCACAAAAAATAGTAGCTACACTCAATAGTACAGGAACACCTTCATTGTTTTTACATGCAGCCGATGCAATACATGGCGATTTGGGTATGTTGCAGCCTGATGATATAGCTATTGTAATCTCTAAAAGTGGTGAAAGTGCTGAGATAAAAGTGTTAGTTCCTTTTATCAAAGGGTTTGGAAATAAGCTTATTGCATTGTGTGGAAGTGAGCAATCATTTTTAGCAACACAAGCCGATTTCTTTATTAATTGTAGCGTAGATGAGGAAGCTTGTCCCAATAATTTAGCACCTACAAGTAGTACTACGGCACAATTGGTCATGGGTGATGCGATTGCGGTTTCGTTATTGAAGTTAAAAGGCTTTCAACCAAGTGATTTTGCAAAGTATCATCCTGGAGGTGCATTGGGTAAACGATTGTATATGAAAGTACGTGATTTGAGTTCGATGAATGCCAAACCACAGGTCCTTTCAGATGCTGATATTAAAGAAACCATTTTGGAGATTACTCAAAAAAGATTAGGTGCATGTGCAGTTGTCAATTCTGAGGGTCAACTAGAAGGAATTGTTACCGATGGCGATATTCGTCGCATGCTCGAAAAATATGAAAATTGGCTTTCATTGAAAGCATGCGATATTATGAATTCTCAACCTAAGTCGATCGAAGAAACTGAGTTAGCAGTCAACGCATTGGAGAAAATGAGAAGCAACAATATTTCACAACTCATCGTATTAAATGAAGGGAAATATGCTGGCATCATTCATTTGCACGATTTAATTCGTGAAGGAATTATTTAGTTTAAATTTTTATCAAATTTACTAGTTGCCTTTGAAAGTAATTCTTCTACATCATGATATAAATTCTTACAAAGTGGTAAATAACCTGAAGCTAGTTCAATGGCCTTAGGTGAAATAGGTTCAATATACGAGTAAGAGATAGACTCTTTCTTCAAATCATCTTTCAATAAGCCTGCTTTATTGGCAAGCCAAAAAAAAGTACTAGCGATAAACAATACAAAAAAAGTATACAAAAGGCCACCTGTTAAGTTATTGACCCACCCTAGAAATACTTTATCGAGAAAAGTTTCAACTAATTTCACGCCTGATCGAAATGCAAACAATACTAGTAAAAAAATAATTATAAAACTAAGCAACAATGTGTATTGACCAGTAAGGATATTGTTTTTAAATAAATAGTCGGCGAGTGTATGCGATAGTTTTAAAGAAAGTATTATGCCTATGATTACAGCTACAAGTGAAAAAACAGCCCATAATAATCCCTTTTTCCAGCCTCTTATAAAAGCAAGAATTGAAATAATTAATACGATGCCGTCTAATATCATAGAATGTGAATTAAGAAGCTAAAAGTTCTTTTACGATAGATGAAATTAATTTGCCATCAGCTTTGCCAGCAAGTTGTTTGGTCGCTACACCCATTACTTTTCCCATGTCGGCAGGTGAATTGGCACCCGTACTTGCAATGATTGATTTTAAAGACTCACGTATTTCGTTTTCATCAAGTTGTGTTGGAAGAAATTTTTCAATGATGGCGAGTTCTTCACGTTCTTTCAATGCAAGATCTTCTCTATTTTGCGCTACAAATACTTCAAGTGAATCTTTACGCTGTTTAGCTAATTTTTGCAATAGCTTAATCTCGTCGTCTTCAGTAATTTCTCCTACTTTGCCATCAGCTGTTTTGGCAAGCAATATAGCTGATTTGATAGCTCGTAATCCACGAAGAGCAGCTTCGTTTTTTGCTAGCATGGCAGCCTTTAATTCGGTCATTATATTTTGTTCGAGTGACATATGATGCAATTTTTATTATAGTTTATAATTGATTTTTTTTCATTTCCTCTTCCATTTTTACTTTAAATGATTTTGAAAATGTTCTAATTTCTTCTGCTAACTCAGGTTGATTGGTGGCACGTTGGTAGGTGTCAGCCATGGTCATCATAGTTTGAAAAAAGAAATCATTCATTTCATCTACCATCATTTTTTTAGTCCAAAGGTCTATACGCAACGCGGCATTTTCGTTCAAATCCCAGATGCTCAACATGAAAGCTTTAGCCTCAGTGGGTTTTTCTACGCCACCTTCTGCTGCTTGCCAATGGATGGTTTCAGGTACTTTTTGTTCGTCGAGGGTTATATTTAGTTGTATAGTAGAAGATGGTTTCATTCCTTGATAATTTTGTTAGAAAGTGCAAATTAAAAGGATATTCTACACAAAAAGTAATAAAACAAATTAAAATCTAGGACAGCCATAGGTTCTACTTAGTTCGTTGCCTTTCTTGTAATTACCTTGCAATATCAAGGATAATTCAAATGCACCAAGTCCATTATTACCTTGACTCATTTGAGAGATAGTGTGGTCATAGCTGAATATAAATTTATTTTGTTTGAATTTATATCCTGCTGCGGCAATTACGGCATCTTTATTACGATAAAATGCGCCTAGTATCAATTCATTTGAAATGATACTAGTGCCTCCACCTGTATTGATATTGAAGAGGGACCCCATAACCAATTCACTAGCTTTTTTCTCACGAGTATAATAAACAGATGGATTCAACATTACATTGTCACTAGCTTTAAATACAATATCCAAATTAGCAATAGGTCTAAAACCTTTACGATTGCTCATGCCATAAAAAGTTTCGATGGGCTGATTGATATGCATACCACCTACACTCATGGTGATGAATAAGTTATTATTGTTGGCATAAGAGTAATTCATTCCGGCACTCATGTCCATATAAGTAGACTTTTGCCTTGTAAATGTTTCTTGATTGGAAACTCCTTTATTAAACGAAAACTCATCCCATTGCACATCAAAAGTCAATTTACTTATATCTACGCTTCGCTGATTATATGACATTCCTAAACCTGCAGATAGCGTACTTCGATCACTTACGAGTAAATGATAGGCTAAGTTGGCCTGTATCTTAGTCAATGCGAGGTTGCCATTACCTGCTACATCACGCCACATAGCAAGTCCTGTGCCTATCCAGCTTGTTTCCCACTTGTCGCGCATCAATCCAAAATCGGCAAACGCACTAAACGTGTTATAGGGAATTGGCGTTGTCGCCCATTGATTTCTGAGGTTGACTCCAGCACGCCAATCATTGTCTTGTAGAAAGCCAGTATTTGCTGGATTCAATAACATAGGTGCATTATAGTATTGAGAAAAATGCATTCCTTGTGCTTTTGCAATCGAGCTAGAAATACTAGCAAGGATAAAAAATGTAAATAATTTTTTCACGATACATAAGTTTATTTGAGTAAAGTAATATTGCCTTTTTTGAAATCTTTGGTGCCATCAAAAAATGTAACTGAAAGTGTATAGCCATATACTTCCATTTCTTGCATTACGCTTTTATAACGACCATCCCAACCATCGGATTTACGAGTAGATTCAAAAACTTTTTCGCCCCAACGATTAAATATTCTAAAAGTCATTTTGTCTATACCATAACCTTTTACATACACTACATCATTGATGCCGTCACCATTAGGCGAAAAGCCGGTAGGAACATCAACGAGTGGTAACACAATTCCTCTAACAGGTTTGCAAACTGTATCGACACAGCCATATTCATTCGTAGCTGTAAGACAAACATTATAGGTGCCATCTTTATCGTACACATGTAATGGGTTCGTAATTGTATCTGTCGTTCCATCTCCAAAGTCCCAAAGGTAACGTTTAGCACCAGTCGATAAATTTGTAAATTGGTTTGGTGTATTTGGTTCAGGAGGATTAGGTGTCCAACTGAAGTCGGCCACTGGAGATGGAAATACATTTATAACTTTTTGAGAAGTATCAAAAAGATTACAAGTAGCTGGATTACCTGATACTAAGAAAACAGTATAAGTACCAGCAGAATTGTAGGTATTAGACGGGTTAGCTTGTGTAGATGTATTGCCATCGCCAAATATCCAATTCCAGGTAGTTGCATTTGTTGATTGATCTATAAAATTGACAAGTGCTGGTAAGCAGACTGAGTCTGGCATATCAAACGCCGAAAGCACGACGCTAGAGGTAAAGTCGAGCACAATTGTTTTTACAGAGGGATTGTTACAAGCATTGGTATCGGTCATTGTAAGCGTGATAGTATATGTACTTGCCGATGGGTAAGGGATTAAACCTGGATTTGGACCAGAGAATGATGACCCATTTCCAAGATCCCAAGTATATAATACACCAGGTCCTGGAGGGCCATTATTGGTGGTGCTTGTATTGGTAATCGTAGCGGTATAAGGTCCGCATGAATCTACTTTTGTAACCGTAAAATTTGCAAAAATTGAATCGTCTACCACTGTCACTACAATTTGGTTTGTATCACTTGTTGCTGTACATCCATTTGGATTCGATGCAACTAAAGTAACAGTAAATATGCCAGCCGTTGTATAAGTATGGGTTGGTGCAAATGCATTGGATGTATTCCCATCGCCAAAATCCCACGAATAGGTGGTAGAGCTAGAGCTATTATTTTGAAAAGTAACTGCAAAAGGAACACAACCTTTTAATGGTCCTGCTGCCGAGGCAATAGCATTTGGGTTTTGTAATTGAAAATCAATTTTCACAGCACCTAGATTACAGTTCAAGCTACCATTTGTTGTTGACCATGCACCAACAGTTGTTGGGAAAAGTTGACTCCCTCCACAGGCAGCACAAATAGCTTGATATATAACACCATTTGGGTCAAATCGACTCGTCCCTCCATCCACATGTTCTCCGCCACCACCACTTTGTCCAAAAAAGGTTGCGTATAATAGATTTTGAAAGTTTTTGCTAAACACAATGAAATAAAAATCGCTACCATCTGTTGTCGATTGAATTGCTCCTGCCGTAGTAGGCATTCCTATCGTGTTGCCAGGATTTCCGCCTGTAGGGCCTCCCCATCCAGAAACATAAATACTACCGCATTTGTCTACCAGAAATGCTACTGGAGAAATATTGGTTGTAAGATTCGTTCCGCTACCATACACTGTAGAAGCCAATATGGAAGTAAGATTAATGTCCATTTTTGTTACAAATTGTGAAGAGTTTGGATTTGTATATACACCAGGCGTTACAGGATAGGTACCATTTGTTTGTCCCATTACGTATACATGACTACTGTCATCCGTTTGAACTCCATATACTTGGTCGTATGATGAAGTTCCAATAAAAGTTCCAGCTTGTAATAAATGAGTAGAGGCATTGAATTTTAATAAAAAACCATCGGTAGCACCTTGAAAAATTGGGTTTAATGTTCCAGGTGTTACTTGCAAATTGTTACTTTCTGTACCACCTGCTACATAGAGAACATTCTGATTCAATTTGTCAAATGATAATACATAACATGCATCGTTAGCCGAACCACCCCAATAAGTACTCCAAATAAGGTTAGAGCAAGTGTTATTTAATTCAAATATTACGCCATCTTGACCTCCTGAAATGGCAGCTTGGTTTGGTTGTGCAGTTGGAAAATTGACTGAAGAAGTACTAGCCGCAATCCATAAATTATTATTGGCGTCTGTAATTATCTCAGATCGTGCATCATCGCCATAATTATGTTTTAAGCTAAGTAAAGATGTATAAACAGGTGTTATATTTTCTCCGTCAGCTCCGTTTCCGCCTATGTAAGTTGAGCCAATGAGTGCAGTACCAGTGCTATTAAATTTTGTAACAAATAAATCAGCTGCTCCATTCGCTGTATTGTCAAAACAACCTGCAGAAGTAGGAAAATTATTAGAGTAGGTTCTTCCGGCTATTGCTAAATTGCCATTGTTGTCAACTACAATACTATGAGGTTGGTCATTGTCTATACCTCCTAAATAAGTGGAGTATATAAGTGCACTGCCCGCGGCATTGAATTTGCTAATTACTGCATCACATCCAAATCCACCGCCCCCTATACCGCTTCCACCATAAGTGGCTTGGAATGCTCCGGCAATAAGTGGGTATCCAAGGCCTTGTGCAATGCCTCCAGAATAAAAATTACCAGATGTGTCGTAAGTCGCTGTAAATCCCCAATTATCTGCTGTAGAGCCTGTAAGGGAAGAGAAAATAAGAACGGGGTCGACAATCAATTGAACATCATCGTTGAAACCTTTTGGAAATTGAAAGCTAACTTGGTTTTCTTCGTTTAATACATATTTACAAGGAACTTCTTTTTTAGTATTATTGATAAACTGATAAGCATAAGGTGCTAATTCAGTATTTATTCCTACAGATGTTGTGATGATTAATTTGTTATTTTCAAGCTTAATAGAATTAATACCTGTATAACTTATTTTTATTTTTTTTACGTCGGCACCAGGATTTACAATTAAATCATATTTTACATTTCCCGATTCTGAATATATATGGGCATCAATGCCATCATAGAGGTCTTTATAGTTAACTGCTAATACAGGATATATTTCAGATTTCCACTTAGATGCATCGTTTCCAAGAAAATAATTATAATAATGCTTTTGTTTTTTTTCCACAGAAACATCATGTACTTGATTAGAATTTACAAAATTCATATCATATACATGGTAATTGAAAGTCTGAATGCTTGGTGTAGGAGTTGAGTGAAGCTGTCTTCTTAATTCATGAAAGTCAGCCCCTAATTGCATAATTCTAAACCCACTGCGTTTAAGAAATATATCGCCATTTGGCGTATTACCTCGATAAATAAAATCGCCATCCCATTGTCCTTTATTTTCGATATACTCTACAGTAGAATAATTATGTACATGCTGTGCATATAAGATTTGGCTTGATAAAAAAACCAATAACACAAAAGGGATTAAAAATATCTTTTTCAAAGCAAACGATTTTGTAAGTAAATATAAAGATTTTATTGCGAAAGTCGATAATCTATAGACGAAAAAAAACAAGAAACAGTTAGTAATCTACATTTTCAATTCAAATAGATGTATTTTTGCTACACTATTAATAGTACAGCTATGTTAAAAACAGGAAATCCCATCGTCAGTATATATACCGAAATGACCCCAAATCCAGAAACAATGAAGTTTGTGGCCAATAAACTGCTATACCCTAGCAAGAGTATTGAATTTCAAAATGAAATAACTGCAGCTCCTTCGCCCTTGGCCAAAGAGTTATTTGGGTTCCCATTTGTAAAAGGAGTTTTTATAGCAAGCAATTTTGTCACACTAACCAAAACACCCGATACCGATTGGAATGATGTGATCCCTAGTCTTCGCGAGTTTTTGAAAGAATATCTTGAGGAAGGGAAAGTGGTTATCAATGAAAATGAAATTGTTGCAAAACAAGATAACAATATTGTATTGAGTGAAGATACCGATATTGTAGCTCGTATAAAAGAATTACTTGAAAACTATGTAAAACCTGCTGTTGAAATGGATGGCGGTGCCATTGCTTTTAAAAGTTACAATGACGGAGTTGTATCATTGGTTTTGCAAGGTTCATGTAGTGGTTGTCCTTCATCTATGATTACATTAAAGTCGGGTATTGAAGGTATGATGAAGCGTATGATACCTGAAGTGAAAGAAGTAGTTGCAGAAGCAAACTAAATTTCTAAAAATGCAATATTTATTTTACGGAAAGATAATAAAAGAACTAGAATAATAAAATCGTTTTTTGTTCTTCTTATTTATATTTTTGTGACTGACGTATTATGCAATCACTTTCTCAACAGCAACGGTTACTTCAAAAGTTATCTCCTCAGCAAATTCAATTGATGAAATTGTTGCAGGTGCCTACTGCCATGCTCGAAGAGCGTATCAAAGAGGAAATGGAAGAAAATCCTGCATTGGAAGTTAGCAGTGAAGATTATGAAGAAAAAACACTCGATGAAAAAACGAATGAGGAAATAAAAGATGAATTTTCGACTGATGATAATGATGATTATATTGCCGAAGAAACAGATACAGACGAGTTTGAACGAATCGATATCACTGAGTATGTAAAAGAAGGAGACGATGATGATGCTGATTACAATTTCCAAGCAGACGCCTATAATGCCGATGACGAAAAAGTAGGTTATCAACCTCGTTTTGAAGTTTCATTTTACGAGCATTTAAAAGCACAAATTAATTTATTGAATCTGGATTCAAAGCGATACCAAATTGCAGAATTCATTATTGGGAGTATTGACGATGATGGCTACTTGCGTCGCGATATTCCATCTATAGTTGATGATTTGTCGTTTCGTCAAAATGTATCAACGGATGAAAAAGAAGTTCGAGAAATAGTGAAATTAGTACAGGAACTCGAACCTGCAGGTGTTGCTGCGGCCGATTTGAGAGAATGCCTTTTACTTCAATTGAAGAAGAAAGGTTCAAATATGAATGTGCTTTATGCAATCAAAATTCTTGAAAAGTTTTTTGATGAATTTACCAAAAAGCATTACGAAAAAATTCAACGTTCGATGAATCTGAATGATGAAGATTTGAAAGATATTATTCAAGTAATCGTTAAACTAAATCCAAAGCCAGGGGCATTTTATACAGGAGGTAGCAAAACTGAAGCATACATAGTACCAGATTTTATAATCTACAACAACAACGGTGTATTGGAAATTCAGTTGAATCAAAAAAATGCACCCGACTTAAGAGTAAGTTCAACTTTCAGAGATATGCTCAAGGATTATGACCGGGGGGATAAAAAGGATAATAGGCAGAAAGAAGCTGTACTCTTTATCAAGCAAAAAATTGATTCGGCCAAATGGTTTATCGATGCTGTAAGACAGCGGCAAGAGACATTGATGCTTACCATGACAAGAATTATGCATTTGCAAGAAGAGTTTTTTCTAACAGGCGATGAAACAAGCTTGAGGCCAATGATATTGAAAGATGTCTCTGATCGAACAGGCATGGACATTTCGACGATTTCGAGAGTAGTTAATAGTAAATTTGTTCAAACCGAGTTTGGCACATTCAAACTCAAGTATTTTTTCTCCGAATCCATGTCAACCGATAGTGGGGAAGAAGTATCGACTCGTGAAGTGAAGATGATACTGAATCAATTGATTCAGAATGAAGAAAAACGATCCCCTTTGTCGGATGAAAAATTAACCGAGATGCTCAACGAAAAAGGCTATAATATAGCAAGGAGAACGGTTGCCAAATATCGTGAACAGCTTAATTTACCTGTTGCTCGACTACGGAAAGAATTGTAGATTATGGGTACTCGATTCAGGATGTCAAAATCGAAAATTTACTCATTTTCCTATTATTTTTCATACATTTGTCACCTTTCCTAATAAGAAATTTCAGATGTCTACAAGCGAAAATTATATACTCAAAGAAGAGAAGGTGTTTATTCCTTCTACTACATGGTTTGAAGAACGAGCCATTGCAGATTTGCCGACTGAAAATAATCAACAGAATTTAATCGATGCATTGGTTGAGCGCTTTCAGGAATTAGTCGATAAAGTAAACGAACTTCAAAAAGAATTTGATGCTACTTCGGATAAAATTAAACTTGCTGGTAAAGTAGTTCGAACAAAGTCATATATATGTACAGCAAAGGCTATTGGAGATTATCCATCGTTGCTCACAGTATTAGATAAAATGGAAGCTGTAATCAAAATTGCAGTGGATGAAGTGTTGGTGCAAAAAGAGAAATTGTGTAATGAAGTTGAAGCCTTGCTTGAAACCAAAGAATGGAAAAATGCAACCGACCAATTAAGAGATTTGCAAAAAGCATTTAAAGATTTGCCAACAGTACCTGATTTGAAAAATGAAGAATTTAGACTCCGTTTTGAAAAAGCGAAGGATGAATTTTTTAAAGGGAAACAAGCCAGTTTCGAAAGCTTTGAATTAGACCTTCTCGATAATTTATCAAAGAAACTAGAATTGTGTGAAAAAGCCGAAGCTTTACAGAATTCAGGCGAATGGAAAAAGACAACTGAACTCTATCAGGAAATGAATGAGGAGTGGAAAAAAATAGGAATGGTGCCAAAGCATCGTATAGAAGAGTTGTGGTTTCGATTTAGCACCGCAAAGGATATTTTCTTTAACAGAAAAAGAGAACATATCGATGAAATAAAAGTAGAGCAAGGTGGCAACTTGGAGAAAAAATTAGAAATTGTTGCCAAAGCTGAAAGCATCAAAGAAAGTAAAGACTGGAAAAAAACATCCGAAGAATTTATTCAATTGATGGAAGATTGGAAGAAAATAGGTCGTGTATCTCAAGATAAAAGCGATGAAGTTTGGAATCAATTCCTGGAAGCCAAAAACCACTTTTTTCAAAATAAAGATGCCTACTATTCGAAGATAAAAGTACAACTCGAAGATAATTATGCTCGCAAAATGTCGATCGTAAATCATGCGGAGGAATTGCAACATTCAATAGATTTTGAAAATGCAACGAAAGAATTTATGGAGATGTTTGATGAGTGGAAAACCATAGGAAGAACTCCCAAAGAATATGGCGATGATGCGTGGGATCGTTTCCAAAAGGCAAAGAAAAATTTCTTTGATCGTAAGGATGCCAACCGTGATTTGCGTAAGCAGGAGATGTCGAAAGATTTACAAGAGCGTCTTGCACGTAACAGAGGTTTTTATAATAAAGTAAATCGTGAATTACAGCGAGAAGAAGAATTGCTTTTTGATGTGAATGATCGATTGCAAAACCTGCCTGCCACACTTCGTTCGTATGAGAAACGAGAAGAGCTTAAAGAAATGGTGGAAGAAATTGAAAATAAAATCAACCAACTAAAAGCGAAAGTAAAAGACGTAAAAGAAAAAATATTTCAAGACGAACGTGAAATAAATTACATTTTGCGTGGACCAAGAAAAAAAGAAAACACAAAAGAGCAGCCTGTTAAATCGCAAAAAGATAATCAAACATCAACCAAGAATAACGTAGCCATAGACAATGAGGCGCCTGCCGATGATACGCCTATTGTTGCAGTGGTTGAACCTAACGTGGTAGATGCGAATACAGAAAAGGTTGAACAAGAAACTGTAACACCCGTTTCAACTCCAGAAACTGAAGCAACAGAAATAAATGTGGATACACCCCCAAATTCATTCAACGATGAAATGGCCGATTAATGAGCCTCACACTTAAAAAAACATTTAGTCCAAATTATAAATAAAAAACAATGTCAAACAAAGTATTCGAACTTATGAAAGAGATGGAACACGAGCAAGTCGTGTTTTGTCATGATCCAAAATCAAATTTAAAAGCAATAATTGCTATTCATAATACAACACTTGGGCCAGCCCTTGGTGGAACTCGTATGTGGAATTATGCATCAGATGATGATGCTGTAGTAGATGCATTGCGCTTATCACGTGGTATGTCCTACAAAGCGGCTATCTCAGGATTAAATCTTGGAGGTGGTAAAGCGGTTATTATTGGAGATCCTGCTTTAAAAAGCGAAGCATTGTGGCGACGATATGGCAAATTTGTAAACTCGCTCAATGGTAAATATATTACAGCCGAAGATGTGAATACTTCTGCGAGTGATATGGAATTCATTCACTTGGAAACAAAACATGTTACTGGTATTCCAGAATATATGGGAGGAAGTGGAGATCCTTCTCCTTTTACAGCGTATGGTGTATTTGTAGGTATGAAAGCATGTGCCAAGAAGCATTGGGGGAATGATAGTCTAGCCGGAAAAAAAGTGATGGTACAAGGCGTAGGTCATGTAGGTCAATATTTAGTAGGACATTTAATCGAAGCAGGAGCCAAGGTATATATCACGGATATTAATGAAGCTCGTATCAAAGAAACAGTCGATAAGTACAAAGCAGAATATGTAGAACCTTCGAAAATGTTAGATATGGAGTTAGATATATATGCGCCATGTGCATTGGGAGCAACCGTCAATTCGGATACGATTCCAATGTTGAAATGCCCTATCATTGCTGGCGCTGCCAATAATCAATTGGCAGTTGAAAAAGAACATGGTCGTCAATTAATTGAAAAAGGAATTATCTATGCGCCTGATTTTTTAATCAATGCAGGAGGGCTAATAAATGTAGCTGCAGAAGCTGATGGTTCATATAATCGTGAGAAAGTAACCAAGGATGTAGAGAAAATTTATCAACGCATTTTAGATATTTTCACCTTGTCTGAAACAGATAATATTACAACACAAGAAGCAGCAATGAAAATTGCTCAAAAACGAATTGATGATATTGCAAATGTGAAATCGAGATTGTAATTAAAGCAATTTGACAAGTTAAAACGCCCGAACAATCTGTTCGGGCGTTGTTTTTATTTTCAATTCGTTTTTACTTTTTCCAATGTTTATCAATCAAAAATATATACACTTCCTTCGGTCCATGTACGCCTACCACCAGTGTTTTTTCTATATCAGCTGTACGACTAGGACCAGTGGTCAAACTCATCATAGAAGGTAATTGATTATTGTATTTTTCTTTTAGTAATGAAACTGCATTGCTGATGTCCCATACCAATTGATTGGTAAAGGCAATCGTAATATGAATAGGAGAGTATACAGGCAATGATCGCCCATAATCTTGTCCAGAACTCATAATTGCACTGCCTGTACGAGCTATCAAACATTCGCACAATGAAAGGCCGACTTCAAGGTCATGCATATCACCAGCAGGTTGAATGAATTCAATATTATTTTCTTTAAATAAATTTAATAAAAATTGATCACGTGTATGAATCGTATTCCACTTCATGGTATCGGCCAATGCTTCGAGTTGTTGAATCATATCGGCCTCATCGCTACAGTATACAAACTTTCCACCAAGTTTAGTAAATTCTTCTGCAAATTTTTCTTCTAAACTCAATTCAGTTTTTGCAAAAAAATCATGCACTTTTTCAGATTCAGGAAAAGGCATCGGAACAGCGTTTTCACTCAATGCTTTGCGTATCGTATTTAATATAGTTTCGCGCGATTGTCCAGACATGTTACATGCATTTAGTTAGATTCAGTCGTTTCGTTGGTAGGTAGTACCTCTTCAGTTTTAATTTCGGCATCACCTGGTAATACCGGCGCAATGTTAGTTACTTCTTCATCGTGGATTGAATGTTCTTCAAAAGGTCGTTTGCCTATTAGTCGCTCCAAATCATCTTTGTACAAAACTTCTTTTTGAAGCAATGCCTCGGCAATCATTTTTACCTCTGACATGCGCTCGGTTAATAATTTCTTGACTCTATTGTAAGCGTTTTCAGATAATAGTCTTACTTCATCATCAATCATTCTACCAGTTTCTTCAGAGTAAGGTTTTTGAAATGAACCTTCGCTTTGTGGATCGTAAAACGAAATATTACCCAATTTGTCATTCATGCCATATACACTTACCATCGAGTAAGCCATTTTAGTCACTTGTTGTAAATCGGATAAGGCACCAGTCGATATTTTACCAAACACTAATTCCTCTACTGCACGACCACCCAATGCCATCGCCATACGATCTTCTAATTCTTCTTTTAAGGTCAAGTATTTTTCTTTTGGTAAGTATTGAGCATAACCCAATGCAGCTTCACCACGTGGCACAATGGTAACTTTTACCAATGGGTAAGCATATTCTAAGAACCATCCAGATACAGCATGGCCTGCTTCGTGATAAGCAATTACTTTTTTCTCGTCGGGCGAAATAATTTTACTTCGTTTTTCAAGCCCACCAATGATACGATCTACAGCATCATTGAAATCATCAATGTTTACTTCGGTTTTACCTTTACGTGCAGCTATCAAGGCAGCTTCATTACATACATTGGCAATATCAGCACCTGCAAAACCTGGTGTCTGGGCGGCTAATTTATGAATGTCTAAATCGGCAGATGTTTTTAATTTTTTCAAATGTACTTTGAATATATCTTCACGACCCGAAAGGTCTGGAATGTCGATTGATATTTGACGATCAAAACGTCCTGGACGTAATAAGGCTGTATCCAATACGTCAGGTCGATTCGTAGCAGCTAATACAATAATGCCACTATCGCCGCCGAAGCCATCCATTTCTACCAATAGTTGGTTCAATGTGTTTTCACGTTCGTCGTTGGTCATCATTTGATTTTTGCCTCTTGCTCGTCCGATTGCATCTATCTCATCGATGAAAATAATACAAGGAGATTTTTCACGAGCCTGTTTGAAAAGATCTCTAACACGACTAGCACCTACACCTACAAACATTTCTACGAAATCGGAACCACTCATGCTAAAAAAAGGAACTTGTGCTTCACCAGCCATGGCTTTTGCCAACAAGGTTTTACCTGTACCTGGAGGGCCTACTAGCAAACAACCTTTTGGTATTTTACCACCAAGTGCAGTATATTTTTTAGGATTTTTCAAAAAGTCAACTACTTCCATTACTTCTACTTTGGCTTCATCAAGACCAGCTACATCATTGAATGTGATATTCACTTTTGTCCCTTTTTCAAATAACTGAGCCTTGGATTTTCCGATGCTGAATATACCTCCAGCACCACCACCATTGGCACCACCGCCCATTTTACGCATGATGAGTATCCATAGTCCTACCATGATTACAATAGGTAATATGATTTGTAACAAAAAGCCAAGCCATCCACTTTTAGCATCTTCGGCATAGGTGATTTGCACTTTGTCGTTGATAGAGAAATCCTTTTGAGCTTCTGTCATATCATCGCGAAACTGCTCATAATTACCAATGCTAAATGAGTAATGTGGTCCTTTTTCTTTTCCTTTTAATTCCTTTAATAAGGCAGCATATTCAGGTTTGCGAAGACTATCGGCTTTGAGAAATACTTCGACCGATTTGTTGAATACAACCATACTATCAACCAATTTCTTTTGAATAAAATTTATATTGATCGTTTGAAAAGATTCCTCTTTGGTATTTTGTGCAAAATCTTTGCCCCAAAAGTTCATGACAAGTAAACCCACAGCAAACAATCCATAAATCCAATATAGATTGAACTTAGGGCCTTTGCGCTGAGGTGAATTGGGATTTGAATTGCCCGTATTGATAGGATGTTTTTTATTTTCTTCCATTGTTTGTAATTACAAAGTAATTTATTTCTTAAGTTCGTTGTGTTCTTTTTGTTCTGCATCATGCCATAGGTCTTCGATGGCATAAAAGCCTCTCACATCAGGAGTCATGCAATGTACTACTACATTTACATAATCGACTAGAATCCATTTTTCGCCCGATTTTCCTTCAAACTTGAAAGGTTTTTCGCCACATTCTTGCTGTACCATTTTTTCAATATTGTCTGCTATAGCTTTTATCAGATTGGGATTACTTCCTTCGCATACAATAAAAAAGTCGGCAACAGCCTCAGGTATTTTTTTAAGATTGATTGAAATGATTTCTTCACCTTTTTTTTCGTGAATCGCCGCTATGATTGTTTTGATAAGCTTACTATTGAGTGTGAGTCTCTGTAGTTTTTTGGGCGTTGGGTCTGTAACTGTTTTCAAGTATATAAAATAATTTTTTGTTATGTTGCGTTAATTAAATAATTTACAAAGCTAAACAAAAGTACTGAATGCCGAAAATATCACCCATAGGAGATGTAATCATTGAATTAACTGATATAGACAGTACCAATAACTATGCCATGAGACTGATTAATGAAGGAATGGCAGAACATGGGATGGCCATAAGGGCCGATTTTCAAACCCATGGTAAAGGGCAGCTGGGAAATGTATGGCAGGCCGAGGAAAGTAAAAACTTGCTTTTGTCTGTGATACTAGATACGCAACACTTTGCTATAGAGAATCAATTCTATTTGAATGCAGCAGCTTGCCTTTCGGTAGCCGATATGCTTATGACAAAGTACGATTTAAGGGATGTCAGTATTAAGTGGCCAAATGACATATATGCAGGGAATAAGAAAATAGCGGGTATTTTGATCGAAAACAACATACGTGGTAATACCTGGACCAATGCCATTATCGGTATAGGATTAAATGTAAATCAAACACAATTTGCCGATTTAAATCGTGCTACATCCATATTATTGGAGAATGAAAAAAAAGTAAAGATTAATCAGGTAATGAAAAACTTGCTCAAAAGCTTGAATAATTACTACAAATCACTCAGTGCCAATTACAATGAAGTGCTGAATAGTTATAATCAATTACTGATGGGGTATCATACCGAGATTGTATTCAAACGCAATTATGAAATGGAAAAAGGCTATTTGAATGGGGTAGATGAGATGGGCATGTTCGAAATAACACAAGGCAATAAAACCAAAAAGTTTAAACACAAAGAGATTGAGCAGGTGATAGGGTAGGGAAAGTATCTTCATTTTTTTTTTGGAGCTGAGCAATGTATTTCTATTTAGCTACTCTCCTCTACGAAGGATATTTCCTTCGTAGTACCTATGTTCTCAAAAGGCTTTGCCTTTTATAACAATAATGAAAATAGTATTACTAAGCTTACACCCTCTCTACGAAGGATATTTCCTTCGTAGTTTCTATGTTCTCAAAAGGCTTTGCCTTTTATAACAATAATGATAATAGTATTACTAAGCTTTCACTCTCCTCTGCGAACACTCTGCGATCTCTGCGGTTAATTGCTCCCTCATCCCCGATTTCTATGACTATTCCAAATAAAAAAGCACCCCATTACGGGGTGCATTCACACAAAAAACCAATAAAGGCCTACACAGTGTTAAGGTTGAACGGGTGCAGGAGTTACTTCGCCACCGTCGGGCTGAGAAGGTAAGTCGAAATACTGTTGCAATTCGGCAAACATAGCGCCCGCGCCAGGTACATTTTGTTGGGTGGCTGCTTGGAGTGCTGCATAAAAGCCGCGAGCAAATAAGAGGGCTTCGCTACCTGAGGCCATGCGTGCATGTTCTACACCTTGTACCAAGGCTTTGAGTTTCATCTCAATAGTAAGGAGATTGACGTAGCGATCATAGTCTTGCTTGGCTGCGCTGAGGCTCAGAAAAGCAGGCAACAAATTGGCGTTGGATTCGGCCAATTGGATAGAGCGACTGCCGAGCGATTGGCGGTTGATGCTCATTTTAAACATACCCGCTATTTCGTCGGGTGTAAGGTTGATGCTATGCGGTGCAAGCGTAGTTTGCAAGGAAGCAAGGCTAGTCATAATAGGTGTGACTGCTGTGGTGTCTAATGTAGACGTTAAATTTTGATAGGGCATATTTATGCTGTTTTAAGGATGAAAAAATAAAGACATTTTAATAGACTAAAATTACACAGCTTGCTTTTTGCTCGAAAAAAATGAGTCCTCGAAAGCCTCAGTTTTAAGAAATTTTTAAGGAAAAAAGTTCTAAAATAGACCGAGGTGGTCAATGCAATTGACCTATGTGGTCAATGTAATTGACCTGTGTGGTTAATGCAATTGACATATGTGGTCAATGTAATTGACCTTGGTGGTCAATGTAATTGACATAGGTGGTCAATGTAATTGACCTATGGGGCCAATGTAATTGACCTGTGTGGTCAAAGTAATTGATCTAGTGGGTCAATGTAATTGACCTTGGTGGTCAATGTAATAGACCTAGTAGGTCTATTTTTGGTTCATGCGATTTGGTACTTATTTCAAAACAAAACTTTTTTTGATTGTTGAAATGTGATTTTATTTATTTTTGATTTGAAAAATAATCTACTACTATGTCTTATGCTAACCTAACGATAGGTTTGGATGCTGTACAGCGTCAGGACCTTCTCAATCAAATTGCCGCATTGGAAACCACGATGCATTTTTTGGTAGAACTAACCACAAAAGAAAAACTACAACACCTTCGTTTGGGTAGCAATGCACAAACCTTTGTACAAACGGCTAAGGTATTGGCGGCACAAAATACACACCTGTTGCCCCCTTATTTTGATCTCGCTGCATTTGAGCAAGATGTGCAAGATTATCAGTACCTGAGCGATGCCTTGGTACAACTCACCAAAGTACAGCATGCCTTGCAAAACACCGTAGTTGCTTTGGAACAAGAAAGCACACGTGCTGCCCTCGACTTTTATAAACATTGCAAAGCAGCATCATTCCAAAATGTACTTGGTGCGCAAGAAGCCGCAAGGGAACTCAGTAAAATGATGCCGAAAAAAGGAAAAGTAAAACGAAGGTTGTAAGTGTGTGAGACTTTCACCGATAGAAACTGTTTGGTATTAGTTCTAATGGATAATTGATGTAAAATAGCTGAGCGACAAAAATTTATTTACTCATCTATGCCCTAGACCTCGAATGTACGATCGAGATTTATGAAAACAGGTAATACAGTTTGAAGGATTTAATATTGACTTGAATTGCTTTTATTATGTATTGTAGGAAATACATTTTATATTTGTTTATGCAATAAACAATTTATTATAGGATCTTTGCTTCCTACTGTGTGTGTGTAATGGGAGAAAAGTAGGTACTATAAGTAAGTAAGCAGCAAGTAAACCATATCCATCTAAAATGAAGACCTATATATATATTATCAGTACATTAGCAATAGTTGCGTTTTTTACGAATTGTAATAATAGTGTGTTAAATACTAGAAAAGAAAAACCTGATTTTGAGATCATTAGAATTAACTTCCTACCCATTGTTGCCATTTCAACTGGTGGAATAAATCCAAATGGAATTGATAGTCAAATTATAAGAAAATATAAAATTAAACAGCTAATTACTTATAGAATTAAAACGAAAATTTTACTATTATCAATCAAGGAAGAATGGATAAAGGACGAAACTTGTACTTTTGATACGAACGGCATTATGGTAAATTTTAAGAGATTTGATGATTATGGAATATCAAATATTATTGCTGGTTTCAATGAAAGAAAATCTTCGGAAGAATATTGGCTAGCTAATGAGCATCATATAAAAAGAGACTCATTTTACTTCTTGGAAAAGTATAAAGTAGAGAATAAAATTGGTAGGGTTTACTATGATTCAATCTTTGAGTATTTTGACAATAAACCAGAATATGAAACTCATAAGTACAGGAATGATACTGTTGATATAAATATAAATGGCAATACTCAAAAAACAAAAATTTTCAAAAGAGATATTAGTAATCGAATTTGTCAAGTAGAAATTATAGACAAGCAAGGAATATCTGAAAGAATTACATATGACTATAAAGATAATAAAATAGCTAGAGTGATAAAACAAGATTTAGGCGATAGGACGAATTCAATATTTATTGATATTTATGAGTACAATGAGAATGGTCTTCAAGTAAATTATAAATGTATTGCAATTGATAATAGCAATAAAGCTTTACAAGATTATATATCGGGTAAAAATCCTGGTAGAGTAATTAACGAAATTAAATGTGAATGGATACTAAATTAATATAAAAATATCCCATCTTTCCGAAGCCTATGGCTTCGTGAGTTCTATGTTCTTAGTTGGCTTTGCCAACATTACAAGCATTTCATCTAGAGTATTTAATTTATTTCAAATACGTTACTTTTCGATTGGTTTTATTTATCTTCGATTGTTGCTGTTGATTAAGTTTTTTATCAGACTGAAGTTGGTGGCAAGTCATGAATGACTATCATAAAAAATATTCTATAGAAAGATGAAAAGGATTCTTTTACTAATTATGATTATTTACACAATTGCCGCATTAAAATTAATAAATAAATATTTTCCAATATGAAAACTAAATCCAAAGAATTAGATGTAGATTTTATTGGTGGACAGGATAAACCATTGACAAAAGAAGAACAATCTGCTATTAGTGCTTTTATCAAACAACTAAAAGAGAAACAAAATAAAAGTAGCAAACGAAAGTCTTTAAAAACAGAAAAAGAACTTTCATAATAGCACTACCGCCATCAGTACCTAACCAGAAAGGCGGGCATTCGTCTTCGCAAGAATCTTGAAAAGCAAAAGAGTTATCAATTTTTTAAAGTAATTTTCGTTTACAAACTCCCGCCCTTCGGGTAGTTGCAAACCTTCATGTTCGATAGTTTAACGCAACTATACTGCATAAATATGGCAGAATCGGTAGATAAATAGTTGCTGACAAAAAGAGCGAATTGAATTAACTTTGTACTATGAAAATAGCAATTCAATATTTGAACGATAGCAATGGAAAAACTCAAGCTGTCCAATTGCCACTATCTGATTGGGAAAAAGTTTTAGATAAGATGAAAATGTATGAGCAATCACTAAAACTAAAATCCGACCTAAAAGAAGCATTTGCCCAAGTGAACAAGATGAAAAAAACTAAACACAAAAAGCAAACTCTAAATGAATTTTTAGATGAGCTTTAATGTTATACCTTCAGATAAATTTAAGAAGGAAGCAAAAAGATTCATTCGTAAATTTCCATCACTAAAAGAAGAACTGCGCAAATTGAGTATAACTCTTAGCGAACATCCAGAGACAGGTAAACCCTTAGGAAAGGATACATATAAAATTCGTTTAGCAATTAAGAGCAAAGGTAAAGGCAAAAGTGGTGGCGCTAGAGTTATTACATATTTGGTAACTGAAAATGAAGAAGTATATCTTTTAATGATCTATGACAAATCAGAATATGATAATGTGGATGACAAATTACTTCAACAGATAATAGACGGATTAGATATAGAAAAAAATGACCGCACATAACACACCGCAAGCGTCATAGCAGCTGAGTAGCTTTTCAATCTGATTTTTCTTAATTGAGCTTTGGAATAGATTGTAAACAGTGAATCTTTGAATTTTTCTATAATAAGTGTTCCGCCAAACATTATTTTGATTTCATTTGATGTGTCACCAACCGATAGGTGAAATAGGTTCTTGACTATAAAATTCCTTCCTACTTCTTCTCACTCAACTCTATTTTTTGCGTTTTCTTTTCGCCATTCGGGTGTTGCAATTGAATAGTATATTTCCCTATTGGGAGGTAATAGTTTCCATCATCTGCTTTGACTGGTTTTTTTGCAAATACACCTAACATGGATTCATCCACTTTATAATCATACGTAACAGTATGAATACCTTCATTGGCTTTGAATAGTGTAGTATTGATTAGTTGATTTTTTTCTGAAAAGATTGACAGTTTAAAATCACCTGATTGTTTAGTGAAGAATGATATGGGTAATTTGTCTGCAACAGGTTCAGCATACGAAGCATATTTACTTCCAAGGCTACTATTCCATGTTGGATTTGGTATTGTAAACATGGCCCATGGTTGCGAACTTACGTTGGCATATTCTTGTATCAAATCCAACTTCGCAATATAGATCGATCTGCCATGGGTGCCCAATACTAGTTCGTTTTCACGATCCTGTATGGCTATATCATGGATGGCTACGCGAGGCAATTCGCTATTCCAGGTTGTATAGGTTTTACCTTGATCGAATGATACATACAAGCCATTGTCGGTTCCTATGTAAATGATTTGAGGATTCTTTGGATCCTCGCGTATTACATTGATAGGTTCGTATGGTAAATTTTGTGCGATGGATGTCCATGTATTTCCATAGTCGTTGCTTTTGTATGCATAAGCTGTAAAGTCATCATTGCGATAGCCATTTAATGTTGCATACACAATACCTTCTTGATGTCGGCTAGCTATCACTCTCGATACCCAACGATTCTGTGGGAGATTATTGGATATTTTTGTCCATGTATATCCTGCATCTTTACTAATATGTATATGGCCATCATCTGTTCCCACATATATCAATCCAAAACGAAGTGGACTTTCATGTATGGAAGTTATAGTGCCATAGGGTACATTGCCTTTGTAATTCGTAGAAGTTAAATCGCCACTCAAGGTTTGTAAATTTTCTCCTTGATTCATGGATCTGTGAAATTGATTGGATCCCATGTAGAAAATAGATTGATTGTGTTTGCTTAAGCAAATAGGTGTTTGCCAATTGAATCGATATGGCTTTTGACCAATATCATGAACGGGTTTTATTTCTTTGGAATCCTGTGATGATTTATTGTATTTAAAATAATTTCCAAATTGATATCCTAGGTATACATCATCATTTGTACGAGTATCCACTTGCACTTGCATGCCATCGCCACCACCAATACCTTTATAGGCATACTCGCCGCTTTGATGCCAAGCAACAGATTCGGAATAGTTAGAAGGTCCTACCCAGGTTCCATTGTCTTGTAAGCCGCCATATACATTGTAAGGGTCAGCATTGTCAACTTCGATCGCATAGAATTGACCTACAGCAGGATTATTGGCTTTATACCAAATCTTACCATTGTCATAACTGATATTGATACCACCATCATTGCCCGTTATGATATGATTGTCGTTGTTAGGATTAATCCATATACGATGATAATCGGGATGGCAATTATCGCCATCTATTTGTTTGAATGTTTTACCACTATCGGTACTCATGATAATAGGATAGCCAGCAATGCATACCTTATCGGGATTGGTAGGTGATACAGCGATTGTACCAAAGTAATAACCATAGGTAAAGAAAACACCTTCTAATAATTCTGTATGTGTTTTTTTCCAATGAACTCCACCGTCGTCACTTCGATAGAGTTCGGCACCTTTTACAGGTGTGTTGAATAAGTTTGCATCGGCATCGGCCAATTTCCAATCGGCTACATCTTTTACGGAATATTTATTTTGTCGAATACTTTCTTTTACATTTTCGGCAGTATATTTTTTAGGATAGCCATTGCTTTTAAGATAGGCATCTAATTTTTTATTTTCTAGTTTAAAAAATTCCATTTCACTCATAGTAGAGATGTCTCTTGCATTTAATTTATTTTCTTCGTTGCTTTCTTTTTTATCTTGATTAAAATTATTGTCTACAACTGCATATATAATTTGCGGGTTAGAGTTGCATAAACTCAAACCTATTCGACCTACACCATTGCCCGTAGGGAATCCTGATTGTTCATTCGAAATCAATGACCAATGTTCGCCACCATCAGTGCTTTTGTAGATGCCACTTGCAGCACCACAACCACTGAAGTTCCAGGCTGTACGGCTTCGAGTCCAAGCAGCAGTATATAATATAGATGGATGCAAAGGGTCAATGGTTAAATCAACACAGCCTGTACTATCATTGATATAAAGGGATTGTTTCCATGTTTTTCCTCCATCGATGGTTTTGTATATGCCACGCTCTTTATTGTGCGTATACAAATGTCCTAGTACTGCAACATACGCAGTATTAGGTTGTGTAGGGTCAAGGCATATTTTACCTATATGATGACTTTCCTCAAGTCCTACATGTGTCCACGATTTGCCATTGTCGTTGGTTTTATATACACCTGTTCCTGCATAAGATGATCTGGAAGAATTGACCTCGCCAGTTCCTACCCAAAGTGTGCGTGTGTTCCAGTCCATAGCCATATCACCAATGGTGATGGTAGATTCATGATCAAATATAGGTGTGAATGATTGACCATTATTAATTGTATGAAATACTCCTCCACTCGCATAGGCAACGTAAAATTCAGTAGGGTTAACGGGGTTTACTTCTACATCTGTTACTCGACCGCTCATGATAGTGGGGCCAATATTTTTAAACTTAACTGCTTGCAATGGGGACGAAGCCGTTTTGCTTTTTTCAAACGAATTGATTCTGTTTTGAGTGTTCGTTTGTGAAAAAATACATTGAGAATGAATATTACATAAGAGTATTAGAATAAATAGTCGTAGCATAAAAATGAAATTAATTTTGCTAAATTAGAAAATAAAATAAGAATCTAATTTGTTATTATTGCAGTAGATATAAACCTCAATCATTGCAGAATAAATTATTATTTGATGTATGCTGGATTCGTAAATTCATTTTAATGAGTTTATGTTTAATGATATCGATTATTTCTTTTGCTCAAAAGAAAAAAACAACTCCTACTGCGCCCGTAATCAATCAAGTTGCAAAAATTGTTTCATATGAAGTGCTAGAGAATGGCGATACCATCAATAAACTGGATCAGAATAAACACAAACAAGGCAAGTGGCTCATTTTCAATGAAGGAAAATATGGTGAACCTTCATTGTACGAATATGGTTCATATGCCAACAATATAAGAGTAGGAAAATGGAATGTATATGATAATGATGGAAGAGTAGTATCTGAAGAAAACTTTAAATCAGGAATCAAAGATGGTGAGGCTCGTTACTTTGATAATGGAAAACTTTATTGTATCGGAAATTACCTTGCATTGCGATCCAAGTACGAATATGATACAGTGATGGTCGAAGATCCGAATACAAATTTACTACGACCTGTTGTAATTAAAGCAGATGTTGGAAGTGTACGACATGGTCTTTGGACTTATTATGAACCCTTCACTTCTAAAATAGAAAAAGTAATCGAATATCAAGTGGACGAAGTAATCTATGAACGTGATTATACAAATACGAATGCGGTGGATAGTAATTACAAAGAATTGAAAAATAAAACAATGCCACATATAAGTAACAAACCGCCTAGCAGTGTATGGATGCTTGAAAAAGGTAAAAAGCCTGTGAAGTATACGGATATTCCAGAAAATGCTGAATATGTGAAACCCAATGTGCGAAAGAGTAAGTGATAGAGATTAAGAATAAATTTTCCCAGCTTTAAAGAGTGTTTGAATTTTAGTTGATTCGTCAAATGGGTGTTCAATATTAAAATTTTCTATGAACACAATGCCAGGTTGCTTACCATTTTCTAATGAACCCAGTGTCGAATTCATTCCAAGGGCCTCAGCTCCGTTTGAGGTAGCCCATTTCAATTTTTCATCCAAAGGAATAGTAGGAAAATGAGCATGAAGTACAAACAATTCACCCCAAATAGATAAGTGGTCGTTTGAAGCTAAACTATCGGTCCCAACAACAAGCTTGCAATTGGATGCATATAAAAGATTTACATCAGGTAATGTATTCTCAATATAAAGGTTTGCATGCGGGCACAAACACCAATAAAGTTCTTTGTTAGTTTGTTGTGCAAATTCAATATCATCCTTAGTAGACACAGTGTTGTGGACTAGTATCAATTTATTGATTTGAGAAAGCATGGGTAAATAACTTTGAAGGGATGATTTACCTGTAGGATGTATTTCTTTGGGTGATTTTAATATCCATTGAATCAGTTGTAGAAAATCACCTGTGCCTTTTTGGAATAATTCATTTTCAGCATCGCATTCTTGATTATGAATGGTTGATAATTTATTCTGATTGAAATCATTTACTAGTTGAATCAATGTATTAGAAATTGAATAGGGAGCATGCAGTACGATACTCGAGGGGGCAATTTCCTGAAAAGCTTTACATATACTCATACTAGTCTCAAATCGATGTGATGCTTGTTCATCTTCAAGTCCAAAGGTCTCAATGAAATTGTGATAATTTAAATCATGTTTTTTCTTTTGTTCAAGGGTGTCTAATTTGTTACTAATATCACCAACAGCTACTATCCCATTAGAGATCATTTCTTTCTCTGCTTGATCGATAGCTGTAGCTATTTCAAGATTGTTTTGAAGATTTCGAGATTGATTAATGGTCATTAAAAAATTCACAAGTCCAGTGTGTTTGGGAATAGCACCTTTCATGTGAGAAAGTTCTAAATGACAATGACAATTAATCATTCCTGGCATAAGAAGGCCATTCAATACAATTCCACTACTTGGAAAAGGTTCCTTAGTTAGAATATCTAGTACAATACCTTCATCGTCTACTTGAATACATGTATTCGTTTTCAATGAAAATCCATCAAATAAATAAGTTGGGATTAAATAAGGCATATCACAATAATACGTTTGTTTTTATACAAAAAAAAACGGCCTCCAATTGGAAGCCGTTTTGAGATTATAAAATGAATTAAAATTAGTGTTTAACCATTAATTTTTCTTTCAAATCACCTTGCGCAGTTTTAACTACTACTGAATAAGTTCCAGAAGGTAAATTAGATGTATTGATTTTAATTTCTTGTTGACCAGCAGGGATAGTAGTTTCTGCAACTTTGTAAACAACTTTACCAGTTACGTCATAAATAGCCATGCTTACTTTAGAAGCGCTATTGAATTTCACAGCTACAACTGAGAAGTCGTTTGCAGGATTAGGATATAAACCAATTGATTGGTTTTCGCCTAATTCAACTAGACCTAATGCAATGTTAGCAGATACAGATTGTAGTACGTCTCCAGTTACAGTATCTTGAACGAATGCTACATATTCCATTTTGCCAAAACCATTCCAAAGATCAAAGCTCATTTGAGCAGGAGTGCCTACTGGAGCATTGAATGTATAGCTGTCATTTGAAGTGATTGCAACACCATTAGAAATAGAAGATAACATTTTACCTCCGCCATTTGGCATCATTTTACGCATTGCGTGGTAATAATTTTTTTGAGATGTAGAAGCACCAGGGTAATTGTATTGGTCCTGCATTAATACTTGATAAACAGCTAATCTAGAATCTGTAGGAACAGATAAAGTTGGAGTTATACTTAAGTTTGCAGTAAATGCATTACCAGATTTAGTCAATGTAGCAGTCATATTTGCAAAAGCAGCATCTAATTTAGCAGTATCGATTTCACCTTGTGAATGAGCCGACATGATGGTTCTACCATTTGTAATAGCTTGTGGGATTCCACTTACACCATAGAAACTTCTTCTAGTAAGACCATCGTTGTTGTAACTTGGGTCGTTTCCAGGTGAAGGCCAGTTCATTTGATATTTAATTACATTTACTCTTGAACCAGTATTTGGTGTGTTTGCATTTAACAATGGATCAAATGATACATTTAAACTAGCACAAGGAGCACATGTAGAAGATGTAAATTCTTCGATTAATGCATTTCGAGATACAGTAGTGTTTGCAACATAATATGAGTATGAAGTAAAGTTTGAAGTATCATTTGTTGCATTTGCATCAGCACCAGTTCCATTTACATTAGATACCCATATTTTTAAATTATTGTAATTACCAGCAGTTAAAGAAGCTGGATTGAAAGAAATTGCTTTTGCATCTGTATAGTTTAAAGCAGGAGTAAACGTAAAGGTTTGTGATACAGGAGCACTAGCACCTACTTGGTAATTTACAGTTGCAGATGTCATAGCGCCTGTTCCCCAGTTAGTAACTACAGCATTGAATATAGGAGCATTGCTGATATATTTACGAGTAAATGCATTTGTTACGCCAGCGTCTTTTGCAGGTGGAACCAATACTTTGATATTGTCTAAAGCCATTGCGAATAAATAGCCACCGCCATCACTATACTTGAATGCAAACATTACGTCGCTTTGACCAAGACAAGCAGCAGGTACGGCAATAGCGCGTGTAACCCAGCCAGTAGAGTTAGTGCCAGTTATTGGAGCCAATTGAGTCCAAGTAGTTCCGCCATTGGTTGAATATTGAATTTCGGCAGTCTCAGTAGCACCTTGATATGTGCCTCCAGCAAATACTAAGTCATATTGCAAATAAACACCAGATGCATACGTACTTAAATTCATTGTTGGTGTTTTTACCAAATCATTGAGTTTGATACAATTACAAGCGTCATCGTTGGTAGCAATAAATCGTGTGTGTTCAGAAAAGCCGAAACTTGAAGAGGATAATGTAGCTGCAGTGCCTGATAGCCAACCGCCATCAGTTGCTTGCGTAACTTGTGTGAAACCTGCTGGCAATGCTGTTCCAGCAGTTGCTTCGAAATTTTCTTGCCAGATTACTTGTGCGTTAGCTGCAGCAAAACTTGCCATTGCTAACAGAGATAATAGAACTTTTTTCATTTGTATATAATTATTTTAGGATACGAATATACGCCTATTATTATGTTTTGAAAATAATTCAACATTTTTTAGCATTTGTATTTGTTAGAGTTCGTATATTGCAGTCACAAATAAATTGCAAAATGAAAAAAATCGTACTTTCTTTGACGATGTTGTTTTTCGCAACTAGTCAGCTTTTAGCTCAAACAACAGTAGCACACGATACTGTATGGTTTAATAATTTTCCTAAAGATGGATACACACATGCATTAAAAGATTCTATTATAAATAACTCGGCTAGTCCAGCAGTAGTAACTTGGAGTAAGTCATCAGATTTATTATTGACAGGATGGACAGGTACAGGTATTTGCGACCCTCAAACTTGTTATAACTATAACAACGATTCACATAATGTTACTATTCCTGCAAATTCTACAGGGGTGTTTTATGTTGATATGAAAGCGATAAGCACTGCAGCAGATGGAAACTCTTGGGTTACCGTAGCAACCAATTTTGGTAATATGACATTTAAGTTCACATCATGGCCTACTCAAGTGAAAGATTTTGAAAATAATAATCTAGTGACTGTTTATCCTAATCCAGCAACTAGCTTTATTAATATCTCAATCAATGATAATCGTGTAACTACGTTGAATGTAATCAATGTAGTAGGTCGTAAAGTAGCTCGTTTTGATATCAATTCATCTACACCTAATCCGATTCGTGTACCATTGGATAATATTTCTGATGGAGTCTATTTACTTCAGTTTGCTGATGCAAATGGCAAATTGCTTGGTGTACGACGTGTAACAAAAAACTAAAATTTTAATTTAAATATTTCCAAAGAAGGCTTTCATACGAAAGCCTTCTTTATTTTTACAATTTATCAACTAAAAATTCAAACCAACCTTACATGAAAATTATATCATATAATGTCAATGGAATACGCTCTGCATTGAATAAAGGGCTTATTGATTGGATTAAAGAACATCAAGCTGATATATACTGTTTTCAAGAATTGAAAGCTAACAAAGAGGATATACCGACTGAGCGTTTCGAAGAGTTAGGCTATTCATGTTATTGGTTTTCTGCGCAGAAAAAAGGATACAGCGGTGTAGGTGTTATTACAAAAATAAAACCCCTAGAAGTAACATATGGTTGTGGTTTAGAGCAAGCTGATTATGAAGGAAGAGTATTACAGCTTAAATTTTCTGAATTTACATTGATCAATACTTACTTCCCTAGTGGTAGTAGTGGCGACGAACGACAAGCTTATAAAATGGAATTTCTATCTGAATATCTTGATTTAATTAAAACTACACTTGCAACAGAAAATAAACAATTAATTGTGGCCGGTGATTATAATATTTGTCATCAAGCGATTGATATACATGATCCGAAAGGGAATAAAGATTCAAGTGGATTCTTGTCCGAAGAGCGTGCATGGATGGATCAGTTTTTTGAACAAGGTATGATAGATTCATTCAGAATTGTAAACCAGGAACCACATCAGTACAGTTGGTGGAGTTTCAGAGCCAATGCACGTAATAATAATAAAGGTTGGCGTATTGATTATATCAATGTATCAGCCGCATTGAAAGACCATATTCAACATGCAGAAATATTACCCCATATCATGCATTCAGATCATTGTCCAGTAGAATTAGTATTGAAATTTGACTAGATAATTTTACAAATCATAAAAATGGAATTAAACATTTTCAAACATAGAATCACCTCAACTACTTAAATTATGTATATCTACAATGTAACCATAAAAATAACTCCAGCCATAGAACTAGAATGGATTGACTGGATGAAAAATGAACACATGGATGAAGTTATTGCTACTGGCGCTTTTGATCGTTATTCTTTCTATAAATTAATAGACCCCATTAGCGAAGATGATGATGGTATTACTTATATAGCACAGTACTTTACCGATTCTAAAGAAAGATATGAATTGTATATCAACCAACATGCTCCTTTGCTTCGCGAAAAAGGGTATGCACGGTTTGGAAATCAATTTATAGCATTTAGAACAGTCATGAAGTCTATGGACTAAGCTAAAACTAGGTCTGGTAAAGGGTTTAATCGATATTAATTGTTGATAACATGTGCAAATCCTTTAATAGTAAGGGTTTCAGCGAAAAAAAAATTTTGCAAACCCGTAAAACGTAGTATTTTAGCGGTATTAAAAACATTTTATAACTCAAAAAATTAAAAAAAATGAACAAAGCGGAATTAATTGAAGCAATGGCAAAAGCTGCCGACTGTACTAAAACTCAAGCTGGTGCTGCATTAGATGGTTTTATCGATGCGGTTACTGCTACTTTGAAAAAAGGTAACAAAGTAACTTTAGTAGGATTTGGAACTTTCTCAGTATCTAAGCGTGCTGCACGTATTGGTCGTAATCCACAAACTGGAAAAGAAATCAAAATCGCTGCTAAGAAAGTTGCTAAATTTAAAGCAGGTAAAGAATTGAGTACAAAAGTTGCAAAATAATTTTTGACACTCTCAAAATTAAAAGTCCGCTTCGTGCGGATTTTTTTTTTCAAAAATGGCAGTTGAATTGCATAAACATTTATAGTGCTATTTAATTGTATTATTTACGCAAGATTAGAGGCTATTGAATATTTATAAACGGGATTAAATAGTTTACCTTATATTTGCCATCTAAATTTATTTTTTATGGGCCGAGGCGACAAAAAAACAAAACGTGGTAAAATCTTCAAAGGATCTTTTGGAAAAATGAGACCACGCACAGCAGCAAGAAGAAAAGCATTAGAGAAGAAAGCATAAGCTTTCTTTTTTTTATTTTATATATTGATATAATGCATAAGCATATCATAATTGGATTGTAAATCCTCTTTATGATTCTCTACTGCAAATGTATCTACAACTGTATAGCTAAATCGTTCAAAGGTTGCAATAAGTGCTTGCACATCCGTTTTGTTCACCTTAATTGTTACCCATTGTAATCCATTTTCATCTTTTGTTTTTACAAATAGACACAATATGTTAGTGTCATTGCTTTCGCAAATGCGGGCTATTTCTGATAAGCTATAGTTACGTTGTTCTATTTCTAACACAATGATACCTCCGGGTTCGATAATGGCATTATTGTCTGCTATGTAATTAAATAGCCCTTCGATGGTAATTGAGCCAGCATAGTGGTTGTGTTCGTCTACTACGGGCAAAACAGAAAGATTAAATTCTTTTGCAACCTTCATTGCTTCAAATGGATGTGTATGCTCAATAATTGCAGGCCTGAAATTGACAAATTCTGCAAGTGACAATGGTTCTTCGGGTGTGTCCCAATCTAATAGGTCATCCTCTGAGATGAGGGCAAGGTAATTATCACGATGTACGAGTGGCAAATGAAATACTCGGTATTCATTCATTAAGCGCATGGCTTTAGTGCCACTATCATCAAGTGATAGTACAGGTAATTCGTAAGATATTAAACTCTTGGTGTTCATACGTAGATAGAACGTAAATATCACTCATAAAAGTGTAATATCAACATGATTTTTATCAATGTTTACTTAAAAATTCGCTAAAAATTAAATTGAACTCTGTAGGGACTTCCATCATAGGTGCATGTCCACATTTATCTATCCAATGCAATTCTGAATTAGGTAATAATTTTTTAAATTCTTCGGCTACCATAGGAGGTGTAATAGTATCGTTCTTGCCCCATATTAAACATACAGGTTGTTTGATATTTTGAAGCTCTTCGCCCAAGTGATGTCGGATAGCTGATTTGGCTAGGTAAATGATTTTGACAGCTTTCAATCGGTTATTTACGATGTTATAAACTTCATCAACCAATTCTTGCGAAGCTGATTTTGCATCATAAAAAGTAAGTTCTACTTTTTTACGAATGTAATCTTTGTCGCCACGTTTTGGGTAGGTTTCGCCCATGCCATTTTCAAATAATCCAGAGCTTCCTGTAAGTGTAATTGTTTTTACACGTTCAGGATGCTTAAGTGCATATACAAGTGCTATATGACCACCTAGCGAATTGCCTAATAAATTTACATTGGTGAGATTTTTTGTTTCAATGAATTTTGAAACATGCTTTGCAAGACCAGATACTGATGTGTCCAAATTGGTAAGGTCATACAAGGGTAACATAGGTATGTATACTGTGTATTTTTCTTTGAAACAATCAACTAGATCTTTGAAGTTACTCAACGCTCCAAATAGCCCATGAAGTAAAATAAGACTTTCGCCTTGACCTTCCATTACATATTTGAATTTTCCTGATTGCTTGATTTCGTATTGCATAGCGTAATTACTTAGCGCTAAAGTAGTTTTTTAAATGGTAAAAGTGAAATATTCTCAATAATGAATTGTTATCTTTCGGTATACAAATTCTTTATTTATAGATACAATGTGAGAATTTATTTACTTTGATGAATCTTTCTCTATGGGAATAATTTTAGTTTCTGTGAAAGTTCCATCACTTGATTCTACTACTACTACACACAAACCTTGATCCTTGAAACACAATTCACGTGCGGCTTTTTCAGTAAGGTCAATCACACGATTATTATTGGGTGCCATACGGTCATTGACTTTTACAATAACTGATTTGCCTGTTTTTTTATTAGTAACTTTTACAAGGGTTCCAAGGGGGAAATGGTTGGAAGCGCCCGTCATGTTCTGATTGCTGAAGATTTCGCCAGTAGCGGTTTTACGCCCATTGAATTTGGGATGATAATAACTTGCTATACCTTCTTTCTTTTTTATATCTGTTTTGATTCCTTGGCCAAATGTAGCCCATGAAATGAAAATGAATAGATGGATAAAAACTATACGAAGTTGCATCGCGTAAATATAAATGAAATTTATCTATTGACCCATAGCTTGTTTACATCTGCTACTTGGTCTTTGAAGTCAACTACTTCTAAAATCACTTCACCAATTCCTTGTTTTACTAAACCTAATTTATTAGCAGCAGCATGAGAAAGATCAATTAATCGTTTGTTGCTTTTGTTCATACGATCATTGATTTTTACAACTACACTTTTTCCATTGAGTTTGTTGGTTACTCTTACAATTGTACCAAGTCGTAAAAAGTTATTTGCTGCAGTAAATTTAGCATTGCTAAAAATTTCGCCTGTACTTGTAAGTCTGCCATTGAACTTAGGATGATAGTAACTAGCAATACCCTTCCATTGATTCGATGCTATTTTTTTTACAGGTGTAAATGAAAATAAAATACATACAGTTGCTAAACCAATTATGATGAAAGCTGATTGAATAAGTTTGTTCATATGCGTTTAGTTGATAGTGTGCAAATGTAACCCTTCATCTAAAGCTAAAATCCTGTTTAGGCTTTTGTAAACATAATGAAATGTTAGGCAGGCTAGTTTTTACCAGATGTTAACTTCTCGCTCTAATGTAATGTTAAAGCGCTGTTGAACTGATATGATAATTTGTTCTGAAAGTTGGTAAATAGCAGAACCTTCTGCATCCGAAAAATTCACCAAGACCAATGCTTGCCTTTCATGTACACCGATTTTATCAACTTTATATCCTTTCCAACCGCATTGTTCAATAAGCCATCCAGCTGGAATTTTTATACCATTTTCTGCAGGGTAGTTAGGTAATTGGGGATATTGAGATAATAATGTATCAAATAGTTGTTTAGTTATAACTGGGTTTTTAAAAAAACTACCTGCATTGCCTATCACTTTTGGATCAGGTAATTTTGAAGATCGTATTTCAATAACAGCTTTTGAAATAGATTCAATTGAAACATGATTATTAAACTTAGTCGCTAAAATATGTTTTATATCACCGTATTCAATTTTGAATGTAGGTTTTTTTTGTAAGCATAAAGTTACAGATAAAATAAAATAGTTTCCTTTTTCTTTAGTTTTGAAAATGCTTTCTCTGTATCCAAATTGGCATTCTTCCAATGAGAATGTTTTTCGCTCTTGACTTACAAGATGGATGGCTTCGCATGAAACAAAAACATCTTTTAATTCGACTCCATAGGCGCCTATATTTTGTATCGGAGCTGCACCTATTGTGCCTGGTATAAGTGAAAGATTCTCAACGCCACCAAGGCCATTGCTTACACACCACATCACACATTCGTGCCACGACTCACCAGACATGAATTGTACGATTGCAGTATCTTCATTTTCAGAAAGTAATTGGATACCTTTTAGTTTATTTAATACTGTGATACCTTCTAATGTTTTGGTAAGGAGTATATTGCTACCGCCACCTATGAATTGAATACGACTTCGTTTCGATTCATTGTAAGATAATATTTCAATTAGTTCTGTTGCAGAATGGATTGTAGTAAAAAATGACGCATTTTCACTAATATGAAATGTATTATATTCTTTCAGATTTACGTTGTGTAACAATTGCATAAATCGCAAATCTAATGATATTCTATAGCTCTTAAAAGGAATCTTTTTATATTCTTCATTTCAAGTATTATCTTTCGAGTCGATTTGAGCATGATCAGGCACATACCTTTTTTGAAAGAGGTGTTTAAATACTCTTTGTCGGCCTTTGGCGGACCGCAAGGGCATATCGGTATGATGATGAAAACCTTTGTAGAAAAACGAAAAGATGTGACTCAAGAAGAGTTGATAGATTACATGTCGTTTTGCCAAATGTTACCTGGTCCTTCTTCCACTCAAACAATTACATTGATAGGCTATAAGCGAGGAGGCATACTACTCGCAATCGTCACGCTGTTGATTTGGATTTTGCCAGCTAGTATCATGATGGGAGCCTTGTCGTTTCTGATTCAATATTTTGATGCGCAATCCATTCAAACAAACGTATTTAAATTTATTCAACCAATGGCTGTTGGTTTTTTGATTTATGCTGCATACAAAGCTATGCGCATCAGTGTGAATCATCCTGCTACATATACAATAATGATAATAGCAGGTATTCTTACAATATTATTAAGATCGCCATGGCTTTTTCCACTATTAATTATAGCAGGAGGCTTTGTTTCAAACTTTAGTGATAAACGTATTCCAGAAATTCAAAAGAATAAAAAGCCAATCAAATGGGTCAATATTTTAGGCTTTGTATTGGTATTTTTAATTGCAGGAATTTTCTCTGAATTAGCTCGTATTCAACATTGGCATTATGCAAGAGCTTTTAATTTATTTGAGAATTTTTATCGATTTGGAAGTTTTGTATTTGGCGGAGGACATGCTTTGATGCCTATGATGTATGAGCAATTTGTAATACGACCTGAACATTTACAAATAGGTCAATACCTGACTCCTTCTCAGTTTTTAACAGGCGCAGGCATTATCAATGCTATTCCTGGACCTGTTTTCTCAATCTGTTCTTACATCGGTGGTATGAGTATGAGTGAATTTGGTTGGCAAGCACAATTACTAGGATGTGCTGTAGCAACTGTTGGTGTATTTTTACCAAGCATTTTATTGCTTTTTTTCTTTTTTCCTATTTATCAAAATTTAAAACAACATACAATCATATTTAGAGCATTGGAAGGTATCCATGCGGTAGTGGTAGGTATTATGTGGGCATCAGGATATATTTTATTTCAATCGTTGCCGTTTGATTGGACCAACCTGGTTGTAATTCTAATTACGTTTAGTTTGTTGATGCTTTCTAAAATTCCTGCACCATTGATCGTGTTAGGTTGGTTGCTATTGGGGTTAGCATTGAAATAGATATTTATGCATAGCCAATACCTTTTTTCAATTCTAGGTTGTAGTCTTTTTAATAAACTAAAACCCTTACTTTTGAACTATGAATAAGTTAATTAATAGTGTATTCATTCTAATTTTAATAAGTTCATTTTATGAGCTCAACGCACAGATTAACAATGATTTGTTGAAGCAAGATATAGAGTTGAATGATAGTTTAGATAATAAGGTGTTGTTTTCTGTAGCAAATCAAAACTTTTTAAAAAACAATGAATATTTTCATGATATTACAACTGGGTATACATTGTTTGGATCTATGTTGAGTACGCAGGTGGCTTACCTACCTACACCGAATCTTCGATTACAAGCAGGTGTTTTTTTTCGAAAGGATTTTGGTAATGCATCTTTATATTCTGTAGAGCCTTTACTTACGTTGAAATATCAGAAAAACGGATATGCTGTAATGATAGGGAATCTGGAGGGGAACCTTTCTCATCGATTAATTGAGCCTGTATTTAATTACGAACGATTTATTACAAACTACAATGAAAATGGAATACAAGTAAAAATTGATAAAAAAAAAATATGGTCAGATACTTGGATCAATTGGGAAGTAATGCAATACAATAAATCCAATTATCAGGAGGAATTTGCAGCGGGGAATTCAACAATCCTTCATTTGATAGATGATGGGAAAAATAGATTTTCAATACCATTGCAAGGCATTATTACCCATATTGGTGGCCAAGTTGACATTGACACAAATGCAGTTCGCTCCAAAACAAATCTTGCTATTGGATTTGATTATACAAGAAAATTGGATGGTTTTTTTACAGAGTTTAATACCAAGAATTATTACACAATTTACAAAGAACTAGCCCCATCTAAACTAGTTGCAATTTCAAAAGGGAGAGGGGCTTATTTTAATACTGAAATAAAAACGAAGTATCATGTCAATGCTTCTGTAAGTTATTGGAATGGACTCAATTATCTTGCTCCTCGCGGTGGAGATTTATTTCAATCTATGTCATCTTATTATTCTCAAGTGAATGTACTGGAACGAAATCGAAGTTTACTTTTTGTAAGATTGCTTTATCAAAAAACAATCTTTGAAAACTTTAATGTAGATATACGTTTTGAACCTTATTTCGATTTAATCAATCAATTCTTCGAACATTCTTATTCTATTTACCTTACTTACAAAAAAGATTTTGGTTTAGTGAAATTGAAAAAGAAATAAGGTCTATTATTTAGTTAAAGAATAACCCATATTAACCGATTAAACCCTATATGCCTATAATACATGAACACTGATTGGAAAGATTTGTGCGATTCCCACAGAGATTTTTACGTCTGATTTCTTCTTTTGGAACTGGATAATGAAATCAATATCCTTTGTAAGAAGTTTACGATCTGTTCTAATCTTTCTAACCCCTTAAATCTGTGTTCAATTGTTCGTTACTAAAGTATGTTTTAAGGATAATTCAATTATAATATTTAAAAGTTCAACTATTAGAAATTATTAACTTAACAAATGGTAAATCTTGCAACGAACAGATTTCGCACGAGTCTAATACCCTATATTTGAATTAAACTTGAATACTCACATGAAATATCAATTGTTATTACTTGTTGTTCTTACATCTTTTGCATTGAATGGGAAGGCCGCTTTTCGCACAATTAATAATCAAGCCTTCAAGCGAGGCGAAAAATTGACCTATAGAATCCATTACGGATTTATTGATGCTGCTATTGCAACCATTGAAATCAAAGAAGAAAATAAAAAATTCTCAGACCGTAATACATATCATGTAGTTGGAATTGGCCAATCAAAAGGCAGTTTTGATTTCTTTTTCAAAATACGTGACCGATACGAAACCTTTATAGATGAGGAAGCATTATTACCATGGTTTTTTGGACGTAGGGTGGATGAAGGTGGATATAAAATTTCGCAAGATTATATCTTTCATCATCAACTGAATAAAGTGAATGTAGGGAATAACAAAATGGTAGATATATGGCAAAACACACAGGATATGTTGTCGGGTTTTTATTTAGCACGTACTATGGATTTGAGTAATGCAAAGCCGGGGCAATTATTTTCGGTTCCCACTATTGTAGATGGTGAAATGTATAATTTACAAATCAAATTTAAAGGAAAGGAAACTATCAAGTGCGACTGGGGCAAAATACGTTGTCTGAAATTTGTGCCTGTACTGCAGAAAGGCCGAATATTCAAACATGAAGAAGATATGGTTGTATGGTTAAGCGACGATAAAAATCATATACCAATACGAGCCAAAGCTGATATTCTTTTTGGATCACTCAAGATGGATTTGATTGATTATAAAGGAATTGCGAGCCCTTTTGCTTTTATAAACTTTAAATAGAATTAATCACAAATCTATTTATTGATATTTATCATAGTTAATACCTATAAAAAACATCGTATGATTTGATTTTCGAAATGTAAATTTGCATTTCTTAATTCAAAAAATCTAAAATCAAAACGATGGATTTACGTTTAAAACAACAACACGAATTTATTGGTCGACATATTGGCCCTAATGAACAGGAAACTGCAGAAATGCTCCAAACTATAGGGATGTCGTCTATGGATGAATTAATCGAAAAGACTGTTCCTGAAAACATACGTTTGAAGTCAGCATTGAACGTCAGCGAACCTATCAGCGAATTTGATTATTTATTGAAGGTTTCTGCGATGGGCAAAAAAAATGAATTGAAAAAAGATTTTATCGGAAAAGGCTATTATGGGACCATAACACCAAGCGTTATCCTACGTAATTTATTTGAAAATCCAGGATGGTACACACAATACACACCTTATCAAGCAGAGATTGCTCAAGGCCGTTTGGAAAGTTTATTGAATTATCAAACAATGATTTGCGATTTGACAGGTTTGCCTATCGCCAATGCTTCTTTGTTGGATGAAGCTACCGCAGCAGCTGAAGCAATGACTTTGTTGAATGGTGCAAAAGGAGCCGATCACAAACATCGCTTTTTTGTAGATAATGGGGTGTTTGCTCAAACAGTTGATGTATTGAAAACACGTGCAATTCCAGTTGGTGTTGAACTTGTGTTTGGCGATTATAAAACTGCAACTTTAGACGAAACCTATTTTGGTGCTTTGATTCAATATCCGAATGCAGAAGGTGCTATCAATGATTATCGTGGATTTATCCAACAAGTTCATGCATTAAATGCAGGTGTTGTAATGGCTTGTGACTTACTTTCATTGGCATTGTTGACTTCGCCTGGCGAGTTAGGCGCTGATATTGCAGTTGGAAGTTCACAACGATTTGGTGTTCCAATGGGCTTTGGTGGACCACATGCAGCCTATTTTGCTACCAAAGATGAATACAAACGTGTCATTCCTGGTCGTATAATTGGTGTAAGTGTGGATGCACAAGGCAACCGTTGCTTGCGCATGGCGTTACAAACAAGAGAGCAACATATTCGTCGCGAAAAAGCAACGTCTAATATTTGTACTGCACAAGCATTATTATCAAATATTGCTGCGATGTATGCCGTTTATCATGGTCCTACAGGAATAAGTGATATTGCTAAGCGCGTTTCAATTTATACTAAAGCCCTAGCGGATGCCTTGGGTGATAAAAATTTAAATCATCATTATTTTGATACATTAAAAATTGCAGTTGCTGATGAAGCTACTACAATCAAAGCACTTGAAACAGCAGGTTACAATGTGTATGCATACGGAACTGGTCATATTGGTATTTCGTTCGACGAAACTGCTCGACCAGAAGATGTCGATGTGATTGCTTCAATATTAGGAGCGGGTGCTATTTCATATGCCGATACATTGACGAATATTCCTGATTTTGCAACACGTACTTCGGAATATTTGACTCATCCAGTTTTCAATTCGCATCACAGCGAAAGTCAAATGATGCGTTACCTCAAATCATTGGAAGATAAAGATTTGGCATTAAACCGTTCTATGATTTCATTGGGTAGCTGTACTATGAAGTTAAACGCAGCTTCTGAGATGATACCTGTGAGCGATCCGCATTGGGGTAGTTTGCACCCGTTTGCACCTAAACATCAATGGAAAGGGTACCAAGAAATGGTAGCTGAACTTGAAAAAGATTTATGTGCTGTGACAGGTTTTGATGCTTGTAGTTTGCAACCCAACTCAGGCGCGCAAGGCGAATATGCTGGCTTATTAGTCATCAAAGCCTACCACGAAAGTAGAGGCGATCATCATAGAAATGTCATAATTATACCGATTTCAGCGCATGGTACCAACCCTGCTAGTGCCGCAATGTGTGGTTTTAAAATCGTTATCGTAGCATGCGATGACCGTGGCAATATCGATGTCAATGACATGAAAGCAAAAGTAGAAGCCAATGCTGCAAACCTAGCTGGTTTGATGGTGACTTACCCTTCTACGCATGGTGTGTTTGAAGAAACAATTATTGAAATTTGTGACTTGATACACGCCAACGGCGGACAAGTGTATATGGATGGTGCCAATATGAATGCACAAGTTGGATTGACTAGTCCGGGCAATATTGGTGCCGATGTTTGTCACTTAAACTTGCACAAAACATTTGCAATACCACATGGTGGTGGTGGACCTGGCATGGGGCCAATCTGTGTTAAATCGCAATTAGCGCCATTCTTACCTACGCACGTCGTACATGCAGTTGGTGGCGACACACCTACACATGCTGTGAGTGCAGCACCTTATGGTAGTGCAAGTATTCTATTGATTTCGTATGCATACATCAAAATGTTGGGAGGATCTGGCATGCGAAAAGCGACTGAATATGCTATTTTGAATGCAAACTATATGAAATCCCGTCTAGAAGGTGAATATAAAATTTTGTACACTGGTAAAAATGGAACATGTGCTCATGAGTTTATCGTAGATTTACGTCCATTCAAAGCAGCGCATGTAGAAGCTGAAGATGTGGCTAAACGATTGATGGACTTTGGTTTTCATGCACCTACATTGTCATTCCCTGTAGCAGGAACGTTGATGATAGAGCCTACAGAAAGTGAAGACAAAGCCGAATTGGATCGTTTTTGTGATGCCTTATTACATATTCGTAAAGAAATAGAAGCGGTAGTAACTGGTCAAGTAGACGAGAAAAATAATATCTTAAAACATGCACCACATACACAATGGGTTATCACAGCCGATGAGTGGACTATGCCATATACACGTCAGCAAGCTGCATTTCCATTGCCTTGGGTTAAAGCAAACAAATTTTGGCCTACAGTAAGTCGTGTGAACAATACTGCTGGAGATCGAAATCTAGTTTGTACTTGTGAGCCGATTGAGAGTTATATGGAAGCTTAGTACAATACTTTAAATTTTAGAAACGTCGCTAGGAAACTAGCGGCGTTTTTTTAGCTAAAAAGTCACGATTTTGTGCCAAAAATTCCCCTATTCTGACACTCTTGCACGGTTTTGAGTAAAAAAACGCTGTGGCACAAGATTTGACCATAAGAAAGAAAACAAATTAAAATGGGAAAAATTATAGGAATTGACCTTGGTACAACCAACTCGTGTGTGAGTGTAATGGAAGGTAACGAACCAGTCGTAATTGCAAATGATGAAGGGAAACGCACCACCCCTTCCGTGGTCGCTTTTTTGAAAAATGGCGAACGCAAAATTGGTGATCCTGCAAAACGTCAGGCTATCACAAATCCAGTAAATACAATCATGAGTATCAAACGCTTTATGGGTCGTCGATTTGACGAAGTTGGTGGCGAAATAGCTCAAAGTACATATAAAATAGTAAAAGGCGACAACAATACACCGCGTGTGGACATTGATGGTCGTTTGTATACACCACAAGAAATTTCTGCTATGGTGTTGCAAAAAATGAAAAAAACTGCTGAAGATTTCTTAGGTCATGAAGTAACTGAAGCTGTCATAACAGTTCCAGCTTACTTTAACGATGCGCAACGTCAAGCAACCAAAGAAGCTGGCGAAATAGCAGGATTAACTGTAAAACGTATCATTAATGAGCCTACTGCTGCTGCATTGGCTTATGGTTTGGACAAAAAGAACCAAGATTCTAAAATCGTAGTTTTCGATTTGGGTGGTGGTACATTTGACGTATCCGTGCTTGAATTAGGCGATGGAGTATTTGAAGTAAAATCTACCAATGGTGATACTCACTTAGGTGGTGATGACTTTGATAAAATGGTAATGGACTGGTTAGCTGACGAATTTAAAGCGGAAGAAAATGTGGATTTGAGAAAAGATCCTATGAGCTGGCAGCGTTTGAAAGAAGCTTCTGAAAAAGCGAAGATTGAACTTTCGTCTGCTACAGAAACAGAAATCAATTTGCCGTACATCACAGCCATTGATAATGTACCGAAACACTTGGTGAAGAAATTGACACGTGCAAAATTTGAACAATTAGTAGATAGTTTGGTAGAAAGAACCTTGGAGCCATGTCGTAAAGCATTGAAAGATGCAGGTATTACTGCAGCTGAATTGGATGAAGTAATCTTAGTAGGTGGTAGCACACGTATACCTAAAATACAAGAAGTCGTTGAGAAATTTTTTGGCAAAAAACCAAACAGAAGTGTAAACCCTGATGAAGTTGTTGCAATTGGTGCATCTATTCAAGGCGGTGTGTTGACAGGAGAAGTGAAAGATGTATTGTTGTTGGATGTAACACCATTGTCATTGGGTATTGAAACCCTTGGTGGTGTGTTTACAAAATTGATCGAAAGCAACACGACTATCCCTTCAAAAAAATCAGAAGTGTTCTCTACTGCGGCTGAAAACCAACCAAGTGTTGAAATCAATGTATTGCAAGGAGAGCGCCCAATGGCCAAAGACAACAAAAATTTAGGTCGATTTATCTTAGATGGCATTCCGCCAGCACCACGTGGTGTTCCACAGGTGGAAGTAACATTTGACATTGATGCAAATGGAATCTTGCAAGTGAGTGCAATGGATAAAGGAACAGGTAAAAAACAAAATATCCGTATCGAAGCAGGCAGTGGATTAAGCAAAGAAGACATCGAAAAGATGAAAAACGATGCTAAAATGAACGAAGAAGCGGATAACAAATTGAAAGAAGAGATCGAAAAAGTAAATATGGCCGACAGTCAAATTTTCAATACTGAAAAGCAATTGAAAGATTATGGCGAAAAATTACCAGCTGATAAGAAAACTGTTATCGAAGAAGCGTTGGTTAAGTTGAAAACTGCTCATGCAGCTAAAGACTTAGCTGCAATTGATTCTTCACTCGAAGAGTTAAACAATGCATGGCAAGCTGCAAGTGAGGAGCTTTACAAAGCTATGAATGATCAGCAAGCAGGTGGAACTCAAGAGTCAGGCTCTGAAGGTCCTTCGGCTTCTACTGATGATGTACAAGATGCAGAAATTGTTGAAGAAAAATAAATTGGATAATGTTTATTATAAAAGAGGCTACCATAATAGGTAGCCTTTTTGTTTTAAAAATGGGAGATTGACTTTAATCTGTTTTGATAATGTTCAAGGCTAGATGAAATAATTATTGAAGGGTCAAGGATGAAAATTAATTTTCAATTACCCATAATGTCCGCTTAACCCCTATATGCTTAAAATAAATGAACAATGATTTAGATAGATTAGAATAATTCGCACATAGATATTAGGACTGATTTCTGCCTTTGGCAGTGGATAATAAGCTCAATATTCTTTCGACGAAGTAGAAAATCTGTTCAAATTTTTCCAACCTGTGGAATCCGTTTTTTATTGTTCTCAACAAGTGGAGGTTTTTAAGGTTAATCCTAAAATTTCAATAGAAACATGCTCTAAATATTACATAATGTTAGAATCAATATTTAGTTAATTCAACACAATAAATAAAGTAAAAAATCTGCTCTAATAAATTTAATACAGTAAAGTATTTATAGGTGAAATTTTTAATAAATTATTTTTTAGATTTTTTATTAACTAATAAAGTGCAATCTTAAGGAAATCAACTTGTTTAAAAGTATAGAAATCGCCTATTTAAAGAACTTTATAAATTATGAAAAAAAGTAATATTAATACGATTAACAAAAAAAAAACAAAAAAAAAGTGGTTAAAAAAAGGCATTAAGTATTTATAAATCAAGCGTTTAAGGATGATTTTTATAATAAATACAAAAAAATAACAATTGGTGTAACACCAATAGTGCAACTAGTAATCAAAAGTTTATATACTTTCGCCTACTACTTAAATTATAATCTACTAATAACCTAAAAGTAATGAAAGAATCGTGCCAAACTTTAAATTTTACAAATAAATTTGAAAATAAAAGTACTAAAATTATAGAAAATCACAAAATTTTATCTTTTAACCCACAAAAATCAACAAAAATGAGAAAAAAACTACTTTTCAAAACATTGTTTTTTATGATGATGCTCATGGCAGCTTGGAATTCCTCAAGTGCACATACAGTTGATTCATACACAGGAACATGTAATTCTGGTCCTCATTATAGTGTTCAACCAAATGTATCGTATGTCAATAACAATTCAAATTATGCTTGGCAGTACAAAAGTGGCGCAACATGGATATGCATAGTAAATGGTAATAACACCATAAATGGTAATACCTACAATGTTTCAGGTGCAACATATACTGCAACAATGTACCCAGGTCCGATTGTATTTACAAACCCTAATAATAGTTTGCAAGGCTTGGAAATTCGTTGTTTGATTTCAGATGGCGCAAACCCATGTACTATGCCTAGTGGGAATACTTGGACATCTTCTGTAAATCATTTTATAGCAGTCTCAGGCACTGCTTGTGCATGTAATAATGTAACAAATGCAGGTTCTATAGGTAACGATGAAACTTTTTGTGGTACTTCATTTGATCCGGCTTTAATTCAAAACATATCTTTACCAACTGGTGGAACAGGTACTCTCGAATATGTATGGTTACAATCGTATGATGGTGGAAGTACAAATACTGTAATTTCTGGAGCAAATGCATCATCTTTTGATCCAGGTGTAATAAATCAAACTACATGGTATAGACGTTGTGCAAGACGTTCAGGCTGCACTGATTATGTAGGCGAATCTAATTGGGTAAAAAAAGAAGTGACAAATTGTTGTAGTAATGTAACAAATGGTGGTACAATTGGATCTAATGAAACTTTTTGTGGTTCAAGTTTTAATCCAGCTAATATTACGAATATCACTTTGCCATCAGGTGGAACAGGAACGTTAGAATATGTTTGGCTAGTTTCTACAGATGCTGGTGTTAATTATACAGTTATTGCTGGTGCAAATGCATCGTCTTATGATCCAGGTGTTATAACACAATCTACTTGGTATCGTAGATGTGCTCGTCGTGCTGGTTGTGCAAGTTATGTAGGTGAGTCAGATTGGATTAAAAAAGAAGTATGTCCATTGCCAACAGCGAATGCTGGAGTTGATAAAAATCTAAATTGTACTACGACATCAACTACAATAGGCTCAACATCTATTGCTGGTAATACTTACAGTTGGAGTCCTTCAACTGGATTGAGTTCTACTTCAATAGCTCAACCAACAGCAAATCCTTCAGTTACAACTACTTATACAGTTACAATCACAAATGCATGTGGATGTACTTCAACAGATGCAGTAATAGTAAATGTAAATAATACAATACCTGGTGCAGATGCTGGCATAGATAAAAACTTAAACTGTACAACAACATCAACAACAATAGGAACAACGGGTGTTGTTGGAAATTCATACAGTTGGAGTCCATCAACAGGTTTGAGTTCATCAACAATCGCTCAACCAACAACAAATCCTTCTGCTACTACAACTTATACAGTAACTGTAACAGGTGCAAATGGATGTACAGCATCGGATGTAGTAGTTGTAAATGTAAACACTACGTTACCAACAGTAAATGCTGGTGTAGATAAAAACTTAAATTGTACAACAACATTAACAACAATTGGTTCGACATCAATTGTAGGTAATACATATAGTTGGAGTCCATCAACTGGTTTGAGTTCAACAACAATCGCTCAACCAACAGCAAATCCTTCTGCTACTACAACTTATACAGTAACAGTAACAGGTGCAAACGGATGTACAGCAACAGATGCAGTAGTCATAAATGTAAATACTACATTACCAACTGTAGATGCAGGGACAGACAAAAACCATGATTGCAATACAACAAGTTCAATGATCGGATCTACAGCAATCGTAGGAAATACCTATAGCTGGAGCCCTTCAACAGCTTTGAGTTCAACAACAGATGCTATGCCAACAGCAAGCCCATCAGTAACTACAACGTACACAGTAACAGTAACAGGTGCTAATGGATGTACAGCAACGGATGCAGTAGTTGTGAATGTAAATACTACATTACCAACTGTAGATGCAGGAACAGACAAAAACCATGATTGTAACACAACAAGTTCAATGATCGGAACT